>NZ_JBEPTM010000001.1:0-781225 GCF_040549525.1 Frigoribacterium sp. UYMn621 | reverse complement strand
CGAGGCGGTGATCCTCCCAGAACTCGCCGCCGCCTAAACTAAAACAACTGACCCGCACGGTGTTGAGAAACTCCACCACTCAGCGGGACGTGACCCTACCATTACCTCCGAATTATGGAAATAAGAATTAGAGGGGTACCTGGCTGGGAGACGGCAGTGCCCCGTGTTTCCGGGGCTTTTGGCCAATCAGGGGTTGGAACCTCACACAACTCCTTATATGAGTATTCCTCTGCGATGATGGAAACCGCGTGGAATATCGTTAGCATCACAGAACGGTAACGGCGGAGGACGACGGGCTCGGCGCCCAAACACGCTTACACCCCCGCGCATGCCCTAACCATGAGCATTCTGACGAAAGCCCGCGTAGTCCAAGCGGCGGCATATCCCGAATCCGAACTCAGCTGGGCACGATTCCCCGCCGATCTAGGCGCACCCGAACCGCCCAGCACCGGCTCCGGCGCCCCGGACCCGCAACTCCGCCACGGTGGCGCGATCGCCGTGATCTCCGATTCGCAACTCGCCGCGCTTCAGCGCGGCGGTCTCCTAGCGATCGACGTCCGCGGCGAGTACGTGCTCTTTCTCACGATCGGCGGCTGACCTGCCGATCCAGAACGCAGAAACGGCGGGATCTTCCCGAAGGAAGAATCCCGCCGTTCGGCGTTACCTGGCGGTGAGGCTAGGCGGGTGTGACTACGGGGTGACCGTCGGCACGGTAAGTCCCGTGTGCGCCCCGATGAACGCGGTCAGGATTGCCTGGTCCGCGGTGCTCGACGTCAGCACGGTGGACGGGTTCTCCGACGTGATGAAGAACTGGTCGCCGGTCGCTGACTGCGACAGTGCGATGAACGCGTCGCCGTTGTCGCTCAGCGCGATGTTCACGAGCTTGCTGTCCTGGATGACGGACTTGCCACCAAGCTGCCCGGTACCGTCGACGAGGTCGGCGTAGCTGGCGAACTTGCCGGTTCCGTTGCCTGCGGCAGCGGCGTAGGAGACGGACTCGGCCGTCTTCACGGACTCGAGCGCACCCTTGGCGGCTTCGTTCTGCGCCCACGGGATGACCGCGAACACGGCGACGGCGATGACGCCACCGATGATGCCGATGACGAGAACACCGACCATGATGCTCGCGAGGTCGATTGCTCCACCCTTGGTGCGAAGGACGGCGAGCACTCCACCGCGCTCCTTGATCGATGCGACGCGGGCCTTAGCGGTGTTGCTGGCTGAGAGGAGAGACTTCATGCGGTGTTGGGTTCCTTACGAAAGTTGAGACCAGCGCGAGCGCGACGATCAACGCCCCGATTCGAGGCGTCCTTCTGTATGTGTGCGGCGCGCACACCGCCCGCACACAAAACGCCGGCACGCTCCCCGCAATGAGGAGCGAGCCGGCGATCGTTTCGGATGCGGCCGCGCTAGTAGCGCCGCCTCCATTCCTTCGGCGCGGTCGGCGCCCACTCCCGTGGCTCCTCTGGCGCCTCTTCGAGGATGGCCTGGAGGATCGCGTCGTGGACCGTCAGCATTCCAGAGTCATCATCCGCCAGAAGCTTCGAGACTGCCGGCCCCAGAGATCCTCGATCGATGGCCTCTTCGGCCGCCACATCGCCGGCCTCGCGCTCCCGAAGGCTTGTCGAGCCCTCCCGAGAGCGATGGATTTTCAGGAGCTCCGCGAGGCTCGATTTGGAGACGAGCCCCTGCACCTTCTCGCGCTCGAGCGGCTCCAGCCCGGCAACCGGCCCGGCAGAGGGAGTCGACGGCGATTCTCGTGGCACCCGGAGCTTCCAGCGGATGCCGAAGCCAGGCTTTCCGCCGGGAAGACGGATCGGGACGTTTGAAGGTGCGAGTGTTGAGCGATTGAGCATGGCTGATTCCGTTCTATAGGGATGGACTACCAGCCGCGGGCTGCGGCTGTTTCTCTGAGGGGATGGTTGGATGGCTGCTCGCCTAGTTAGACGGTCCGGGCGTCCACCGGTTCGGTCCACGGGCTGAAAGTTCCTCCGGGGAGGATCGCGCGCAGCTTGTACGTATATGTCTTCCCCCGTGCGAGGCCCGAATCGGTGAATGTCAGGCCGTTGACCGTCGCAACGAGCTTGGTTCCCCGGTAGATCTCGTAGCGGGTGCCCGCGGTCGCGACCGGCGATGCCGACCAGATCAAAGCGATGGTCGTGGCGGCACCGGTAGCGGAGATGGCGCCGGGCGTCGGTGCCCAGAAAGTCATCGGAGTCTGCACGGATGTGGTCGTCTGACCGGTCAGGGGTACGGATGCCGTGATCCGAGTCGTGACCGGGTAAGTCCCACTCTCTGCCCCTGCATTCCCCGGAAGGATGGGCGTGAAGCCCCAGACCGGATTTCCAGCCGCGGCCGTCTTCGAGAGTACGAAATCGAAAGTCGTTTCTGAGCCGCTGGCGCGCCCTTCGCTGGCGACCCAGTCGCTGGCGGTGTCGCCGTAGCTCGCGGCAAAGGCCCGCTGCGATCCCAAGCTCGCTTTCCCCGGGCCGGTGATTTCAGACGGGACGGTCACAGAGATTTTCAACCCTTGAACGCCCGTCGGTGCGGAGAAGATCGTAACCAGGCCATTGCTCTGCATGACCCTCGGTCCCGACGCAGGAGGCGCGACCGCGCCCGGCGCGGGCAGCCCTGCGATGACCGGCAGAACGGTTGTCGGACCGCTTTGCGACCCTGAGCTCAGGTAAAAGAAGGTGCCGGTCCTGCTCTCCGAGCTCGCAATCCAGCCCCCAGGCCCGGCAGAAATCAGAATCGACTCAGTCTTCGGCAAAAGCGGCGCGCCAGCAACGGTCGCGGCAACCGAAGCACCCGGGCGACCCGGGCCGCCGCCAACGTCTGCTGCGAACGCGGTGGGAGCCTGGAGCTCGGCCAAAGAGCCGAAGGAGTGGTGGCTCACGAAGTAGACGGATTCGGCCGTCTTCACGGAGAGGAGTGCACTCTTGGCAGCCGAGTCCTGCGCCCACGGGATGACCGTAGTCACCGAAGCACCGATGACGCCACCGATTATGCCGATGACAAGCACACCCACCATGATGCTCGTGAGATCGATCGCGCCGGTGGAACCGCGGAGGATGCGAGTAAGGCGCCGCGGGCGACGCTTCCGCTGGGAAACAGTAGTCATGTGGGCAGGTCTCTTTCGCTCGAGGGCTGAGGCCGGGCGAGATGCCCGATCACTTCACTCACCTATGTGTGCGGCGGCGGATCGCGCACACACAGAGACCCGACCATCGCCACCCGTGGGGCCGCTCACCCCGGCACGCTGACCGACGCGAGGGCATCGTCACGCTGACCGACGAGCGCATCGTCACGCTGCCACCCGATTCGTCTGCCCGTCTCGCCAGGCGTGCCGTCCTTGCGAGCGTGTCTTAGAGGGGCGGGCGGTGATATTCAACCCTGCTCCGAAATGACAAATCGCCCCGGCTCTTGGCAAGCCGGGGCGAAGTTGTTTCGGAGGCTATTCCGGGAATTTCGCGAAGAACCAGATTCCGAAGAAGTTCCCATTGGTCGAGTCTTCCTCCCCTGCGAGCGTGAGGAGGACCCCGATTTTCGCGGCCGAAGCGATTACGGCGTCGATGATCTCTTCGGCATCGCCGTGCTTGAGCTCAGGCCACTCCGGGTAAAGCTTGAAGTCTGCGACTCGCTCCGAAGCGTCGTCATCGGCGTCGTTGCTTCTGACGCGGACCTCACTGTACAAACGCAGGGGGTCCCCTTCCTCGGGGTAATCACGGAAGTTGGGGTCGTCCCAATCGGTTGTGGGCTTATACGGGACGGATTCAATCTCCGCCATGACGCGGATTCCTTCTCCGTTGTTCAGTTGGTTCATCCTGCTCTCCGTCGTTTCGAGCGGCCCGGCAGAAGGACCAGCGGCATTTGCCGGGGTCACACGCATCCACCGCAAGGCAATGTTGATCCCCTTAGCCGTTTTGACTGGGCGCTGGACCGCGGCGTAGCCGGGGCGGTTTTTAGTAGGACTGCTCATCTATCTGGGTCTCCTGTCGATGGTAGCGCCGGAAAAGGCCAGCGCCGGTTAGTACGTGTGCGGCTCGCTGTGCGGCCGCTCGGCGCAATGCCGGATAGTGGACCTGCGAACGGCGGGCAGCGGGCCGTGGCATGCCAACCACCAGCACGCCACTCATAAGCGCCCCGCACAGGCGACCGCTTCGCTCGGTGCGCCGATCTGAGTCCCTATTCGCCAACCCATCACCCCGACCCGGCAAGCAGACCTATTCGCTAGGCCGTCTCAACAAGCGCTTCGGTTCGCAGCCCTCGACGCCAGACCGTCACGCCGCGCACTTCACCTAGCACTCCGTCGCACGGCTCGCGAAGCCGAGCGTGCCGGGAAGGTAACCGGACCGCCGGGCGTGCCGTGGAGCGTGACGTTGGGTCGGCCGTAACGGTTGGCGTGCCGTTGAGCGTGCCGGGCCTCATGTCAACCGTTATGACATGCGTGCCGTTTGGTGCAACGCACCCTTCCGCACTGACTGCGCACACGGGCCGGGAAAGATTTCTCGACCGATTTTCGCTGCCGGCCTCTAAACGGCCCATTTCCGCCGCATGTCTCCCCTCTGAGAGGCGCACTCGCGCTTCCGCCAGAGCAGCGGAGCCACCATGACCGAGCAGAAATTTTCCACCAGCCACCAGATCCCAGCCGGGGTCAAACTCACTCCAGAGCGTCACCAGGAGCTGGTCACCCAGCTGGCCGCCGGGCGGGCACCGGAAGCGACCGCCGAGGAGGCTCGGGCGGGACTGCTCGCCGGCAACGCGCTCTTGACGGCCTACTGGAGCCTCATCGTGGCAAACGCTCGGTCGAAGGCCCCAAGCCAGGCAGCCGCAGATGATCGCGCGGGGGCTGCGGGCGAGCGGGCAGTCCACGCGATTCGCTCCTACGATCCGGCCCGTGGCGCGACGCTCCTCGGCTGGTTCGCGAGCTGCCGGGTTTGGGGCGGAGAAGCTGGCCTCGAAGCGTCGCTGCCGATAGTTTCGACGACCCGCGCGGCGCGGCGAGTCGCCTGGTCGGACGGCGACGGGATCGCCTCGATGCTTTCGCTGGACGTCGAGGACGGGGTCGGCGAGATGGTGGGCGATTCGGCGGGCTGGGAGGCTCAGGTCGAGCGCGAGCTCGACGTCCGGTCGGCAATGCTGGCGCTGGACGGCCGGGACCGCGAGTGGCTCGCCGCGGCCTACGGCCTCAGTGGGGGGCGTTCGGTGCCGACCGAGGATCTCGCGGCCGCCGCTGGCGTCTCCGTGCATACGGTTCGCCGGTCGCTTGCACACTCGCGGGGGCTGTTGAGCAAGTCACCTCAGCTGGCACGTATTTGATATCGACTCTCCGCGGCTCAATTCTTGTGCCCCGAAATGGGGGTCTTCGGATTTGCCGTTTGCGGGCTTTCTTTTGAGACCTTTGCTCCATCTATGTGGTGTAGGGGGAAAAAATATTCTCCCCGACTAGAGCACGAGCAACCGAGCAACCGAAAGGCCACAATCATGAGCATCATTGACACTGACACTTCAACCCAAATCACCACCGCCAGCACCGCGCGCGAGACCGCCCTCCGCACCGCGCGCACCCGTAACCACGCTCTCGAAGAGGCGATCTTCCTCAGTTTCCCCGCGTTGAAAGACGCCGCCCGCCAGGCCGTGAAGCTCGAGAGCTCACTTTCCAGCATCGGGCTCAGCCCGGCAGCCCGCGCAGTCTTCGTTCAGGAGGCCTTCGCGCCGATCGTCCAGGCGATCTTCCGCGAGACGACCTCCGCGGCCCTTCTCGATTCACTCCACGAGGACGAGGAGGCGGCGCTCATGGAGCGGGCTCGTCGCGCCGCGTTCGAGGCTTTCTCTGCTGCGCGGTCGCTGTGATCCGCGCAGCAGGAGACGCCGTCGCAACGGTCGTCAAGACCGTGCAAGTGTTCCTAGTCGCTGGCGTCGTTCTCGCGATCCTGTCGACAATCCCGGGCCTGCCGCCGTTGACTGATTTTACGCAGGCCCTCGCCGGGCTCCATGACGTGGCGCAAACCGCGGTCAAGACGGTCCTGGATGCGATCCCGGCATAGGGACGGGCGGCCGAGCGGCGAGGATGCCCCGGTTGGTGAGGCCACCGCTTCCCGGTTCGCATAGCGGCTCGAATGCCGCAGAGCGGCTGCCTGAGCTTGATCTGGCGGCGTTCTCGCGCGCTGCGAGTGAGCGTTGCTGCCGGGTTGCCGAGGGCTTAAATTGGCGCTGAGCAACGCTAAGAAAGACCGCCGGATTGCCCGGCGGTCTTTCTGTTGAGGTCCATCGTTTAGACACCAGCCGGGATAGCCTCCCCTCTCCCGGCGGCAGCGCAATGGAAGCAGGCACGGTGGTTGGCCAGAAGGAGCCCGAGAGCGAACTCGGCTGCGGTGCGGAGCGCCTTAGCCATGCGCTGATTCCGCTACATCAGCGGCACCATCGACGGTGGCCACCGAAGTACGAGCCCGCTTCTTCGCCCAGCCGAGCTTGGGGCAGCGCCCGTAAAGGAGCCACACCGCAGCGAGCAGGACCGCCGGCACGGAGGCCGCGAAGGTAGTCGCGAAGGTCGCCCGGTGGGCCAGCTGCAACACAATCCAGATACCGCCGGCCACGCCGCAGAGCGTCCAGTGCAGCCGGGAGAAGCCCAGCGCTCCGGGGATCGCCCGGCGCGCTTCTAGCATCCCGTCACGGGCAACGATTCGCTTTGCGAGCACCTGGGCCTTCACTTCTGGATCTCCACCGCCGCTCACTTTGAAGAGCAGAAAGATGCTGGCGATCGTCATTGCCACGAAGTGAAAAACGTGCGAGAAGAGACGGCGATTCCCTGATGTTCGAAGCGCCGCGACGAAGTCACGAAATGTTGTGCCCGCAGGCAGGCAGGCCGCGATCGCGCGACCTGTCGTCCAAACGCTCAGCAGGATCAGGAGGAGCCCGAGCGTCCCGTCCCCGTAGAAGAACAGGCCGAGAAGGGGCAGGAACGCGGCGACAATCCGTGATTGGCGAACGCGAACGAGCCGTTGCAAAGTCAGGAGCACTGAAGCGGCGCCGAGGAAGACGGCGAGAGCGAAGAGGAGAACATACATAGTTGAAACCTTTCGGTGGTTGGTCAGTCGTCGAATGAAAACGCGAACGCGGCTGGCTTCGCGGGTGGTGCTGGTGGGTCTTCATCGAAGTCGTCGACGACCGAGAAATCGAAGTCGACTTCCAGAACGCCGAGGTCCTCGGTTACAACGGTTTGGTCAGATATCAGAAGCCGGAACTCCGGCTCCACCTCTACAGGAATTACAGGGAGAGCCGTCGTGGCCGTCGCGCCGATGATCCACGGGTCGGGCTTCGGAACGCCCAGCGCTTCGAGCAACGCCGGGATCGTCTTCGCTGGCTCGTATGCGACGCGGAAGCCTGTCACCTTGCCGCCGTCGGAGGCGATGACCGCGAGGCCGCGGGATTTACCATCGTCGAGTTCGGAGAGCGCAGCGGAGGCGACCGGGCCCTGGTCGCCGGGGATCAACATTGTCATCGCCTCCCGCGAGATCGGCTTTCCGGGCGGGGCGAGCTGGACGGCGGAGGTCAGGTTCGAGCGCAACTCACCGCCAAGGATCGCGGCGTCAGGGCGCTGGAGCGCCACGGCAAGGTGCAGGCCGGCGAACCGCGCTTCCCGGGCGACACGGCCGAGAAGCGAGCGAATAATCGACCGCGCGGCGTTACGGGTTTCGGCTTCGACCACATACGGGTCAGTTTTCGGCAGGCCTTTCGGCACGTCTTCCAGCAGAACGAGCGAGCCGAGCTCGTCGACAACGATGAGGATCGGGCGAACATTTTCAGTCTCGCGGACCTCGGTAGAGAAGTCGCTCCACTTAACCTCGCCTTCGCGGGCGAGGATTGCCTTCCGGCGGCCGACCTCGGCGTAAACACGCTCCATCGCAGCTTGCGCGGCCTCGAGGCTTTCCGTAGCCCACGCCACGGTCCACGGGCGGACGGCCGCAAAATCGAGACCTCCCTTCGTCGGATCGATCAATACGACCTGGTGGCCGCGGGCGATCGCACTCGCCATAAGCTGCAGCAGCGCCACCGTCTTACCCGATCCCGTCGGGCCGGCGATCACGCTATGCGGGCCGTTCGCCAGGTCGATGCTGACGACTTTTCCGGCCGCGTCGATACCAAGCGGCAATGTCGCCCACTCTTCCGGAGCCAGGTGCGGCGGCAGAATTTCGGCCATCGGCACCATCTCGCGGAGAACCCGCGGCTCGCCGTAAGTCAAGACAACGCGTCCGGTGATCGAGTCATCGTTCACAATCCAGCCGTTGCTCCCGCCAGGAATGGCTTCGATCAAATTCCGCCAGATCGTGAGCCGCTTCTCCGCTTCCAGCCCAAGGTTCGGACTTCGCTCGACGGTCACCGTCTCGATCCGGCCTCCCGTCATCGCGATTTCCAGCTCAACTTCATGCTCGGCCTTACCGAGAAGCCCGGCGAGCCGGCGACGGACCTGCTGCGTGCGCCCGCCCAGTCGCGCCACGATGGCTTCGTTTTGATATTCGCGGAAATCAACCAGCCGAAGCCCTTGGCTGACGGCGAGGGCGTCGATTTGGGCGGCGGTGACGCGGCCTTCGGCGAGCTTCCAGAGGGCGGCGGCAGGGCGGAGGGTTGAGTCGGGGAGATCGTGGAAGCCAACGACCAGCCCGGCGGAGGCCGTCATCGCCGCGCGGGCGGCAGCCACCTCGGGGAAGTCCTCGATCCGGCCGAGTTCGACCCGGTCGAACGTCGCCGAGATGACGGTCCAGCCGGGAATGATGAGTGCGCACTTGGCCTCGACAGCGTCGAGCTTGGTACGCGCGGCAATCGGCACATTCGTGACCGTGAGGCGGTCCTGAGCGGGCGAGAATTCGAAAGCCCCGGAGCCCGAAAACCACTCGTTTTGGCTGATCGAAAGTACGGCAGCCAGGTAGGCACCCCACAGAGCCTCGGTGTCTGCCGCGCCGGCATCGTCGCGAGCGTGGCTAACCCCAACAACCCCGGCGGCGGGGAGCAGCGTCCAGAATCCCGCAAGCACAATCAGCGGAGCCCACGGCGTCAAATGCGAGAGCGAGCTCATCGCGTCGCGGATCAATGGCACCTTCGTCGAGAGCTCCAGCAGAACACCGAAGGTCATAACGACTCCCGCAGCGATCTGGGTGACGGTTGCGATACGAACCCGACCTGGCGTAGTAACACCCTCGGCGTCGACGGTTCCCTCGGAGTGCGTCAGCATTTTCAGCCCCGCGAAGAACTGGCGGGCGCCCATCTCTCGACCACTATCGGCGGAGAAACGACGGGCAAAGAAGAAGAAGGCGAGCGGGAGCTCGAGCAGGAGAACTGCTGGCTCCCACGGGGAGATGAAGCGCAGGTTCCAGAGCAGCCACGGAAGCGCGGTGACCCAGATGACCGCGGAAAACCACTGGGCCCACCGGGAGTATGCCTTCTCGTTCATTCCTACGTGGCCGGCACTATCGCCGATAACGACGGCGGGGATCGCGACGACGAAACCGACGACGGCCCAAACAATCAGTTTCCAGACGCGGCGGAGAATCCACCGCACGACCGTCTTCACACTAGGCATCAGGCACCCGCCAAAACGACGACGACGTCGTAGCCCCAGGTGCGCAGCTGCTCGATCGCCGCGTCCATCTCGTCTACCGGCGCCACAAGCACGATCCCTGCCGGCGTGGCCACAAAATCGAGCGCGCGGAGATCCACGCCGAGCTCCTCGGCGTCGACGTCGCCGATCGCGGTCAGCGTCAGGGTGCCGGCGGTCGCGGACCGGGTCAGGCAAATTGCTCGTGCGCTCATTGGTGGTGCCTCCGCCTACTACGTGTGCGGCTCCCGCCGCCGCCACACGCAGTGCCGAGTCAGCCAGGCCGCCCCGCGCATGGATCGGGCATGGCAACGGAATACGGAACGCTCTTCTCCCATGCTTCCGAGACGGCGGCAGACGGCCTCGTGACAGGCGGCCACGCGACCCAGGTCGCGGCAGAGGCACACAGTCAGCGGGTCTGCCAGGCGCAACCGGGGATCGAGTCAGAGCCAATGACCCGGGACCACTCAGGATCTTGGCACTCCGCCACCGGGCTTTCCGCGCGCGAAATCATCGACCAGCGCTGGGCCTGAAGCTCGCCCCGGATCGTCCACCGCAGCGCCCACTTCGACAGCCAGCGAAACGGCCGCAGGCGACGGCCCATCGAACTGGTGGCAGGCGAACGCCTTCGGGGACTGCCCGACCATGTCGCCGTCGTAACGGGGAAGCTTTTCGTATTCTTCCGGACCCCAAATACCGGACGGCACGTTCACCCGGAACGGGCATGACGCGCATGGGGACTTACGAGGCAGGGAGGGCGTCGAATTCATGCGGTCCAGCTTCAGGATGCGGCGGCGGTGGGTTCGGTGTTGAACAGCCAGGAGAGCTTGGCGTGTCCGGTCATGCTAGTTTCTGATCTGGCGCGGACCTCGAGTTGGTCAGCAGCCCAGGCACAGTTCCCGTGGAGGTTCGATGAGCAGGTTCATTTCGCTGGTTGCTGCGACAGCAGTGGTTCTGGCTCTCGTCGGATGCAGTGCCCGAGGGTCAGCCAGTGATAGCGCGAGCAACCCTCCGAACGACACCCCGGCGGCGGCCGCACCGTCAGCGCCTGCTGCGCCTGTTGCGCGCGACTCTTTCGGCGGTACTGGCAGTGTTTGGCGTGCCGGTGACGCGTGCCCCACTGCGGCAACTGTGAACGCAGCCTCCGGACTTGTGACCAGCGTCGATTACAGCTCGTTCCCCTCGATGAACGACGGTGGGTGCGCGTACTCGATCGGTGGCACTGACGTTGTCATATCAGCGTCGAGTAGGAGTGACAGCCCTGCAACAGTAGACATCTCGAAGTTTGTAGCGTTCCAGGATCAAACCCCTGTTGTGACGGATGCGCCGTCGCTTGGGTCAGGCGCCAAGGTAGGGGTTTCCCCCGTCACCTGTGCCGTGGACGTCCCGGCGACCAACCTGGAGACGTTCCCTTCCCTGCTGCTCCTGATCTCCGACAGCCGACTGACGGGGAAGTCCTCACTGCCCGCCGGCATGTGCGACAAACTTGTGCCGATACTGAGGACTATCGCGACACAGTAGTGGCGGTCTCGGCGATGGTGGCTCGCAGCTCCTCGAGCGCGTGTCTGTAGTTCGCAGCCTGGTGCTCTGCTCCCTTTGGTGGCCGCCTCTAAGCGGATCACCAAACGAAACGCCCCAGGCACGGCAGCCAGTCCGTTGCCGCTTCTGCCCTGCCGGTTGCGTAACTGAACAGGTTCGAGCAGACCACCGAGCTCGATCTCTCACTGCGAATAAGGTCATCACCCCAGGAAATGTTGGGACACAGTCAGACAGGCAAGCTGCACGTGCGGACTTGAGCGAGTGGGTTTGTCTAGTGGACAGCCGAAAGGTTGATGTCAGCCGAGGTGACGCTCGCATCGGGATCTTCACCGCCGAGTGAGAGGCCCGGTCTAATCTCGAATCTCGACAGTTCGACCGATGCGCCTGATGGGTAGCGAGGCGCGTAGTAGTTGTGGACGATGATGAATGTGGGGGTGGTGACAGAATTGCCCGGATCGAGTTTGGTGCCGCTTTGCTCTCCAACCGTGCCTCCCGTCTTGTCAGAGCAGGCGGACGTTCCATCCGTAAATATCATTTCCGCCACCGCATCCGTGATACCTGGCGCATTAGTTTGCTGCACGGAAATACTGCCCGACACCACTGCCTTCGTATTGGCAGTTGTTCCTGTCGCCACAAATAGTGCAGGGAATACGGCGTCAAGGTCTGGGTTAAACGCGCACGCAGTCCCTACTGAGAGCTTGAGATTTAGCGGGTGAAATTTCTCGCCCTTCGGGAGCGTAGGGCCAATTGTGAGGCGCCCCTGAGACGTGTAGCCCAACACGGTTGACGTGGTCCAAGTGATTCCGCTCCATCCGGCGTCCTTGCCCACGAATTGAGCGAAAACGATGGGGTTACTGGACAGACCGCCCAAACCTGAAGCGGCGAGATCTACCGTGTCCGCTGACGTTTTCGCGCACATTTTGGTCATGGCGAGAGCCTTCTGCTCATTCGTCAGGCCAGCCGAGCTCCAGCCCCCTTCTTGCTGAGTTGCGTCGGCCCATTCCGCCTTCGCCTTGAGGCTCAGGGTGGCGAAGGTGGAGCATGTGCCTTGCGAAATAGCTGCGATGACCGATTTTGGGGTCTTATTGGAGTTGCCTTTCAGCGCGCACTGTCGACGCGCCGCTTTTATCCAGGCTTCGGAGGAGGCTCCCTCTGACGTGTAGGTGATGATATTTCCCCTGTCCGGGTCGTAGAGACTTTGATCGCTCGGCGACATTTTGAGGAAATCAGCGCACTTGACGGAGGCGCTGTCACGGCTCACATTCTGCGAGCCACAGCCGGTAAGCGAGATTGCGACAAAGATAGCAACAGCAACAGCAGCGGCGCGGATAGAGGGTTTCATGTGGCCTTCAATCGGGAAATGGTGTGGTTGCAATATACCGGCCTTGAGGAAAGTTCGGATAGCACTCGATTGGGTGTCACACCGCCTGCGCAGGGTTCGGATCGGGGGTCGGGGGTCGGCGAGGATGGCGATCCGGGAGTGCGTGCGGCCCGCTCTGGCTAGATCCAGCCCCAGCTTTTGAGAATCGTGATCCCGATAACGGCGACGATCACGATCCCGAGGATCAACTTGACGGCGGATTTTGATGCTCGATTGATCTTGGACATGGCGTTTCTTCTTCCGGTTGTTGAGCAGTTATTTGCGGGGCTTGGCGGCGCGAAGCGCACGGATCGGTACGCCCACCGAGTGGGCAACGAACGCGGCCGAAGCGACCAGCGCCTGGGCGATTAGCGCGACGGGGCCTGCGTCAGCGAGCCATCCCGAAAAGACCCACACTCCGATGGCTCCAAGCGGTGCCGCGACGATCGCGATCCCGAGGACCGCGGCCCTCCATCTCGCCATCTTCTGGCGGGCCGCAGTCAAAATCGCGGCTGCGGCGATCGGCGCCAGCCAGATCGACGAGTGCGTGGAATTCAGGGACGCGGCGCCCACAATGATTCCGATGCCAATGATCGCCAAGCAGACCAGCGCAATCTTGCAAAGGCTCCGATAGCGCTCGGGCTCCCACGGGGAGGAGGGCGCCGCGGGCGCTCTCGGGGCGGTCGGTGCAGTGGCCGGTTGAGGCTGGTGCGACGCCTGCGGCGCCGGCTGGTGCGACGCCTCAGGCTGCGGTTCGGCGTCCAGGAGAAGGTCGCGGTCATACGCACGGCGAGAATCCGGGCTGCCGACGATCGAGTAAGCGGCGTTTAGCCGCTGCGTCATAACAACCCCAGCGTCACCAGCGGTATCTGGATGAAAATTCCGTACGAGCCGGCGCCAAGATTTCTTGATCTCCTCCGGCGGCGCCGTCGGCGCCACGCAAAGCGTGTCGTAATGGGTTGCGTTGGCCATGCTGTGCTCCTGGTTGCTCTCGTCTGCCCCGGAAAGAAACGGTGCCGGCGGGGAGGTTGACACCCGCCGACACCTGGGGAGAGGGGAGCAGCCTCTTCCTGATTACTACGTGTGCGGCCGGAAAAGTTAGGCCGCAGCCGGCGCATCACGGAAGACAAACCCGGCTACTTTCGCGGCCTTCGCCGCGTCAAAACCGCGATAGATAACGTGATTCGCGAGGAACTCCCGAGCGCTGGCCAGATCCGAAGGCTGGACAACCAGGCCACCCTCCGCCACGATCTGGGCGGCCTCGCCAGTCCATGCCGCCAACTCGGCGACATCCTCGGGAACCCGCCCGAGCGGCCCACGGTCGGACCATGCTTTCCGGAGAACGGCAGCCAGCGCCTTTCGGGCAGCATGGCGGGCCGCGTTCACGATTCGAAATTCGGCAATGCGCGCGCGGTCGACCGCGGCTTCCGCGGCCGCCAGCGCATCGCGTTCGGCACGGTAGACGATCGCGCCGGACGCGGCGGCGTGGGCGTCGAGGGCCTCGAGGAGAGGGGCGTGCCGGTCGAAGACGGCAGGGAGCTCAGCGTTGACCTGGCGTTTCATCTTCGACAGTGCTGCCTTCGGGAGGCCGAGGCCTTCTTCGGGAGAAAGGGCGGCGTAGTGGTGGATCGCGGCAACCCACGCTCGTGAGCCGAG
Source organism: Frigoribacterium sp. UYMn621 (assembly GCF_040549525.1). NCBI lineage: Bacteria > Bacillati > Actinomycetota > Actinomycetes > Micrococcales > Microbacteriaceae > Frigoribacterium > Frigoribacterium sp. UYMn621. Next base: position 767,078 of record NZ_JBEPTM010000001.1, on the reverse strand, counting down.
GATTTGCACGAGCTCCTCGGAGCCGGGCGCCCTCCGTGCCCGGGAGTAACTCCAGGCTGGGTGGCCAGCCGCGGCGACCAGCTCCGCAAGGCGGTCTTCGTCGTAACTCATCGAGGCGAGCGCGTCGACGGCCGCACCGTGCAGCAAGGCTCTTTCGCGGAGCTCGTCGCCTTGTGGGCCGACGAACTTCGTCAGCTTCCACTTGAGCGCGGACCCGCGCTGACCGACGCGGCGGATCCATCCGAGGTCCTTCTCTAGAGTCTTCAAGGCGGCCATCGCCGTATTGCGAGTCACGCCGAGGCGGCTACCGAGCCACGTGCCCGAGACCACGATGCTCTCGTAGCCGAGCTCGATCTGCTGGAGCCCGATGATCGCAAGCGCGTGCCTGGCCCGGATTTCGCGCTGGTGGCTGACGGTTCCCGCGGGAATCGGCGTGGCAATTCTGGCCACCATGCGCCGGGCAACCTGGAGCCGAAGGTCTGCCATACCGACCGGCGTTCGGGCCGAGGCGAGGTACTTGCGTGCGGCATGCAGAAGTCGGAACCACCGGGCAGGGTTCGCCGCCGCCGCTTGGACGAGCGGTTCATTACGGGCGCGAGCTGAGATCCAACGGCGGATAACGACGGCAGGGATCGGAGGATTTGAGGAAAGGCCCGTTGCGATCACGCGGAGGAGGACGGCGTCAGGTGCTGGGTTGCCATGCTTCGAGCGCAGGGCAGGGAAGAGCACGGCCTCGAGGTCAAGCGCCGGGCCAGTGTCTTCCGGGGTGTCTGAGAAGTGAACAGAAATGATGGGCTCCTTTGAGGCGTATTAGTAGTCGATAAGCCGACGACGAAGTCGTCGGGCTTTCGATCTGCCGAATACGTGTGCGGCTTCCAGGTAATGCCGCTCATTTCATGCGCGGCACGCCCAACCTTTCGACCCACCGGAACGCCCGCCTTTACGAAAGGCGGCACGCCAACCACCCGGAACGCCGCCCTCTACGCCAACCGGATCGCTGACCGAAAGCCCGGAACGTTTACCGCAGAGTCAGGCGCCCCGGGCGACGTCACGAAGTGCGTAGGGCGGCGGGACCGTACTTCGATTCGTTGGGCGTTCAAGGAGTCAATCAAACCGACACCTGTCCCAATCCCCGTTTAATGTCTCTCGACTCGACTGTCCGGATCCATAGGCCGGGTCTGGGTCTGCGCGAAAACCGCCATGAGGGGCTCGTGCCTCTCCCCCGCTAGAAGCGCTTGCCGAATAATACGAGGGTGGCAATCTCGGTGGGCGTCCCGGCCGGAGAATTTGACCTGGATCGTAATGACTAACCACCGTCGGAGACAGAAAACGGCGACTCGGTCGACTAGCAGACCGAGCTCGAGAGGCCGTTCGTCGGCTACCCAGGTGGGCTGAGGAACTTAACCAAGGCGGTCGATCTGACGTCAGTCGGGCTTTGTCGGGGTGAATCACCGTTGATGAAAACGTGGTCATGAAGAACCCAACTTCCTGAGCTGGCGTTCCTCGTTCCGCTAAATTTGATTCTAAAAGCGTCTGGGTCCGCGACCAAGACACTGATCCCGATACCAACCTGGCTGTATGTCTCGGTCTTTTCTACAACAGAACCGCGCCGGAACCGGTCCAAGATCCTCTCGTTGGTATAGTCGCCGAAAGACCGCCCTCGTCGCTCCAGAAAGGTAAAGATCCCAATCTCCATACGCCCTTGTTTGCAACTGTGAAGCGGTTCCCAACTGCTGCGCCTTTGACCGCTGAAATGTTCGAGCGCTGGTCAAGTACTTCAAGTTTCTTCTGCGTGCTCGTTCTCGGTGATTGGCGCGATTCCGAAGACGCGCCGAACGGCATCCAAGTACGCGGTGCCATGCACGGAATCCGGAAGCAATGCCGACCCTTCGGTCCATTCATTCCACGCGTTCAAGGTGATCATAGGGTGCGGTTGATGCTGCGACACGCTGAAGGCTGCAACGCGTTCAAGGCCCCGCTCGAACTGGGCGGGCGTAGCGTCGAACACCGGATACCACGGATATTGATCCGCGGTGAAGGGCAGTTCCTGCGCCGTTCGCGGTGAAGAGTCCCATCCGACCGTCACATTGGGGATAAATGGCACGCCAAGGTCGCGGGCGTACGTTTCATAGGCCTCCAGGGCATCGTCGGCGACAGCATCCCAGTCTCCGACGGGAAATGTTTGGTCCGTGAGGTCGCTGTGGTGAATCCAAACATAGGAACTTGCGGAAGCAAATCCGAGTGACCTGATGAGCTCGTCTGGTCGCGAGGCGGCAATCGCGCCCGGCAAGATACCGAACCCCCAAACGGTAGCGTCCAGGTAGAGGCCCGGGTGCCCAGCAGCGATCGTTTTCGCTCGAAAACTAGCGAGAGCATCCACTGTCGCGGAAAGTCCCCCGAGCCCCTCGATGAGCGATCCTATTTCGTAGATCGAGAAAAAAGGTCTGCCATCGACTTTCAGATACTCGGGCTGCGAGAAATAGGTCGCCACAACATGATCGACCATTTCGTCGAAGACGTCTCTCGCGATCGCTCCTCGCTTGATCTTCGGATGGTCACGATGGTGTGCAGGAAAAATATCGACCCAGTCGTGGTTAGCCCACATGAGAGCGAAACTGGTGCGCACGCGGTTGTCAGCCTTCAAATAGCCCCTGTCCAGGGCGCCTTGCAAGAAAGGCCCGTCGGCGTACCAATAGAAATCGAAGACGAACGCGTCGATACCGTGATCTGCTGCGAGATCGATCTGGTGGGACATGTTCACAGCATCCGCCTCGTCGGTGTAGCCGTTGACGGGAACTCGAGGTTGGCGGTGACCCTCAAATCGAGGCCGCGCGCTCTTCAGCAGGGTCCATTCATTCCAACCGTCGCCGTAGCGGGCAAAGTTCTGCTTATCCTCGTGCCAGTTAGGAAAATAATAAGCGAGGACAGTGGGGCGAATCATCACGAACCTTTCAGCGTTCCGAAGACCGGCATAAGCGATAAGAGTGGAGAACCCAGCATCATCCTCGAAGCTCTCTTGAGTGCGATCCGACTTAAACGCCCGCCGCGCCACGACGAACTAAGCACTGATCGGAAAGATTGCGATGACTCCCGCGCAACCGTGAGTGGTTGCTACCAAAGATGTTCGAGAACCCGATTGTCGCCGGCAGCGACGATTGGCTCTTCAGACAGGACGAATAAGAATATACAGTGAAACGGTTCAAAACGGAAGGCGGTGGTGCTCTCTTTTCCAAGCGCAGACTGCTTTGTCGGTCGGTAAGACGGGGAGTGCTCGATGAGGGCACGACGGTCCAGGAGTGACCGAGCAGACCGAATATTAATTGGTCCATTTCCATTTGCCTCGCGAAAACAAATTCAATGAGAATGGGAAGATAATCGGGCTTCGAGAAAGCGATGAAGCGCCCGCCATTTGCAGGCTATTCGGCCACGCCCAGAGGTGCGAGACGGTGAAATTATTGCATCGAGCTCAATCCTGCTTCTCTGGCCCGTTCTGTGCCGAATTTGATCGCAGTGCCAAAGGTGTAGATCCGAAATATTTATCTCCCTCTTCAAGCTGGAATTCTTTCGCCATTCAGGAGGTTGTGAGGTGACAACAACCTTGCGATCGCGCTGTCTGAACATGTCGACGGGTTCAATCACTGCGCGCCCCAATGAATGAGGAGGCGACCACCCGTCGAGGCTGAGAACAGATTCATAGGGGTCCCCAGCTCGGCCACCGCAACGATGGAACGGTTTGAACTGGACCTCCGAACCGAGCAGCTCGGATTTGGTAGTGCCCCGCTAGAGAATGAAGGCTGCCTCGCCAGTGGAAAATTCGAGTTGACGGCGCTGGTCTTGACATTCAAAGGTTCGGTATTTGAACAATGTATATCGGGCCAGCCGCGTACCCAAGGAAGTCAGTGGACGGGGTCGAACCGCTTCGGCGCGAAGGTGGATGCCACGAGCGATCGGAGCGCTTCGAGCGAGCCGGTGGCAAATCCCTGCGCTCTTGCCTGGATGAGCACGTTGCCGATGGCTGTCGCCTCGACAGGGCCGGCGAGCACGGGAACCCCGCTCAGGTCGGCGGTCAACTGGCATAGCAGTTCGTTTTGCGATCCGCCGCCCACTATGTGGATGACATCCACGCGGATTCCGGAAAGCTCGGACGCCCGACACACGGCATCCGAGAACGCTGCGGCGAGTGACTGGATCATGCTGCGCACGAACTCGGGGCGGGACCGCGGAACCGCCCGGTCGTGCTCGGTCAGCCACTCCGCGATCCGTCTCGGCATATCGCCGGGTGCGAGAAATCGGGGGTCGTTCACGTCGAAAACAGATATGGTGCTGCTCACGGCAGAGGCCTGGGCCAGCAGCGTCGTCAGGTCGATTGTCTCGCCGGAGCGCTCCCAGTAGCGAACCGATTCCGAGAGCAGCCAGAGTCCCATCACGTTGTGCAGGTAGCGCACCCGGCCATCGACGCCACCCTCATTGGTGAAGTTCGCGAGTCGCGATGCCTCGTTGAGAACCGGGTGCTCGAGCTCGACGCCGACGAGCCCCCAGGTTCCGCAGCTGATGTAGGCGAAGTTCGATGTGGTGGCCGGGATGGCCACAACAGCAGACGCCGTGTCGTGGGAGCCGACCGCGACGATGTTCAGGTTGCCGGACATCCCCAGTCCGGTGGCAATCGACGGAAGTAGCGTGCCGACGGTCGAGCCGGGAGAGACCAGCGGAGCAAACAGCCGGGATGGCAGGTCGAGCCGTGAGATGAGCGCCTCGTTCCACTCCCCGGTCGTAATATCGACGAGGCCGGTCGTCGAGGCATTTGTGCGCTCGGCGAAGCTCTTGCCAGTCAGCCAGAAGTTGATCAGGTCGGGGATGAGGAGCATTGAATCCGCGAACCGCAGATGGCCGGAATCGCGCTCGGCCTCGAGCTGGTAGAGAGTGTTGAACGGCAGATACTGCAGTCCGTTTTGCGCGTACAACTGCCTGGCAGAGACAATCGAGTGGATGGCTTCGACCGCGGCCAGATTGCGCTCGTCCCGGTAGTGGAACGGGGCGCCGAGCATCCGCCCGCCTCGCAGCAGCGCATAGTCGACGGCCCAAGAGTCGACCCCGGCACTCGCGAGACTGGCCTCTTCGTGCACAGCAGCTACGAGACCCGCGGTCACATGGCGGAAAAGTTCGAGGATGTTCCAGTGCAGCCCGTCCGGAGTGCGAATTGGAAGGTTTGGGAAGCGCGCCACGGGCCGAACGCTCAGCTTGTTGTGTCCAACGAAACCGAGCATGACGCGGCCGCTGGTCGCGCCGAGATCGACGGCGGCAACAGCCTCGGTCACGGGGAGGTGTCTCCGCACCGCGGAGCAGGGAAGAAAGTCATCGCAGGAAGGCCGCTGCCACGCCGGCGTCGACGGGGATGTGCAGGCCAGTGGTGTGGCTGAGGTCGCTCGTGCAGAGCACGAAGACGGCGTTCGCCACGTTCTCGGGAAGCACCTCGCGCTTGAGCAGTGTGCGCTGGGCGTAATACTTGCCGAGGTCCTGCTCGTCGACGCCGTAGACCGCGGCGCGCTTTGCCCCCCAGCCGCCGGCGAAGATGCCAGATCCCCGCACGACGCCGTCGGGGTTGATGCCGTTCACCTTCACGCCGTATTCACCGAGTTCGGCCGCGAGCAGTCGCACCTGGTGGGCCTGGTCGGCCTTGGTGGCCGAGTAGGCGATGTTGTTGGGACCCGCGAACACCGAGTTCTTCGAGGAGATGTAGATGATGTCCCCGCCGAGCTTCTGGTCGATGAGCACCTTCGCGGCGGCGCGGGAGACCAGGAACGAGCCCTTTGCCATCACGTCGTGCTGCAGGTCCCAGTCGGCGACCGTGGTCTCGAGCAGGCTCTTGGAGAGTGAAAGTCCGGCATTGTTCACGACGAGGTCGAGGCCGCCGAACGCGAGAACTGCGGCATCCACGGCCGCCTGAACCTGCAGCTCGTCGGTCACGTTCGCCTGCACGCCGATCGCGACGTCTGTGCTGCCGATCTCGGCGGCGGCGGCCTGCGCTTTCTCGAGGTCGAGGTCGGCGATCACGACACACGCTCCCTCGGCGGCGAGACGGGTGGCGATGGCCTTGCCGATTCCGGATGCCGCCCCGGTGACGAGCGCGACGCGCGTGGCGAGGGGCTTGGCCTTCGGCATCCGCCGCAGCTTGGCCTCCTCGAGTGCCCAGTACTCGATGCGGAACTTCTCCGCCTCGTCGATCGGCGCGTAGGTCGAGATCGCCTCGGCACCGCGCATCACGTTGATCGCATTGATGTAGAACTCGCTTGCGACGCGGGCGGTCTGCTTGTTGGCCCCGTAGCTGAACATGCCGATGCCGGGAATGAGCACCACGAGGGGGTCTGCGCCTCGGATCGCCGGACTGCCCTCGACGGCGTTGCGGTCGTAGTACGCCTGGTAGTCGGCACGGTATTCCTCGTGGAGCTCGTGCAAGCGCGCGAGCTGGTCTTCGAGGGATGCCGTGGGCGGCAGGTCGAGCAGCATCGGCTTGACCTTGGTGCGCAAAAAGTGGTCCGGGCAGCTGGTGCCCAGGGCTGCGAGGCGAGGCGACTCGGAGGAGGCGAGGAAGTCGAGCACGACCTCGGCGTCGGTGAAGTGGCCGACCTGGGCGCGGTCTGTGGAGGCGAGTCCGCGCAGTGTCGGGGCGAGCGCTGCGGCCCGGGAAGCCCGGGATTCCGGGGCCAGGGGGCTGTAACCATCCATGACGGTTCCCAGGGGATCGGCCCGGCCATTGTCGACGATGAAGCTCTCGGCGGTCTCTATGATCCAGAGCGAATTGGCCTCGGCCTCGTCGGAGGTGTCGCCCCAGGCGGTGATGCCGTGGCCACCGAGGATGCAGCCGACGGCCTGTGGATTCGCCATCTTCAGGGCGGCGATGTCCATGCCGAGCTGCCACCCCGGTCGACGCCAGGGCACCCAAACGACGCGGTCGCCGAATGCCTGTGCGGTGAGCGTTTCACCCTCGGCGGCGGTCGCGAAGGCGATGCCGGAGTCGGGGTGAAGGTGGTCGACGTGAGCGGCATCCACCAGGCCGTGCATTGCGGTGTCGATCGACGGCGCTGCACCACCCTTGCCGTGCAGCGTGTAGTCGAAGGCAACGACCATCTCGTCTTCGCGCTCGACGCCGGGGTAGACGTTCGCCAGAGCACGCAGGCGATCGAGGCGCAGCACCGCGAGACCCGATTCGGTGAGGGTGCCGAGGTCACCGCCGGAGCCTTTGACCCACAGCAGTTCGACCGGCTCGCCCGTCGCGGGGTCGACATCCGTGCCCTTGGCCGAGGTATTGCCGCCGGCATAGTTGGTGACTCGTGGATCGGACCCGAGACGGTTGCTGCGAGCGATCAGCTCAGCGGCTGTGGGGTTAGTCATTGATGATCCTCTATTGCGGCGAGAGCTGTGTGTCGGAAAGGGGCGAAGTTGATGAGTGTCGCGTCACGACGACTTCTCGCTCCGCCATTTGATACCAATTCGGGAATCACTCCATCGGGTAGTCAATGACGGCCTTAATAAATCCATCAGGCTTGTCGCGAAGCGTAGCGAATGCCTCGTCGATCTCGTCACAAGCGAAACGATGGGTGATCAGCCGTCCGGGGTCGATTCGCCCTTGAGCTGCTAAGTTAAGCCCAATCGCCACGGCGTCGCGAAGTAGGCGACGGTCTCGGACATGAGCGTTGACGACATCAAGGGCCTTGTAGTTCCACTGCTGCATGTCCACAACCCGTGGGGTTCTGTGGTAGCCAAGTATTGACAAGGTTCCATGAGGGCGGACTAAGCGGGTGGACAAATCGATTCCGGACTGCGCCCCTGTCGCTTCGATAACGACGTCGAACTTGTCGGTGGCATCTCCCATTTCGTCGGGAGAGTGAGCCGCGTCTGCCCCGTTGTCGAGTGCCGCGCCGCGTGCGTCTGCTCGCGGATCCACTGCAGTAACATTCCCTGCTAGCGAGTGAGCAAGTAGTTGCACCATCACGAGCCCCATGAAACCTGTGCCAATAACAGCAATGCGAGCGCCCTCTCCTACGCGCGTTCGGCGTAAGCCCTCAACGACGCATCCCACGGGCTCACCCAGTACCTCGTTTGGTCGGAGTTTCGATGGGACGAGCGCCAGATCCGAAGCTTCAGCGACAACGTGACTAGCGAAGGCTCTCAGCACTCTCCCGGTGACCCAGTCACCGATGCAAAAAGCCACATCGGCACCAACGGCAACCACCTCACCGACAGGCTCGTGTCCGACGGGAACCATTTGTGGTGGCGGTTGAATCCAGTCGTACAGCTCGCTGGCACACACGCCAGACATCCTGACAGCTATCACTACTTGGCCCCTGTCCGGCGCAGGTAGGTCCCGATCCAGCAATTCCCCGTGAGACCCCGAGAGGAGCTCGAATCCTTTTACCATCGGTGGTAGCGACGTGATGGGGCCAATGGGAGTGGGATTGGTCATATTGGTAGTCCTTCCAGTTGAAGCAGATAGGTGGGCGTCAGGCAGAGCGCTCAGGCACCCCAGCCGGCCTGGACCCCGCCGACCCGGTCGGCCGTGATTGTGGCCTGGTATGCGGATGCCGCGTAGGCCGCCATCGGGTCCCCGGCGAGGCCGCGGCTCTCGCGCCAGGCGGCGAGGTCGGCGCGCACGTCGGTGTAGAAGGCGTCCATGAGGATGCCGTTGGCGCCGAGCACATCGCCCGCGTTCTGCGCCGCCGCCAGCGCCGTCGTGTCGACGAGCAGCGCGCGCGCGGTCATCTCCTGCACGTTGAGAACGGAGCGGATCTGCCCGGGGATCTTGTCCTCGACGTTGTGGCACTGGTCGAGCATGAACGCGACGCCGGAGTCGGTGCCGTATCCCCCGCCACGGATGACCTCGTAGAGGATGCGGAACAGCTGGAAGGGGTCCGCCGCCCCGACGATGAGGTCGTCATCGGCGTAGAAGCGCGAGTTGAAGTCGAACGAGCCGAGCTTGCCGAGGCGCAGGAGCTGCATGACGATGAACTCGATGTTAGTGCCCGGGGCGTGGTGTCCGGTGTCGAGGCAGACCAGTGCACGGTCTCCGAGTGCGGCGACCTGGGCATACGAGGTGCCCCAGTCCGGCACATCCGTGTGATAAAAAGCGGGCTCGAAGAACTTGTATTCGAGCACCATCCGCTGCGAATCGCCGATGCGGGCGTAGATGGCTGCGAGCGAATCCGCCAGGCGGTCCTGCCGGGCACGCAGGTCCTGCTGGCCCGGGTAGTTGGTGCCGTCGGCGAGCCAGATCTTGAGGTCACGCGAGCCGGTGGCATCCATGATGTCGATGCACTCGAAGTGGTGGTCGATGGCCTTCTGGCGGATCTTCGGGTCTGAGTGCGTCAGGGAACCGAACTTGTAGTCGTCGTCCTGGAAGGTGTTGGAGTTGACGGTGCCGAGGGCGACTCCGTGGTCGTTCGCGAAGGCGCCGAGGGCCGCGTAGTCATCCACCCGGTCCCACGGGATATGCAGTGCCACCGAGGGGGACAGTGCGGTGTATCGGTTGACCTGCGCGGCGTCGGCAATCTTCTCGTGCGGCGTGCGGGGCGTGCCGGGGGTGCCGAAGACCTTGAACCGGGTGCCGGAGTTGCCGAACGCCCAAGAGGGCAGCTCGATGGCCTGCTGCGCGAGCAGCGGTTCGATGTCGGAGAAGGTTGTCATGATCGGTTCCCGTTCTGGTTGACGCCGTTCGTGCGAAGACTGGTGAGCTGGTCGTCGAGGTTGAAGACCTCGTCGAGGTAGAGGAATGCCTGGTCGGCAGGCACGTCGAGGTCGACGAAGTGCTCGGCCATCGCGGCTTGCCAGCGGGCGTTGACCGGAGCGGCCGCCATCCCGTCGAAGTTGGCCTGCAAGTCTTCGGTCTCGAAGTAGCCGATTACTAGGCCGTCGTCACGCAGAAAGATGGAATAGTTGCGCCATCCGGTGTCGTGGAGGGCCTCGAGCATGTCCACCCACACCGCGGCATGCGCCGCCCGGTAGGCGTCGATATGACCCGGCTTGACCTGCAGCTGGAAGCAGACCCGTCTCATCGCCAGCTCGGCAGACTCGCCATGTCGACGTGACGGTGCTCGATGCCGAGCAGCGAGGCGGCGGCGCGGATGTCTCCGGCGCGATGCCCGACGCAGAGCGCCCAGTGATGCCCGATGCCGGTCTGCGACCACTCGTCCACCCACTCGCCGGGGTCGCCTCCGAAGTCGACGCGCGAGGTCGTGTTGCCGATCGCGAGCAGCGGGCCGGGCACGACGGTGCCCTCGCTGGTGATGAAGGTGAAGCTGCCGTCGCGGTCCTGGCCGATGCCGAAGGTGGTGACCGGCCCCTGCTTCACATCGAACTCGACGGAGACGCCGTAGCCTCGCTTGCCGTGGTAGATCCCGAGGCCGCGAAGCAGCGGATCCCGCTCTGAGACCGCGAGGTGGGCCGGGCCGTCATGCCCCATCTCCACCACGTTGTCGAAGAAGTTGAGAGCCTGGATCTCGGTGAACGACCCGCCGGCTCCGATGGTGTGGGCGGCGAGCATCGCGAGGCTGGTGCGCAGCTCGTATTCTCCGACGAAGGGGATGCCCCGGGCGGTCAGCAGCGACGCGCCGAGGATCATACCCGCACCGAGTCGCTCGTGCTGCTCGCCCTGGAGGCCACGATGGTAATACGCGGCCGAGTCGAGCTCGAAGTCGTCGACGAGGCGGTCGAGGCCGACCGAGACCTTCGCGCCCCAGGCGAAGTCCTCCTCCTTCACCGAGGGGTCGAGCGTGAAGAGTGACTTGGCGAGCTCCATGCGGTCCCGCACCTCGGCATCCGTCACCTCGGCCACCCGCACGCGCAGGTCGTCGAATTCGAGCACCTCGACGTGCGACCCGAACTGGGTCGAGACGAGGGTGAGGTCGGTGGAGACGTCGAGCATGCCGGGATAGAGGTGGCCCATCAGGCCGTGGCGGGCGGTGCGAAGGGTCGCGCGCACACCGGCGGCGTGTACCCACTGGTCGATTCGAGCCCAGGCCGATTCCTGCTTCAGGTGTCCGGACACCGAGCGGAAGGGGATGCCCGCCCGGCGGAACACGTTGGCCACCTCCGGCACGGGGCACTGGCCGCAATAGGCGAGCCACTTGCCGGTGTCGAAGTTCGCGTGGTCCATTGCCTCGGTGGGCTGGAGATCGATCACAAGCACGGGGGTCTTGGACCGCAGGGCGATCGGCAGCACCATCGACGAGGTGAGGTAGGTGGTAAGGAAGATGACGATGAGGTCGCAGTCGGCGATGCGCAGCTTCTCGGCGGCGGCGTTCGCTTCCTGGGCATCCGAGATGAATCCCACGTCGATGACCTCGGCGTCGAGATCGTTGAAGCGGGATGTCACATAGGCCGAGGACTGCTGCAGCTGCGGGAGAAGATCCGGAAACTGAGGCCAGTAGGCGGCGAGACCGCCGGCGACGAGGCCGATGCGGGTCTGGCGGCGCTTCTTCGGCGAGAGGGCCGGAGCGTTGGCGAGTGATGACATCTGCAGGACTTTCCGAAGCTGAGAGGACGCTCTCCCGGGCCGCGCTGGCCCGGGAGAGCGAAGGGTTTAGAAGTTGTACTGGTCGATATTGTTGGCGTCGAACTCCGTCGGCGGGCCGACGATGACGGTGTTGTCAGCGCCAACCTTCAGGGTGCCGAGGACACCGACTTCCCATCAAGCCGAAGTCTTTGCTTTTGCCATCTCTTCGCACTGAACCGACACTTATTTAGGGGAAACGGATGTTTCTCGGGCCAGATCGATCGCTGCGGCCAGAGCCCGCAGATGGGCGTCTCCGGTTCGGGAATCGGGTTCGAGATAGCTGCCCTCGGTCCACTCATTCCAGGCGTTGATTGTGACAACACGAGTGTGCTCGTTTGCCTCAACGAAGTCGATTGCATCAGAAACGGCTTCACCAAATGCTTCAGGCGTGTTGTTCACCACAATTGGGTAGTACGGCCAGTCGGAGACAACTAGCTCGTCGTTCTGGTTTACCCGTGTCGAGGAGTCCCAGCCCATAGCGACAGCGGGCACGAACTCGAGAGCGTGCCGGACGCGTTCCTTGTGCCAGTGCTGCTCGGCGTTCTCCCGCCAGGTCGCATAATCGAAGGTGATCTCGGTAGGCGGGACTTCAGCCCATTGTTCGGTCCAACCGTAAGTGCCGACCGTGTCGATCCCGAGCTCGGCGATTTGTTCAGGTGTGTAGTCTTCGTATCCGCCCATCGTGTTCAGGTGTAGCTCGCCCATTCCAGCTCCGCGGGCACGGGCGCGGAAGTCCTCGAGTGCATCCTGCGCTGCCACGAAACCGCCGACGCCGTTGACGAATTCGTTGAGGCGGAAGATAGTGAACCAAGCCCGGTCATCAACTCGCCAATATTCAGGGTGAGGGAAGTATCGTTCGATGACGATGTTGGTCATTCGAACGAATTCCTCGTGGTCGACGGCTCCCTTCCACCACAGGTCTGCCGTTTCTCCGACGTTGCCGGGGAAGACCCCCACCCAGTCGTGGTTAGCCCACATGAGGGCAAATTTGATGCCCGGTGCAGGCAGATTCATGAAGGTGTCGTTTAGTGGTCGGTTCAGGAAGTCGGCGCCGTCGTACCAGTACCAGTCCCAGAGGAACGCATCGATGCCCGCGCCCGAGGCAAGGTCGCAACTGCGTTGCATATTCTCCGGCAAAGTCTCGTCGAGGTAACCAAGGGTGGGGATTTGCGGCTGATAGTGGCCGTCAAATCGGGGCTTGCCGGCTTTAATGAGGTCCCATTCGGTGAAGCCGTCACCCAGCCATGCATTCCGGCGGGGCTCGTCGTGCCAACTGGGGAAGTAGATGGCGGCAACTTCGGTGTTTTTGCTCATGGTGGTCTTGCTCCTTATTAGTTAGTGCGGTGAGAAGACAGTCGGTGGATCTATTTGATGGCGCCGGCGGATAGGCCCTTTTCAAAGAACTTTTGCAGGGAGAGATAGGCAATCACGATTGGGAGGCTGATCAGTACGAGCGCGGCAAAAATCTTGGGTTGGTCGGATCCGTAGGTGCTGGTGAAGTACAGAGGAATGGTGGTGACAGTTCCGAACGCGGGGTCGGGGAGGAAGAGAAGCGGGAGGAAGAATTCGTTCCAGGATTGTAGGAATGCCCACACAATCAGCACTGCGGTGATCGGTTTCGCGAGCGGCAGCACAATCCGAACGAGAGCGCTGAAACTATTGCACCCGTCAATTCGTGCGGCTTCAAGAATTTCGTCCGGAATTCCGGCTAAGTAGTTGCGCGTCAACAACAAAGTAAAGGGAATGATCGTCGTGGCGAGCGGGATAATGACTGCCAGGTAGTTGTTGAACAGGTCGAGACGGGAAACGAACACGAACAGCGGAACGACGAGAGCGATGGTGGGGAGCACCAAGCCAACGAGAATGGCGTTGAATACCAGTTTCTTTCCGGCGAAGTGCATTTTGCCGAATGCGTAAGCGGCCAACATCGTGCAGCAGTAAACGAGCACGATGACGCCAAGCGAGATCACCGCACTGTTCAACGTAGATTGCAACAGCGGGGTTTTAGTGAGCACGGCGACGTAGTTTTTGACGAACCCGGCGCCCTCGAATGACTTCGCGACGATAGCAATCAGCGGCAGAAGGAAAGGGAGAATCAGTAGTGTGACAATCACTTGACTGATGATGCGGGAACGAGCAGTGGGGCGACCGAACATGGGTTAGTCCTCTCCAAATCGGTAGGCACGGATCTGAACACTGGTGAGGATGAGAGCGAGGACAAGAAGAACAATTGACAGCGCCGCGGAATACCCGGCGTGGTACTGCTCGATCACCTGTTTGTAGATGTATGTGGTGAGGAATTCGGTGCTTCGGCCCGGGCCGCCGCCGGTTGTGAGGTAGACAATGTCAAAGGTCTTCAGAGCGCCGATGCATCCGGTGAGTGCGAGCGTGGCATGCGTGCCTTTTAGCTGAGGCAGAAGGATGTAACGGAAGCTTTTGAGGTTGCTGGCACCGTCGATTGAGGCTGCCTCGAATAGATTGTGATCGATCTGCGCGATTGCCGCCTGGTACAGCAGAAAGCTGAATCCGGTCCACTGCCAGATGTTTATTGCAGCCAGTGAGAAGAGGGCAGTATTCGGATCAGCAAGCCAAGCGGTGTGCGCCCCGGAAAGTCCGAGGTTTTGCAACAGCTGGTTAAACTGGCCGTCCGGTGCGAGGATTTCGCGGAACGCGGTCCCGACAGCGGCGGGCGCCAAAATGACAGGAATGAAGATTAACACTTTGTACACGGGGCGGCCGAATACGGAGTCTCCGCTGAGAAATGTAGCCATAACCAAGCCGAGCACCATCTGCACGAGGATGGCAATCACGCCGAAAACAGCGACATGGCCGACCGCGCCCCAGAACACCGGGTCAGCGGCGATCTTAACGTAGTTGCCTAACCCCACCTGTTTCGGTGAGTCGTCGATTCCGTTCCATTCGAGCGTGCTTACCCACCCGGTGTACCCAACGCCCACATAGATAACGCCGACAATAAGGATCAGCGCGGGCAACAAGTACAGCCAAGGGACGTAGTGTTTCTGGCCGATCGTGCGTTTGCTCACGCGGCGGGGTTGCCGTGGGGTCGGAGTTGTCGCAACGGTGACTGTTGTGTCGGTACTCATGATGGTGGATGGGGTCGCCAGCCATGTGGCTAGCGACCCCAGGATCCTTTCCTACTTGGCGGCGTCGATCGCCGTTTGGACCGATTTTGCAGCATCCGCCGAACTCATCTGCCCGGAAGCGACTGACGACAAGGCCTGCTGCAAGGCGGTCTGCACATCTGCGTTGGCGATCTGGCGCGGCCCGACAAGGTTGGCGAGCTGCTTCGACTGCGACGCCAGGATGGGCGCCTGCACGCTCTGATCGACCAAACCAGTTGTAGCCACCGGCACCGACTTAAGCGCCGGCTGCTCAAGCGTCGCTCCCATGATGGTTTGCGCCGTTTTGCTCGAGGTGAGCCACTTCACGAAGGTGAAGGCGGCATCCTGCTTCTTACTCTTTGCCGAAATCGCCCACCCCACATCCGGTCCTCCGAACAGTCGACCAGTCTCCTTTGCGCCTCCGACTACATCTGGGAACGGAGCCGAAACGAACGTCTGAGACTTCACCTGTGCACCGTATGTGGCGGCCAGGGTAGTTAGGGATGCGGTTGTCATTCGGTCGTTGTTCCAGGTACCGAAGGCGATCATCGCCGCCTGCCCTTTCAAAACCATGTCGTTGGCATCCGGGTACTGGGTGAGCGCCAGAGCTCCGGGCTGGATGATGCCATCAGTGAAAAGTGCTTTCCAGTCGTCGAACGCTTTTATATAGTCGGCGCTGTTGAACTTGCTCTTACCGGCGATGGCTTTGTAGAACCCGCCCGGGTTGATCTGGTTAGCAATGATCTGGTACACATCCAGGTTCACCCAGTCGTCCTTCGCGCCCTGTACAAAACAGGTCTGGCCGAGCGCTTTAATTTTTGTGCAGTCGCTCTTCCATTCGGATAGATCCTTTGGCGCCGCAGTGATTCCGGCTTTGTCAAATGTGGTCTTGTTGTACCACACGAGTCCTGCGCCGGAGATCATCCAAGGGAGGCCGACTTGCTTACCGCCGATCTTGAACTGATCAGTTGCGATTAGCTTGTTGGCCCAGTCTGAGCCGATGCCTTTTTGAGCCAGCGGCGCGAGGTTGGCTGTGAGTGGGGCCAGCTGTGTCGCGATCACGCCGGTCTGCAGTCCAAAAACGTCGGGACCAGAGGACGAACTCGCGCCGAGGCGGACCGCGTTGGCGTAGTCGGTGAACTGGATATACCGCTGTTTAACAGTAATGTTCGGGTGGTCTTTCTCGAACGCGCTTATCCATTGCGGGGCCGTATGGTCGTCTGGGTTCCAGGTCCACCAGTTGATTGTGGTTTTCGCATCGGCGGCGGGTGCGGCTGAGGAGCAAGCCGCCAACCCCGCCGCCGCGATTGCAAGAGCGGCGATTGCACCTATACGACTTATCCATCGGCGTGATTCGGACTTCATTATTTCTCCATTACTTCGCTGTAAAAGGGTGGTGCTGGAATGTCTTCCGAGATTCTGAAGACAGGTACCGGGTGACGGCCCGCTAATTTCGTTATTACGTCTCAATTCAACGTCAAAGCAAGCCCGCAGCACTGCGCTGCCCATCGGCCTCCCCATTGTCAAGACTGACAAGGAAGGACATGACCTTCCTCGTCTAGGGGTATTGAATCGATTTAGCCTTCGAAGCCAAATGCACTCTAAGAGATTGTTTACCTTCGAGTCAAGCACCATTCTGAATCGTTCAAAATTGATCACACGCGAGACGGAATGCGTGGCAGAGTATGCAATGGGTCAAGCGCGGAACCGCGCTCTACGAACAGCGGGGAGTTAGATGGCAGCCAGCGTGAAAGATGTCGCGGCAGTCGCCGGAGTTTCGGTTGGCACCGTCTCGAACGTGATGAACCGTCCCGAGAAGGTGTCTTTGGCGGTGGCAACACGGGTGCAGGCCGCGATCGACCAGCTCGGCTTCGTTCGCAACGATGCCGCTCGGCAGTTGCGTGCTGGCCGTAGCAGCACCATCGGCCTCGTCGTGCTCGATGTCCGCAACCCCTTCTTCACCGATCTCGCCCGCGGCGCGGAGGATCGCGCGGCTGCAGACGGCTTCTCGGTGATCCTCGGCAATAGCGACGAGAAAGCTGATCGCGAGGCGACTTACCTCGACCTGTTCGAGGTGCAGCGCATGCACGGCGTGCTCATCTCACCCTTCGGCGACATTACTGATCGCCTGCGGAAGCTGCGCGATCGGGGCATTCCCGCCGTTCTCGTCGACCGCACCAGCGCGGATGACTCCTTTAGTTCGGTCTCAGTGGACGACATCGCCGGCGGTGCGCTCGCCGTCGGGCACCTTCTTGCCAAGGGTCGCCGCCGCATCGCGTTTATCGGGGGCCCCCTCGAGATCAAGCAGGTCTCTGATCGCCTCACCGGCGCAAGCACCGCGGTCGCAACGGTACCGGGGGCCACCCTTGAGGTCATCCTGACCGACGGACTCAGCGTCATCGCTGGGCGCGAGGCGGGAGCCGAGCTCGTCTCCCGGGATCCGGCGCGCCGGCCAGATGCGGTTTTTGCGGCTAATGACCTAGTCGCAACGGGCGTGTTGCAGGCCCTAATTATGCAGGGAGCAGATGTTCGCGTACCCGAGCACATCGCGCTGATTGGGTATGACGACATCGACTTCGCAAGTGCCGCGGTCGTACCGCTCTCCTCCGTCCGCCAGCCGAGCGCCCTCATCGGACAGACCGCGGTAGAGATCCTGCTCGAAGAGGCGGCCGACGCGTCGCTCGCACCCCGACAGATCGTCTTTCAACCCGAATTGGTGGTGCGAGAAAGTAGCGTGTAGCAATCGTGTCGTTGAGGATTCCCTCCGCTGTTCACGCGCTTCAGCGTCCGAGGGCCGCGATCAAGTGCGGCATTGCCTAGCTCTCGGCGAGACGGTCTCCTACTTCATCGCGGGTTCGACCTAACTAACCCGAAGGAAGAGACCGATTCTTGCGCGACGGTGACGTGGAGGAGACTAACGTTGCAGTCCGATGAGCTTATCTGGTCGAATTTGACAATCTTTAGCGCACCAGACTCAAACACGGTCTCCGCGAATGGCGGGCACAACTGAAGTGGCCGCCGAGCATCTGCAGCGGCATAGGGGATTGGAAGGTGGTACCTACCGAGACGTTAGCGAGAACTGGCCCTCTGATGCAGTACCACCCTCTTCTTTCAGATACATTTCCAAGAATGCTCCAAGGTTGGTCTCGAACACTGAGAGTGCCTTTTTGAAGCCGGTGAGGTCTGTCCGCCGCTCCACCGCCCATTTTTCTTTCTTCTGTAAGCCTGTAACTTCCGGTGGTCTCGGGTAGCCGAACGCGTCGAGCTCATCCAGCCGTTCAAGCTCTAGTTCCTGATTCACAAGATCGGCCCGCAACACGTCGCTGAGTTCACTGACGAGCTCCGG
The DNA here is from genome assembly GCF_040549525.1 of Frigoribacterium sp. UYMn621. Lineage (NCBI taxonomy): Bacteria > Bacillati > Actinomycetota > Actinomycetes > Micrococcales > Microbacteriaceae > Frigoribacterium > Frigoribacterium sp. UYMn621. The sequence goes on along the minus strand of NZ_JBEPTM010000001.1, from coordinate 749,065 downwards.
CCGTTCGGGCTCCTGACGAAGAAGCCGCGCGAGCAGCGTCTCCCGCAGGTGAAAACTATAGGCGCGGGCCCGGGAGACAAATCCTGCCGCTTCAAGTCTCTGAAATTGGATATGCCTCTCGATAGGCTCATTCTGGTTTTTGACGTGGTTCCGAGCGATTACTTCGAGGGCCTCCGACATGCGATTCGCGGCCAGATGGAATCGCAGAGCGAGATCTTCCAGCACCCAAGGATGCGATTCAGAATTGTCAGTTTTGATGAATACGGCCTGACGTGATGAGCGCCATGCGGGAGTATCCCATTCCGAGGCAGCGGTCTGCGCCCCACGGACGGTTGCCGCGCTCAGACTATGGAGCGGCTGGCTTCGCCCCAATTGTCGCGCGAACCAACTGGAGTCCCATGGGTATAAGCGATATGCGGCACTGGCAAGAATCCAGAACTGCGTGAGCCACGGTTCCTCGAATCTGTCTGCAACCTTGGCCAAAATGGTTTCGTCATCGACGTTGGAATCCGCGAAATAGTTAGCCGCTGCATTCAAGTTGACATCGAGCGAGTCCATCCGGAGCCCAAAGTATTCTTTAACCCCGGGATGGCCGGGCAACTGCGATACAACACGGAGCTGGTGGAGAGTGACCAACGGGACCGGCAGGTGATCCCACGGTTCGACTTCCTCGTTCGAAGAGGAGAGGAAGACTTCGATGACAAGAGGCAGACCACACCGCTTCGCTTCGGCCGCGGCGTTCTGGGTGAACTGATCCCCGGGAGCAGTGGAAATAACCTCTCCGATATTGCTGTGCAACATTATCCCCATGCGCGAAGCGTCGAGGACGGGTATACATGCGAGCGTTTGGCCTGCCGAAAGCTCCCACGGCTCCCACCATGTTCTACCACCATGTCGCCGATCACTCCATACTCTGGCAAGAGCATTCAGGAACTCCGGAATCCTTGTGTGCAGCGGTCGTCCATAGCAGCGATCGCATCCCCCAAATTCGTAACAGAGCCACGCGTCTTGATCGTAGGTATAGATGAGAACATCGTCTAGGTCAGGCAATTCTCTCGCGATGGTCCTCAGTGCATTCTGGTAGCGAAACAGCACGTCTGGGTCCAAGATGCACTGAGGTAGAGGTTGCCCGTCGAATCCCGCACGACCCTGGAAGGGGAGTCCGATGTGGAGTAGGGTCCGCAGGCCGGCTTCCCGTGCTAGTCGAGCGCGGTGGCGGAGAAGTTCGAGTCGCCGATCGTTCGCTGTTTCACCATTCGCCGCGAGCGACGCTGGCGCTCCGGTCACCGCAACGATGTCCTCTAAGTTCAAAACTTCGTCGTTCGGCCTGTAGGACCAAGCGATATTCAACTGGACGGCGTTGAATCCTAGATTGCACAGGCTGAGTACCGACTCTCTGGACCATTCGGCAAGGGGCTGCGATGGAGTGCCGATGATCCCGACCCGCAGAGGCACTGCGCTCACAGGAAGCTCTTAGCGGATCGCCTAGTAACGCACGAGAGTTTCAGAAGGGCAATCATTGCGCCAACTGGCCGAGCCTCAACGACTTCCCGGAATCTACGCCCATCTCAATGCTCCTCTGAATGGATTCAATCGTCAACGCCAGCGAGCTTATACGCATTTCTCAAACAAGACTGGAAAGGTGGAGCTGGTATGACTTATTTCAGTCGTCCTCACCACCCTCCGGGCCCGACGAAAGAAGCGCCTACTTTCGGCGCCAGCTTCTCCGTCAGCCAATGTCGAATACCACTCACTTGAGGGAGGCCCCGCCAACACACAGTCCCCTGATGCGGCATAAGCGGTCGATTTGCTAGAGATTATTTTGCCTAGGTTGCTTGAACTTAATGAGGCGATCACAACGCCAGGCATGGACGCGAACGTTAAACTTCCGATCCAGCTTTGCCGGGGTCGTCGATCTTTACAGACGCCGAGTCGGCGGAGCTCGAGGGTCATCCCTGCCCATGCTCTAGAGGCTCGTTCCCGGAACGCCACCCTTGCCGGTGCCCGATACGGCAAGTCCGCGACGCCAATCGGATCGACTTTCGCAACGCTGGGCAGGACGGAGAAACTGGGCCCAACGGCATTCGTGTCTGAAGCGGCGGCGGGGCCGGCGTCATAGTTCCAGAGCGTGACTCCCTTCCCTCGATTCGATATTCGCACCGGCCAGTAGTTCGCACCGAAGGAGAATTCTGCTTATGAAGTCGAGTTGGCATCGGAGCAACCCAAGACTGGCATGGTTTTCCACCCATCGCCTGGCCGCGCTGCCAAGCTTCCGGTGCGTTTCAACGGCGAGACTTTGTCCCCTAAGCAGGCGCAGATATGGCGGAGCTCTTCGAGGCCGACGTGCGCACCGTCAACGAACATCTCGGCAACGCATCTAGCAGCGGCGAGTTCGAACGCGAGGCAACTGTCCGGAATCACCGGATGGTTCGACATGGGGGCGCCAATTGCAGGATTTGAACCTCGATAGGTCAGGGTCCTACCTTAAGAAGTCACGGCTATCAATGCCAATTCTGAAAAGCCGGTTTCCAACAACTCCGATGGCCCCAGACATCGCCAGTCGCAAGGGTAGAGCGATTAGGGACACTCTCACCGGGGATGCCTTGGCGCTACGCTTACCGCAACGCTGGGCTCGGCACGCGGCACTTGTTCACCTCTAACGGTCGACTCGTCGAGGGGGCACGCCAGTACGTAAAGCCGATCGAGATGCGGGACGGCTCGAGACTTCGAAGCGTTGGCCGTGATGGGGAAAGTTCTGGTAGCGACACGGCGCTCGAAGTGCTGGGTCGCGATGGTGAATCCTTTCGTGTTGCGTTTCGACGGCGAGTCCGTCTGGGAGTCCTCGACAAAGTTGGATGGTCAACTCGGAAACGTTTCTTCCGAGTACGCAGGAGGGATCTTGGAGGCATCCACTGTGCAGTGCTCGGATCGGCTGACTTCCCGCGGAGCGATTTGGCCCTTCCAGATCGCAGGTCGTGCCGGTGGCCGTGACGAGTCGACATTGGAGCTATGCAGAAGGTAGACCTCGGAGCATGCACGCTCCGAGGTGTCGCGGCACCCTTGACGCTTGGCAGGCGCGGGGCGTTCCGGAGGCGATACTCGGCTCAGAATGCTGTCGCGACGGAGAGGCATTCCCTTGCGTTTCAACGGCGAGCCTGTAGGCGACGCGAGCGCACGCGGTGCCGTCCTTAGCCGTCGACTTGCACACCGTCAAAGTGCAGCTCGGCAACTCGTTTAGCGACGGCGACGTTGAACGCGAGGCAACAATCCGGGATTCCCTGACAGTTCGACGGGTACGCTCCCGGCGTCACCCGGAGCGATCCGCGCTATGCCTTCGACGTCAGTCGAAATATCATGCCCGGACGGTCATCGGCCCGTGCTTGTCGAAGCGCTGGCCGCTCCGTCAGTCGCCCCGCGGTAGCCCCCATGCAATCGGCGACCCAGGATTCCCAAGCGTGGACAGGTAGGTCTGGTGTGCGCTGGCGCACGCTGCGCGCAGCGAAAGGTAGTAACCAATGAGCACCCGCTCATCTGGCTCGGCCGCCCAGGTGACCGCCCGGTACCCTCGCTCGCCACCGATCGTGAGAAGCACAACGACGCTGTGTGGCTGGTCGAAAGCATCGCGCAAGCGCCACATTCCCGGCTCGACCTCGACGGCGGCAAGGATCGGATGCCAAGTCGGTTTCATTGCGCTCCTCAGTAGGAACAGCCGACCCTGCTGATGGGACCCTATCAAGGGCACCCGACCGAGACGTCGGTCGTAACGAGTCCCGACCCGGCGGCGGTCGGCTGGTTGGTGCCCGGATCGGTGGCCATCACGAAAAGCAATCCGAGGGCGCGCGGATCGGATTTCGCAGCGGTGGGCGATCCGGGTGTCCTTCGGAACGCAGGTCTTGACGGTGAGCGTCTCGCCGGCACTCGGAACGCTGGTCTTGACGGGGAGCGTCGCGGGAGGAGTTCGAGACGGTCGGCCGTCGCGGGGAGCGTTCCGGATCATCTAGCGGCCCGACGCAGGTGGGCTCGACCGGGAGGCAACTCACAAGGATTCCTTGTTCGTTCGCGGCGAGGGGACGTCCCGGTGTCGAGTCTCCGGCCATTGCCGCGCACGTACTAGGTAGAGCCACTACCGAGGAGCACCTTTGACCGCCAATTCGCCCACCCGCACGCCTCGCGTCGCCCGCCAGTTCTCCGCGCGATCGCACGGTTTCGTCACGCTAACGGTCGGGATTACGCTGCTCGCCATGGCGGCGAGCTTCGCTCTCTCTTTCAATGCCCAAGTTGCGATCGGAGCGCTTATCGGCCTGGCAGGCTGGATGCGCTTCCTCCTCCCCGTCGGAGTCGATAGCTTCATCCTCGTCTCTGCCCTCTCCCTCGCCGTCCTCCGGGAACGCGAGGGCGTCCCCGCCCTGCTGCCAAGCGGCAAGCGCCGGCCGTGGTGGACCCTGGCCCAGGGCCGCCAGTGGGGCCTGCTCTGGGCTTGGACGGCCGCCAGCGTAGGCATCAACGGCTGGCACGGCCTGGACTCGGTCCCGGCCGGCTCGTCGACGGTCGTCGTCGTCGGTGTCGCTGTCGTATCGGTACTCTTCCCCGCCGGTGTATTGACCGCGACCGAGGGTCTTCTCAAACTTCTCGTTCAAGAAACCACCGACTCCGCCGAGCTCGCTGCGGCAAAAACTCGCCTCATCAACCATGGCACGCCAGTCGCCGCGCAGCCCGGAGCGAAGCCCAAATCGGTGGCCGCGCAGGATCTGGACCTTCGAATTCGGGCGGAGTTCGCACTGGCGGATGTGCCGCCGACGCTCAAGGCTCTGGCCGAAAAGTTCGGTGTCAGCGAAGCGCGAGTCAAGCTCGCCCGGGATGCTGCGTAGCGCCTGGAAGAATTCCCCGGATCCGTGCTCGCGAACGCCGCCCCCGGCGCATGAGAACAGTAGGGCCGAGGTAAAGCAAATCGCTTGAGCGGCTCCTAGGAGCTGCATCATGCGCGTCATCCCAATCCACGGCCTGGATTCCCCGGGCCACCCGCTCGCAAACCACCTCCTCGACACCGCGCCCAGCGTCGAGGATCAGGCACTCGCCGGCATTCGAGCCGAAGTAATCACCGAGTCCATCGCGAAACTGAAACCTCGCAGCCGCGCGGTCGTCAGCATTCTCTTCGGCCTTGGCCGGGAGGCCTCCGGCCTCGAAGCCGTTTCAAAGGAGCTCGGTTTGAGCTCCCGCGCGGCGATCGCCGAGAGGGATTATGCGCTCTATCAGCTCGAGCACCTCGTCAAAACGCACCGCCACGGCGGCCTCGCGATGGCGGCGTGACCGCGATGGCAACCACGACTTATACCCAAGTTTCCGTCGACGCCGCCGTTCGGGCGATGCTCGAGCTCCCGGTCGGTGCCCGAAAGGCCGCCCGCGACGCCATCGCCGTGACTGTCCTCCACCAGATCGCCCGACTCTCTCGCGGGTGGTGCCGCGTGGGCGGGGACCTTGGTCTCGCGCAGCTGGAGGACGTCGAGGCGGAGGCCGCATGCTTCTACCTTGAGGCGCTCCAGGAGATCGCCACCGGCCGCGGGCCAGATCCGGAAAGCATCCGGAATTGGGACGCGTACCTCGGTACGCGGGTCGCCTTCCAAGTCTCCGCCTGGATCCGGAAAACTTCGACCACGGGTGTCCCCGGTTCTAGTAGCGTGGCCCGCCGTGCGACCAGGGCGTCGCATGTCGTTCAGCGCTTCGAAGCTGAGCACGGCCGAGAGCCGACCGCCCAGGAACTGGTCACGGCGTCCAACGCCGAGATGGCCGCCCGGCGCTCCAACCCGGGAAAGCAGGGTGCCCTGCTTTCGATCGCCGAAGCCCGGAGCGTCCTCGGGCAGGACACCGAGGCGCGCCGCGCATGATCTTCGCATGAGCGTCACCGACGAGGTTTTCTGGATCGAGCTCGCTACCGGCGAGCTCTGGATCGCGCACGAAACTGCCGACTTGGTGGCGGGGTTCATCCCCGGCTACCTCGACCTCGATCCGAGCGAGCGCGAGGCCGCCCGGCGGGCCTTCGCGACAACTGTTTCGGCTGTCGTCCAGCATGAGCTCTTCGCAAATGCGATCACGGCCGGAGCAGTCGATCTGGCTACGATTTCTGATAGTGCAGTCGACCGGATGCTCGGATACGGGGAACCTTACGACGGCTCGCCGTGGCTCGAAATAGTGCCGCTTGTCGTCCTCGGCGGGAGCGATGACGGATGGCGGCCGCCGCCCGGGAATGTCATCGTCTTTGACGCACGACGGGACGGGGCGTTTATTCTTTCGCTCGCCGCTATCGGGAAAATTCGGACGCTCGGGTTGCTCTCAGGGCCAGCGCTCTTGCCGCATCCGTTGGGGCTCTGACCCGGCACGTCCAACGGCACGCCTGCCCGCGGCGAATAACTCTCGCAGCGCTCCATACAACGCCGGCACGCTAGTTCCGGCACGCCCAGCGTGAAGTCCACCGTCTCGAACAAGCCCGCCCGGCACGCCCAGCGCGGAGTCCAGCGTCACGGCCACGCTGGCCGCACGTGAGCTCGACCGTCCGCTCTGGCGGGTGTCATCATAGGTCGTTCAGGTCCCCGCGTTATCGAGCAGGTCGTCCACGGTGATCTCGCCGCGGGCCCATTGATCCAGGAGATTCAGCCATTCGGCACGCAGCTCGACGCCCTCGAGTCGCGCTGATGCGACCGCATCGTGAACCGCTCGGGCGCGACGCGCGGACTCTGCCGGGGTCAAAGGGTCCCCGGCTGTCGCGGCTATCTTGCTCCCGTCGCGTACCGGTGAGCGCTCAACAGCCATAAGGAAGTGTCGCTCGTCAGGTCAACACCGGTGAATTGCAGCGCTACGGTCGCCCCGCAATTGAAGAGATGTTGTCCCTCAGGTATGCGGCCAGCGCGGCGATGTCCGGATAAATCGTCGACCGACTGTAGGAGAATCGCGACTCCAAGACGCCCCTGATGTCTTCCTTGGCCTTCTGAATAATTCGCCAACTGAACGTCGGAGAGAAGTTCGGCTGATTCGGCCCAGGCCGTGTTGCAGGGTGGTTCGTCTTTGTGAAGATCGAAGCAGCAGCAAGCAAGTCCGCCTTCTTCCAATAGTCGCTTGACGTCCTCTTCTTAAAGTACGGCGCTGTCTTCTGCGAGGTCATCGGCACCCCGTCGACTACGAAGCCAGCGTTCTGCGCCACTATTCGCGGGTCGTACGCGGGAGGAATCCAAACGCGTCTCTTTGACCCGGTCCCCCAGTCAGCTGCTTGTCGCTGCGCAGATGTCTCGAGATAGTGCCAGAAAGGCAGAGCGAGTCCAGCATTGTGTTCGAGCCGAATCGTAGTGTCGATCTGGGCAATGTCCGGCCTCGACTTCGAGGGGACTGGTCTCGTGGCCAAGGCGAATAATCGGCCGTCCTTGCTAGCGGTGTCGTCGTGCTTTTCAACAGCAAACCAAGCGGCGATGTATGGATTCCTGGTTACATCGATCAGCCGTGTGGGCGCCCCGAAGTGTTGGAGTCGCGCAAGAAGCTCGAGGGGCGACATTCCGTCGAGTCGCCATTCGTCGCGAGCGACGTCAATCATCACACGCTCCGTGCGCACCATCTGATCCTCGCTCGGGTACGGCTGAGCCTCCCGTGGCTTCGCTTCGGGGCCAATCACGCCGTTCGCCTTCATCAGACTTAGAAACAGGCTGTTGTGAAGTCCCCAGTCGGCGTCGCGCGCTCCACGCCAAACAAGTGGAAGCTCCGCGTTCTTTCGAATTAGTTTGGTGACCTCGTCATTGAGGTTGTCGGAGGAATCGATGACGACCTCATCGCGCTCAAAAAAGGATGCCGCCGTCTCCAGCTCGGGCGAGTAGGCAGTGTTCGTCTTATCAACTTCGGCGAATGTGCGCTCCGAGCTGATGGTCGGGCCGACGATGTTCGCCCAGTTGGACACACCTGCAAAACCGAGCCTTTCAATGAGGTCCTCGACGTTTGTTCCCTATAGAGCCAGCGCCGAAGGCTTGAAATAGACAAGACCCTCGGTACTCTTAGCGATCGCAGCCCTGACGGATTCGGACGAGAGTGAAGTAGTCGCATTCTGGGAGGCGAGGGTGGGCATCACCGCCGCAGCGACCGTGGGCTGACTTCCGACATAGCCTTCAGAAAGGGCATTGGGCGGTTTCATCGGAGGCGTGATCGAATCGTCTTTCTTCTTCTCTTTACCCTCTGATGAATCCCCGTTAGCAGCCATGATGACTGTCTTTCATCCGAACGAAGCGCGGCATCTAGTCCTCTCCCTACTCAGCAATCACCAGCGGCGGTAGTGCCTCCACGATCTTCACCGTCTCCACGCTCACCGTGACGATCCGCTTGAGCAGATTGAGAATGTACTCCGGGTCGCCGTGCTCGATCCCCCAGTCGTTCGGGTCGTTGACGATGCCGCTGTCCTTGTCGGTCTTGACTCGGTACCGCTCGAGGATCCATTCGAGCGCTGAACGTGAACCCAACATGTACTCGTGCGCCCCATCCGGGATACCCCGCAGCGTGATCTGGTCGTTGTAGCGGATCGTGGATTTGTCCCAGGCGCCGGCTTTGCCCGCGAAGGTCATCTTTGTGATAAGGAGATCGGGCTCGACGCTGCTGGTCGAGCCCGTCGAGACCTCCGCGGTCAGTGGGTACGGGTCGACGGCCTCGTAGCCGAGGTGCAGTTCGCTGAGCTTGCGCCCAGCCTCAGCGAACGCTGCGAAGTCAGATGCTTCGGCCAGCTTCGGAATGCGGGGCAGCATCTTCTTGAGATCCGCCGCGTAGGTTTCGCGGTAGTCGGGCGAGTGCAGAAGTCCGTAGATGAAGAAGAAGATTTCATCCTTGGTTAGATCGGCACCATAAAGGAGGCGGTATTCGGAGCGGATCTCGTCAGTGATGTTGTCGACGCGCGTGAAAGGATCTCCGTCGCCGAACAGGCTCGGTTGCTCACCGCGCGGCTCGAAGGTGTAGCGGGGGAAGAACTGGCTGTTTGTCTGTCCACCAAAGATCGACAGATCGCTCAATGAGTTCACGATAAGTGAAGCAAATGGCATTGCTGCACCTAGCCCGGTCATGGCGATTCCGTAGTTCTCCTGCGCCGATGTCGGAAACATGGTTTCCAGCTTGTAGACCATGTCGTTCAGTTGGCGATCGAAATAGACGTTCTGCTTGTTGAACGGGCGATATGCGCTGACCTGGAGGGCCTCTGCGCGTGTTGTGTAATGGACGCCTCTGGCAAGGCGTGCCTTGTCTGCCCGGTTCCAGCTAATGCGAGTGGCGTCGAAATCGATCGCGTCGTCAACACCACTAGAAGGTCGGCCGGACTGGGCGAATTCATCAACCTGCTCGTTATAGAACTCGGTCATACGTTTGGTGTTGCGCTTCACTTCTGCGCGTGAGGAGTTGTAGACCCACGAATCGCGAGCCGTCGCGAGCCCCCGCGAGTAGCTGCCGAAGATCGCGTGCCTGGGTGCATCCTTGTCCCCGATGGGCTTGAACTCAGAGAATGTGTCGTCACGTTGGTTGATCCAGTCGCCAGCCGCGTTTGGTTCGAGGTCCTCCCACGGGACGCCAGAGATACTTCCGTATTCGGCGATGAAAACGAGTTTCTGTTCGCGAGTGAGGTAGTCGCCGATGTCGCGGTAGTGGAGGCGACCGTGTTCCGCGGCGTCCGGGTTCTTCACCAGGATTGAGATCGCAATTGTCGCGCGACTCCCGGAGCCAAATGTCTGTCCGCCTTCCTTGCGTGCCTGCTCGCCCGACGTTCGGGTGTTCCCGCGCAGGTTGAACACGTAGAGCGAGGAAAACTCCTCGGTCAGGCTCTTGCGCAGACCATCAGCGGTGTTGCCGTCGAGGAATCCGCCGTTGGAGACGAACGCGACGACTCCGCGGTCCTTGACGCGGTCGCTCGCCCAGCGGATTGCGCGAATGTATGAGTCGTAGAGGCTGTTCTTGTTTTGCGCCGTGGACTTCGCCGCGTAGGTGTCCGCGATGCGCTTGTCGAGGGACTTGTACTTCAAGTTCTGGTTGTTGTCGTTCGCGCTGTCCTGGCCAGCCGAGTAGGGCGGGTTGCCGACCACTACCCGAATGTCGAGTGCGTTCTGCGCTTTCACTCGGTCGTTGTTGTCGCCGAAGATGCCGTGGTCGTCGTACTTGTCGTCGTCTTCGGAACTCTGGAAAGTGTCGGTGAGGACGATGCCGGGGAACGGTTCATACTCTCCGCTTGGGTTGAGTCCGTGGTAGGTCTCCTCGATGTTGATTGCGGCCACATAGTAGGCGAGCAACACGATCTCGTTTGCGTGAAGTTCGTGACGGAACTTGCGTTGGAGGTCTTCTGGCTTGATCAAGCCGGACTGCAGCAGGCGCACGATGAAGGTACCGGTCCCCGTGAACGGGTCGAGGACGTGCACACCTTCGTCGGACAGTGAGGCGCTGAACTCTGTGCGCAGCACGTCGTCGGCGCTCTTGAGGATGAAGTCGACGATCTCGTTCGGTGTGTAGACGATGCCGAGCCGCTCGCTTGTTGCTCGAAACGCGCCGGCGAAGAACTTCTCGTACAACCTTTTAATAGTCGTCTGCTTCGCCGCGGCATCAGTGATTCCGTGGACACTGCGGCGGACGCTGGCGTAGAACCCGGCTAGCTCGTCGGTCTCCGTGTCGAGGTTACTGCCCTCGAGCGCGTCGACCATCTTCTGCATGACTTGGCTGACCGGGTTGTGGTCGCTAAAGGAGTAGCCCTCGAATAGAGCGTCGAACACGGGCAGTGTGATCAGGTGTTGGGAGAGCGTTTCGATCGCGTCGGCTTCAGTGATAGAGGGGTTCAGGTTATCTTGCAGCCCGCCGACGAAGGCTTCGAATTCGGCGCGCAGGCTGGCGTTGGATCCGCTGACAAGGGTGCGGATGCGCAACTGTTGCCGCCCCGCGATGTCCGAGACATCCTTCGCCCAGTTCTCCCAGTAGTCTCGCTCCCCGACCTTGTCGACGATCTTGGCATAAATGGCCTCGCGCCAATCGGCCCCGATTGACGACCAGTCCATAGGGATCGAGGTCGTTTCCCCGTCGCTGCGTTCGACGCCGTCACCGTTGAAAGGATCCCGCACGTCGATCACTTGCAGCTGATCGTCGCTTCGGCCATTGAGGTCGATCTGCTCGATCTTCGCCTCGAACCGCTCATCGTGCGCGCGAAGGGCGCGGAGGACTTCCCAGACGACCTTGTACTTGGCATTGTCGTTGAGGGCTTGCTCCGGTGTTTGGCCAGCAGCGACAGCGATCGGCAAGATGATGTACCCGTAGTCCTTGCCCTCTGCTTTACGCATGACTCGGCCGACGGACTGGACAACATCGACTTGTGAGTCACGCGAGTTGAGGAAGATGACCGCATCCAGCGCCGGAACGTCTACGCCTTCGCTGAGGCACCGAGCGTTGGTGAGGATGCGACAGATGTTTTCGTCCGGATCCTGCTCGGCCTTCAACCAGTCGAGCATCCCGTTGCGGACCTGGACGTTCATCGTCCCGTCAACATGCTTAGCCTCGAGCCGGAGCGGCGCATCACTACCGCGCAGTTCATCTTCGTCGCGAAAACTTACACCGGTGACCGTTCCAAGCCGGCCGTCGAACCCATCAACCATCGATCGGACCTTCTGGGAGTCCTTGATGGAGCGCGAGAAAGCGACTGCGCGACGAAGCGGCTGACGAGCGCCGGGTTCCGTGCCTAGCCCCTGCACGCCGCGTTTGGCAAGTCCGTTATAGATTCCCACGATCCGCGCGGCGTCCGGGATGTTCAGCTCACCGTCAACCGCGAACTGCTCCTGGAACCCGGCTCCGATTGTCCCTTCGTCGACTGCGAGGACGAGGACACGGTAGTCGGCGAGAAGGTCACGTTCGACAGCTTCGCCGAATCCGAGTCGATGGAAGACGGGCCCGAACACCGCCTCGTCATCCATGCTGACGAGCACCGCATCCTTCTCCGACGCCTTAGTCCGAACAGCTTCGGCGTAGATCTTCGGCGTCGCGGTCATGTAGAGCCGCTTGGCCGCCTTGATAGCGATTTCATCGTGGACTCGCAGGAACGCGCTCTCAGTGGCACCAGAAAGGGTGAACCCAGCCGTCCGATGGGCCTCGTCGCAGATGACCAGGTCGAAATTCGGAAGGCCCGCGGCTTGAGCTTTCGCTACTACGTCGATGGACTGATACGTGGAGAAGTAGACGGTAATCCCGTCGCGCGCGTCCGCCTTGGCAACCTCTTTCAGGAGTTGTTCAGTGCTCGTCGTTGCCGGGTAGGCAAGGTCGGAAACGCTGTAGTCCTCGGCGTTCTTCCCGACCTTCGTGTCCGAACAGATCGCGAAGGCACGCATTGGTAGTTTCCGCTCCGCGCTCCACTCCTTCAGAGTCTGGCTCATCAGAGCGATCGAAGGAACAAGGAAGAGCACCGAACCACCAACGCCAGCTACGGACTCAGCTATCCGGAGACCCGTGAAGGTCTTCCCCGTCCCGCAGGCCATGATCAGCTTGCCGCGCTCCGAGTCGCCGAAGCCGAGCTCCACATCCTTCAGCGCCTTCACCTGATGCGGACGCAAGTTCTTCGGAGCGCCACGGTCGAGCTCATCCGGGTTGGTTAGCGAGTACCTCGACCAATCGATCTCGGATTCGGCCAAGTCATCGACGCCAATTCGCCACGTCTTGACGTTTTGATTGACGAGCGCGTCGTCGGCGTGCTTCGACCATTTGTCGGTCGTTGAAATGATGGTGCGGCTGGTGAACGGGTGCTTGCCAGACGCGGTGAAGAAACTGTCGATGTCGCTCTTTTGGAGGTAGTGCGTCGGGTCGTAGAACTTGGCCTGGATGGCGCAGTAGCCGCCGCCCCAGCGTTCCTTCGCAACAAGATCGATGCCAGTATCCGGCTTGCCATCGCGATCCGGCCAATCCTGCCAGAGCCAGACATCCGAGAAGCGGGCTGTCCAGACTGGGTCGGTGGTCAGGTACGCCTTGGTGAGCCGTTCGAAGAGGAGCCCCTTCTCTCGCGTGTCCCTCGCCATCGAGGCGTACTGAGTCAGAAGGTCATTAATAGTGGTTGGCATTGAGTCCCCGTGTTGCTGCGGCCCGACCGACTGCAGCATCAGCCGACAATCACTCGCCAGACTATTGCAGGCGAGGTGGGGCGAGCCGCTGCGTCGGTAGCACGCGTCATGGCGCCGCGAGGTCCAGGGTTGCTATCGGCGGCGACCTTGTGCGCTTTTGGCATCGTGCGCCCCACCCTAGCGAGCAACGGGTCGGGGAATCCTGGATTTGCGTTGCATCGCGGATCGAATCTAGGTTCGCGTCTCGTTGTGAGGGTCGGAGCACTTCTCACGGGGCATGAGCCTTGTTTCGGGGGGCGCTGAACCTGACGGTTTATCTATAAGCTCATGCCATGTTCGGTGAGGAAATGCACGCTGCCGGCGTTGAAGGCGTGCAAAACGCGAAGCGGTGGCTCGATGCAACCACCAGGGCCGACGTTCATTGGATCTTCCCGAACGAGGCAGCTCGGCCGAGGTTGTCCTTCAAGTGGGCCGACGGCCGGGATTACGCCTTCGATATCGGTGGGCTCTTCCGCGGAGGTGACCTCGCAAATCGGACGTTTCTGGGCGAGGTCAAGAATTACAAGACCATCGGCGGACAGCCGGAGATGTACCGCGAATACCTGGCCGGCTGCTATCGAGCTCGCCAACTCAATCCGAGCATGGCCGACCAATTCATGTGGATCACTTGGAACCCTTTCCTCGTCGACTCCTGGGCCAAGCTGACCACGGCCGACGAAGTACGCTCGGCGGTGATCAAGTACAGCAAGCAGACGCTCGGCGTTGATCCGGAGCAAGCCGAGGCTCACATTCCCGCCGGTACCTGCGAGGCTGTGGCAGAAAGTCTGTGGCTACTCGTACTTTCGTCTCGCCACGAGCTTTTGATGCTCTCGCTCGAGGATCGCAAAGCGGTTATCGCCGCCCAGATGGATCGGGGCATGAGATGAGCACTGAGGTCAACGAGACGCTGCAAGGCGCTCTCTCCTTGGCGCTCGCCGGAGCAACGTCATTTGACACCATCTCCGGGGTAAAGAACGTGATTACATCCCATTTCCGCGGATTGAAATCGGGTGCCGCAATTCGGACTACCGACTTCTTCAACCACTCCTTTGCGCCTGACCTGACCCTCTCGTGGCCAAACGGAACGGAGCCGAGCCGCCAGGTGTTCCTGCGATTCGCCGATAACCTCAACGTCATCTCCGCCAATGTGCAGGAGGACCTTCCGACGGGATCTGTGGTCGTCGGCCTCGGTTCGATGGCGCAGCGCGAGGAGTCGGCGCAGTTGTCGGGCGTCTCCCGCGAGCGGGACACGCTCGTGCTCGATCCTGGAGGTTTCGAGGCCCTCGAGGCGTCTGCGCGAGTCGAGAAGTTCGACGCTCTCGTCCCGACCGCCGTAGCAAAGGGCGGCCGCGGCCTCTTCGACACCGAAAAGGCCGAAGCAGTTGCAACAACCCTGCACAGCGGAATCCAGGGAGCCACCCGCGCAGACGCACAAGAAACAGGGGCCGCCGCATCGGTTAGTGAATCTGATTTCGCGCCGATTCAGGCCAACGCGCTCGAGTACCTGCTCCAATCTCTGTGGCTCGGCAGCGGTGCCTCAGGCAGCGACTTCCCGGGCACCTTCAGCCCTAAGAATCGCATCGGTCCGAAGGAGCTCCAGCTACTCCTCGACACCGTGGAGATCGACGACCTCCAGTTCTGGAGGAACCTCGGTAAAGATATAGCGCTCCGCGACGTCATCGAGCTCGGATCGGTGAAATTCCCCAGCAACCTGTCGCGCCTCGTTCGAGCAAATACCGACCGCTTTCTTGTCAAAGTGGCCTGGATCCGATCGGAGCTGGGCAAGATCACCCCTCCCGGTGCGCCAGCGCTCGAATGGGTGCTGGAAGACGATCTACTTCGCCTCGATGGACCCCACTACTCCGCCCACTTCGCTCGAAAAAAGAACCGCGTCGAGCGGCTAGCTCATGCAAATCCCCGCGATGGGATCTCCCCGGAGACCCTCGTCGAACGAGGAGAAGGATTCAGCGTCCAGGAGATCACAGCCGCAGACGGAAGCAGCCGAGTCGTGTTCTCGGCAGATGACGTCGTCCGCGATCGCCGCACGGAAAAGCTCGCCCGTGAGTTCTCTCTGGAAGCGAAAATAGCCCGAGCGCGCGCTTCACTAGGTAGCGGCACACACGTCAACATCGACTTTGAGAGATCCACGGCAATAGCCGTAACGAGCAGCACGCCGCCGCTTGGGGACTTCGCTTCAATCTCAGTTCAGGCACTCGTCGACCTACAGCCGGCTGACCGGACCGCGCTCGCCGAGTTCCTCGCGCTCCCCGCGGAGATCGTCACGGAAGCGCCCACACTTCTCGACCTGGACTAGCCGATTCCGTAGGCATCTCGCCTAGCCCATCTCCTCAATCCGCACCCGAATCATCGCGACGTAAGCCGCCTCCCGATCAACCGCAGTAACCGCACCAGCGCCCGCTCTAAGAGCCGCTTCCGAAACGGCACCCGACCCGGCAAACGCATCGAGCACCGTCGATCCAGGCTTCACCACCAGCGCTGCGAGCCATTCCAGCAGCTGCTGGGGTTTCTCGGTCGGGTGCGGCGCTTCCGCTAGGCGCTGTCCGGCCGAAGAGCGGGCCCGCGGCGAGTAGCGCAGCCGAGTGAAGAACCGTGAAGCCGGCTCCTTGCCCGAGGCGTATTTCGTCCTGCCTTGCGAATCGATCTCAGCAACTATGCATCCATGGGCACACGCCGTTTCCACGCAGTCCTCGGAGTGCTCTAAGAGCAGATTGCCGGGAAGCCGGCCGCTTCCGTGCGGGACGCTGAGCGCATCGCGGTTCGCTATGGACCACGAGGAACGATCCGATACTCGACCCGGCCGACGAGCGCGGTTCTCGGCGGTGGGCGGGACGGTGGTGCGCGGGGTGCGGAAGGCCCAGTCGCTCTCATGCAGGCGAGTCGCGTCGATGTTCAAACCGCCGGCGCCACCGGTCGCGATCGCTTGCACGAGGCTGGCGCGTGGGGCCAGGTTGCGCGCGAGGGTTATCGGTTCGTATGTCGGTGAGAGGTGCGTGCGGAATCCCGTGTAGCTATCGGCCAGGGCCTCAGCGCCGGTCTTCCGGAGCTCCTTCTCCAGGTCGCGATTCCCCGCTTGGTAAGCGTGGGATTTCACCCAAGCAATAGTGTCAATGACCTGCCATCCTGCGTCTTCGAGTGCTGTCATTTGGCGATGCGATGTTCGCGGGTGACCGAAGGCAGCGAGGATCCCGCCAGGTTTCGTGACCCGGCGGAGCTGTGACCAGAGTGCGGGATCGAAGGCGATCGAGGAGGTGTCCCAGTTCGATCCGGAGTTCTTCGTGATCGCGAGACCATAGGGTGCATCGGCGATGACTGAGTCAAAAGTCCCATCGGGGATCTCGCGAAGAGCGTCGTTGATGTCGGCGTGAATCAGCGCAAATTCGGGCAAGTGGGCTCCCCCGGGTCCAACCATGCAGCGGAGCGCCCAGTTTAGCGAGCGGGCGCTATCGGTGGGTCTGGGTCTATCACCAGCTCGAATACCCGCAGCGGAGCGTCGGTCTCGATCAGCACCCATTCACGAAGGCTCAAATTGGCGCGGGCCGCCCAGCGGGACGCGTCCCGGAATGGGCCGGCTAGGACGTAGCGGCAGGACCGCCCGGGCGCTTGCTGAATCGAATTCAGGGTCATAGGAAGAGCATGCGCAAGGCGGTTCTATTCGCGAAGCGCTGGTGGCGAATCTTCATCCCGCGCATGTAGGAAATATGAACCCCTACCCACCCTCACCAGTCCATTACGCCATCGGCGGCGAGACAATGACCGGCGGCGAGATCTGGGTCGGCACCATTGCCGAGCTGGTGACGGCCCTCATCGACAGGCGCTCAAATGGCACGCTGCCGGTCACTGGGCCGCTTCGGGCGGCGAGTCGGGAAGCCTTAGGTACGGCGATTGCTGCGGAGCGACAGCTCGAACTGGTGAACCGCGCGATCCAGCGAGGTGAATTCTCATACGACCGCCTGATCGACGAAGAGCTCGAATTGCTGCTCCACGCCCGCGGGGAAATCGATTTGGCCGGGTGTGAGTGGCGTGTTGTGGAGGTGCCTCTGATAGTCATCCGGTCGATCGCGTTGCCGGCTGTACCGAGCGGCCATGTGGTCGTGGTTGATGTGACTTCAGACCGACGCTTGATTGCCTCCTTGGTTGGCACTGGGTTACTCGCCGCGGGTCGACTCGACTCGACTGGCACGGTCCGCGAGCACGGGCGGCAGTGAGCGGAAAGACGCTCAAAACAAGTGTCAATAAGCGGGTTTGTGACCTATTCGGGAGTGGTTTGGGGCGGTTTTTCTGGTCGAGGGTTTTCGGTGCCGCGCATGTATCTGGTGCACATCACCCCAGATCACTCAGGAGCACTAGCCTCATGACCACCACAACCTCAGTAACCGACGTCGTATCGCCCGGCAATTCCTACGCACCTCTTTGGTCGGCTGAGCAAATTGCGGAATGGGGAGGTCTTCACATCGGGACGGTTCGCAACTGGGCTTCAACGGGGCGACTTCCGATGCCAAGACGACTGGGCCGGGCGGTCCGTTGGGACGCGGACGACATCATCGAGTGGTTCTCGAAGGACACCGAATTTAAGGCGGCGAGCTAGTTGGTCGGACGGCCCGGACTGGCGCTCGGTGCGTGGGGCAGTATCTCGATTTCGCCTGACCCTGCCAAGTTTCCAAAGGCGGGAGCATACCGAGCCCTAGCGACCTATCGTGACAAACACACGGGGGCTAGACGCCAAGTGACAGCCAGTGGGAACACTGGGCCAAAAGCAGAGGCTGCGTTATCCGAAAAGCTAAGAGCCCGAACTGCCGGGGGCGCCGCGGCAGGTAGCGATGTCTTAAATTCGGAGTCCACAATGAAACATCTCGCGGCTCATTATCTGGCCAGCCTAGATTCGAGCAACGCCGCTTCTGGCACGAAAACTCGCTATCGGCGGACGGTCGAGCTGAAGATAGTGCCAGCACTGGGCGGTCTCCGGCTCCGAGAGCTTTCAAGCGGAAAGTTCACCGCTGCCATCACCATAGAAGCGAAACGCTCGCCTTCAGAGGCCAAGATTATGCGAGCCGTTTGCAACGGAATGATGCGCTTCGCTCTAATCCACGATGCGGTAAATACAAATCATGCGCACGGCGCGGCCCTGGATCTGAAAGATCCCAACAAGAAAGAGCCACGGGCGCTGACACCCGAAGATGCCATCGGGCTTTTCGATCTCATCGACGCGGCGCGAGCGGCCTCGAGGCCGGGACCTGTGGTCAGGAAAGGGCTAGACGATCTTCGAGACGCGCTTCTACTCGGGCTAGCGACGGGGCTTCGAATTTCGGAAATCACGGCGATCCACGAGGAAGACATCATCTGGGAAGATCCGGTACGAGTCAAAATTCATCGAGCGAACGTCTACCAAGAGGGCACTGGGCAGAAGATCGGTCCAGGACATTGGGAGCATCCGGGTGGACAGGTTATTCAGCCCCATACCAAGACGAAAGACCGCCGCTTGGTAGCCGTCGATGAGTTCGGATCGGCGATCCTGAAGAGGCGGCTAGGCGATCTGGGTCAGAACGGATTACTCTTCTGGGCACGCGGAACTCGCGGGCCGGTCAGCTTGAACAACATGCGCAGGGTTCTGCGGCGAGTCACAGGCGAAACAGCCCTCGACTTTGTGAGCACACACACCATGCGGCGTTCGCTAGCCACCGAGGTTGAGCGCGTGCTCGGGGTTGAGGTCGCACAGAAGGTTCTGGCGCACGGCGAGCTCTCAACAACCATCCGCGGCTACATAGCCCGTGAGACCACTACTCCAGACGTCCGCGAGATTAGCCGAAAGTTTGGCCGCGCAGACAACTAGACGTTCGGGACCGGAAGCCCCGTTGCTTCGTCTGGCATCAGGGCTTTCCCTGCCGAGAGGCTTTCGTGATAAACGTTGAGCGCCCGCCGACTCAACGCTTAGTCAACGGAAATTGGGGTGATCCACGGTGATTTCGGATGATCTCAGATGACATGAACAAAGTCCGTACACCTTTGTTTGCTGGGGTAAGACCCGTATTTTGTGCACCCCCCCGGACTTGAACCGGGAACCCACTGATTAAGAGTCAGTTGCTCTGCCAATTGAGCTAGAGGTGCGTTCGGCGCTCACCGCAAACGGGAGAACCAAGGGACAACATTAGCATCGCCGGGGAGGTGTCGCGAACCGTCCTCGGCAGACGGCGGATCCGTAGGATTGGGCACAGCAATCACCGCAGTCGAAGGAGCACAGCGTGACGACATCAACCAGGCTCGAGGCCGGCCAGGCCGCCCCCGCATTCACCCTCACCGACCAGGACGGATCCCCCGTCTCGCTGAGCGACTACGCCGGCGACAAGGTCATCGTGTACTTCTACCCCGCCGCATCCACTCCCGGTTGCACGACTGAGGCCTGCGACTTCCGCGACAACATCAACTCGCTCAAGTCGGCCGGCTACACGGTGCTCGGGATCTCGAAGGATGCCGCACCGGCCCTCAAGAAATTCCAGACCGAGCAGGGACTCAATTTCCCGCTGCTCAGCGACCCCGACCTCGCCGTGCACAACGCGTATGGCGCGTACGGAGAGAAGTCCCTCTACGGCAAGACCGTCACCGGCACCATCCGGTCCACCTTCGCTGTGGACGAGGCCGGTGCCATCACCCTTCCGCTCTACAACGTGAAGGCCACCGGGCACGTCGCCTCGCTGCGTAAGAAGCTGGGAATCGACGGCTGAGACCCGGCGGCCCGAGATCGATCCCGGCTATTCGACCGGGGCCTCGTCCCGACGACGCGTCGCGGCGATCACCGACGGGGTGAAGAGCAGGATGATCACGCCCGCGGCCGGCAGGATGAGCAGCCACCCGATGTCCGGACGGGAGAACGGCGCTGGGAAACTGCCGATCCCCACGGCGATCTGGAGGATCTGCCAGGTCATCGCGCCGCTACGGATCCAGGACCGTCCGCGCAGAGCGTGAACGGCCATCGTGCCCACCCAGATTGCCGCCAACACGTCTAACAGGAGCAGGGCGATCGCGGTCGCGATCGAGTCCGGACGGGCCACGAGCAACTCGATGACGAGGTAACACGCGACCGCGACGAGGGCCGCGCATTCGAGCGCCAACAGGAACGCCAACAGGAGCAGAAGCGCCGGCCGGCGCGAGACTCTCGGTTCACTCATAGCTGTGGAACCCCGTCCGACTATTGATTTGCTACAACCAGTATGAGATTCTATGTGAGGTTGATTTGCACTCACAGGGCCGTGAGCATCCACCAAAACCCCCGGAAATCTTTCCCCAAGGTTGGGTCTATGACCCTGCTCAGGGCTCTATGGCCCTGCGTTCGCAACAAAAGGAGCACCCCCAGATGGACTGGCGCGACAAAGCCGCATGCCTCACGGCCGACCCCGAACTCTTCTTCCCCGTCGGGAACACCGGTCCGGCGGTCGACCAGATCGACAAGGCGAAGGCTGTTTGCGCACGCTGCAGCGTCACCGAGATGTGCCTCCAGTACGCGCTCGAGACCAGCCAGGATTCCGGCGTCTGGGGCGGC
The DNA here is from genome assembly GCF_040549525.1 of Frigoribacterium sp. UYMn621. Taxonomy (NCBI): domain Bacteria; kingdom Bacillati; phylum Actinomycetota; class Actinomycetes; order Micrococcales; family Microbacteriaceae; genus Frigoribacterium; species Frigoribacterium sp. UYMn621. Next base: position 728,395 of record NZ_JBEPTM010000001.1, on the reverse strand, counting down.
CTCAGCGAAGACGAGCGTCGCGCTCTCAAGCGCCGCGCTGCTCGCGCCCGCCGCGCTTCCTAGGTTTCGATTCGGAGGGGTCTCGACGCGGGCGCTAGAGCGCCTCACTCGACCAGCGGCCGTGACGGTTACTTCGTCAGCCAGGCCAGCGGAATCTCGATGGTCACCTCTGTGCCGCTGCCCACCATGGTGTGCCAGTCGATGGTGCCACCGAGTTCACCCTGAATCAGGGTGCGCACAATCTGGGTGCCGAGGCCTGAGCCGACCTTGCCCTCTGGCAGGCCACCGCCGTTGTCCCGCACCTGCACGGTGAGCGTCTCCTCGCTGCGGTCGGCGATGATCTCGACGTTGCCTTCGCGACCGGCGAGTCCATGCTCGACGGCATTCGTCACGAGTTCGGTGAGCGCGAGCGAGAGTGGCGTTGCGTACTCGCTCGGCAGCGCACCGAAACTGCCGGTGAAAGTGGGATGCGCCTTCGTGTTGTGAGTGGATGCCACCTCGGCGATCAGCTTGAGCACCCGGTCGAAGACCACGTCGAAATCGACGTTCTGGTTCAGGCCCTCGCTCAGGGTGTCGTGGACGACCGCGATGGCCGCGACCCGGCGCATCGCCTGGTTCAGTGAATCGCGCGCCTCGTCGGTGTGAGACCGCCTCGCCTGGATGCGCAACAGCGAAGCCACGGTCTGCAGGTTGTTTTTCACGCGGTGGTGGATCTCGCGGATGGTCGCATCCTTCGTGATCAGCTCGCGCTCCTGGTGTCGCAGCTCCGTGACATCCCGGCAGAGCACTATCGCGCCGACCCGTTCACCGCGATCCCGGATCGGGATGGCACGCAGCGACACCGTCACCCCTTTGGCCTCGATGTCCGTGCGCCAGGGAGCACGTCCGGTGACGACGAGCGGCAGGGATTCATCGACCACGAGCTTTCCGCTGAGCAGTGTCGTCGTCACCTCGGCGAGCGACTCGGCCTCGAGTTCACCGGCGAAGCCCATGCGGTTGAAGGCGGAGAGCCCATTGGGGCTCGCGAAGGTCACAATGCCATCGACATCCAGGCGCAGGAGCCCATCTGATGCGCGAGGCGCACCGCGCCGGGGGCCGGTCGGGGCGCCGAGGTCGGGAAAGTCTCCCGCGCAGATCATGGCGAACAGGTCATTGGCGCACTCGTTGAAGGTGAGTTCCTGCCGGCTCGGCGTGCGCGCTTCGCTGAGATTGGTGTGCCTGGTGATGACGGCGATCGGATGCTCCGTGGTCTGCGAGCCCGTCACCGACAGTCGTCGAAGCACGGGTACCGAGCGCACGCGGGTGGGGGTCTCCTCGTACCAGTCGGGCGCTGCGGAGTCCACGATCTGTGCGGAACGGAAAGCCTGCGTGACCTGGCCCTTCCACTCCGGCTTGATCGCCTGACCGACGAAGTCGCGGTAGAAGAGGGTTGCCGAGCTCGAGGGGCGCGCGTGCGCGACGGCCACGAAGTCGTCGTCGTGGGTGGGAACCCACAACACGATGTCGGCGAAGGCGAGGTCGGCGAGGAGCTGCCAGTCACCGACGAGGAGGTGGAGCCATTCGACATCCGCCTCGTCGGAGCGGCCCTGGGCGAGAACGAGGTCTGAGAGCGTCGACACGAGCCCCAGTTTAGGCGCGCTGGCGAGAGCCCCGGTTTCAGCCGACCACGCTCACGGTGAGGTCGGCATCCGGCCCCCACCGGAATGCGAGGCGGGACGAGTCGGTCACCCCGGCCGTGACGGCGGCGGCCGTTGAGTCCACCTGGTAGTTGACCGGCGCGATGGAGAGGCCGCTGCGGGCGAAGGCCCGAACCGTCGCGCAGGCGATCACGTCGTGGCCGCTCGGTGCGGTGCTCAGCAGGCACACCTGGTCATCGGAGTCGCGGTAGGCGAACACCCGCACCCCATAGAAGGCGCCGAGAAAGCGGGTGGTATCGCGCACCTCCTGCCGCGCCCCCGGCTGCCCACCGGTGAATACCACCGGGGCGATATCGAGCGCGCCCTGCGGCCGGTTGAACACCTTGAGCAGACCGGCGGAAGGCGTGAGGGCCGGCGCGAGAGCGGTCGCTGTCGCCGGCACCACGGCTGCGACGAGAATCGCGGCGGTAGCGGAGAAGACCAGCACGGGATAGCGGCGCAACACTCGGGCGAACGGCCCGGAGGGGGCGGATGGCCCGGGCCCGGGATCCGGCTCGGATTCGGCCCCTGCGGCCAACACCGCCGTGAGACGTGCCGTCGCGATGGCATCGTCGAGCGTCTGAGCATCGCGCTCGAGGTGGCGCTCCAAGAGCAGGAGCCGTCCCTCGCTCTCGCCGATCCAGACGGAGCCCGAGGCATCCGCGATCTCGACCAGGGGTTCGTCCGCGATGGGGCGTCCGTAGACCCGTGCTCGCAGTTCGCCGAGCTCCGAGGCGGGATCCGCAGCACCGGAGGGCGACGGCGTCGACGGGAAGAGACGCCAATGCAGCGCTTCGTCGAGCGAGCCCGGACCGGCCCATGATGCCCTGAGCGCTGCCTCGAATCCCGGCTCGGCCAGAAGCCGGGAGAGTTCGGTGCCGGACACAGCCACCGCGCGGATCGGATGATCGCCACCCATGCCCAACAGGCTAGTCATTCCGGGCTCGCACGGAAAGGGCTCCTGCGTTCCGGGGACTGAATGCGGGACAATGGGGCGGATGCGCGGATCCCCCCGCGCCCGGCGTGAGGAGCACACATGGCACAGAAAGCGACAAAGAAGTCGGTCGCCAAGAAGCTGAAGTCGGCGAAGAAGGCCGTCGCGAAAAAGCCCGCCGCGAAGAAAGCCGTCGCGAAGGCAAAAGTAGCGAAGAAATCCGCCGCGAAGAAGAAGATCGTGACGAAAGCGGCCGCGAAGAAAAAGGTCGCAAAGAAAGCGTCCGACTCGAAGGCTGCCCGGTCCGAGCTGAAGAAGCTCCAGGTCAAGGCGGAGAAGCGGGCCGCGAAGGTAGGCGAGAAAGCGTCCGCTGAGGCAAAGTCGCTGAAGAAGGCCGCGTCGAAGAAGACGTCGCCCGTGAAGAAGGATGCCGCGGCTCTCGTGAAGGCGGTCAAGAAGGACGCTACGGCCACGGTCACAACGGCGAAGAAGGATGCCGCAACGGTCGTTGCCGAGGCCAAGAAGGCGACTCCGCTTCGCGCGCCGCGCGCCCGGGCCGCGACAGCGACAGCGAAAGCGACAGCGACAGCGACGACACCACCGTCCGCGCTGACCGTCGTGGCCCTGCGGGCGCGCGCCCGTGCCGCTGGAATCGTCGGTTATTCACGCCTGCGAAAGGACGATCTGCTGGCGAGACTCAACTCCAAGTAGATCCCGCGCGGGGTCACGCCCGCGCCGCAGCAGTGCGCCGGCGCCACCCGCGTCGCACCACGGGAGGCGGCTGTGGCAGGATGCGCTCGCGCACGAGTGCCGCGACCGCCGCGCGCGCCGGTGACCTGGGGGCGACATCCACGATGCTGCGTCCGGTGAGGATCGCCGCGTCGAAGGCTGGGAGGTCATAGGGCACCAGCACGGGGCTCGAGATGCCACCGAAGCGTTGAAGCGTCTGACGCACCTGCCCGGATGCCCCTGGCCCGATCGCGCTCTCGCGCACCCTGTTCATCACCACGGTCACCCGATCGGTATCGATGGTCTCGAGCAAATCGACGTGCGCGCGCAGGAAGCGGGAGAGCCCGACCGGATCGGCCGCTCCGACAGCGATCACCTCGTCCGCGGCCCGCAGGGCGGCGATGGTCGCTCCGTTGCGTCTCGGCGCGAACAGGTCGCTGCTGATCTCCTCGTCGTTTTCCAGGCTCGCACCGGTATCCAGAATCGTGTAGTCGACCCAATCCCGGCAGGCCCGGATGGCCGCCGTCACCCGCTCGCCCGAGAGCTCTGGCCATCGGCTCGGTCGGCCGATCCCGGTGAGCACCCAGAAGCTGCCGCGAGCGGTGAGGTAGCGCTGGCCGATCCGCTCGAGTTCCGGTTGGGTGAGGGCATCCGCTCCAGCGAGCCGACAGGCCGCGGCGAAACCGGGCGCCTCGTCGAGCAGGCCGAGGGCGGGCGCGATCGAACCACTGTGCGTATCGACGTCCGCGACCACGACGGTGGCGCCCGACGCGGCCAGTTCGGCGGCGAGACAGATCGCCATCGAGGTGCGCCCCGGTGCTCCGGCGGGGCCCCAGACCGCGATCACCGTTCCGTTTCGGGGGCCCGATCCGACCTCCCCGGTGCCCGACCTGCCGGCGAGGAGCATCCCGACTTCGGACCATTCGGCGTCGGCGGCGACGACCTCGAGAAGACCGAGGCCCGCGGCATAGCGACGATCGGCATCGGATTCGACGAGGGCGACGATGCGCACCCCCACGGCATCCGCCTCGACCATCAGGCGGTCGTTCAAGTAGCGGGTGGATGCCGCGACGATCGCGCAATCGGGGGCGGTGTGCACCAGCTGGGAGGCCAGTTCGTCGGCGCTGGAACAGCGGATCGAGAGTTCGAAGCCGTGTCGTGCGAGCTGCAGCGCAGTGCTGTCTTCGAGCTCGAGAGGGAGGGCGAGGGCGACCGTCGGCACCGGTCATCCCTTCGCGGGGATGCTCGTTGGCACCAACGACAGGGCATCGGCGTTGGCGATCGCCTCCAGGACGGCGGCGATCTTCGTGCGCGGAACCAGGAGCTCCACCGACTGGACGGTGCGGTCCACGATCACCCCGTCCTTCGCTATCACCCGCACCACGGTCGCTGAATCGACCAACACGGAGGGGGGACCGAAGAGGTTGTTGTCGGTCTCTTTCGCGTTCCAGAGATCGACGATGCTGCCCTCTGAAATGGACCGGGCGAGTTCGCCGTTCACTCCGACCACGACCGAAGCCCCCACTGCGCCGGCGACCTCCCCGACGGCCGACGATGGCACCAGCTCTCCCGCCGACACGGGTCGCGTGACGACGAATCCCTCTTGCGGCACATCGCCATCGCGGAGGTATTGGGCGCCGAGCGATCCCAGGCGAACACTGCGGGCATCCAGGTCGGAGGCCGTCACCCGATCGCCGGGAACGAGGGCGGAACGGGCCGCGTAGACCAGCACACTGCTGTCGGCTGCAGTGACAACGCCGACGACTCCGAGCACCGACACGATCACCAGTCCGACGCCGATCGCGAACCGGGGATCGAACCAGAACGATCGCGGAGCACGCTCCGAGTCCGGCCGGCCCCGACCGAGTCCCGGGGCCTTGGGTGTGCGCCTCGGTGCCTGTACGGTACTCACCAGTTGCCTCCTCGCCCACGCGGCCGCACCGCAGGCTTCCATGGTCCCCACCCTTGCGCTTCCTCGCGAAAGTTATCCACAGCCCCGTCGCGCGGATTGTGCGAGATCCATAATCGAGGGATGACGCCGCACTCGGATCCCCCCGGCCAGGATGCCGCGCTGGGCCGCTTCCTGACTCTCGCCGACACTGCCGAACTGCTCAACGTCTCCGCGAGCCAGGCCTACGCCCTCGTGCGATCCGGGGAGCTTCCGGCGATCAAAGTGGGTGGCCATGGTCACTGGCGCGTGGAGCGGGCGGTGCTGGAGTCCTACATCGACGCCAAGTACGAGGAATCGAGGCGGAGGAGTCTCTGGCAGCAATCGGACTACGCGAGCCTCTCGGAGTACTCCTTCGGACTGCGCGGCGCCGCCGGTGCCGCCGGTGCCGCCTCCCCCGAATAGCGGCTACAGTCTCACGAGCAGCACCCGCGAGAACGGCACGACCTGGTAGTGGCTCACGAGGCGCTCACGCCGCGCCGTGCCCACTTCGTGCACAGCGAGGTCCAGATGATCTCTTCCGACCCGATCGATCGTGCCGGTGATGACCCCCTCGGGCAGGACGAGTTCAACGGCCTGCCGACGCCGACACAGGTCGCGCAGCACGAAGGCGAGACCGAGCCGCCGGGACAGTCCCCGTTCGCTCTCCGGGGTGCTGGCATCCTCGAGGCTGGTGCTCACCTGTGCACGGCTGAGCCTGACGCCGGCGATCGCGTCGAGAGGCAGGATGAACTGGGCGCGGCGGGAGGATGCGTCGACGATATCCCCGGAGACCCAGTCCCGGCCGAAGGTCCGGGGCGACAGCTCGAGTGTCGCCCCGTTGGAGAGGGACACCCTCGCCGGTTCGGAGCCCTCACCCCGGCTCAGAGCCCACAGTCGGTCACGCAGACTGAGACGGCCGAGGCGCAGCCGTTCCTCCTCGGCACGCAGGTCGATCTCCTCGGCACCGAGCTCCTGCTCGAGCTGGCCCTCGAGATCGTCGAACAGGTTGTCCCAGCGCATGACGAGACGCTAGCGGGTGAGCATCCCTGTCGAGCGGGTTATCCACACCCCCGCGTTGGGGCATGGACAGCATGCCCCCGCAACTGCTTTAGTGTGCTCACCCCCAATTCGGGGGTAGACCCGTTCTTCACCCTCACCCGTGGGAACCGCATATGAGCGATGCACTTCCAGCACAGCACCGGGAACTCCCCGCGCCGTTCGAAGCGCTGCCGAGCAAGGTCATCCGGTCGCCGTTCCAGCCGGACGAATTCTTCGGCTCGCAACCCGCGACGCGGGCCACCCTGCCCGATCCCCAGCCTCTGCTGGAGAACCTCACCCGCTGCGTCATCGAGATCCTCGCGGGGGCCCGGGAGCTGGAGCAGATCTCCCGCTGGGTCACGGACGACGTCTATCCTCACCTTCTCAAGCGTGTCGTCCTGTCGACGCGCGCCCGCCAGGCCACCGGTCAGGTCGTGCGTCGACCCACCTTCTCCATCGGATCGACGTCGGTGTGCGAACCTCGAGACGGGGTCGTCGAAGCCGTGGTCATCGTGCACGGCCGCGCCCGCACGAGAGCGGTGGCCTTCCGGCTGGAGGGCCTCGACAGTCGCTGGCGCGCGACCGCCATCAACGTTCTGTAACGAGGCTCCCTGGCCTACGGCTCGGGGTGCTCATCATCGTCGTCATCGAGTTCGGCGAGGGCGCCATCGCGGGACTCGCTGGCCCTGACCATGACGCGGTCCCGTGCGTCCTCGCCGCGTTCGCGCAAATCGGCCACCGTGCTCGAGACGCGCTCCCGAAGCTCCTCGGCTGTCTCTGTGGTGCGACCCGCGACATCCTTCGCCATTCCGGTGGTTCGGTCGGCAACGTCGCGCGACATCGTGGTCGTCTTGCCGGCGACATCCTTCGCCACGGTGGAGACCCGCTCGGCGATATCGGTGGCCACCGTGGCCGTGCGGTCCGCTACCGCCCGGGCGGCATCCGCCGTCGCTCGCGCCCCATCCGTCACCGCAGCAGGGGTGGCTTTGGCGATCGACTCCGCCTTCGCCCGCACCACCGGGGCCTTCTGACGCGCGTATCCCTCGACCTCGGCGCGGGTCTTGCGAACACCGGGGCTCTGCCACACCCGCCTGCTCGCGCGTGCGATCTGCTCGTAGCGTTCACGGCCCGCACGAGCTCCGAGGACATAACCGACAGCGAGCCCGATGACGAGCAGCAACTTGGATCTCATGAGACCAGCCTATTGAGTGCAGTCGGAAGCGCGAGGGGGTTGACGCTCGACGGATCGGTGGTCCGAGGCCGAGAGTCGCAGCATCAGCCCTTGCGCTTGTCTTGTGCGCGCCGCTCGGCCCGGTTCGCCGGGGCGCCGCCCTGGCCGAACGCGCCACGCTGACCCTCGGCGGTGGCGGCCTTGCCGAACGCCGATCCGGCACCCGCCGCGTCCTGTGCTTCCTGCGCCTTGGCTGTCGAGGCCCGATCGAGCTGGCCGCGCGCATTGCGCACCTCCACCTCGCCCTGGTTATCGGCATCCGGCGCGGAATAGCTCAATCGTTCGGCGGGGGCAGCGTTTCCGCTGAGACCCTTTGCCGCGACGGTCGGAACGGCGGCGGTGGCCTCGCCACCGGTCACCTCGACCTCGAGGTTGAACAGGAATCCGACGGATTCCTCGCGGATCTGGCCCATCATGCTCTGGTACAGCGCGAAACCCTCACGCTGGTACTCCACGAGGGGATCGCGCTGCGCCATCGCGCGCAGCCCGATGCCGTCCTTGAGGTAGTCCATCTCGTAGAGGTGATCGCGCCAGCGACGGTCGATCACGGAGAGCACGACGCGACGCTCGAGCTCGCGCATGGCCGGTTCGCCGAGCGCGGTCGTGCGGGCGGCGTACTGCACCCGGGCATCCGAGAGGATCTCCTCGGTGAGGAAGGCGGTAGTGACGCGGTTGCGGGATCCGGCCTCGCTGAGCAGCTCATCGATGGTGATCGACACCGGGTAGAGCGTGCCGAGCTCGGTCCAGAGGGCCTCGAAGTCCCAGTCGTCGGCGTGCCCGTCTGAGGTGTGCACGTCCACCACCTCGGTGATCACATCTTCGAGGAACTTGGAAGTGCGGTCCTGCAGGTCGTCACCCTCGAGAATGTGACGGCGGTCCCCGTAGATCGCTTCGCGCTGGCGGTTGAGAACGTCGTCGTACTTGAGCACGTTCTTGCGGATCTCCGCGTTGCGGGACTCGACCTGGCTCTGGGCACTGCGGATGGCACGGCTCACCACCTTCGACTCGATGGCCAGATCATCCGGAACGCTGCCGCGGCCCATCAGGGACTCGGCCGCGGCGGAGTTGAACAGTCGCATCAGGTCATCGGTGAGAGAGAGGTAGAAGCGGCTCTCACCCGGGTCACCCTGGCGACCGGAGCGTCCGCGAAGCTGGTTGTCGATGCGGCGGGACTCGTGGCGCTCGGTGCCGAGGACATAGAGACCTCCGGCGGCGACGACCTTCTCGGCCTCCTCCTGCACGACGCTCTTGACCCGGTCGAAGACCGTGTCCCATTCCTTCTCGTACTCCTCAGGAGTGTCGACCGGGCTGAGGCCGCGCTGGTTCATCTCGGCGACGGCGAGGAACTCCGCGTTGCCTCCGAGCATGACGTCGGTGCCTCGGCCCGCCATGTTGGTGGCCACCGTGACAGACCCGAGGCGTCCGGCCTGGGCGACGATCGCGGCTTCGCGAGCGTGGTTCTTGGCGTTGAGCACCTCGTGCTTCACTCCGCGCTTGGCGAGCAGTTTCGAGAGGTATTCGCTCTTCTCGACGCTCGTCGTGCCCACGAGCACGGGCTGGCCCTTGTCGTGGCGAAGCACGATGTCTTCGACGACCTGGCCGAACTTGGCCTCCTCGTTCTTGTAGACGAGGTCGGACTTGTCCATGCGCTGCATCGGCTTGTTGGTGGGGATGGAGACCACGCCGAGCTTGTAGGTGGCCATGAACTCCGCGGCTTCGGTCTCGGCCGTTCCGGTCATCCCGGAGAGCTTCTTGTAGAGGCGGAAGTAGTTCTGCAGCGTGACGGTCGCGAGCGTCTGGTTCTCCGCCTTGACCTCGACGCCCTCCTTGGCCTCGATCGCCTGGTGGATGCCCTCGTTGTAGCGACGACCCATCAGGATGCGGCCGGTGTGCTCATCCACGATCAGCACCTCGCCGTTCATCACGACGTAGTCCTTGTCCTTCTTGAACAGGGCCGAGGCCTTGATCGAGTTGTTGAGGAACGAGATGAGCGGGGTGTTCGCGGACTCGTACAGGTTGTCGATGCCGAGATAGTCTTCGACCTTTTCGATGCCGGGCTCGAGCACGCCGACGGTGCGCTTCTTCTCGTCGACCTCGTAATCGACCTCCGGAACCAGTTTGGTTGCCAGGTTCGCGAACTCGGCGAACCAGCGATTCGCCTCACCCGATGCCGGACCGGAGATGATGAGCGGCGTGCGGGCCTCGTCGATGAGGATCGAGTCGACCTCGTCGACGATCGCGTAATTGTGACCGCGCTGCACCATGTCGCTGGCCTGCCAGGCCATGTTGTCGCGCAGGTAGTCGAACCCGAATTCGTTGTTCGTTCCGTAGGTGATGTCCGCGGAGTACTGCTCCGCCCGCTCCTGCGGCGTCTGTCCGGAGAGGATGACGCCGGTGGACATCCCGAGGGCGCGGAAGATGCGACCCATGAGCTCGGACTGGTAGCTGGCGAGGTAGTCGTTGACCGTGATCACGTGGACGCCGCGGGACGGGATGGCGTTGAGGTAGGCGGCGAGGGTCGCCACAAGGGTCTTGCCCTCCCCGGTCTTCATCTCCGCGATGTTGCCGAGGTGCAGCGCTGCGCCACCCATGAGCTGCACGTCGAAGTGGCGCATCCCGAGGGTGCGCTTGGCCGCTTCACGGACGGCGGCGAAAGCTTCGGGCAGAAGGTCCTCGAGCGACTCACCGTTCGAGTAGCGCTCGCGGAACTCCACGGTCTCGTTCTTCAGGTCCTCGTCACTGAGGGCACTGAAGTCGTCTTCCAGGTGGTTGACCGCTTGCGCGTATCGCTCCAACCGTCGAAGGACTCGACCCTCGCCGACACGGAGGACCTTTTCGAGAACGTTGGCCACTGCTAACTCCAGATGAATGTGGGATGCGCCACGACAGCACCGCAGAGCGGCGCCTGTGACCAGTTCGTAATAGTAACAAGACTAGCCGGTGGCATAGCTGTCGGTCGGATCCGCGCCCACTGTGAGCGCGCTGTGCAGCGACCCAGAAGTGGGGCCACCGCGACAGCGGTGGCCCCACGGTCTGAACAGAGCCGACGATCAGCCGCGCTTCTTGCGCGAGGCGCCGGACGCCTCCTGCAGCTCGGCGGAGGAGTCATCCAGGCCGATGACGCCGTAGTCCCAGCCCTTCCGCCGGTAGACCACACTGGGCCGGTCGGTCTCGGCATCCATGAACAGATAGAAGTCATGACCGACGAGCTCCATGAAGTACAGGGCGTCGTCGACGGTCATCGGCACCTGGGTGAACACCTTCTTGCGGATGACCACCGGACTCCAGGCCTCTTCATCCGCTTCCGCATCCGAGTCTTCGATCACGGAGACGGAACCGGTGCGCACCTTCTCCATCACGGCGGCATCCGCCGGTCGCACGTCGGTGCCACTGAATCCACCGGCGCTCGCTTCTCGCAGCGAGGTCGGCCGATGCTGTCCGCGGTGCACCTTCTGGCGGTCCTTGGCCCGTCGCAGTCGCTCGACGAGCTTGTCCAGCGCGAGATCGAGGGCCACATATTTATCGGACCCGTTGGACTCCGCCCGCACGAGCGGTCCCGGTCCGATCAGGGTGAGTTCGACCCGATCGTCGCCACTCGAGCCATTCTTCTCGTTGTGCCGACTCACCTTGACTTCGAAAGCGAGGGCCTTATCTGCGAGGTGGGAGATCTTCTCGGCCTTTTCGGTTGCATATGACCGAAATCGATCCGTGATCCCTACGTTGCGACCGTTGATGGAAATTTCCATGGCGCTCCCCAGTTCCTATTGACTTGACGGCACGTCGCCCAGTGGAACCAGGCGATAATTCCGCGCCTCTTTTCCCCACCGTAGCCCTCACAATGCATCGCTGTCACGGCTTATCTGAAGCTCTTACGACAAACCCAGTGAACGCCGAGGTGTTGCCGCGACGACCGCCGCCGCGACCACCTCTGCACCGCCCCCGCGTAGGGCTCGAATGGCTTCACTGAGCGTTGCGCCGGTGGTGAGCACGTCGTCCAGCACGAGAAATCGTCGGCCCTCGAGGCTTCGTGAGGCGATCATCGACCCGGCGAGGTTCACCGCTCGCTGCTCACGGTCGAGGGTCTTCTGGCTCGCCCGCTCGTGCAGGTTTCCGAGCGCCCGGACCGGGCGGGGCAGCCCCGCCACGCGTGCCAGCACACGCACCGGGTCGTAGCCGCGTCGGCGAAACGACGCTCGACTCGTGGGGGGCACCGCGAGCTCCAGCTCGCCGGCCGCCTGGGCGCCGGCGTGACTGACCGCACCGCCGAGCGCCACGGACAGCGCCCTCGCGACATCCGTTCGTCCCTGCTCCTTGAAGCCCAGGATGACCCGGCGCACGACTCCGTCATAGCTGAGGGCCGACCACACCGGAGTGCCGTCGTCCAGCGACCTCCGGAATGGCCGCGGGGCGAGCAGGAGGCGGCAGTCGGCGCAGAGTGCACGGTCCTCGCCGTCGCAACCGGCGCACGACACCGGCAGCAGAACCGCGAGGGCGTCGAGGGCAGCCTCCCGTAACCGACTCGTCACGGCGACCGGCGTCTGTGCGGATGACATGGCACCAGTCTCGCTGGCTCACCCCGGTGAATCGCTCGCCTCGATCGATCCGCCCGCTCAGTCGGTGGTCCGGGCGTTGGGGAGGAGAAGAGCCCAGCAATAGGAGAGCCGGGGGGACGAGAGCCGGGGGAACTAGCGCTGAGTCGCGATGAAGTCCACGGCGACCTTCGAGGACTGCCAGCTGCTGCCGCCCCAGGTGTAGATGGCTGAGTCGTCCCGACCGAGCACGCGAAGGCCATCCTTGCCCTTGTTGCCACCGACGATCTGTCGCGAAGGGATCAGCGAACTGAGGCTCGTCTTCTGCCCACCGATGGCGAACAGTTCGACTTTGGACTCACCGTCGGCGGTGATGAGAGTGCCCACCGTCCACTGGTCGACCCACGTGGCGTCCACGGCCACCCCGTTACCGAGGGAGACATCCAGGATGGCGGGACCGAGACCGGTGGGCTCGAGCTTCTCGTTGCGCAGGATGGCTGCCACCATGAGCCGCGGCCCGGTCGGTGTCGACAAGAGCATCACAACCCGCGCGCCCTCCCGGGAGACCTCGAGGGAGACCATCTGCGATCCGTCCTGCAACTTGGCCGAGATGCTGTGCTGCGTGCCGTTCGAATCGAAGACGATGATCGAGTTGGGCGCACTTGCCGGAACCGACCAGAGGTACCCGTCTTCGTCAAGCGAGGGCGCGATGAGATCGGGCCGCGGATCGATCAGCACGGGGGCTCCGCTCTTGCGCACGAGCGAGACCCCGGCGCTGCCGAGCACCGCAACCTCCTGCTGGTCCGACGAGAGCGTCGCATCCTTCGGTGCGAGCGCGACGACCTTCGAGCTGATGCCGGCGAGGTCGGCGACACGGTTGTTGGCGGAGAAGCCGAACTCGTTCTTGCGCAACACGAGAGCCTGGCTGTCGACGGACATGTCCACCTGGGGCGCGGCCGCACCGAGATCGTCGATCTGCACCGGTGTCCCCTGGATGGAGAGACTCACCTGCGAGATGCTCGTCACCGACCGCAGGCTCTCGGTGAGTTGCAGGTACATGTACTGGCGATCCCGGGCGCTGGCCCCGAGAGCCTCCTTCGAGAGATCCACTTCCGCAACCCCCTCGACCTGGGTCACCACACTGCTGGCGTCTGAGAGCTTGGTGCCGTCGGGGAACCGCGAGAATGCCGCCCCCTTGAGCCAGTCCGGCGGCCCAGCGAGCAATGCGGTCACGATGCGCGTGGATGCCGTGCCGCTCGCGTACCAGCGGATGTCGGGAACGAGGTACCGGTTGTCAGGCGCGAAGAAGTACACCGGGTACTGGCGGAAGATGCGCTCGAAGGTCTGGTCCGCGAGCACGATGCCATCCGGTGCCGCGTTGATGCGCCACTGACCGCCCTCCAACACGAAACTGAAGGGAAGAGTGAAGGACTGGCTGCTCTGCGAGTAGGCGCCCGAGCCGTCGACAGCACCCAGGGTGTCGAAGGAATAGGTCAGCTTCGTGTCATCGATCTGGCTGATCTGCGGCGCGCTGGAGCGCACCAGCACGCTCTGGCGCGGATCCCACTTGGTCGAGAACGCCTGCGACAGGAACTGCCTGGAGATGGCGTATCCGCCCGTGGCCGAGGTGAACGAGGCGATGAAGCCCTTGAGGATGCCCTGCTGGGTGGCCCCGCGCTCCGGCCCCTCCGGGTTGAAGGCGACATTCGATCCGCTGCTGTCTTCGCTCAGCGAGAGTCCGGCGTTCACCGGCCCGGAATCGGGGATGCTCACGCAGGCGCTCAGCGCGAGCATGGACGCCGCAATCCCAGCAGCGAGCAGCGCGCGGCGGAGCCCCTGGCCGCGACGCTCAGGCACCCTGCACCTCCTCGAAATGGATGGCGTCGTCCGGCGGCAGCTCGAGGGGAGACGAGACGATCGCCAGCCCCCGCTCCCGCGGAAGCGTGAGACGGAAGCAGGTGCCGACACCCAGCTCCGACCAGACCTCGAGAATGCCATCGTGCAGCGTCGCATCTTCGAGCGAGATCGCGAGACCGAGACCGGTGCCACCGATCGTGCGTTGGCGAGACGGATCCGCGCGCCAGAACCGGTCGAAGACCCGCGAGACATCCGCCGGCTTCATTCCGATGCCGTAGTCGCGCACCGTGAGCGCGATCGCCGTGGCATTGCTGTCCACCATCACCACGATCGGTTTCCCCTCACCGTGCTCCACCGCGTTGCCGAGCAGGTTGCGCAGCACTCGGCGGATGCGGCGAGCGTCGATCTCCGCCTCGAAATATCCACCGGGCGCGACCAGCCGTAGTGAGGATCCGCGCTGTTCGGCGAGTGGCTGCATGCCGTCGACCGCGTCCTCGACCAGGCGCACGAGGTTGGTCGGCTCCAGCTCGAGTTCCACCGCGCCGGCGTCATACCTACTCACCTCGAGAAGGTCGGCGAGAAGCACCTCGAACCGCTGCACCTGGGTATGAAGAAGCTCGGCGGTGCGAGCCGTAGCGGGGGCGAAGTCTTCGCGATGGTCGTAGAGAACGTCTCCGGCGAGACGGATGGTCGTGAGTGGCGTTCGCAGTTCGTGCGAGACATCGGAGACGAAGCGCTGCTGAAGTCGTGACAGCTCGGCGAGCTTGGTGATCTGCTTCTGGAGGCTGTCGGCCATGCCGTTGAACGAGCGTGCGAGGGTGGCGATCACGTCGTCCCCCTTCTCCGGAATGCGCTGCTCCAACTGTCCGGCGGCCAGCTTCTCACTCGTTTCTGCGGCGAGCCTGACCGGCCCGACGACCAGCCGCACCACCGTGTAGGTCACCGCCCCGATGAGCAGGACGAGCGCGAGCCCGCCGAGAGCAAGAGTCCGTTGCACGTAGCCGAGCGTCGTCTGCACCGACGAGAGGTCGTAGACGAGATAGAGCTCGTAGCTGCCGGCGGCCGGCACTCGGATCTGCGACCCGACGACGAGCCCGGGCGCCCCATTCGGAAGCGTCGCCGACTGGTATTGCACGTGGGTGACATCCTTGATCACCCGCGCCCGCAGCGAATCGGTGACGACACCATCGGGAAAGTTGGTGGACGACAGGGGCTGCATGTTCTGCGGGGTCTCCGGCTGCCCCGGGGTGCGTTTGATGGCGAACTTGGTGCTGCCCGGCGACGTGGTCGAGGGCAGGATCTTGTCGGTCACCGAGTTCGCCACGTTGTCCAGCTCGACCGTCGGCGCCTGGTCGTCGGCCGGCTGCGCTGCGTCGAAGGTGCTCTGGGCCTGATTGTGGATCGTGCGCGCCTCCTCCTGCACCTGCACGCTGCGCGACGCGAACAGGTTGTTGGAGATGCTCACGGAGATGAATGCGCCGATCACGATCACGGCGACCCCCGAGAGCAGCACCGTGATCGCCACAGTGCGGAACTGCAGTGAGACCCGCCAGAACCGCGCGAGGCGGTTGACGTAAGAGCGCCAGTCGAAGCTATTCACGAATCACAGATCGTCATGACATACCGCTGGTGTCAGTTGCTTGAGCCCGCGCGATAGCCGACGCCCCGCACGGTCATGACGATGCGGGGGTTGTCCGGGTCTTCCTCGACCTTTGCGCGCAGCCGCTGCACGTGCACGTTGACGAGGCGGGTGTCGGCCTTGTAGTGGTAGCCCCAAACCTGCTCGAGCAGCATCTCCCGCGTGAAGACCTGCTGCGGTTTGAGGGCAAGGGCGAGGAGCAGCTCGAACTCGAGAGGCGTGAGGTTGATCTTCGAGGCGCCGCGTTTCACTTCGTGCCCGGCGACATCCAGCTGAAGGTCACCCACCTGCAACACGCTGGTAGATGCCGTCGGCGTGGGACGCAGACGGGTGCGGATGCGAGCCACCAGCTCCTTGGGATTGAAGGGCTTGACGACGTAGTCGTCGGCTCCGCTCTCCAGTCCGCGCACGACATCCGTCGAATCCGACTTCGCGGTCAGCATGATGATCGGCACCCCGGACTCGGTGCGGATCTCCGCGCAGACCTCGATGCCGTCTTTGCCGGGCAGCATGAGGTCGAGAAGCACGAGGTCGGGCTTGCTCTCGCGGAATGCGGCGAGCGCGAGGCTGCCGTCGCCACAGAAGGAAGGCTCGAAGCCTTCGGAGCGCAGCACGATTCCGATCATTTCCGCCAGGGCGGTGTCGTCATCGACTACGAGAATTCGTGCGGTCATATTCCGGTCTTCATGGTGCGGTTCGGGTCTGAGACAGACTCAGATGCTTTCGCATAAGAGTAGTGGAGTGTGAAAGCATAATCCCATGGGCTGCAGAGGCCGCCGGATGCCCGCAAACTGAGAGCATAGGCGCGACGAGGGGATCACCTGTGACCGAGGGAAACGGCAGCAACGAACAACGGTGGGCGAGCCCGGGGGCGTCGCCGTCGCCCGCTCCACCCGTGCCGCCGATCGCACCGCCGCCGGAGCCCCGGTTTACCGGGCAGAATGCCGGCAGCACACACGCGCCGGGATACGGATACAGCACCGGCTATGGCACCGGAGCACAACCCGGTTGGACACCGCCGCCGAAGCCCGGGCTGATCCCCTTGCTCCCCCTCGACCTCGGCACCATTCTCGGCGCCTCATTCCGGGTGTTGCGTCGCAACCCCAAGGCCACCTTCGGGGCTGCCCTCCTCATCCAGGGGAGCGTCTACCTCTTGCTGATCCTCGTGGTGGCGGGGGTCACCTTCGGCGCGCTCTCCCGGATCGACTCGAGCAGCACGCAGAATGCCGACCAGATCACCGCTGGGGCGACCGGCCTCATCGTCGTGGCATCCATCATCCCTGGCCTTCTGGCTGTCGTCGCCGCGGCCGTGCTGCAGGGCATCATCGTGCTCGAAGTCTCGCGCGGCGCCGTCGGCGAGAAACTCTCTCTCGGGTCACTGTGGAAGAGGGCCCGCGGTCGCATCGGAGCGCTCATCGGCTGGGCAGCCCTGCTCGTTCTGGCCTCCACTGTCGTCATCGGCATCATCGTCGTGATCATTGTCCTGCTCGTCGTGAGTCTCGGAAACGGTGGCATCGTCGCGGCCGTGATCATCGGCATCTTGGCGTTCTTCGGCCTCGCCGTCGTCTATGTCTGGCTGAGCACGAAACTCGCTCTCGTCCCCAGCGCGCTGATGATCGAGCGGATGACCATCCGCAGTGCCGTCGCACGGTCCTGGTCCCTCACCGAGGGGTATTTCTGGCGCACCTTCGGGATCTCCGCGCTTGTCGCCGTGATCGTGGGAATCGTGAGCCAGGTGGTGACCTTTCCGATCAACTTCATCGCTCCGATCGCCACCGGCCTCATCGATCCACAGGGCCAGAACGGCACCGGCACCGTCGCGCTCGTCGCCGTTCTCTCGCTGCTCGTCATCGTGGTCGCGGTCGTCTTCCAATCGATAACCTCGGTGGTGCAATCGGCCACCACGGGTCTCCTCTACCTCGACCTGCGCATCCGCAAGGAGGGCCTCGACCTGGAGCTGGTGCGTTACGTCGAGGCGAAGCAGAGCGATCCCGCGGTGACGGATCCCCTCCTTCACGGCGCGCCGGTCGCGAGCCGGCCGGTGCCCGACGAGTCTCCGTGGGCGTGACCGTCACGTTCTTCGCGGGGGTACCCGTGGACGTGCCTGTGGATCCGGATTCCGCCGAGGCCCAGCGCTGGGTGATCCAGGAGCTGTCGAAACCCGAATACCGGGCCGCGCAGCCCACCTGGTTCGACCGCGCCTCGAAGGCGTTTCTCGACTGGCTGCAGTCGCTCAAGATCGACAGCGGACCCGGCGTTCAGGGGCCGATCCTGGTGCTCGCGCTGATCGTGATCGTCGCCGCCCTCATCGCGGCCTTCCTCATCTTCGGGGCGCCGAGGCTCAATCGCCGGAGCGCGGCGAGCGGCATCCTCTTCGGCGACGACGACGCCCGGGATGCCGCCGCGATGCGCCGTGCCGCCGAAGATGCCGCCGCCCGGTCGGACTGGGTGATCGCCATCGAGGAGATCTTCCGCTCGATCGCCAGGGGGCTGGCCGAACGCACCCTCGTCACGGTCTCCCCCGGCACCACCGCGAGGGACTTCGCCGCGCGCGCCGGGATCGTGCTTCCCGGGTTCGCCGAGCGACTCTCGACCGCGGCATCCGCCTTCGACGACGTGCGGTACCTCGGTCGGGAGGGCACAGAGACGGCCTACACCGACGCCGCGCGGCTCGAGAAGGACCTCCGGGCGCTACGCCCCGCGGTGCAATCGACTGTGGGTGCACCATGACGTCGACGGCCGCGGCGACCACCCTGACGCCGACCATTCGCGCGGCGACGCGCAGATCGCTGTTCTGGATCATCGTGGCGGTCTTCCTCATCCTGATCGCGGTGATCGCTCTCGCCGCCACCGGCGCCTCGAGCGGAGGCGTGCCGTTCTCGGCGACGAACGCGGCACCCGCCGGGAGCAAGGCCATCGCCGAGGTGCTGCGCCAGCAGGGAGTGGATGTGTCGGTGCCCGTCACCCTCTCCGGTGCACAGTCCGCCCTGCGTGGCTCCACCGGCTCGACGCTGTTCCTCTTCGACCCGGACGGCAACCTCGACACAGCCCAGTTGCGCAGCCTCACCGCGCTCGCGGAGCACGTCGTGGTACTGTCGCCCACCTACGCGCAGGTCTCGGCACTGGCCCCGGAAGTCGGTCTCGCCGGCATCGTCGGCCGCAGCTCACTCTCCGCGGGCTGCGACCTTCCCGCGGCACTCGCGGCCGGCCGGGTGAGCGGTGCCGGATCCGGGTTCCGGGTGCTGGATCCCGCCGCGGAGACGACCGCGTGCTTCGGGAGCGGGAAGCGCACCTTCTCCGTCGTGGACATCGCCAGGGCTGGCCGGCACATCACCGTAGTCGGCACCACGGACGCCTTCGACAATGAGCATGTCGCCCAACGGGGAAACGCGGCGCTCGCGCTCACCCTGCTCGGGCAGAGCGACCGACTGGTCTGGTACCTCCCCACCATCGACGACTCCTCCATCAGCGGCCCGAGCATCGCCGAGCTCACTCCGGCCTGGGTCGGCGGGGTGAGCGCACTGCTGATCATCGTGGCGATCGTCGCCGCCTTCTGGCGCGGACGACGTCTCGGCCCGCTCGTGGTCGAGAACCTTCCCGTCGTCGTGCGGGCGAGCGAGACGATGGAGGGCCGCGCGCGGCTCTACCAGAAGGGCGCGGCCCGCCTCCGGGCACTCGACTCGCTGCGCATCGGTTCCGTCTCTCGACTGGCCACCCTGTGCGGGCTGTCGCGTCTGGCTTCGGTGGAAGACGTGATCGCCGCGGTCGCGAGCGTCACCGCCGGTGACCCCGCCGACATCCGCACCATCCTCCTCACCGCGGACCCTCGAAACGACCGAGAACTGGTGCGGCTCTCCGACGAGCTGCTCGAGCTCGAGCGAACCGTGGCACGAGACATCCGACCGTCCTGACCCCGACCGACACCATGGAGAATGAACGAATGACCGAGACCGACCTGGCCGCACCATCCCCCGAATCCCCCGTGCGCGACGGCGCGGCCGGATCGCCGGCGCTCCGGGAGCAGTTCGCCCGGGTGCGCGTGGAGGTCGGCAAGGCTGTCGTCGGGCAGGATGGCGCGGTCACCGGCCTCATCATCGCGCTGCTCGCCGGCGGTCACGTGCTGCTCGAGGGCGTGCCGGGCGTCGCGAAGACCCTCCTCGTTCGCACCCTCAGCCGAGCCTTGCAGCTCGAGACGAAGCGTGTCCAATTCACGCCGGACCTCATGCCGGGAGATGTCACGGGCTCGCTGGTCTACGACGCCCGCAGTGGAGAGTTCGACTTCCGCGCCGGGCCGGTCTTCACCAACATCCTTCTCGCGGACGAGATCAACCGCACTCCCCCGAAGACCCAGTCCGCCCTTCTCGAGGCGATGGAGGAACGCCAGGTGAGCGTGGATGGCGAGACCCGCCCGCTGCCGGTGCCGTTCATCGTGGCCGCCACCCAGAACCCGATCGAGTACGAGGGCACCTATACGCTTCCGGAGGCCCAGCTCGACCGCTTCCTGCTCAAGCTCGTGCTCGAGATCCCCGAGCGAGCCGACGAGGTCGAGGTGCTCACGCGCAGTGCGGCAGGCTTCAACCCGCGCAACCTCGAGGCCGCCGGCGTCACCGCGGTGCTGGATGCCGCGCAGCTGGCCGCCGCCCAGGTGGAGGTCGGGCGGGTGCGGGCGTCCCCCGACCTGCTCGCCTACATCGTCGACCTGGCGCGCGGCACCCGTCAGAGCCCGAGCGTGAAGCTCGGGGTGAGCCCGCGCGGCACCACCGCGCTGCTCTCCGCCGCGAAGGCCTGGGCGTGGCTCAACGGATTCGATTCGATCACCCCCGACCATGTGCAGGCGATGGTGCTGCCGGTGTGGAGGCATCGCATCCAGCTTCGACCGGAGGCGGAGCTCGAAGGGGTCGCGCCGGATTCCATCCTGCGTTCGATCCTCAGCCAGGTGCAGGTGCCGATCTAGATGCGGAGCCTCTGATGGCCTGGTCCGGACGGTTCGTGCTGCTCGTCGCGCTCGGGATCGTGCCGATCGTCCTCTTCGACCAGCCCGACTGGCTCGGCCTCTGGCTTCTTCTGGTTGCGCTCGTCGGGACTCTCGACCTGGTGCTCGCCGGCTCCCCCCGCCAGCTCAGACTCGAGCGAGAGCTGCCGGATCGGGTGCGACTCGGCGAGACCGTCGCATCCGCCCTGCTTCTCACGAACGCGGGTCGACGCACCGTGCGCGGCATCGTACGGGATGGCTGGCAGCCCTCCGCCGGCGCAGCACCGACGCGGGCCCGCCTGGCGCTCCCGGCCGGAGAGCGACGACGGATCGAGACCTCCCTCACCCCTTTCCGCCGGGGCGAACGCCGCGCCGCGCAGGTGACCGTGCGGTCGTTCGGTCCGCTCGGACTGCTCGCCCGCCAGGCGACGATCGAGCTGCCCGGCGCGATCACGGTGCTTCCGCCCTTCAACTCCCGCAAGCACCTGCCCTCCCGGCTCGCCCGCCTTCGCGAGCTCGACGGTCGAACCAGCGTGATGATCCGGGGCCAGGGAACCGAGTTCGACAGCCTGCGCGAATACGTGCGTGGCGATGACGTGCGCTCGATCGACTGGCGCGCGACCGCGCGGCGCAGCGACCTGGTCGTGCGCACCTGGCGCCCGGAGCGGGACCGTCGCGTCGTGATCGTGATCGACAGCGGACGCACGTCCGCGGCCCGCATCGCCAACGAGCCGCGCATCGACACCGCCTTCGAGTCGTCCCTGTTGCTTGCGGCGCTCGCCACGCGGGCGGGCGACCGGGTGGACGTCGTGGTCTTCGATCGCCGCGTGCGCGGAAGGATCCAGGGTGCGAGCGGCCCCGAGCTGCTTTCCCGCATGGTGAATGTGATGGCCCCGATCGACCCGGAGCTCATCGAGATGGACTGGTCGGCGGTGCCCTCGCTCGTGCGTTCGGTGACGAGCCAGCATGCACTCGTCGTGCTGATGACGTCGATCGATGCGGCCGGCGGATCGCGCGGACTGCTGGGGATGCTCCCGCAGCTCACGCGCAAGCACAGCGTCGTCGTGTCCTCCGTCACCGACCCCGCGGTGCTCTCCGCCTCCGTGGAGCGCGGCGACCGGGACGAGGTCTATCGTGCGGCAGCGGCGGAACGCGCCATGCTCGACACCACCCGCGTCTCGGCGGCGATCCGCCAACTCGGAGCAGATGTCGTCACCGGCGCCCCCGCGGACCTGCCGCCCGCCCTCGCCGACCGCTACATCGCGCTGAAGGCCGCCGGGCGGCTGTAACCCCGTCGAGCAGCGAGCGCCTCGAGGCCTCCCCACCCCCGAAAACGCAGGACATTCGCCACGAAAAACCCACGATCGCGGCGTAGGTGCCGATTTGGTGGCGGATGTCCTGCGTTTTGGGTTGAGCAGGGGGCGGATGTGCGGGCGCAGCAGACGACGAAACGCCCGGTCGCGAGGACCGGGCGTTTCGTCGGGTGAGGCGGCTGTGGTGCCAGCGCTAGACCCCGACAGTCACCGGCTGGTGCGAGGAATCAGGCGCACCGGTTCCGAGTTCGACTCGCAGCTTGGCGCCGAGGCCGGCATCGACGCTCGTCCAGTACCAGAGGAAACGCTCCTTGATGCGGTCAACGGTCAACGAGTTGTACTGTCCGACCAGGGTGCCGAGGAGGCGCTCCTTCGATGCGTCGTCGAACACCCGGCGGTACAGCGTGCCCGCCTGGCCGAAGTCGTCGTCCTCCGAATGCAGGGTCTGCGCCGCACGGATCAGCTCTCCGTCGGTGTCCCAGCCCCCGACTCCGGCCTTGGCAGGATCGGCGACTGGTCCCCCGTAGGAGTTCGGCACGTAGGTGCGCGCCGTCGCATCGCTGAACTCGTAACGCATGTGGCCCTCGTGCTCGTAGTTGTGCACTTCGGCGGCATGCGGCTGGTTCACGGGGAGCTGGTTGTAGTTGGTGCCGACACGGGCGCGCTGGGCGTCCGGGTAGGAGAACACGCGCGCCATGAGCATCTTGTCCGGGCTGATGTCGATGCCGGGCACGAGGTTCGATGGCGAGAACGCGGCCTGCTCGATCTGGGCGAAGAAGTTCTCCGGGTTTCGGTTCAGCGTGTAGTGGCCGACCGGGATCAGCGGGTAGTCGGAGTGCGGCCAGACCTTCGTGATGTCGAAGGGGTTGAACCGGTAGGTCTTCGCCTCCTCGTAGGGCATGACCTGCACGAAGACATCCCAGGTCGGGAAGTCTCCGCGCTCGATCGCCTCGTGCAAGTCGCGGCGGTAGTAATCCGCGTCGGCGCCCGCGATCTTCTCGGCCTCTTCCGCGGTGATGTTGTGCACACCCTGGCGAGACTTGAAGTGGTATTGCACCCAGAAACGCTCACCCGCGGCGTTGATCCACTGGTAGGTGTGCGACCCGTAGCCGTTGAGCTCACGCCACGAACGGGAGAGTCCGCGGTCGCCCATCAAGTAGGTGACCTGGTGGGCCGACTCCGGCGACAGCGTCCAGAAATCCCACTGCATGTCCGCATCGCGCAGCCCGGAACCGCCGAGGCGCTTCTGGGAGTGGATGAAGTCGGGAAACTTCATCGCGTCGCGAATGAAGAACACCGGCGTGTTGTTGCCGACGATGTCGTAGTTGCCCTCGGTCGTGTAGAAGCGGAGAGCGTAGCCGCGCACATCCCTCCAGGTGTCGGGGGATCCCTGCTCCCCGGCGACTGAGGAGTTGCGCTGCAGCACCTCGCTCTTGGTGCCCGGCTGGAATACTGCCGCGCGGGTGTACATCGACACGTCTTCGGTGACCTCGAACTCACCGAAAGCGCCACCGCCCTTCGCGTGGGGGTTGCGCTCCGGCACGCGCTCCCGGTTGAACGATGCCAGCTTCTCGACCAGGTAGCGGTCGTGCAGAGCGGTGACCCCGTCGGGCCCGGTGGTGAGCGAGTACTCGTCGCTCTCGACCGGCGTTCCGGACTGGGTGGTAGTCGGTTCTGTCACGGGTCTATCTCCTTAATCGTTGGCAGCAGAGAAGTCATGGGGAGCGCGGAGAGCGCTGGGGGGCACCGATTCTTGGCAGGGACCGCACAGCCCCCGGAAGGTCACCTCGGCAGTGGCGATGGCGAAGCCGTTGGTGTCGATAGGTGTGAGGCAGGGCGCCGAGCCATGCGCACAGTCGACATCGGCAACCGCTCCGCAGGTGGTGCA
This sequence comes from Frigoribacterium sp. UYMn621, assembly GCF_040549525.1. NCBI lineage: Bacteria > Bacillati > Actinomycetota > Actinomycetes > Micrococcales > Microbacteriaceae > Frigoribacterium > Frigoribacterium sp. UYMn621. Next base: position 704,659 of record NZ_JBEPTM010000001.1, on the reverse strand, counting down.
GACGACGTGATGATGGTTGTCCCCGATACGGCGCTCGTAGAGGGCGGCGGATCCGGCGGACTCGATGCGGCGGATCATCAGGGCGGCGGTCAGGTCGGCGAGAACGTTGTGCACGGACTGGATGGAGAGACCGGCGCCGGACGCAACCCGCAGCCTCTCAGCGGTGGAGTGCGGATGCTCCGCGAGCGCCTCGAGCACGGCGAGCCGACCCGGCGTGACGCGCAGCCCTGCGGCACGAAGCGCGGTCCCCAGCTCGACATCCATCTCTTCCAGTGTGCCACTAATCGTGAACTACTCAAAATTATGATGAATCTCAGGCGGCGACGATCCTCCGGGCTCCCGCCTCGAACTCGTCAAGATCGCCGGTCTCGCCCGCACGTACGGCGCGTCGGCCGATGACCCACTGGTAAAACAGGAACGACCCGAGCGCCACAGTGCCGATACCGATCTTGATCACCCAGGGCCAGTCCTGGCGGGTGACGAAGCCTTCGATGATGCCGGAGACGAGCAGGGAGAGGATCAGACCGATCGCCACGGCGAAAAGCGCGCGCCCCTCCTCGGCGAGCGCCTGCCCCCGGGTGCGGGCACCGGGGGCGATCCAGGCCCAGAAGATCGTCATCCCGGCCGCACCCGCCACGAAGATCGAGTACAGCTCGAGCTGGCCGTGTGGCGCGATATACAGAAAGAAGATGTCGAGGCGGTCATGGGATGCCATGAGGGCCCCGGACAGCCCGATGTTCTGTGCATTCGAGAACAGGAGGTAGGGCGAGTAGACCCCGACGATGCCGTAGGCGATGCACTGGGCCGCGAGCCACGCGTTGTTCGTCCACACCTGCCCGGTGAATGACGACGGGGAGTGGTTCGAGTAGTAGTTCACGAAGTCCTGCTCCACGAACTGCTTGCGGAACTCCTCGGTGCCGAAGTGGGAGAGCACGCCGGGGGTGTTGAGCGCCCAGTAGCCGTAGAGCAGGGCGATCCCTGCCGTTGCCAAAGCCACGACCAGGCTGGTCCAGCGGATGCGGTACAGCGCCGCGGGGAGCTGCGCCCCGAAGAAGGTGGGCAGCTGGCTCAACACGTTGCTTCCGGCACCCGTGAATCGCAGCCTCGCCCGCGACAGCGACAGCGACAGCCGGTCACCCTGCACGGACTGCCCCGCTGTGGTCTTGATCGCGGAGAGCTGACTCGCGCCGGACTGGTACCGCTCGATCAGCTCGTCGGATTCGCTGCCGGTGAATCGCCTCTTGGCTCCGAGCCGGGCAAGGTCGTCCCACTCATCGCGGTGCGCGGCGGAGTAGGCATCGAGATCCATCTGTTTAGATACTAGACATGGCGACGGCGACGCAGGGCGGTGCGGGCATTCCCGACGGCTCGGACGAGCTGGAGCTCATGACCGGCGAGGCCGTCAGCCTCGACCTCAGGCCCACGAGCTTCGTGCTGCGCGCCGCCGGCGCGATCATCGATTTCGTCGTCTACTTCGGCATCTGGTTGCTCATCCTGCTCGCGGTGTCTTCGCCCTTCTTCCGCGGATTCCTCGACGAGGCGAGCGCCGCGGCGGTCACCGTCTCCGCACTCGTGTTCTGCCTCGTCGTCGCCCCGACGGCCGTGGAGACTCTCACCCAGGGCAAGTCCCTGGGCAAGCTCGCGGTGGGCGCGCGGATCGTGAGGGATGACGGCGGATCGATCGGCCTGCGTCACGCCTTCATCCGCTCGCTCACCGGCGTGCTGGAGGTGTTCTCGACCTTCGGTGGCATCGCGTCGATCACCGCCCTGCTGAACGGGCGGACCAAACGTATCGGCGACCTGCTCGCCGGCACCTACAGCCAGAACGAGCGCGTGTCCCAGGTCACTCCCCCGGTGTTCGGGGTGCCGGTCGAACTGCTCGGCTGGGCCGCGACGGCGGACGTCGCCCGCCTTCCCGACGGCCTCTCGCGACGCATCGCCCAATTCCTGCGCCAGGCCCCGAGACTGACTCCGGATGCGCGCGACCGCCTCTCCCGCTCGCTCGCCACCGAGGCATCCGTCTTCGTCTCACCGCTCCCCCAGGCGAACGCGGAACTGTTCCTCGCCGCGGTCTCCGCGCTGCGCCGAGACCGGGAGTTCACCGGCCTGACGCTCGAAGCCCAACGCCTCGAGCACCTGCGTCCCGCCCTCGAGGGGCTCCCGCACGGCTTTCCGGAGCGCTAGGGCCGAGCGTAAGGCCTCGCAAGCCATCAGTACCGGTAGTGGTCGACCTTGTAGGGTCCGTCGACGGGAACGCCGATGTAGGCCGCCTGCTGGTCCGAGAGCACCGTGAGCTTCACGCCGAGCGCATCGAGGTGAAGTCGTGCCACCTTCTCGTCGAGGTGCTTCGGAAGCACGTAGACGCCGAGCGGATAGTTCTCGCCCCGCACGTACAGCTCGATCTGCGCGAGCACCTGGTTGGTGAAGGAGTTGCTCATCACGAACGAGGGGTGCCCGGTGGCGTTACCGAGGTTCATCAGTCGACCTTCGGACAGCACGAGGATGCTGCGACCGGTGGGCAGCCGCCACTCGTGGACCTGCGGTTTGATCTCGATCTTCTCGGTACCGGCGAGCTTCTCGAGGCCAGCGATGTCGATCTCGTTGTCGAAGTGGCCGACGTTGGCGACGATCGCGAGGTGCTTCATGCCGAGCATGTGGTCGACGGTGAGCACGTTCTCGTTACCGGTGCCCGTGACGAAGATGTCGACGTCGCCGACGACGTCCTCGATGGTCGTGACCTGGAATCCGTCCATTGCGGCCTGAAGCGCGTTGATCGGGTCGATCTCGCTCACGATCACGCGAGCACCCTGGCCCTTGAGCGCTTCGGCTGCGCCCTTTCCGACATCTCCGTAGCCGGCGACGAAGACGACCTTCCCGCCGATGAGCACGTCGGTTGCCCGGTTGATGCCGTCGGGCAGCGAGTGACGGATGCCGTACTTGTTGTCGAACTTGCTCTTGGTCACCGAGTCGTTGACGTTGATGGCCGTGAACTGCAGCTCGCCGGCTCGTGCCAACTCGTACAGGCGGTGGACACCGGTGGTGGTCTCCTCTGTCACGCCCATGATCTCGGCGGCGATGTTCGTCCACCGGTCGCTCGACGACGCGAGCGAGGCGCGAAGGGTGTCGAGAATGACCCGCCATTCGTGGGTGTCGGTCTCCGTGGCATCCGGAACGGCCCCGGCGAGCTCGTATTCACGGCCCTTGTGCACGAGGATCGTGGCGTCGCCGCCATCGTCGAGGATCATGTTCGGACCGGCCCAGTTCTGCCCCGCGGCGGCGGCTTCGGCGCTCCAGTCGAAGATCTGGGTGGTGCACCACCAGTAGTCCTCGAGCGTCTCGCCCTTCCAGGCGAACACCGGTGATCCGGCGGGGTTATCGACGGTGCCGTTCGGTCCGACGGCGATTGCGGCCGCCGCTTCATCCTGGGTAGAGAAGATGTTGCAACTCGCCCAGCGCACCTGCGCCCCGAGAGCGACGAGGGTCTCGATGAGCACACCGGTCTGCACCGTCATGTGCAGGGATCCCGCGATCCGAGCACCGGCGAGCGGCTTCGACTCGCCGAATTCCTCCCGCAACGCCATGAGGCCGGGCATCTCGTTCTCGGCAAGGCGGAACTGGTGACGCCCCGACTCGGCGAGGGAGGGGTCGGCGACCTTGAACTGGAGAGCTGTGCTGGGAGTGCTGCTGGGCGCGGTGATCGTCATGGGCCTAGATTACGCGACGGCGCCTGCACTGTTCCTGTTATCCCTGCTGCATAACTCCTGCAATCTCCCAACCACGACGGATGGAACCACCAGCCCGTTGGTGCGCCGAGCACTCCATCGGCAGACCGCAGGAGTTATGCGAAAAGAAGGGCGGGACTATTCGCGGATCAGGGCGAGCACGGTGTCACGCACCTGTTCCATCACCGCCGCTGTGCCGGCCTCCACGTTCAGGCGAAGCAACGGTTCCGTGTTCGAGGGGCGCACATTGAACCACCAGAACGGCTCGTCCTGTCCGACCAGCCCGGTGATCGTCAGTCCGTCAAGCTCATCGAAGTCGCCCGTGCCGGTGTAGGCCTCCACGATGCGGTTGTAAGCGGCCGGGATGTCCGTGACTGTCGAGTTGATCTCCCCGCTCATGGCGTACGGGGTGTACCTCTTCGAGATCGCCGAGACTGGCTCTGATCCCGAGCCGAACGCGGCCAGGAAGTGCATCGCAGCGAGCATGCCGTTGTCAGCTCCCCAGAAATCGCGGAAGTAGTAGTGCGCGGAATGCTCCCCGCCGAAAATCGCGCCGGTGAGACGCATCTGGTCTTTGATGAGCGAATGACCGACCTTGGTGCGCACCGGGATGGCGCCCGCCGCCTCGATCGTCTCAGCGACGATGTTCGAGGTAATGAGATTGTGAAGCACGAAGATGTCGCCCTCCGGCTGCAGCGTGCGCGCTCTGGTGATCTCCCGCAGCGCCACCACGGCGGCGACGGCAGAGGGTGTGACGGCCTGGCCCTTTTCGTCCACGACGAAACAGCGGTCGGCATCGCCATCGAAAGCGAGCCCCAGGTCGGCGGCGTGTTCGACCACCGCTTTCTGCAGATCCACGATGTTCTTCGGGTCCAAGGGGTTGGCTTCGTGGTTGGGGAAGGTGCCGTCCAGTTCGAAATAGAGCGGGACGATCTCGATCGGCAACGCCGGCAACCCGGCAGCGGCCCCGAGGACCGCGGGCACGGTCATCCCCCCCATGCCGTTGCCGGCATCCACGACGATCCGGATGGGACGGATGGCGGCGAGGTCTACCAGCGAGCGCAGATAGACCGCGTAGTCGGCGATCACATCGACCGAGCGGAAGGTGCCCGGCTCCGCGACCGGCTCGATCGACGCATCGAGATAGGCCTGCGCGCGGTCGCGGATCCCCTTGAGGCCGGTGTCGAAACTGATGCCCTGCGCGCCCGCGCGACTGAGTTTGATGCCGTTGTAGGTGGCCGGATTGTGGCTCGCGGTGAACATGGCTGCCGGAGCGCCGAAGTGGCCCGATGCGAAGTACGACTCGTCGGTGGAACACAGGCCGATCGAGAGCACGTTGCCGCCCCTGGCCTGCACGCCCAGCGCGAAGGCCGCGGCGAAGCCGGGGGACGAGTCCCGCATGTCATGCCCGACGACGACGTCTTTGCCCGCGGCGTCGATCTCGTCCACGAACGCTGCACCGAGAGCCGTCACGACCTCTGGCGTGAGTTGCGACCCGACGAGTCCACGCACGTCGTAGGCCTTGATGAATGGTGCGAGGTCGATGCGGGCAGTCATAGTGCCAATTTACAGGGGTCGGTGTTGCTGCTCTTCTGCTGTCCCCAGCGAGACGTGACGGATGACCTGCCAGCCCTGCGGCACCGAGAGTCGATCGGAGTGCTTCGCGCACAGGTCGTAGGTGTGCGGCTCCGCGGTGCGACTGAGGGGTCCGAGTACCGCCATCGAGTCGGCATAGACATAGGTGAGAGTCGATACGGCGTCATTCGCGCACGCGACTTTGCTACACGGTCGACCGTCCATTTGACTCCACCCTAGCGCCGCATCCGGTCGAATCCCGCCGCGTAGAATCGGGGGATGGTCCGCTCCCGCATCGCCAGTCCGTCGGGACGATCCGGATCGCGCGATCGACACGGCCGCGGGATGCGTTCCGCGGTCACCGGGCCGCATCTGCCGCTCTTGAACACCCGCGCCGACCAGTTCGACCTCACCGTGTCGTCGACGGCGGAATATCTCAAGGACCTCTGGCCGGATGAGCTGGCCGGCGTCTCCTTCGAGGTCGCCGGCCTGCCGAGCAAGATCGCCCCCGCCGGGGGAATCGACCGCTGGTGCGTGATCGTGCCCGAGAAGCGCGTGATCCTGTTCCGACTACCGATCGAACGCCTTGCCCGGCTGCATCGAACCGACGACCTGCACCGGCGAATGCTCATCGAGAGCTGTGTCTTCAGGGCCGTGGCGGAGCTGCTCGGCAAAGACCCGTGGGACTTGGCCCCGGAGCGTTTCCGCCACCTCTAGGTGCGTCGGCACAGCGGCGGTTCGTCAGGGGTAGATGACGATCGGGCGGGAGGCGGGTGCCGATGGGCTCACGCTGAACGTCGCGAGCTGTCCGTCACCGAGGTAGCTCACCGAGATCGCGAGTTTGTCGAATCCGGTGAGGGTGTAGTTGGCTCCGCCGGTGACGGGCTGCGAGACGGTGCGGCCGGCCGGGACACGCACGGAGACGTCGGCGTCGCCGGCGTGCGAGAGCGTGACCGTGGCATCCTTCTGGGTCGGATTCGCGAGGTGGAGCAGAGGTGTCGGTCCGGGCGCGATCGTCACCAGCGCGCGACTCACCACGCTCGTGGTCGAGGTCGACCAGGCGAAGTCCGACTGGCCAGCAGTGCCGACCGTTGACGTGCGGGCGCCGGCGACGAGCGGCTTGTCGCTGGCGATGGTCACCGTGTAGCTGCCGTCGGGATAGGAATCGAGCGGCACCTCGGTGACGATTCCGGGTTGCACCACCATCCGCACCGGGATTGCGGGCTCCGAACCGTTCTCCGGGACTATCGTGATCTCGGCTTTGGCGGAGTCCGCGCCCGGCACGTACAGGCGGATGATCGCACTCAGGTCGCCGAATCCGCTCTCGGCCTGGCGGGCGGCGACCGCCGTGCCGTTGGACAGCACGAGGCCAGGGATCACGGTGAGAGTGGAGGGCGCCGCCGACGTGCCGACGATGTCAACGCCACCGGGCTCCAGGGTGCGGACTATCGACTGTTGCAGGTCTGCGACGACCTGGCCGCCGCGACTCTGCACCCGCACGACCGGGGAGGTGATGTTGGGGGCGAAGCCGGCGAGCGACAGGACTCTCTGCCCACCGGGGGGCACGACGATGCCATCGGTGCCCGCCGCGACGATCGGGCCCGTCTCGGAGAAGATGCTGAGATTCACCGTCGCGACGACGTTGCTCGGGTTGCTGAGGGTGATGAGAGTGGTTCGACCGGTGTCCGTTGCACCTCCGACGAGCCAGCTGTCGCTGCTGCCTTCTGCGCACTCGGCGGCAGCGAGTCCGACCAGGTCGCCCGATGAGACGGCCTGGACCTGGCTGCCGGAGAGCAGCGGTGCCGCCGAAGTATTCGCCCGCGGAGGGAGGGTCAGCAGATCGGGAGCGACGCCCGTGGTGCTGTCGGTTGACGCAAGGGGCTCGAGGGTCGCCTTGCCGACGGTCTGGCCGTAGCGCACCGCTGGCCTGCCGACAGATGAGACCGAGGTCGCGGCTTGCCCGGTGTCGTCCCCGAGTCGCAAGAGGGGGCCGGCGCAGATGCGCTGCTGGGCGGATGCCACGGGGGTGACGAGCCGCGAGACGGGAGGCGCCGTGTGACTGGGCAACGGAACGAGCACGGCCGCACCGATCGCGACAGCAGCCACGGCGATACCGATCACACCGGTGAGCACCCGCGCGCCGACGAGAAGCGCGCCGCGCGCGGTTCTGGGGGCTTTCGCCACCGGCTCTGCGACATCCTCGACCTCGGTGACGTAGGCGCGAGTCTCGAGAGGCTCGTTTGGCCGAGCGTCGTTCGTCGGCGCCTCGTTCGTCGGCGGAGTCCCGTCGGTCGGCTCAGTCATTGTCACCATCCCCGTCGAAGGTATCGGCCGGCTGACCGGGGTGAGATCCGCTCACGGCGAGACGTCGACGGCGGCGAGCGGTGGGAATTCCGAGCAGCAGTGTCATGCCGAAGACGATGCCCTGGGAGATCAGGATCAGGCTGCCGAGGGCGGTGTCGGTGTTGCCGACCGGAGTGATCGCCTTTTCGTTGGCAAGCCCGTCGAAGCGCCAGAGCAAGCCGTTGTCAGTGGCTCCGACCGGGGCGAACAGGGCATTGCTGTCGAGCGCCTCAGAGGTGCGCTTGTGAACCGCGGAGTCATCCGGCGACAGCAAGACGAACCCGATCGAGAGTCTGGTCAGTTCCGCTCCCGCGTCGAATCCGCTGCGGGATGCCAGGTTGCCCGAGACCGTCGCGATGCGACGCGACGTCGCTTCGGAGGAGCTGGATGTCGCGGCGAGGGTCGATTGGTCGTCGAGTGTCGCTCCAGAGCCGCGTTGCACCGTGGCAGCCAGGGCGCCGCCGGGCTGGGGAGTGAGCACCAGGGTGCCGACGCGCGGATGCTGATCGGCCTCGGCAGTGACCACTGCCGGCAGGATCCGCGACCCTGCCTCGACCACTGCCGTCTTCAACAACACGCTTCCGAGCAGGGGCAGCACCAGAATCGTGGCGGTCACAGCCGTGAGAATGCCGACGGGCACGGCGAATCGCCCAAGCGCATCGAGCGCCACAAGAGCGCTGGCGACCAGGCCGAGCCAGAACAGGCTGAGTCCCGCCCCAGTCCAGACGGGCACGGCGCTTGAGCCGAGATGCTCGACCTGCAGGTGCGAAGCGGCGACGGCGGTACCGAAACCGAGGAGCGCAAGGATCATGGACGGGACCGCCCGGCGGGATCCCGGAACGAAGAGGGCGAGTAGCGCGAGAACGCCGATCGGCAGCAGAAGAGCCGCAACGATCACGGTCGCGGAGACTCCGGGGAGTCCGAAGGACTGCGCCACCGCCGACCATCCGTCGAGGCCCCGGGAGGGCGACAACAGGCTGAGATGCAGTGGGCTACCGGGCGAGGTCGGTGCGGGAACCCCGGGGTCGGCGAACAGGGCGAGCGGATTGCCCCGCACCACCTGTTGCACGATGAGGGGCGCGAAGAGGGCGAGCGCCGGAAGGGGGATGCCGAGGAGACGGTGGATGCTCTTCGGCCGGGCGACGATCCAGGCCAGGAGCGCGATCACGAGGGCGGGCACGAGGCTCGGGGCGGATGCCGCAGTGGCGGCGAAGAGCAGTGCGGCCCCGGCCGACGCGGCCCACGAGCGCGGAGCATTGAGCGCTGCAAGCACGAGCCACGGCAGCAGCAGGTGCGCGATCACCGCGCCGAGGTGACCACCGCTCAGCGCGCTGGAGAGCGGGGGCGCGACGGCCCACAGGAACGCGGCGAGGGCAGGAAGCGACGAACGGGTGCTCAGCTTCCGGGCCGCGAACCAGGCACCCAGAGCCGCGAGCGGAAGAGCGAGCAGGTAGAGCAACACGAGGCTGAAGGAGGGCGACCAGAAGGTGATCGAGCCGAGCACGGCAAGAACGTAGGCGAAGGGGTCCGCCGCACCGACGAAGCCGACCCCGATGTCGCGCCACCCGTACCCGACGTGGGACCAGAGCTGCTGAACGGTGTCGCTGAGCGGCAACAGTGCTCCGCCAGTGAGAGACGGTGCTCCGATGAGGGATCCCCAGGAGATCAGGCCGATGAGGCCGGCGAGCACCACGATCCACAGGCCGCCGTGGGAGACGAAGCCCGCGCGCGCCTCCGTGACCGTGACGGTGGACTGGATGCGCTGGGCATCCCGCGCCTGCGCTCGCCGCTCGCGAACTGCTGCCGGCGGCATCCGGAGCGGGGCGATCGACGCCCACCCCACCCGCTTGGTGCGCTTGAGGCTGCGGCGGGCTGGCCCGATCCGGCTGCCGCCGAACGCCGCGGCCAGCGCGGAACCGAGCTCACCACCGACCGCTCCGGGACGCTTGGCGAGCAACTGGCCGATGGCGCGGATGATGGCGAGAGGAAGGAGCGACAGCCAGTGGAACGGCAGGGCAGCGGCGGGCGCGTACACGAGCCGGCGGTGCAGTTGCGCCGCGCGGCGGGAGCTGGCCCGGCGCCGGTCTGAGACGGTGGCGCGCCCGAACATCTCGGGTCCCCCATCACTGGCGACCTTGGCGCCCGGCACGACCACGACCCGGAACCCGGCGAGTCGCGCTCGCACCGAGAAGTCGAGTGCGGCATCCACACTCGGCAGGGCCGGATCGAACCCGCCGAGGGCGGTCCAGAGGGTGCGCCTCACGAGCATTCCGCCGGCGGCCACCCCGAGCACGTCGGAACGCACATCGTGCTGGGCCTGGTCGAGCTCTCCCTCGACGAGGGCGATCGAGGCGCCGTAGTAGGTCATGGTCTCGCCGTATTCGGCGATCACATCGGGCTCGTCCCAGCGCATCAGTTTGGGACCGGCGACGGCGACGGATGGCGCGATCTCCACCGCGCGGAGCATGGCCTCGAGTGCCGCGGGCTGGGGCGCGTTGTCGTGGGCGAGCAACCAGAGCCAGTCATTCACGGATTCCGCCGGCGCCGCAACGGTGAGGGCGCGCTCCACGGCGGAGCCGAAATCCACCTTGCCGGTGGTCGTCACGAGTTGAGTGGGAGCGGATGCCGCAAGCAGTTCCGCGGTGCGGTCGCTGGACCCGGCATCCACGGCGACTATCGCATCGGGTCGACGGGTCTGGCGAGCGAGCCCCGCGAGGGTTCGTTCGAGGTGCGCCGCCCCCGACCGGGCAACGAGTATCGCGGTGACTCTCGTTTGCATCCTGTCGAGACTAAGCGCGCTCGGCGGTCAGCGCGACGTGACACGCACGAGAGGCCCATTTCGCCCGTGGACGAGTGGCGCCCCTGAGTTCGCGTATCGAGACCCGCAGGTGCGTGGCTCCTATGCGCGCTTTCGCAGCTTGCGGCGCTCGCGCTCCGACAGTCCGCCCCAGATGCCGAATCGCTCATCGTTGGCCAGCGCGTATTCGAGGCACTGGTTGCGAACCTCGCAGGAGGTGCAGATCTTCTTTGCGTCCCGCGTCGATCCACCCTTCTCGGGGAAGAATGCCTCGGGATCCGTCTGTGCACACAGCGAATCCGTCTGCCATGCGAGTTGGTTTTCATCCGCGGCAATCGCATCGACCTGGCGCACACCGGGAACGCCGAGGCGCACCGGGTCCACAAACCAGTTGTCCGGGACGACGCCCCCTGGTACAGCGCGGCGATAATCTTCTGGCGCCATAACACAGTCTCCCCTCCGCGATCACGTACGACTTGCGCAAACGCGTTAGGGATAATTACACCGGTGTAGTTAGGCATTCGTCAAGTCGCAAATCGTAAAGGCTCAATCCCACCTCGAGGGTTCGCGACGCGCCGGGCCCCTCAAATGGGGGGCAGCATATCGTGCGCTTGCGGCGAAATCCTGTCAGGCGCCTGAGTTCTGCCGTGCCACCCACGCGGTGGAGACCATGTCGGCGAGGCTGTGGCGCATCGTCCAGTCGAGATCGCGGGCAGCGAGGTTGCCCGCGGAGACGATGCGCGCAGGGTCTCCGGGGCGCCGTGGGCCGATCTCCGGCGTGAACGCGATGCCCGTGACATCCGCCACCGTCGCCATGATCTGGCCAACCGAGACGCCGTCTCCGCTGCCGAGGTTGTAGGCGGCTTCGAGCGGCTCTCCCGCGTCGAGACGCCGAGCGGCAGCGACGTGTGAGATGGCCAGGTCGGAGACGTGGATGTAATCGCGCACGTTCGTGCCGTCGGGCGTGGGGTAGTCGTCGCCGTTGATGTGCGGAGTCCGCCCTTCGGCGAGCGCGTCGAACACCAGAGGGAACAGATTGTGCGGACTCGTGTCCCGCAGCGACGGGTCTCCCGAGCCCACGACGTTGAAGTAGCGCAGGGAGGTGTGGCGGAGCCCGGTGGCGACCCCCTGGTCGCGCAACAGCCACTCGCCGATGAGCTTCGACTCCCCGTAGGGCGACTGCGGGTTCTTCGGGGTGTCCTCGGTGACCAGATCGACATCCGGCGTTCCGAACACTGCGGCGCTCGAGGAGAAGACGATGCGGTCGACTCCGCGGTCCTGCATCGCGGCCAGGAGAACCGCGGTACCGGTCACATTCTGCTCGTAGGTGTGCAGCGGACGCTGCACACTCACCCCGGCATACTTGAAACCCGCGACGTGGATGACCCCGGTCACAGCGTGCCGCTTGAGAGTGTCGAGAACCAGGTCGCCGTCGAGGATCGTGCCGCGGACGAAGGCGACGCCTCTCGGCACGAACTCCGCGTGGCCGCTCGAGAGGTCATCAAGCACCACCGGCGTAAGTCCGGCATCCTGCAACGCTCGAACCACGTGGGCTCCGATGTAGCCGGCGCCGCCGGTCACTAACCAGGTCATGCGTACAGGCTAGTGGGGTCGTCCGGGCTGCCGGCGGTACCCGTCTCGCCGACCTACGACTATCGAGCCGATGACGGCCCACGCGGTGAGTGTTCCCATGACGAGTATGAAAGTGATCATGGCAGAAAATCTATGACTTGAGAGTTACTGCCACGAGTGGCAGGATGGCCATCGTTCCGCTCATTCCCGCCACAGGAGTCGCCGTGTTGAAGAAGATCGTGCTCCTCGCTCTCCCCGGAGTCGCCCCCTTCGAATTCGGAGTCATCTGCGAGGTCTTCGGCATCGACCGCTCCGACATGGGCGGCCCCTCGTTCGACTTCACCATCGCGACGGCAATCCCGGGTCCGGTGCGCACCAGCCTCGGTTTCGACATGATCATCCAATCCGGACTGGATGTCGCGGCCGATGCCGACCTCATCGCGGTGCCGGCGCACTCGGTGGATCCCGCGGACTTCGGTCCGATCGACGAGCGCTACCTCGAGGTGATCCGCGCCGCGGAGGCTCGCGGCGCCTGGGTGTTGAGCGTCTGCAGCGGAGCCTTCGCTCTGGCCCAGGCCGGCATCCTCGAGGGGCGCCGCGCCACGACCCATTGGATGCACGCCGAACAGCTCGCCGCGCGCTATCCGGGCTCGACCGTCGACGCCGACGTGCTCTACGTGGAGGATCGCAAGGTCGTCACGAGCGCGGGCACGGCGGCGGGCATCGACGCCGCGTTGCACATCGTGCGCAAGGAGCTGGGAGCATCGGTTGCCAACGTCGTCGCCCGGCGCATGGTGGTGCCACCCCAGCGCGACGGCGGCCAGGCCCAGTACATCCAGTCGCCGCTCAGTGACGACTGCGCCGACTCCTTCGCAGAGGTCGCGGAGTGGATGCTGCAGCACCTCGGCGAAGACCTTCCCGTCGAGCAGCTCGCGCGTAAAGCGCTGATGTCGCCGCGAACATTCGCCCGGCGTTTCCGTGCCGACATGGGAACGACTCCCGCAGCCTGGCTGAACCGGCAGCGCATCATCCGCGCCCAGCAGCTGCTCGAGCAGACCGAGCTGAGCCTCGAGATGGTCGCGGCCGACACCGGTTTCGGCGCCGCGGCGGTGATGCGGCACCACTTCGTGAAGGTGCTGCAGGTGACCCCCACGGCCTACCGGCGGGCATTCTGCGAGAAGGTGCCGGCGTAGCCCCCCGACGCCTCCCGGACTGTCACCCGCCGCCACCTCCCCCAAAACGCAGGAGATTCGCCGCCGAAACGCTCCTTCGGCGGCGTTCGTCACGGGTTGGTGGCGAATCTCCTGCGTTTTCGTTGGACGTGTGATCGCGCTTTCGACCGCGAGAGGACGCCTCGCACGCGGTCGGGACGCACTTCGAGGCGATACGGCCGGCGAGCGCGGATCGCGGTGAGCGCGAGGTCATCCGCTCGGCATCGCCGCACGGCCAGGAGGATGCGTGCGAAGTCGATGTAGAGCTGCCGGTAGGTGAATCGCAGGACCCGATCCCCCGTGATCGACATCGTCGTATCCCTGTCGTGGTCGTTCTCCCATGAGTTCGACGTCGTGGCTGTCCACGCCGGATCGTGTTGCCCGCCGTCGATCTCGACGAAGGTGTGCGGCCCGACCTGAAAGTCGAGTCGTCCGACACCCCGGCGCGACACCTGTTGAACCACGGAGAGACCCGAATCCGTGGCCCAGAGTCGGAAGAACGTCTCGCCATGCGATTCGTCGAGCGCACTCACCAACTCTCGCCACCCGCGCACGTCACCCGGCGCGCGGGCGAATACGGCATCCATCCGGCGATCGGTCCACTTCTCGAAATGCATCACGAGGCTCGCGCACGCGACGGCAATGTCACGAGGTTCATCGATCAACACCTGCAGAAGGGCATCGTCCATGGACACCCTCCAGCGGGACTCCGCGGATGCCACGCGGTCGACCCAGTGGATGCGCACGTCGCGCTCGCCCGCGAGACGCTTCCGGCGATCGTGTGTCGATCGAAGCCGACCGGCGGTCGCCCTCACCGCGATGTGGGTCTCCGGTCGTCGGGGAACGGGGATTCCGTAGGACTCGAGTGCGGAGATCGAGGTCAAACGACCACCCACCCTCACCGCGCGGATCGCGCACTCCGGGGCATCCGGAACCGAGTACCAGCCCTGCCTCACCCGGAATATCCGGCGGTCACCCAGGGCTGCGCGGATCGAACTGTCGGAATGGCCGAGCGCCAGAAGGTCCCTTCGTCGCAGGAACCAGCCAGATCGTCGAACGAGCGTGTCGATGGGCGTCATCGCCGAAGCATCTCGGCAGTCGGAGGTCCTGCGTGCCACCGCCTACCGATCTGGGGAGATCGGCGCGCGCATCTGCCGGGGGAGGAGAGGTCACCGCGCGAGTCGTCACCAAAACGCAGGAGATTCGCCGCGAAAACGCACCTGCGGCGGCAAACAGTAGCGTTTCGTGGCGAATCTCCTGCGTTTTGGGGAGGGATCGACACGGAATGGGCACCACGGCGCACTCACGCCGCGCGCAGTAACCGCCTACGCCCCCGTCGTCGCCACGAACACGGTGCCGGAGCCCGTGAACCGCAACCCCGCCTCATCCGGCGTGATGAACACCGAGTCCCCGAGCACCAGGGAGGCGGATGACACGGAGCCGGAGATCGACACCTCGCCGGCCGTACACAGCGCGATCGCCGGCCCACTGAGCGTGACCGAGGCGTCGAGGAACATGCCGTCGACGCGCAGAAGTTCGAAGTCCGGCACATCCGGGGTGAAGGCCGCGACGCCTTCGGAGGGAGAGCTCGACTGAAGGTAGGGCACCGGCACCGGAGTGAAGTCCAGAACGTCGAGCAGCTCCGGCACGTCGATGTGCTTCGGGCTGAGGCCTCCGCGCAGCACGTTGTCAGAGGACGCCATCAGCTCCACGCCGAGGCCGCTGAGGTAGGCGTGGATGTTGCCGGCCGGCAGATAGAGCGCCTCCCCCGCCACGAGCGTCACCCGGTTCAGCAACAAGGCGATGACGATGCCCGGATCGCCCGGATACTCCTCCGCGAGCTGAGAGACCGTCGCCATCTCGGCGTCGTAGCCTGCCACTCCGCGGGATGCCAGCGTCGTGACGAGCGACACCAGTGTGGCGACGCCGGTGCGCCGACCGATGAGCCATTCGAAGGTCTCCGGCAGCGCGACATCCGATCCCGAAAGGGAGTCGAGGAGGTCTTCGAGAGGTTGCGGCTGAGGGTCCTCCAGCGCATTCGCCGCGTCGATCAACGCGTGAAGCAGCGTGCGAACCTCGGCGAGCGGGCGGAATCCGCACAGCGCATCGAAGGTCGGAGACAGGGCGTAGATCAGCTCCGGCTTGGGAAAGGCGTCCTTGTAGTTGCGCTCTGGAGCATCGAGAGCGATGCCGAGCTCGTTCTCGCGGTCGAATCCGGCCCGCGCCTGCTCGAGAGTCGGGTGTGCCTGCAGCGAGAGCGGGGACGCGGCGGCGAGCACCTTCAACAGGAACGGGAGTCGACCGGATGCCGCGAACCGCCCGAGCGTCGTCTCCGGGTCGGCCGCAATCCACTCCGCGAGATCCGTCGCACCGCCCGTCTGCGTTGGATCGAGGATCGTGCTCGGCGAGCCGGGATGCGCCCCGAGCCAGAGCTCGGCCTCAGGGTCTCCGGATGCCTCGCAACCGAGCAGTTTCGCGATCGCGGTCGTCGACCCCCACGCGTACGGCCGGGGGGTATTGGTGATGCCTACAAACATCCGCGCGTTCCTTCGATCGGGGGTTAGACAAAACTACCAATCGCTTGGCCAACGCCCAGAATCGGCGTTTAAGGTGGCCGGAGATGTCTCTCTCACGCAATGGAGCCCCGATGACCCTCACCGAAGAAAACGCGAAGTCCGCCGCCGAACTCGCCCCCTTCACGCCACTGATCAGCGACTTCTATGGCTACGAGAGCCTGCTCAGCGAACACGAGAAGCAGTACATCGTGAAGCTCCGCGCGTTCCTCGAGGCCGAGGTACGCCCGATCATGAACGACCTCTGGACCACAGCGGAATTCTTCCCCCGTCACATCGTCGACGGCCTCGCCGAACTCGGTCTCTTCGGGCAGTCCTACCCGGAGACGCAGCAGTTCCCCAACAGCGCGACCTTCCGCGGCTGGGTCGCCCTGGAACTCGCGCGGGTGGATGCCTCGGTCGCCACCCTCGTCGGCATGCAGAACGGCCTCGTAATGGGGTCCATCGCCGTGGCAGGGTCCCCCGAGCAGCGCGCCGAGTGGCTGCCACGATTCGCGAGCGGCGAGCTGCTCGGGGCATTCGGACTCACCGAACCCCTCTCCGGATCCGACACCGCCCAGGGCTTGCAGACCGTCGCGAAGCGCGACGGCGACAACTGGATTATCAACGGTGCGAAGCGCTGGATCGGCAACGGTTCGATCAGCGACGTCACCATCATCTGGGCGCGCGATGCGGACGACAACCAGGTCAAGGGCTTCATCGTGCCGACCACGACCGAGGGATACTCCGCGAAGCGCATCGAGAACAAGCAGGCGCTTCGCATCGTGCAGAACGCCGACATCGTGCTCACCAACGTGATCGTGCCGGAGGCGAACCGCCTCCAGGGTTCCAAATCCTTCCGCGAGACCGCGGCAGTGCTCCGCCTCACCCGCGCCGAAGTGGCCTGGGCCGCGGTCGGCAACTCGGTGGGCGCCTACGAGGCGGCCGTCGAGTACGCCGGCTCCCGCATCCAATTTGGAAAGCCCATCGGCAGCCACCAGCTGGTGCAGGAGTTGCTCGCCAAGAGCCTCGCCAACATCACGGCGTCGATCGGAGTCGTCACGCGCGTCTCCGACATGCTCGACCAGGGCACTCAGCGCGACGAGCACTCCTCGCTCGCCAAGGAGTTCACCACCCGGCACATGCGCGAGACGGTCGCCTGGTGCCGCGAGCTCTTCGGAGGCAACGGGATCGTCATGGACTACGGCGTCATCAAGTACTTCGCGGATGCCGAAGCCATCTACTCCTACGAGGGCACGCGCGAGATGAACACCCTCATCGTCGGGCGCGCGATCACCGGCAAGGCGGCCTTCGTCTGACCCCGCCGGTCGAGTAGGAGCGCCAGCGACCCCTGTGCCGGTCGAGTAGGAGCGCCAGCGACGTGTCGAGACCCCCCGCCGGGTCTCGTTGCGCCCGCAGAGCGCGCTACTCGACCCACACATCCCCGCAACGCCTAACCTGTTCTCTATGAAGACACTCGATAGCCGCGGATTCCGCCTGGGATTCGCGACCTTCGTGTTGTTCACCGGGATAGCCGGCGACTTCTGGAGGAACTCCTTCAGCTGGTACGGCTACGGCGTGTTCGTCGTGGTCATCGCCGCCATCTCGATCGTCGTGCTTGTGCACAATCGCGACCGTTTCCGTCTCGGATCGCTGCCGTATCCGCTGCTCGCGTTCATCGTCCTCGCGTTCCTCTCGATCGCGTGGTCGTTCTATCCCGGTTTCACGGCCCTCGGCGCCGTCGTGCTGCTGCTGACCACCGCGTCGGCGGTCTCGATCGCGGTGACCGTGACCTGGCCGGAGCTTCTCATCGTGCTCGGCTGGGTCTTCCGGCTGGTGCTCGGGCTCTCGTTCCTCTTCGAATTCATCGTCTCGGCGATCATCCGGCATCCGATCTACCCGGTGTGGGTGACGCCCGAAAGCAACCCCGCCAAGTTGCTCTACTGGTCGCGGGATCTGCTCTTCGATCTCGGCAAGATCCAGGGCATCGTGGGCAACTCGAGCCTCCTCGCCATGGCCGCGTTGCTCGGGCTCATAGTGTTTGCGATCCAGCTCGCCTCGAAGTCCGTGAAGCGCGGGTGGGGCTGGTTCTGGCTGGCCGTCGCCATTCTCACGATCGCGCTCACCCGATCCGCCACCATCTTCGTCGCACTGGCTGCCGTGGTGGTCGTGGCGCTTGCCGCGCTGATCGTGAGACGGGCCGGCACTCCCCGCCGACGGGCCTATGCCTACGGCGGAATAGTCATCGTCACTGCGGGTCTCGCGGTGCTTGCGGATGTCGCACAGAGCCGCATCCTCGAGCTGCTCGGCAAGAGTTCCGACTTCACCGGCCGCTTCACGATATGGCACGAGGTCATCGCACTTGCCCAGCAGCGCCCGGGTGCGGGCTGGGGATGGCTCGGCTACTGGATCGTCTGGATCGCGCCATTCGACACCTTCAAGAAGGCAGGGGGCGTTCAACCACCGCACGCCCACGATGCCTGGCTCGATGTCTGGCTGCAGCTCGGTGTCATCGGACTCGTCGTCTTCGGCGCGCTCGTGCTCGCGACCGTCGTGCGCTCCTGGCTGATCGCTATCGACCCGGTGGTCACGTCGCCTCGAGACCCCGGCTCCCACCTCTGGCTCTCGCTGCTCCCCCTTCTCGTCCTCACCGCTCAGTTGGTGCAGAGCATCGCCGAGAGCCGCATCCTGCTCGAGGGTGGACTGATGCTGCTCGTGATCTGGGCGGTCAAGACCAAGATCAGCCCTCTCGGCCTCGAGCCGGTAGCCCCTGAGCTCTCCCCCGCGACCTTGCGAGGCAGACCGTGAGCATGGCCGAGCCGAGACATCCCGCGTTCGAACTGGCCAGGAGCTTTCTCGGAGCCCCCCGCTTCTCGGCGGCTCTCACCCAGGTCATCATCGGATCGCAACTCGCAACGCTCCTGCTGCAGGAGCTGATGGGCTGGGCCGGTGCTCTCGCCATCCTCGGTGGCCTCGTCGTGCTCGCATCGTTGTCACTGCTCGCCCAGCGCGAGGAGATCGAGTGGCACGGCCTTCTGCCGATCTCCCTCCTCGTCTTCGTGGGCTGGGCGACGATTTCGGTCTTCTGGAGCCAATACAACTGGGCGACCGCGGGCAGTGCCATCTACCTGCTGTCGGTGACGATGCTCGGAATCTACGTCGCGCTCATCCGCGACACGATCCAGATCGCGCGGGCCTTCGGAAACGTGCTGCGCGGAGCCCTGCTGCTCTCCCTCGTGCTGGAGATATTCTCCGGCGTGCTCATCGACAGCCCCATCCACTTCCTCGCGATCGCCGGCAACCTCGATGTGCTCGGGCCGATCCAGGGCATCTTCGGCACCCGCAACAAGCTCGGCATCGTCACGCTCGTGGCGATCGTGACTTTCGGCACGGAACTGCGCACCCGCTCGGTCTCCCGCAACCTCGCGATCGGATCCCTCGTGCTCGGCGGGATCACCCTGCTGTTCGCCCGGTCTCCGATCGCCTTCGGCACCCTGATGGTGGCGATGCTCGCCGCCCTCGCCCTCTACGGTCTCCGCCGAGTGTCACCGGAGCGCAAGCGCATTTGGCAATTCGTGCTGCTGGGATCGACGATCACGGTGGGTACGATCGCGTGGGCTGTCCGCACGCCGATCATCAATGCGCTCAGCGCGAGCAACGAGCTGAACCAGCGACTCGCGATCTGGCGCCCGATCCGTTTGTTGATCCCCACCCACGAACTCGAGGGCTGGGGCTGGGCCGGCCACTGGTGGGAGGGCATTCCCCCCTTCACCTACATCCGCGACGGGCTGCAGCCGTCCGCACTCAATGCCTACCTCGACGTCTGGTTCCAGGTCGGCCTGATCGGCCTCTTCGCCTTCGTCTTCATGCTCGGGCTGGCCTTCATCCGCTCCTGGCTCCTCGCCTCCCGCCAGCGCAGCTTCGTCTACGCCTGGCCGGCACTGGTGCTCGTCGTGCTGCTGGTGACCGGGCTGGCCGAAAGCAGCCTGCTCGTGGAGTTCGGCTGGTTGACGTTCGTGGTGTGCTCGGTGAAGGCGTCGCGGGAGCTGAGTTGGCGCAAGGCGTTCGCGGCGACGCGCGTGCCCGCGGTGTGGGAATAGTGGCCCTACAATTGCAACGGCCCGACGGGCCGGAAGCTTTCCTCGTGTGTGATATTTGCGGAGTTCCATGCGCTTGACCAGCCCTCGGATACCCGGTCGGGCGCGTTCCATAGTTGCTGTCGCGCGACTCCGACTGTCTCGATTCTCGGAGCCTCGCGCCGACGGGCTGCCGAGGGCGCGGGTACTCCTCTCCTTCCCCGCGCTCTTGCTTCTCTTCGGAATCGTCTGCGTTTCGTTCGGCCTCAACGGCACGTCATCGGGAGAGATGTACGGAAGGGTCTACTCCGGATCCGATCCGAGCCTGCTTTCCGGGCACCCGGAAAAAATCCGCTCCGACGAGTGGTACGTGAACACGTCATGGTCGATCGCGCAGGTACAACAGGGTCTGCCCGATCGCAACCAGACGATGCCGGGAGGAATGGATGCTGCGCTGCCGCATGACCTTCCCCGAGCGGATTGGTCAGTGCTGCTGCGCCCGCACCTGTGGGGATATCTCTTCCTGGACGTCGGCCACGCCACGGCATTCAAGTGGTGGATCGCCGCCCTCACATTCATTGCCGCGGCATTCTGTTTCCTGGTGACGTTGCTTCCCCGTCGTCCGATCCTGTCCGCCGCGATCGCCGTAGGGTTCTATTTCAGTCCCTTCTTCCAATGGTGGTTCCAGACTGTAATCTTCTGGCCATTGGCCTGGGCTCTCGTCACGATGACGGCGATTCTCTGGGCCACGCGAGACAAGTCCTGGGGATCACGGTGGGCGTGGGCCGCGGTCATCGCCTTCCTCACGCCCGTGATGGCCATGGGCATCTACGCCCCATTCATCGTTCCCGTCGTGCTTGTCGTGATCTTCTTCGCCGTCGGGACGATCGTGGAACAAAAACGCATGGGCTCGACCTGGGTAGATCTTCTCAAGCGAGCAATTCCCATCGCTGTCGCCGGCGCGCTCGGCGCTGCGATAACCCTGGTCTGGCTCGCGACGAAGGCGAAGGCGCTTGCCGGATTCCTGTCGACTTCGTATCCCGGAACGCGCCTCACGTCCACCGGGGAGGCGACTCCGCTGTCGGCCGCCCGCACCATCAGTTCTGCCTTTACAGAGTCCCTCACCTACAGCAATGGATTCCTCGGCCTCAATTCCTCGGAGTCGTCGACCTTCTTCCTGGTGGGTGCATTCATGGTGCCCATCGTGGGATGGATCGTCTATCGCACCGTCCGGGCACGGCGGGCGCTTCCCTGGATGCTCATCGCCCTTGTCGCCGTCCTGCTGATTTTCGTCGCGTTCTCGTACCTTCCCGGTTGGAATGCGATCGCGCACCTCCTCTTTCTCGACCGCACCTCCGATAATCGCCTTCGAATCGGCCTGGGGCTGGCGTCCTTCGCGATCCTCGGACTGGTCCTAAGGCATCTGGAGCACGATTCGAAACGACCGCCCTCGTGGCTCTCCGCCGCCACGGCAGCCCTGTTCCTCCTCTCGCAGATCGGTGTTGCTGCGGCGGTCTGGATCGTCGAAGGGCGCGATCGGCTGTGGCACGACGCTCCGTTCTGGTGGCTGTACGCGCTCGCCTCCGCTGCCGT
Source organism: Frigoribacterium sp. UYMn621 (assembly GCF_040549525.1). Classification (NCBI taxonomy): domain Bacteria; kingdom Bacillati; phylum Actinomycetota; class Actinomycetes; order Micrococcales; family Microbacteriaceae; genus Frigoribacterium; species Frigoribacterium sp. UYMn621. Next base: position 683,218 of record NZ_JBEPTM010000001.1, on the reverse strand, counting down.
GATCTTCTGGTTCGCTCGAAAACGATTCGCGCTCGGCGCCCTTGCCTTCGTGCTCGTCGGAGTGCTCGGAACCGCCGCCGTGAATCCCGTCTACGTAGGTGTGTTCGATCTGCGAAAGACCCCGGTGTCTCAGGCGGTCGTGAAACTCGACCGTGTGGACAAAGGAACCTGGGTTGGAGTTGGCGGCGTCGAAACCTCCGCGATCCTCCTCGAATCCGGTGTGCGGGCTTTCAACGGCGTCCAGGGGGCGCCATCCGCCACCATGTGGCGCGACATCGACCCGACCGGCCGGTATCGCTTCAGCTGGAACCGTCTCGCCGGGATCGGATGGATGCCCGCCCCGGGCGAACCGCAGGTGTCCAACCCTGCTCCAGACCAGATCCTCGTCACCTTCGACGCCTGTTCCACGTTCGCACAAAAACACGTGGAGTACGTCTTGTCGGGCAAATCGACGCTCGGCAAATCGTGCCTGCACGCCATCCATTCTTTCGTCGTTCCGAGGCAGACGCTGACAATCTACCGGGTCGTCCCTGCACCGCGATAACGGGTCAGACACGGTCCTCGAGCAGCGCCAGATCCGCTTCGACCATGATGTGGACAAGCTGTTCGAAATCGACGCTCGGTTTCCACCCCAAGGAACGCAACTTCGCCGGATCACCTACCAAGCTCTTGGGATCGGCGGGGCGGTAGAGCGCCGGATCGATGATCACATAAGATTCCCAGTCATCGATTCCCACATACGAAAACGCCGTCTTCACGAATTGCCGCACCGAGTGCGCTACGCCGGTGGCGACGACGTATTCGGAAGCGTCGGGCTGATCGAGGATCGTGACCAGCGCTTCGACATAGTCGGGCGCGTAGCCCCAATCTCGAAAGACGTCGATGTTTCCGAGCGTCAGCGACTCGGCTCCGCCCGTGGCGATCAGCGCCGCCTGGCGGGAGATCTTACGGGCGACGAAACTGGCTGGGCGACGTGGAGACTCGTGGTTGTAGAGGATCGCCGAGCTGGCGAGCATGCCGCGGGCACGATACACGGCCACCATCTCCTGGGCGAAAGACTTGGCCGCACCATACGGCGTGACAGGCATCCGAGGAGTCGATTCGCGCTGGGGTGACGAGAGAGCGTCCCCAAAGACCTCCGCGCTAGACGCCTGGAGGAATCGCACCGGCGCGCCAGCCGACAACTGCAGTTGCCAGGCGGCCTCCAGCAGTCGAACCGGGCCGACGCCGAGCACGTCGGCGGTCTCCGTGGGAAATTGCCACGAGCGTTCGACCGACGTGTTGCCCGCGAGATTCACGATATGTGTGGGTCGCACGTTCACCACGACATCGGTAATGCTCGCTGTGTCAGCGAGATCGGCGACGTGCGCAGTCACTCCCGGGAATTCGGCGATGAGTCGGCTTGCGCCCTCCGTGGAGTGACACATGCCGTGCACGTCGAACCCCCGCGCCACGAAACGCTCGACGAGATAGTGCCCGTCCTGGCCGTTCGCTCCGGTGACGAGAACGATGTTCGAGCCGTCGGATGCACCCATGGCGACAAGCATAGGGGAGGCCGTCAGACAGACTGGAGCGCTTGACGATACGCGCTCAGGTGCACGTCGCGGCACGCCTCCCAGGTGAACCGGGCCGCCTGGTGGACGCCTGCCATAGACAGGGTCGCTCGATCGGCGATCGCTGTCTCGATGCCAGATGCGATAGCGCCGACGTCGAGAGGATCGAAGAGTATAGCCGCGTCGCCGCACACCTCCGGGATGGAACCCGCATTCGAGACGGCAGCGGGACATCCGGATGCCATCGCCTCGAGCGGCGGAAGGCCAAACCCCTCGTAGAGGCTGGGGAACGCGATCGCGGATGCCGACCGATAGAGGGAATGCAACTTCTCGGTGCTCACGAGACCCAAGCGATCGACCCAGTCCGGGAGCGCGCCGAGCGAGTCGAGGTTTCCGCCGGTGAGAACCAGCCGGATGCCCGGAATGGAGGTTCGAACGACGGCCATCGCCTCGACCAGTCGGGCGTGGTTCTTGTGTGCCCAGCCCCGGGCGGGATAGAGCACGAAGTTCTCTCGTTCGCCGAAATTCGGCACGAACGCGGAGGTGTCCACGCCGAGATGGGCGACGCGGATCTTCTCGGGCGAAAGCCCGAGTAGCTGGACCATTCGCGTCTTGGCGAATTCGCTGATTGTGATCACAACGTCGGCGCGCTTCGCCGCTCCCTGGTAGAAGTGGTGGCGATACGCCAGCTCCGCGCGGCTGAACAACTGCGGCAGGTCGAGGTGCTGCACGTCGAGCAGCGACTGCACGAAACCCTGGTGGCGCGTCGGTCGGGGCACAGAAACGGTGAAAGGGAAATGCACGACATCACGGTCGGCGGTCAGTCGCCGAATGCTCTTTGCGCGCACAGTGGCAGTCGCAACGGTGCGCAGTCGATCGCCCGTGGAAGCACCGCCTCGCACTTGCTCGACGACTCGTTCCGGGATTCCCTCGCTAAAACCTGCCGCACTAGCCGGCAGTACAGCCACGGCCGACACTTCGTCTATGCCGTCGAGCTGCCGGGTGAGGGCGCGGGCGTAAGTCTCGCTGCCCCCCATGCCGCCGGGAACGAGAGTCAGCATCGAGAGTCCGACGCTCAGTCCTGTGGATCTGGTCGAGCTCACTCGGGAACGTAGACCGTGTCGATCCAGGGCTTTCCACTCACGGCGAGCGCCTCGACATCGGCGTCGACCATGAGCCGGGCGAGCTGGGGGGTGTGGACACGGGGAACCCATCCGAGCTGTTCCTGCGCACGGGATGCGTCGCCGACGAGTGCATCCACCTCCGTCGGTCGCAAATACCGCTCGTCGAAGGTGACGTACTTCTGCCAGTCGAGTCCAACGTGCTCGAAGGAGAGCTGCAGGAAGTCTTTGACCGTGAAGTTCGTTCCAGTGGCAACAACGTAGTCAGTGGGCGTGTCGTGCTGCAACATGCGCCACATCGCCTCGACGTACTCCGGCGCATATCCCCAGTCGCGCACAGAATCGAGGTTTCCCATGAACAGTTCGCTCTGCTGCCCCGCCGCGATTCGAGCGACTGCACGAGTAATCTTTCGGGTCACGAACGTCTCGCCGCGGCGAGGAGACTCGTGATTGAAGAGGATGCCGTTGACCGCGAACATGCCGTAGCCCTCGCGGTAGTTGCGAGTCACCCAATAGGAATAGAGCTTCGCGGCACCATAGGGAGAGCGCGGATAGAACGCGGTGTCCTCGTTCTGCGGTGGTGGTGTAGCGCCGAACATCTCCGAGCTCGACGCCTGGTAGAAGCGGCAGTCGAGACCGATCATCCGGATCGCCTCGAGAAGGCGGATGGAGCCGAGACCGGTGGAATCGCCAGTGTATTCGGGCTCATCGAAACTCACCCGCACGTGAGATTGTGCTCCGAGGTTGTACACCTCATCGGGGCGGATCGACTCGAGCAGCGTGACGAGTCGAGATCCGTCGCTCAGGTCGCCGTAGTGCAGGAACAGCTTTGCGCCGCTCTCGTGGGGGTCGCGGTAGAGGTGATCGATCCGCGCCGTGTTGAACGTCGAAGCCCGCCGGATGAGCCCGTGCACCTCATAGCCCTTGGACAGCAGCAACTCGGCGAGGTAGCTTCCGTCCTGCCCGGTGATTCCCGTGACGAATGCTCGCCTGGCCGTCTGTTCGCTAATGGTAGGCACTCCTGCATCGTGAAGTTGTGGCGTGGCTGCGTCGGTACGCACGCGCCGAGATAGGTCGCAACTCTATCGCACAGGCCCTATCTGGCCTGCGCGCTCACACGGCGTGCGGCGAAGGACGACGCCCAGCGGATCGGGTAGTTCCAGAGGGGGCTGATGGGGCGAAGCAGCGGTACGAGGTGCCTGGTCTTGACCGATTCCGACTCACGACTTGAATTGAGCCGATTGGCCACGGTGAGCGAGTCAGGGTGCCATCGGAACGCAGATACCGCGGTTCGCGTGCAGACGAAAGACCCGTGTGCCCGGAGCTTGAGGAACGCGTCGAGGTCCATCGCGTATTTGAGAGTGACGTCGAAGCCTCCGATGGCCTCAAGCGCATCCAACCTGATCATGGTGCCGGGGTGCGGAATCAGGTCCGGACCCCAGGGGAGCAGGAACTTGGCGAGTACGCCGGCATTGCTCACCGCCAGGACATTCCCCGCCGGGTCGATGTACTCGCAGCCGCCATAGGCGAGAACGGCCCCCGGATGCTCACCGAGCAAGCCCCGGAGAGTGAGGAGTCCGCCCGCCCGAAAAAGGTCGTCGTCACCGATCCAGGCATAGAATTCTTCGTCGGTCCTGGCTGCAAGGCCGCAGTTGATGGCAGCCGAGATCCCTTCCTTCGGGTCGTCAACAATCACCGCGGCGAATCCGGCCACGAGCTCGCGAGCGGCGACCGCGCCCGTCGGCATCACTACGATGAGGGTGAGATCGACGTCAGCACGCTGCGCGTCAACCGCCGAAAGCGTCTCTGCCAGAGAATCCAATCGCTCCCCCAGCGTGGGAAGAACGACCAGTATCTTCGCGTTGGACATGTTCGTCTCTCGAATTGTTAGAATCTCTGGCTGAGCGCAATTCAGCGCCTATCCTGACCGTCGCTGTTCGCGCCGCAGGCAGAATGAATATGGATCCCGTGAGTATATCCAGCCCTGAATTCCCTCTCGACCGGTCCGCCCGTATCTACGTGGCCGGCCATCGGGGTCTCTCCGGATCGGCAATCTGGCGCAGGCTGGAAGCCTCCGGATTCACCGATCTCGTCGGGGCATCCTCGGCCGACCTGGACCTGCGCGACCGCGCTCGAGTCTTCGAATACTTCGAGGAGAAACGCCCTGAGGTCGTAATCGACGCGGCCGCCCGAGTCGGCGGCATCCTGGCGAATGACACCTACCCCGCCGATTTCCTGAGTGACAACCTGCAGATCCAACTCAATATCATGGATGCCGCGAATTCCGTCGGGGTGGACCGCCTTCTGTTCCTTGGCTCGTCGTGTATCTATCCGAAATTCGCCCTGCAGCCCATCAGGGAGTCCTCGCTTCTCACGGGCGAACTCGAGTCGACTAACGATGCGTATGCGATCGCGAAGATCGCGGGAATCATGCAGGTCCAGTCGTACCGGCGCCAGTATGGACGTCACTGGATCTCGGCGATGCCGACCAACCTTTACGGGCCAGGAGACAATTTCCACCCGCGCAATTCGCACGTTCTTCCTTCGCTCATCCGCAGGCTGGATGAAGCTCGCCGAGACGACGCGCCCGAGGTGGTCGTCTGGGGAACGGGCACTCCTCGTCGCGAGTTCCTGCATGTGGACGACCTCGCGGCTGCGGCCCTCTTCCTTCTTGAGAACTACGACTCACCGGACACCATCAATGTGGGCGTCGGAACCGACCTGTCGATTCGGCAACTCGCGGAACTAGTCGCCCGCACAGTCGGATTCACCGGCATCCTCGTGCAAGATCTGACCAAACCGGATGGTACCCCCCAGAAACTCCTCGACGTGAGTCGGCTATCAGAGTTGGGATGGAACTCGTCGATCGACCTTGCGGATGGCATCGCGAGCACCTTCCAGTGGTACTTGGACAACCACGAGCACCTCCGCGCAAAGTAGATCGTCAGCCGAAGTCGACGGGCGACGGCCGTTTCGCGAAAGCCAGCGAGAATCCGTGAATCACCAAGCCGGCTACAGGACCGATAAGCAACGCCACGACAGTTCGTGTCGTCAGGTCCACGGGCAACTCGAGCGACAGGACTGTGATGACGGCGGCGGCCACCCAGCCCGCGGTGTAGCCGAAATGCTGGCCGCGAGCGAGCACCGCCGGGGCGCTGATGAAAAGCGCTGCGACCAAAGCCGATGAGATGACCAGCACAGCGATATACCAGCCTTGCAGCGCGACCTGGCCGCGGAACAACAGGCTGAAGACCGCCGGTCCGATGAGCCAGCCGATGATGGCGAGCACGAAGCCGCCGCCGAGAACCATCGCCTGCAGCCTGAGGAACGTTCGCCAGAAGTCGCGAGGCCGAGACCGGAACGTCACAATGAAGTAGCTCTGGAGGGACATCGCGACGACGATCAGTGGCGCCCGCGCGAGCGTAATCGACAGGATGAGGGTTCCCACGAGTGCACGCGGCTCGCCGGGTGCAGTGATCCCGATGAGGAACGGCAGACCGCTCACCATCGCGCTCGCGGCCGCTGCCGCCAACGTGGTGCGCGCCACGTTCCAGGTGAGTCGACCGTAGCCGACATCGAGTTCGGAGCGTCCGACGATCGACTGGCGGATAAAGAGCCAAAGAACGACGAGCGCACCAGGGAATGGGATGGCCGCCGCCCAGGCGAGCGCCACGATGTCGTGGGTGAGTGCCAGCACGATCCCGATTCCGGCAAGGCGAAGAAGCGAATCGACCACGATCATCAGGGCGATAGGCACCCACTGTGCGACCCCATAGAACGACCCCGCCAGAACCGCAACGAAGACGTAGGACCCAGCACCGACCGCGAGCGGCCCGACGAGTGCCCACCCCTCGATCGGGAAGATTGCCGACACCCAGGCCGGTGCCGAACCGAGTATCACAATCAGCACGATCGCCGAAACGAGAACGGCGAAAACCGCCGCCCGCGCCGGCGCGTGATGCCGTGATCCACCGCCGACGTCCACGGCAACCGCGTGTGTGGCGCGAGTGACTTCCTGCTGGACTCCCGAAAGGGTCCCGACCAGCAGGTAGAGGAACGACCAGAAGACCGCGAAGAGCGCGTAGCGCGCGAGCCCGATCTGGTTGGGAACGAGCCAGGTGACCAGATAGGAGGTGACGCCAGCGACGCCGGTGGCAACGATGATGAGCGAGACCCCGGAAAGTCGTAGACCACTGCGTTGCGGCGGTCCAGGTGCAGTCACACATCCGAGTCTAAGCGGGGGCGTCGGAGGTCCCCGTGCGCGAATTGCTCGTTGGTAGGATCGCACCATGTCGCCCCTTCTCGAGCAGACGTTGGTGGTCATGCCGGCATTCAACGAAGAAGCCTCCGTCGGCGCAGTCGTCAGAGAAGTCTTCGAGACCCTGCCAGGAGTGACCATTCTCGTGGTCGACGACGGTTCGACGGATGCGACATCCGAGCGGGCGCAGACTGCCGGCGCGCTCGTCGCCACCCTCCCCTTCAACCTCGGCGTCGGGGGCGCGATGCGCACGGGCTTCAAGTACGCGCAGGCGAATGGATTCAACAATGTCGTACAGATCGATTCGGACGGACAGCACGATCCATCGAGTGTTCCCCGCATGCTGGCCGAACTCCAAGCCGCAGACCTCGTGATCGGTGCCCGGTTCGCCGGCGAAGGAGACTACGCGGTCGGCGGTCCACGACAGTGGGCCATGAAGTTCCTCGCTGTGGTGCTGAGCAAGACGGCTGGAACCCGGCTGACAGATACGACGTCGGGATTTCGCGCAAGTGGTCCGAAGTGTGTCGCACTCTTCGCCGATCACTATCCCGCCGAGTATCTCGGTGACACCATCGAAGCGCTTGTCATCGCGGCGAGGTTCGGTTGCGTAATCCGTCAGGTGCCCGTGTCAATGAGAGTGCGCTCTGGCGGTGTGCCTTCCCACAATCCGTTCCGCGCGGCCGCCTACCTCGGTCGGGTGGGCATCGCACTCGTGTTCGCGCTCGCGCGGCCATCGTCGACTCTTCAGGGAACCTGATCCAATGAGCCTCGTCTCCTACATTTTTGGAATCGCGTCAGCGACTCTCGCCCTCATCGTGGTGATCGAGCTGCTGCGGAGAAGGAGCCTCCGGGAACGCCACGCGATCTGGTGGCTCGTTGCCGGCACGCTCGCCCTTGTCGTGGGGATCTTCCCTGCGACGCTCCAGTGGGCTGCTTCGCTGATCGGCATAGAGGTTCCGCTCAATCTCGTCTTCTTCGTCAGCATCGCCGTCCTGTTCCTCGTGTCCCTGCAGCACAGTTCAGAACTCACCCGCGTCGAATCGAAAGTGCGGACCCTCGCTGAACTCGTCTCGCTCCAGGATCTGCGCATCCGCCAGCTCGAAGAGACTGCGTCGCGCGACGCCGACGGCTGAGGGACATTCAGCTCTCGACCAGTACCTGTCGAGGTCGGTCGCGGACGGCCGTCTCCCGACCATTGGGTAGTCTTGATGCGAACTCTTACCCCTTCCCGGACCGTGCGCGCCCCGTTTCAAAGGATTCCAGTGCCAGAAAACTTCCCCAATGACGTAGTCGTAATCGGCGGAGGAGGTCATGTCGGATTGCCTCTCGCAATCGCCCTCGCTGACCGCGGATCGAAAGTCGTCGTCTATGACCTGAGTTCGAAGGCGGTCGACACGATCAACTCGGGCAAGATCCCGTTCAGCGAACCCGGCGCTGAGGCAGTACTCAATCGGGTCATCGCCGCCGGTCGATTCTCCGCCTCGACAGACGCTTCGGTCGTCGGCTCCGCCCGCAATGTGGTGGTTGTCATCGGCACGCCCGTGGATGAGCACCTCAATCCCGACCCCAACGCCATTCCAGCCGCGCTCGGCGGCTGTAGCGAATACTTCCAGGACGGTCAGCTCCTCGTTCTCAGGAGCACTGTTTATCCCGGCGTCACCGCTCTCGTCGAAAAGATGGTCGCTGCCCTCGGCGTCGACGTGCCGGTCGCATTCTGCCCTGAGCGCATCGCCGAGCACAAAGCGATGGAAGAGCTCTTCACGTTGCCTCAGATCGTTTCGAGCCGGTCAGCAACGGGCAGGCAGCGAGCCGCGGAGCTCTTCGGCACCCTTACGGACACGATCGTGCACCTCGAGCCCGAAGAAGCCGAACTCGCCAAGCTATTCACCAATACCTGGCGCTATATCAAGTTCGCTGCGGCGAACCAGTTCTACATGATGGCGAACGACAGGGGCCTCGATTTCGAAAAGATCCGTAAGGGGCTCACTCAGGACTACCCGCGGGCAAAGGACTTGCCCGGGGCGGGTTTTGCTGCCGGGCCGTGCCTGTTCAAGGACACAATGCAGCTCGCGGCTTTCAGCGACAACAAGTTCAGCCTCGGCCACTCTGCAATGCTCGTCAACGAGGGATTGCCGCTGTACCTCGTAAGCCAGCTCGAGAAGCGATTCGACCTTTCTGAGCTGACTGTCGGAATCCTCGGGATGTCGTTCAAAGCCGGCTCTGATGACATCCGGTCCAGCTTGTCGTACAAGCTCCGCCGGGTGCTCAAGTTCAAAGCGAAAGCGGTGATCGGTACGGACCCCTACGTCTCAGACGAGATCGACGACACGCTTTTGCCGTTGGAGGATGTCTTGAAGAAGGCAGACCTGTTGATCATCGCGACTCCGCATGACGAATATCGCGCACTGGCCACCGACAAGCCGATTGCCGACGTGTGGAACATCCAGGGCGCTGGAGTGGTGGTGTGACCGCCTCTCCTCGGGTTTCGATAGTCATACCCGCCTATAACGAGGGTGAAGGCATCCTTGCGAGCCTCGACCGCATCTTCGAAGCGGTATCTCTGCCAGCCGAAGTGCTCGTAGTAGTCGACACCCCGGAAGACACGACGCTCCCGGTGGTTGCCGCGTACGAGAAGAAGGAGCCCCGCCTTCGCCACATGATCAATACGTACGGGCGAGGGCCTGCGCAAGCCATTCGATTCGGAATCGACAGTTCGACTGCTCCCACGGTGGTCGTCACCATGTCGGATGGCTGCGATGACCCGCGACAGATCGACGATCTCGTCCGGTTGGTTGAGCGCGGCGTCGTCGTCGCAGCGGCATCGCGCTATATGGCCGGCGGGCAGCAGGTCGGCGGTCCGCGCTTCAAGCGATTCCTCTCGCGATCCGCGGGCACCTCGCTCCAGGTGCTCACGAATGCGGGCACCCGCGATGCCACCAATTCGTTCAAGGCATACAGCAGGGCATTCGTGCAGTCCGTCGGCATCGACAGTCGAGACGGTTTCGAAATCGGTCTGGAGCTGACGGCGAAGGCTCGACGCCTTCGACTCCCGGTGGCGGAGATACCCACGATCTGGCTCGATCGCGCATTCGGAGAGTCGAATTTCAAGCTCACCACATGGATTCCGAAATATCTGCGCTGGTATAGATTCGCTTTTGGCCCTCAACTGACCGTCGCCCAGCTCACCGAGCGAGCGACCGGCGGTAAGGGCCTCGCCCCTCAGCCGCACAACGATAAAGGAAATTCGGCCCCATGAAAAAAGTAGTTGTCACCGGCTCAGCGGGATTCATCGGCGGATACATCGTCGAAGAACTTCTCTCCAAGGGGTACCAGGTCGTGGGAGTCGACAACTTCTCCAAGTACGGCCCGGTCACGAAGTCGTACGACAGCAACCCCAACTACGAGCTCGTCGTCGGCGATGTGCAGGATGTCGAGCTCATGACCCGTCTGCTCTCGGACGCGGACCACTTCATCGCCGGCGCAGCGCTCATCGGCGGAATCTCCTACTTCCATACGTACGCGTACGACCTTCTCGCGCAGAACGAGCGCATCATCGCTTCATCTGTCGACGCGGCGATCGCGGCGAAGAAAGCGGGAGGGCGCCTGGAGAAGGTGACCTACATGTCGTCTTCTATGGTCTTCGAGTCCACCGACCGCTGGCCGAGCAAGGAGGGTGACGAGCGGATCGTGCCGCCGCCGCTGTCGTCGTACGGATTCCAGAAGCTCGCGGTCGAGTACTTCGCCATTGCCGCCTGGGACCAGTACAAGCTTCCCTATACGATCCTGCGCCCGTTCAACTGCGTGGGAATCGGCGAGCGGCGCGCACTCGGTGACGTGGAGATCCATTCCGGAAATGTTGCACTGGCAATGAGCCACGTGGTGCCCGACCTCGTGCAGAAGATCCTGAAGGGACAGGACCCCCTTCACATCCTTGGAGGCGGCGACCAGGTTCGTCATTACACCTACGGCGGCGACCTTGCGCGCGGCATCGTGCTGAGCCTCGAACATCCGGCTGCCCTCAACAACGACTTCAACATCTCTACTGCCGACGGCCACACGGTCACCGAACTCGCCGGCATCATCTGGGAGAAGATTAAGGGACCCGGAGTTCCGCTGCACCTCGTGCACGATGATGGCTTCGAACACGACGTTCAGAAGCGCATTCCGGATGTCTCGAAGGCCAAGGACCTCCTCGACTTCGAGGCGACGACACGGCTCGAGGACATGCTCGACGAGGTCATCCCGTGGATTCAAAATGCCATTGCAGAAGGCACCATCTAACGGCGATCATCCTCCGTGTCTAATTCGCTAACAGCGACGAGCCGCCCGGGACCCGTGGGTTTCGTGCGTGATGTCGCTAACCGACCTGGATTCTGGCATCTCGCCAGTCTCCTGGTCGGCCTTGCGCTGATCCTGTTCCTTCAGCGGAAGCAATGGTTTTTCTTCGACGAATGGGCATTCATCAAGTTCGATGGACTTGACGTTTTCGCGCCGCACGTAGGCCATTGGAGCACCAGCCCCATCCTCGTTTATGAGGCCCTGATCAAGCTCGTAGGTTTGAACAGCTATTTCCCTTATGCGCTACTCGTCACCATTTTTCATCTAGCGACAGCTCACCTCATCTGGCGGGTCATCCTCCGTTCCGGCGCAAACCCCTGGCTCACCACCGCAGCGACGTTTTTATTCATCGTCTTGGGCGCCGGTGCCGAAAACATCCTGTGGGCGTTCCAGATTGGATTCATCGGGGGTCTCGGATTTGGACTGTTGGCGTTTTATCTCGCGAGCTCGGCCAAAATCTCCCGACCGCGCTTCGTGGCCGTCGTCGCCATCTCAGTCTTCAGCCTCACTTGGTCGGGAACCGCGCTTCCCCTGTTCGTAGTCACCTCACTGATTTTGTGGCGCCGAACCGGCTGGCGTCGGGCCGCAATCCACTTCGGTATCACTGCCGGGGTCTATCTGGTCTGGTACATTACCAGCGCGCTGGGGAACCCGGGGAACCCGAGTCCCGGGCCGCTCTCGGCAAACAAGTTCTTACTGGACATTCCTGCTTTTCTCTCCAATCTTTTCGGACCCGGATTCCAGACGGTGTTTCCGATCCTCGGGCTGGGCACCGAAATTCTCGTCGCCGTGGGGGTTTGGGCTGTGTACCACCTCGTCGTCCGCCGCCGCGTGCCGCTGGGAGGGGAACCAGCTTTCCTCCTCGCCCTGGCTGGTCTCATTTTTGCAGGATTATCCGCTTACACCCGGTCTGCATTCCCTGCAACAGGATCGTCCTCTCGCTACGTGTACACGATCACGCTACTTTTTCTCCCGATCCTGGTTCTCGCCCTCAGCCAGTGGGTCGGCGCGCGTCGCTGGGCTATGACAGCCGCGGTCATACTCATCTTGCTGGTCAGTGCGTCCCAGGCAGCCGTGTTGCGTCAAGCCGCCGGCCAGCAAGCTCAGATCGAACTAGGATCGAAACGAGTCATTTCCGCGGCTCTTCACCTCTACATCACGAATCCCGGAGCGATCTCGCTCGTTTCTGTTCCCGATCCGCGATGGGCACCCGACTTGACGATGCGTGAGCTGGTCGGGCTCTACAAGGAGCACGCCATCACGGTGCAACTCTTCGACCGAAACGACCTCCGCCGCGCCGAGACGAACCTCGGCTACAAAGGCTGACCCCGACCGTCAGGCCGATATTGATGCGTCAGGCTGGCTGCAGAAGATCGCGCGCGACATCGAGCCACCCGCGGCTGTATAGCGCGTAACGCCCTCTTGCCGCCTCGCGCAACACGGGTCGGATCCGGCCAACGTACGAAGTCGGGAGGTCTGCTCTCACTTGCTGGTGGGCGACCTTCTCACGGGTCCGGATGACCACGCGAGGGTCCACGGCATCCCCGAGGTCTTCCAAACGGTCCAGAAGCACACTCGCACGGTCGAGGAGATATTCGTTGCGGCCAAGCCTGGGTTCGCGGAGTCTGCCGAATTTTGCGCGCAGGCCGAGCTTCTCCGCGCCGATCTGATTGCTTCCATGCTGCCTGTAATCGGTGAGCTGCTGCGCAAGCACGCCGATCTCGCCGGTTGCCGCCGCTATCATCGCAAGCCACTCGTCGTGCACCCACGGCGCAGGGAACGGTGCGGCGAGATCGAAAAGGCGGCGTCGGATCACCGCGGTCGCTCCCGTGACGAGATTGCGGCGAAACAGCTCATCCAGTGCGTGGCCGCTATTGATCGAGGCGATGTCGCTCTCCCGGATTTCCAAAGCGGCGAAGAGCGTCAGACCAAGCGGAGCGCCCCCTGCGTCGACGAGCCGGGCATCTCCCGATACGAGCAGCAGCTCAGGACCTTCGGCAAACCGTTCGAGAACTGCCTCGAGCCGACCGGGATGCCAGACGTCGTCCTGGTCACTGAGTGCGATGAAATCACCCGTTGTAGTTCTAATCGCTTGCTCGAAATTGCGCGCGACCCCTAGCGGTTCGGCATTCTCGACAACGACGAAGCGGATGGCAGGGTCTGCTGTCGCCGCGAACTCTCGGACGAGTTGCGCGGTGCCGTCGCCAGAAGCGTCATCCGATATGACTATCTCTCCGGGCGGAACCGTTTGCTCCACGATGGAGCGGAGTTGCTCGGCGATGAATGCGCTCCCGTTGTGGGTGCAAAGCGCAACCGAGACCCCCGTGGTCACGACCGGGTGCGCTTCAGCCTGGTCGACACCTTGCGGAGAACAGTGCGCGGTCCGCTGGTGCGCAGGTAGTAAACCGCCAGTTTGACGTCATGGCGGAGTCCGGACACACGCACACGCTGGCGCGTGCGTACGCGGACGCGCCCGGAGCCGTGTTCGTATTCGCTGTTGTCCCCGGCGTGGTGAGGATCAGCAACGAAGGCGACGAGCGGCGCAAGAGCCTGCTCCCAGAAGTAACGTCCACGTATGCGACGGATGTTCCGCTTCGATGCCTCGATGAACTTCACGTCGAAGAGCACGCGCTCGAGTGCTGCGGCGAGAGCGTCGACATCACCTGCTTCGACCACTATTCCGAGTTTCTCGGCCTCGATCAGCTCGGCGAAGTGGTCGCCGGCGGTCACCACCATCGGGAGCTCGGCCCACAGGTAGTCGAGGATTCGGGTGCGAAAAGAGAAGGTCGTCTCGATGTGCGAATGGTGGGTGCTCACGCCAGCATCCGCCTCGGTGAGGTAGTTCTGGCGGTCGCTGTAGTCCACCCACGACGCGTTGAAGAAGACTGCCTTGTCGAGCACTCCCAATTCGGCGGCGAGGGAGCGGGATTCGGCGACAATTTCCATCTCGGGAACGCCGGGGTGTGGATGCTTTGTGCCCTGGAAGAACAGTCGCACATTGTCGTGACTCTGGGACACCTGCGCGACGGCCCGGATGAGAGTCTGCGGATCGAACCAGTTGTAGAGGCCCCCGCTCCACAGCAGAACCTTGTCTTGAACGCCGATCCCTGGAAGGACCCCCTTGAGCACATCGCGCTCGTGTCGGGGCGGCACCGAGGACAGACCGAAGGGAGCGATTCCGATCAGGCCGTTGAGATCCGGATCACCGTCGTAGTTCGACGGGTTGATTCGACCGAGGGAGGCCAGCTGCCCGAGCCAGAACATGCGCTGGCGGTCTGACGCCGCGAGGAAGAAGTCACCCCGCCGCATCTGCTCGTTGAGCACGCCTGTCGCGTCGCTCACCTGGCGGTTCCACTGTTCCGGCGGGAGTTCGCGCCCCTGCTCGAGCTGTTCGAGGTGCATCGGGTCGTAGATGTCCACGACGAGAATCTTGCGAGAGGTTCGGAGGGCATCGAAGACCGCCATTGCGTGACCCTGGAAAATGATCACATCGGCCCACTCCTCGAGTTTGTCGAAGGCACGGTTATTGCCGGGCGCGACGTGCACGAGGCCGAAGGGTGCGTCGAGTTGCTCGACGCCGGTGAGCGACACGATCTTCACGTCATGGTCGTGTGCGAGCAGCTGCGCCATGTTCCAGGCACGGATGGCAGGACCAGCGAGCTTTCGTCCGATCGGGTCGCCGGTGATGATGAGCACTCGTGTCGAGGCCGGAGGCTCCGACACATCGAAAGTGGTGACGATGTGCTCGTAGCCACGCAGGTAGTCGTCTTGCTGGTAGACCGGAGCGTCTGCGTACCCGAACAGCCGCCAGATCTGGCTCTCCGAGACGCTGCGGGTGGCCTGGATCTTTGCGCGGGAGTCGGCGAGACTGGGCAACTGCTCGACGAACTGGTCGATGCTGAAGAGGGCTGCGACCGCCTGTTTGGAGATATCGACGGACTTCTCCGCATCGCCGCCGGGCTTTCGCAGGTCGAAGGAGGTCGAGTCGACGGCACCACGAGAGATGTTTCGACGCACCGAGAGCATCATGGCGGCGGGCAACGCCTGGTCGACGGTCTCCTCGCCGATGTTCTTGTACAGGGTGAAGAGCGCATTCCGTTCGAGGAGGTAGGTCTCCTTGTACGAGCCGAATCCCTCCATCGAGGCATGATGCTTGTGATATGCAAGCGAAGCGGGTTCGTAGACGAACCTCCACCCTTGCAGGTTGAGACGCCACCCGAGGTCGACATCTTCGAAGAACATGAAAAACCGCTCGTCGAAGCCTTCCAGAGCGTCATAGACCGAACGGCGGACGAACATGGCCGAGCCCGTTCCGAATAACACATCATGTGCGACATCCGCTTTCGAGGGCACTGGCTCAGCAGTGAGCGGCTTGTAGCCCATGCCATACCACGTCATGGCGGAGCCGATGTAGTCGACGAGCTTGCCGTCCCAGTCAAGAACCCTGCTCGCGACCGCTCCGATTCGCGGCGACTCCTCGAACTTTGCCACAGCGGCGCGTACCCAGCTCCTGTCGGGCTTGGCATCGTTGTTGAGAAGAGCGATGTACTCGCCGCTCGACGCCTTCACCCCAATATTGCACCCGCCCGCAAAGCCCTCGTTCGTCGTGGAGACGACGAGATTGATATGCGGAGCGGCGGCACGGAGTCGCTCGGCGCTGTCGTCGCCGGAGCCGTTTTCGACAACAACGATCTCCAGCTTTTCCTGGGGCCAGTCGAGCAGCCCGAGCTGCCTTATCGCTTCAATGGTGTCGGAGGCGCCCCGAAAATTCACGAGGACAACGGAGACGACACCAGGTCGCAGCTTAGGCATGCAGATCTTTCTCACGGGAGCAGAGGGCGTAGAAAGTCTACCAAGGCCCTCTTTTGGCAACGCTCCACGTCGCGGGCGCTGCTATCGACTCGCTAGTGGGCCAGAAGGGAAGCGGGTACCTCGTGTAGCGCGGCCGCGACCTGCGCAACCTGCGCATCGGTCATCCACGGCCCCATCGGCAGGCTCGTGACCTGTCGGGACAACGCCTCGGCAACCGGGAATGACCGCGACAACGAGTCCTCCGACATGAGCGTCCGCATCGGCGCGAGCTCGTGGACTGAGTACGGATAGTGCACGTCTGTAGTCACTCCATGATCAGACAGGAAGGCCTGGAGTTCTGGCCTGACCTCCGCTCGAAGGACGAAGTGATGCCAGACGCTGGCCGCTACATCTGCGGGTCCGACGACTCCCGCGGCACGATCGGGCCCGAGGGCGGCGAGATAGCTCGATGCGATTGAGCGACGGCGTTCTGTCCATCCATCGAGTTTCACCAGGTGCTGGGAGAGGAATGCGGCCTGCAATGGGTCCAGCCGGGAGTTCCAGCCGGTGTCCACGTGGTCGTACTTGGAAGCGCCCTGGCCGTAGGAACGCCTGCTCGATACGCGACGAGCGATCTCCGGGTCGGACGTGGTGACGGCACCGGCGTCTCCGAGTGCTCCGAGATTCTTCGTCGGATAGAAAGAGAATGCTGCGGCATGCCCCGCGGATCCGGTCATCCCGGCCGTCGACATCGCGCCGTGGCTCTGGGCTGCGTCCTCGACGACGACGAGACCGTGGGCGTCAGCCACCGCGCGTACCGCCCGCAGATCGGCAGCCTGCCCGTACAGGTGCACGGCGATGATCGCTTTTGTGCGTGGGGTGATAGCTCGCTCGATGTCCGATGCGTCTATGTTCGCCGACGATCCGCACACTTCGACCGGAACCGGGGTGGCTCCTGTCTGAGTAACTCCGAGCCAGGTGGCGTAGAAAGTAAAAGCCGGAACGATGACCTCGTCGCCGTCTCCGATGTCGTAGGCCTCGAGAATGAGGCGAATAGCGTCGAGCCCGTTGCCGGTGCCGACGCAATGCTCGGCGCCGACGAACTTCGCGAACTCGGTCTCGAAACGGCCAGTGAGCGCCCCGCCGATGAAGTACCCGGAGTCGATAACTTCGTCGAGCGCGAGATGCAGTGCCTCTCGCTCGGGCCGGATTGCCTGGCCGAGGTCGAAGAACGGAACGATCTTCGTCACTTCTGGCTCCAGGACACGAACTCCTCATAGTCGCGGATGTAGTCGGTCGGGTCGTACTCTTCGGACGCGAAGACCAGGGCGGCGGCTCCACTGGAGAAATTGCTCAGCGTTCTCCAGTAGCCCGGCGGCACGCGCAGGCCTTTGTCCGGGCTGTGTAAGTCGTAGCTGGTCTTTTCCGTACCGTTGTCGAGCTCGACTACGAAGCTCCCCGATACGGCGATGATGAGCTGATTGAGCGCCTTGTGAGCGTGGGATCCACGCACAGCGTCTGCCGGAACGCCATAGAGGAAGTAGACGCGCTTGATTGGAAAGGGAAACGGGAGATCCTTCTCGACGACACCGAGCGCGCCGAGGTGATCTCTCACTGCTGGGATATCGACGAGGCCCGGGGTATCCCAATTAGTCATGGCAAAACTGTAACAGTGCGGGCTCTCGGCCCCGGCAACCAGCCACGCAGGGAGCCAGCCTCTAAGATGTTCGGTGCCGAGTGACTCCGGTCGTCGCTTTAAGGTGAGGTAGGGAAGCCTGTGAACTCTCGATTCATCAACCTTCTTACCAAAGGTCGAGTCCGCAAGCCTCTGCCGCTGGTGAGCGTCGAGGCCGAGCTCACATGTCTCTCGGCGCTGAGGGTCGAACTTGCGAGCTCCTACCCGCACATCCGCACGGATCAGCTACTGGCGATCGCCACTGAACACGGCCTCGACCGATTTCCGATCGGATTCCTCGTCGCGGGGTCGATCCGCGGCGGCGGCGCGGATAGCGCCCGAAGCGCGCTCGATCGCGTGCGCGGAACCTCGAATGGCACCCCCGTCACTGTGCATCCGTTGTTCTCCCAAGCGTTCTATGCCCTGGCGAACCCGGATGTCGCAAGCGCTGGCATAGTTCCGTGGCTGCATTATCAGGTTCATGGCCGAGCCGAGGGCCGAGCGCCACATCCGCTTATTGACACAGAGTTTCTCGCTGCCTGGATGCCAGGGGTGCCTCGCAAGAATGTCGTCGACCACTACCTCACTGATTCGGATGATTGGCTCGCTGACCCCGGCCCCTACGTAGACTGCCGCAAGTTCATGGTCGACGGCCCGTGGGACGGCGTGACGAATCCGCTGCTACAGATCGTCGCCGGGCACCTCGTCTCTAGCTGGGTTCACGCCCGCCTTCAGCTCGTCGACACCGACTCACAGTCGCAGCAGGTCGCGAGGCTCACCGGGGGTGCATTTCTGCTCGGCACCACCGGCGCTCGCTCTCGACTCGCGTCTATCGAGACTTGGGCAGTGCTCGAGGCCTCCAAAGAGCCGACAAAAGCATCGATGTTCACGGTGGTGCCAGGATCATTCCTCGGCGCCGACAAGCGCGTGCTCTGGTCGAGGCCCAGTCTGGTGCTCAGCCCCGACTCCACGATTGTGCGGCTGCCGACGGAAATTCTCAGCCTCCGTGCCGGTGAGACCACGAAGGCGGTGCGACTGCTCAATCTGGAAGGGGATTTCGAGCATTCGCGGCTTGCCGCCCTGGTGTCGGCGCTTCCGCCGGGTTCGGCGATTGCGCCATACACCTTCGCGCAGGAGGAGTCCCTCGTCGATATCGTCGCCAACTCCGGAATCGACGGCCTGCACATACTTCCTTTCGGTCGACAGGTGCGTGTCGAGAGCGCCGAGGTCCTTCGTGAATATCCACCCGCAGCGCGCAGCTACGACGCCTGGCAACCCGGGCCGAGCGAGGATGGCGCCCGCTCGGCTTTCGTTTTCACCGACGACGAGCTCGCCTTTCGGCTCGTCGACGCCGGGGTAAAGCAGATGATTGCGGCCGGCGCGCTCGTCTGTGTCGTCGGAGCCTCCGGGCTCACTCCATGGCTCCCCGCCCTGAAGTCCCGGGACCAAATAATCTGTCGCGAGCCGCTCGCAGGGCTCGTCGCAACCTTCCTCTCCGTCGAAATCAGAGTGTTCGGCGACAACCACGCGGAGAAATTCTGATGAGTGCACCGCGCTCGGCGGCGATCATCGCCACCTTCAACCAAGACGGTTTCATCGCGGAAGCCGTGGAGAGCATTGCGGACCAGGTCGACGAGGTCATCGTGATCGACGACTGTTCGAGCGACAACACCCCGCTGGTGATGGCAGGGCTCGACATCCCTCACCTTGTCTCGATTCGAAATGATATCCAGCAGGGTGTCTCGCGGTCGTACAACATCGCTGTTGCACGTTCCACGGCTGACATTCTCGTGATCCAGGGCGGCGACGACCGCTCGCTTCCCGGGCGTGTGCCTGCCCAGCTGGCCGCCTTCGACGACCCCGCTGTCTCACTCGTTTACAGTCTTCCCTACGTGATCAGTGCAACCGGCCGCCGTTTGCCCGACGAGCTGGCGGCAGAGTTCCTCATCGGGCGGGATGCGGCCGACCCGCTCGCGTTCCTCTTCTTCGAGGCGAATTTCATCTGTGCGCCTTCGGCTGCGGTGCGGCGGGCCGACTATGTTCGGTTCGGTGGATTCCGCGCCGGGCTCGATCTCCTGCAGGACTACGCGCTCTGGCTGGACCTCGCCGCAAGCGGAAGTTTCGTGTCGCTGGCCGATCCCGTCGTCGAGTACCGAAAACACAGCTCGAACCTGTCCCGGGAGTATGTCGGAATCGACGGTCCGAAACAGCGTCGCCTCGTGGCGGAGCGGGAGTCGATTCGCACCCGGTTTGTGGAGACGGCATCGGCCGAAACACTCACTCGTCTGGCATCCGCCCGCGATCTCGACCTCGACCGTTTCGGTGCGTTGAGGCACGATGAACAAGTCGCCCTCATCGAGCTCGCCCATTCCGACAAACTCGTCCTCAGGCGCGGCTTGGCATACTTGTTCGGGGCAGCGGGCGAATCCGACGGCGAGAACCGCCTCGCGCGGTTGGGCCTGGACCTCTCGGCCCTCGGTCGGCTGTCGCTCGCGGCCGACCATGAGAATCTCGACGAGGTGGGCCGGGCGCTAGCCACCGCCGGTTCAATCGATCGTTTAGCCGCACGCAGACCAAGGGAATGACCGCAATGCCCATAGATCCGACTGCGTCCATCGATCCCCGGGCACGTCTGGGCGACGGTGTGACGATCTGGGCGGGAACCCACGTCCGCGAGTTCGCGATCATCGGCGCGCGCACATCCATCGGCCAATATGCCTATGTCGGGCCTGGGACGACCATCGGCCGCGATTGCAAGATCCAAAACGCAGCGCTGCTCTATGAACCGGCCGTCATCGGCGATGGTGTGTTCATCGGGCCGCGAGTCGTCTTCACTAACGATCGCCATCCTCGGGCCATTACCCCAGGCGGAGTGCACAAGGGCGCAGAGGACTGGGATGCCGTCGGCGTCACGGTCGAATACGGCGCGGCCATTGGCGCTGGTGCCATCTGCGTCGCCCCGGTTCGCATCGGAGAATGGGCGACGGTCGCTGCCGGGGCCGTCGTGACGACCGACGTGCCCGACTATGCCGTCGTCGGAGGAGTACCCGCGCGACGGCTCGGCTGGGTAGGTCGGTCGGGACTTCCACTTCGCAAGGAAGGCACGGACTGGGTGTGTCCCACAACCGCGGAGCGCTACCACGAAACCGAGAACGGCACCCGACTCGTGCGACTTCACCCATGAGCTCGTTCACCTCGCAGACTCGTGCCTATCGAGCATTCGAGAAGAAGTTCATCGAAGCTGTTCATGCTTTCGCTCTGGAATACGACGAGCGCTACCTCGAGTTCGCCGCGCAGCTGCTCGCCTCGATCAGCGCCGAGACCCATGACCAGCATGTGATCTCGCCCGTGCGCACCGTTTCCCTCACGGGCTGGATGCTCTCGAACAGCGGTTTCCGAATCCGGTCGAGGCGGCTCCGAGCGCTCAACCCCGACTACACGATTCATGTCAAGCGATACCGGCGACCGGAGATCGACAAGCGGGACCAGCGGCCGACCCCCGCGGGTTTCATCATCAATGCGAGAAGTGCTGTCGAGTCGCCGCTCTTTGATTTCCGCGTTAGCGACTCGTCAGGCCGGACCTACCTTCTGCCGACCTCCAACTCGGACGCGGCCTTCCAGGCCAGCTTTTATCCGCACCTGATCGACGATGACGGCCAACAGTCTCCCGATCAGCCGCTCGGATATCTCGACTCGATCCGTCAGTCGCCCTGGCCGATCGACGGCGATCGATCAACCTGGCTCGGCGTTCTTGCCCACCGGGTGCCGACGGAGTTGCTGACCGTCGTCGACGCACCGCAGGGGGAGCCCTGGCGCGAGACTTTCGCCGATCTCCTCGGGGTGTTCTCTTCGGAGGCCCGCTGGGCCGATCGCTTCAATTTGACCGGCCGGGGAGCTGCAGGGCGTTTTCACTCCGATTTTCGATTGGTACGAGTTGATCGCCCTCCAGCGCTGATCGAGGAGAAGTCGGGAGATGGCGTTGCTCTTCCCGTATTCGACGAGTCGCGGCGCATTCACCGAGCCGTGCCGGGACCGGTCAATTTGAGAATCCCCTCTACCGACTGGTTGCGGCTCGAGAACGCCTCGGTACAGGATGGCGGAACCGTCCTTGTGGGCGAATCTCTCGTGCTCTACGAATCGGCGTCTGATCCCCAAAACGATTTCGTTGCGGGACAGTGGGACTCGGTGTTCGGCTCCCAAGCCCATCCCGAGGCTGCGCTCGTAAACCTCAAGGAGCTGGCGGGCGACATCATCCCCGAAGGAATCCTGCTGGCCGGACGAAGTGACGCTAACTGGTATCACTGGCTGATCGAGTACCTGCCTCGCGTGTTGATGATTGATCCGGAGATCTCGCCAGACATCCCCCTCCTAATCACGCCTCGAACTCCAGCATCGGGCCTTGCAGCACTTCGAGCGATCACCGATCGTCCTCTCGTCTCCATCGATCCCGGTCGGCTTCAACGTGTCGAAACGCTCCATGTGGTCGCTCCGCCGGTCCAGGTTCTGGATACCACTCGGGTGCCCTGGAGCGAGGGGCTCAGCCTCAACCCGGAGCCACTTCGTCTTCTGCGCTCAGCCTGGGGTCTCACCAACGAGCCGATCATCGGGGGTCGCAAAATCTTCCTCAGCCGTAAGTCCGCTCACCGCGGCCTGCTCAACGAGGCGGAACTCGTGGATCTCGCGGTCGCGAACGGGCTCGAGATCGTCGAGCCAGGAACCATGACGTTCGAAGACCAACTCGAGTTGTTCTCCTCCTCGTCCCTGGTCGCCGGAGCGAGCGGGGCAGTAATGGCAAACTACTTGATGATGAGCAGGGGCTCCAGGGTGATCGCCCTGACTTCTGAAGCGCTCACCGAATTCGTGCTCCCCGCAGCAATCGCCGCGGTCGCTGGCGTTGGTTTCACGTATGTCTCCGGGCCGACCAACGTGACACTCTCTGAAAGTAAGACGCGGAACGACTGGATGCACTCGGACTTCTCGATCGAGCCCGCAACGTTCTCCGCAGCTCTGACAGATCATTAAGCATCTGTAGGCGGGCCTCGCCCGAAGCGTGGTGGGCAGTTCACAACGCAGCCCGACGGTCAGTTCTTCGTTGCGGCCTGGCCGCCGGGATACATCGAGACACCTTGCGAAACGGCGAGTCAAATGAGTTTTCCACCACTATCCTCGATCAAGGCAAGTCTCAGGATCCTTGATATCAGGTCAAAGCCGGGACAGTCGCGTATCGGCCGGTGGGGAGATGACGGAGCGATGGCAATTTCGGCTATGGTCCTTGCCGACGCGGTCCCGTGATTCGTTTTGCGCGAGGCGGCTCCAAGTACGCCGCATTCGAAACGGCCGTCGTCGCTGCGATCCACCTTTACTGGCTTGACAACGATGAGAAGCATCTGCGGCGCTCGGCAGACCTCCTTCGACATCTGGACAAAAGAGTTCGTTCGCGCCACACGGCATCAGACGTCCAATTGGTCACGATCGAGGGTTGGCTCCTTTCAAAAAATGGCTATCGGATTCGGATGACCCACCTTCGAAAGTTGAACCCTGGCTATCGCATAAAAATTGAACGCTACGTTCGGGTTGAGTTCCGGCGCAGCAGGAATCTCCCCCCTGCTGGGTTCCGAGTAACCGCGCTAGGCCCGCGATCCCTTCCGCCATTCGACTTCTCCATCGCGGACGCTTATGGCGATTCGCACCTCCTTCCCCTCTCGAACTCTGACGCCCTCTATCAAGCGAGGTTCTTCCCCCACTTGATAGACGATGGTCCTCTCGACCTGTTCGAGTACTCCCACGGATACATTGACTCCATCGTGCAATCGTCATTGGGAATCGACGACAATCCCAGTACCTGGCTCAGCACGCTCGCCCATCTCTTCCCCGCCGAAATGCTCGAACTTGTCGAGTCGCGTTTCGCGCGGTTCCTCGCCCCTATCGTCGCCGAACTCCTGACGCTCTTCCCGTCGCAGGCCCGATGGTCGGATCGATTCGCTCTGGCTGCACACGGGGCCGATGGAGCGTTCCATTCGGACTACACGCCCATGCGGGTGGATGCCGTTGCTGAGAGCTCACGCGTGATCGTTAAGCACTCGATTCCCATTCCTCTGCTCCGAAAGGTCGGAGCAGTTCATCGAGCCGTGCCCGGAGAACGGATGCTTCCGGTCCCGGACACCCGATGGATACGACTGCGCGATGCGCGTGTTCAGAGCGGCGGCACTGTGCTTGCCGACAACGCCCTCGTGTTGTATGAGGAGGCCGCCGACCCCCGCCGAGATTTTGTCGCCGGGCAGTGGGACAGCGTGTATGGCTCTCCCACCCATCCGGAAGCCGCGTTGGTGGAACTCAAACCCAGCTCCGTCGAGTCGATCGATGAAGGAATCTTGCTCAGCGGTCGGAACGATTCCAACTGGTTTCACTGGATGATCGAGTACTTGCCTCGAGTTATGCAGATCGACCCGTCGATCGATTCGACGGTCCCGCTCCTTGTCACAAATCGCACGCCTGTGAACGGACTTGCGGCCCTTCGCAGCCTCACCGCCCGTCCCGTCCTGGTGATCGATCCGGAGGTGGCTCAACTTGTAAACACGCTTCACCTGGTCGCTCCTCCGGTGCAAATTCTCGATACGACCAGAACACCCTGGCGCGAGGGCCTGAGCCTCAATCCGGCGCCACTACGAGCCATGCGTGCGGCATGGGCGCTAGACAACTCTTCACCGCAAACGCCGAGCCGGAGAATCTTCCTTAGTCGCAGGTCTGGCCATCGGGGCCTGATCAACGAACAACATCTCGCCGACATTGCAGTTGAACTCGGATTTGAGACTCACGAGCCAGGATCGATGTCTTTCGAAGAGCAACTTCAGGTCTTTTCTCACGCGTCGTTGCTCGTGGGTGCCAGCGGCGCAGTTATGGCCAATTATCTCATGATGTCCCCGGGCAGCACGATCATTGCGCTCACCTCAGATGCGCTTACCGATTTCATTTTGCCGGCCGCGATCGCCGCAGTAGCAGGGGTCCACTTCAGCTACCTCTCTGGGCCACCGGTGAGGCCCTTGGCGGAGAGCGGCACCCGGAACAACTGGTTGCACTCTGATTTCACTGTTGATCCAAACACTTTCAGGTCGGTGCTGGGGCGTGCCCTGGAAGAGCCGGACTCAATCGACAGCCAGCCCACTCTGGCCGGAAAGCAGAGGGACGGGGGACAAAGGACCCGACACCTCGGGGCATTTCGCGCCCACTCCCCGTGGTCGCGCACAAGGCGCTGAACTGGCAGCTACCAGGTCTTCCACGGTGCGTCGCCGGAATCCCAGAGGTCGTTGAGCATCTTTGACTCGCGATAGGTGTCCATCGGCTGCCAAAACCCATCATGGGGATGCGCGGCGATCTGCGCATCGGCAGCCAGACTTTTCAACGGCTTCTCTTCGAGCATTGAGTCGTCGTCGAGGTAATCGAAGATCTTTGGCTCGAAGAGAAAATACCCGATGTTGATCCAGCCTTCAACCTGCGGCTTCTCCTTGAACTGCTTAACCGCACCGTCCGGTTCGAGATCGAGAACTCCGAAGCGGCTCAGCGGCTGAATCGACGTCATCGTCGCGATCTTGCCGTGCGACTCGTGATATTCGGTGAGCGCTTTGAGGTCGATATCGGCGAGGCCGTCTCCGTACGTGCAGAGGAAACGCTCACCCTTGACATACTTCTCGATCTGCTTGATCCGGCTGCCGGTTGGAGCGTTCGGACCGGTGTCGGCGACGGTGACGGTCCAGTCGAACTCGTCGTGCGCACCGTGGTACGTGATTCCGGCCTGGTCGCCGAGGGTCACGGTGAAGTCTTGGTTCACCGCGCCGTAGTTGGTGAAATAGTTCTTGATGATCTCGCTCTTGTAGCCGGTGCAGATCACGAAGTCCTTGATGCCCTGCTGGCTGAGAACCTTCATGATGTGCCAGAGGACGGGCCTGCCGCCGATTTCGACCATCGGCTTCGGCCTGAACTCAGTTTCTTCACGCATGCGCGTTCCGAGCCCACCGGCAAGTAGTACTGCCTTCATGTGATTTCCTGTCGTACTGGGGGGACGGGCCGCTCCGTGGCGGACCCACCGACAGACAACCCTAGCCTTAGGCCTGCTTGACTCCTCCTAGAATGGTTGGTCGGACTACATTTTTACGGAGCACATACATCGTGGCTGAAGACCTAGAACGCCAGCAGATCCTCGACCAGGTTCGGGCCTACGCCGAAAAGGCACTCGCAAAAGCCGAATTCGTCCCAGGAGAGACTTCCGTTCCCGTCTCGGGCAAGGTGCTGGGGCCAGAGGACTTCGAGGCCCTAGTGGATGCGTCGCTCGACGGCTGGCTCACGGCCGGTCGATTCCACACGCAATTCGAGCGCGAACTCGCCCGTTACGTCGGCAGTCGCAGCGCGATGTTCGTGAATAGCGGATCGAGTGCGAATCTCGTCGCGCTAAGCGGCCTGACGAGTCCCAAGCTCGGTGCACGGGCACTCAAGCCGGGCGACGAGGTCCTCACCGTCGCTGCAGGCTTTCCCACAACCGTGAACCCGATCATCCAGAACGGACTTCGCCCTGTGGTCGTCGACGTCGAGCTGGGTACCTATGACGCGATCTCGGAGCGATTGCGCGAAGCGGTCAGCCCGAAGACGCGCGCCATCATGATGGCCCACACACTCGGCAACCCGTTCGACCTCGACACGGTACAAGAGTTGTGCCGCGAACACGACCTCTGGCTGGTCGAAGATTCGTGCGACGCGCTCGGATCGACCTACGACGGCAAACGAACCGGTAGTTTCGGCGACACCGCCACGCTCAGCTTCTACCCTGCTCACCACATCACCACCGGCGAGGGCGGAGCGGTCTTCGTGAAGTCGCCTCTCGTGCGTAAGCAGGTCGAATCATTCCGCGACTGGGGTCGGGACTGCTATTGCGAGACCGGCCACGACAACACGTGCTTCAAGCGCTTCGAATGGCAGCTCGGGGATCTGCCCGTCGGCTACGACCACAAGTACATTTACAGTCACATCGGATACAACCTCAAGGCAACCGATATGCAGGCCGCACTCGGATCCTCGCAATTGACCAAGATCGATCGTTTCGTCGACGCACGAAAGAAGAATTTCACCCACCTTCACGAACGGTTCACCGGTGTAGACGGCCTGATTCTTCCGTTCGCTACGCCGAAATCGGATCCGTCGTGGTTCGGCTTCCCTATCACCCTCGATCCCGAGCATCCAGTCGACCGCAATGCTCTCATGCGCTTCCTGGATGACCGGAAGATCGGCACCCGCCTGCTGTTCGCCGGCAATCTCACCAAGCAGCCGGCCTATCGCAATGTGGACTTCCGGGTCGTGGGAGATCTCACCAACACCGACATCGTGATGAACCGCACCTTCTGGGTGGGCGTCTATCCCGGGCTCACAGCTCCGATGCTCGACTACATCGCCGATTCGATCATCGAGTTCGTAGAGAACGCCGCCAGGTAGACCGTGCACTATCTCGTCACCGGACATACCGGTTTCAAGGGGGCATGGCTCGTTCTCCTACTCCGGTCTCGCGGGCACACGGTGTCCGGACTTGCACTCGAACCTCTCGAAGGGTCGCTATTCGAGACGGCTCGACTGACCGAATTGATCGAGGCGGATCGGCGAGTGGACATTCGCGATGCCCCCGCCACCACTGCAGCGATCCGAGAGATCGCTCCAGACGTTGTCCTTCATCTTGCCGCGCAGCCGCTAGTGAGACGTTCGTACTTGAATCCGCGCGAGACATTCGAGACCAACGTCATGGGGACCTTCAACGTGCTCGAGGCCGTCTCGATGACCCCCTCGGTCGCAGCACAGGTGATCATCACCACCGACAAGGTCTACCGAAATGTCGATCAACGTGCGGGATACCGCGAGTCCGATCCGCTCGGCGGTGATGACCCGTACAGCTCATCGAAGGCGATGGCAGACCTCCTCACCCAGTCCTGGGTGAAGAGTTTTCCCGGCGTTCCGACAGCGATCGCTCGGGCAGGAAACGTCATCGGCGGCGGCGACGTCAGCCCAGATCGACTACTGCCCGACCTGTTGAACTCTTACTCGCAAGGGGATCCGGCATCGCTGCGTTACCCACTCGCAGTTCGGCCGTGGCAGCACGTATTGGACTGTCTCAACGGCTATCTCGCGCTCAGTGACGCGCTCCTCGCGGGTTCAGGCAGAGGCGAGTGGAACTTCGGGCCAGGCGACGAGAGCTTCGTTCCGGTCGGCGAGGTCGCTGACATCACCGCCCGACTGTGGGGCGACGGGGCGAGTTGGAACGCACCCGGCGGTGAGTACTTGCACGAGGCGAACCTCCTCGCGCTCGACTCTGCGAAGGCGATTCAACAGCTCGGGTGGTCGAATCGACTTCTCTTTCCCCGAAGTGTCGAGTGGACGATCGACTGGTACCGCGCGGTGGCGGACGGGCATGACGCACGTGACGTCTCGGCTGCCCAAATCCGCGCGTTTGGCGAATTGCACTGAAACGATCCCGGCGCGGCCCCGCGTCTGGGCTCCATCGAGCCGTTGGTCCCTAGTGGGTTACCACTGCTCCACCGCTGGCCGACCATGAGATCGCCCCATGCTGAAAGGCTTGGACGCAACTGGCCGCTGGAGAAGTGCAGACCGCTGCTCCGGTTGGCCATCCGAGAATTCCGCCCTCGCCCAACACCGACCAGTACGCGTCACGAATCGCGCCGGAAACAGCCCATCCCCCCGAAGCTGCCGACCAATAAATCGACCCATTCTGGAAACCCTGCGCTTTACCGCCACCATTCACCGACTCGACGAAAACCGGACTTCCGATCTGGCCTAGTGAACCGCTTGCTCCACCGAGACTCTGATGGACAGCATCGATCTCCGGAGACGTGGACGCGACACGCGCGGTCGCTGCACCGGTCGAGATGATGTTGGCATTCTGGAACGTCTGAGTGCACTGTCCCGCCGCGCACGTCGGCGCCGCCGTCGGCCAGCCCAACGATCCCCCCTCACCCAGCACCGACCAATACACGGACCGGAACACACCGGACACCGCGAAAGCCCCGAGGCTGGACTGATATATCGACCCGTTCTGGAACCCCTGCGACTTTCCACCACCATTGACCGTGAGCTGGTAGGGCCCACTAATCGGCCAACCCAACGCACCCGCCGGCCCCCCAGCGACGCCGTAAGCCGTCAGGATGGGGCCGGGCAGCATCACTCGCGCACCACCCGATGCGGACGAATAGATCGCCCCCCCTGGAAAGTCTGGACACTCCCGCCGCCGTTAGCCGAGGACGGCACCGCGGCACCCGTTGGCCATCCGAGAGCTCCCCCCTCGCCCAACACCGACCAATACGCGTCACGGATTGCGCCGGAAACAGCCCACCCGCCGGACGCTGCCGACCAATAAATCGACCCGTTCTGGAACCCCTGCGCCTTGCCCCCACCATTCACCGACTCGACGAAAACCGGACTTCCGATCTGGCCAAGTGAACCACTTGCTCCACCGAGACTCTGATGGACGGCATCGATCTCCGGAGATGTCGACGCGACACGCGCGGTCGACGCACCGGTCGAGATGATGTTCGCGTTCTGGAACGTCTGGGTGCACTGTCCCCCCGCACAGGTCGGCGCCGCGGTCGGCCAGCCCAACGGCCCCCCCTCGCCCAGCACCGACCAGTACACGGAGCGGAACACGCCGGACACTGCGAAAGCCCCGAGGCTCGACTGGTATATCGACCCGTTCTGGAACCCCTGCGACTTTCCCCCACCATTGACTGTGAGCTGATACGGGCCACTAATCGGCCAACCCAACGCACCAGCCGGCCCCCCAGCAACGCCGTATGCCGTCAGGATGGCACCAGACATCATCACTCGCGCTCCACCCGATCCGGACGAATAGATCGACCCTCCCTGGAAAGTCTGGACGCTACCGCCACCGTTGGCCGAGGACGGCACCGCGGCACCCGTTGGCCATCCGAGAGCTCCCCCCTCGCCCAACACCGACCAATACGCGTCACGGATTGCGCCGGAAACGGCCCACCCGCCGGACGCTGCCGACCAATAAATCGACCCGTTCTGGAACCCCTGCGCCTTACCCCCACCATTCACCGACTCGACGAAAACCGGACTGATGATGGGCCCAAGAGAGCCTGACGCTCCCCCAAGACTCGAGTAGACGGTCTGGATTTCAGGCGAGGGAGGCTGAATTACCTGCGCCCCTCCTGAGGCTGTCCAAACAATGGTGCCGTTCTTGAACACCTGAGTGCAGGTTCCTGAGGCGCAAGTCTGAGCTGAGATCGGGAATCCTAAGAATCCGCCCTCGCCGAGAACGGACCAGTACTTGTCCCGAATCGCGCCGGACACTGCAAATCCGCCTGCCGAAGGACTCCAGTAAAGAGAGCCGTTCTGAAACCCCTGGGCCTTCCCACCATCGTTTGCGGTGACCGCGTACTCGTCACTGATTGGCCATCCAAGCGCACCCTGCTGGCCTCCCAAACTCTGATACGAGGTCAGCATCGGGGCATAGAGCGCGTGCGCGCCGCCAGAGGCCGACCAGAATATTGTCCCCTTCTGAAACTGTTGTTGTGTTCCCGAGCCGTTGGCAGAGTCGTAGTATCCGGGGGTTGTCGGCCACCCGAGCGTTCCGGGCGGGCCGCCAGTCGATTCAAATAGCTCCGAAAGAGGGCCGATGATCGCCCGAGCACCGGTTGTGCTCGACGAATAGATCGTTCCGAACTGGAACGACTGTACGACGCCGCTGATTCCTTGCGCACTCTCGGCAACAGTGCCAGTGGTAGGCCACCCCAAGGATCCATTGAAGGCACCGATGTTGTTATATGCCGTGAGAACAGATCCCGTGACGGAATACGTCCCGTAGCTGGAAGTCCAATAGATCGATCCGTTGGCGAAGGTTTGAAACAGACCGCCGCCGAACGTGCTCGCGGCTTGGACCGTGCTGGTGGAGGCGCCCAGAGCGCCTGCCGCTCCCCCCTGGGCTGCATAGAAGGCGGCGATTTGCTCCTGTCCGGCCGCTGCCGCTGTCGTAGTTGGCCCGAACCAGGTGCTGTAATAGACCCAGAAATTGCGATTTCCGTATGACGAACATCCGTCGCCGAGGCCGGTGACGTTGGCGAGCGCGGCAGGGTTCGGTTGGTAGGGAGTGTAGTTATAGAGGGCCGCCGTTGCGTAGTTCTGAATGTTCACTGAGCCGCTGCCACAGCCCGCATTCGGGTTCCACAGCACATTGCGCACTCCGGGCTGAACTCCAAATCGACTGGCCTTATAAGTTACAAGCTGCCGACTACCTGCATAAATCTGATTGCCGAACCCCAACGTGTCGACCGCGCAGGGAGCGGTGTCGGGACAGGCCATCCCCATCGCTCGGTCGAGCGCTGCCTGCGATGGTGCCGCCTTCGTAATCAGCCCCTGTTCTTTCTGGAGCGTTACCAGGATGACCTTCGCGCTCAAGTTACAAGCGACCTGCGCTCGGAATATGATCGTCGATGCCGCGAGGGTACCGCCTTGGAAAGCGTTGCAACGTAGGTTCCCTGTCGAGTCGGAGACCGAAAGTCCACGGCTGGCGACCGCGAAATTCATCGACGCGAGCCCACTTCCCATCCCGGACAGGAAGCTTTGAATTTGGCTCTCCGACATCGCGTTGCCGTCATAAAATTTCGAATCATCAATGATTCGACCCGCGTGGAAGTCGGTGCCGGAGAGTGCCGCCGCCGGTTCTGGGGAATTGAATACAACCGCGGACGTGGCGATGGTCAGGGCGAGGAAACACCCAATGACTAGCGATACCGGACGCGAACGTCCCCAAGATCGAGTTCCCATCGACTCATCCACCCATGATTCGGCGTAGCGCAGCCCGACATACGGGTGCTCGCGAGCTTAAGAATATGCGTTTTCAGGTACTTTGACGAGATCCGACACCGTCACGCCGGGAATGAGGCGCGTCACGTTTCCGCGAACGAGTAGGAATTCCACCTCGACAATAGGCTGCCACAAGACATTCGCCCCTATGCGTCGAGAAGTCCCGCGAGATAGACCCCGTACCCGCTCTTCTCCAAGGGTGTGGCAAGCTCGGCGAGCTGATCGTCTGAGAGCCAACCGGCGCGCCAGGCAATCTCTTCAACGCATCCAATCTTGTAGCCTTGGCGATCCTCAACGACCCGCACGAACTCGGTCGCCTGGATCATCGATTCGAAGGTTCCGGTATCGAGCCATGCCGTGCCCCGGTCAAGCACGCGCACCTGGAGCGACTTGTTTGCCAGGTAGTGGTCATTGACGGCGGAGATCTCGACTTCGCCACGTGCGGACGGTTTGATGGCCTTGGCGACTTCAACCACTGAGTTGTCGTAGAAATACAGGCCCGGAACGGCGTAGCGACTCTTGGGGTTTTCCGGCTTCTCTTCGATCGATATCGCCTTGCCGTCCGCATCGAACTCCACGACGCCATAGGCGCGGGGGTTTGCCACCTGGTAGGCGAAGATCAGTGCTCCTTCGACGTCGGCGTGCGTCCTGAGGTTGGATCCGAGTCCGGCACCATGGAAGATGTTGTCGCCGAGAACGAGAGCGACCTTTTCTTCACCGATGAATTCTTCGCCGATGACAAAGGCCTGCGCGAGTCCATCTGGCGAGGGCTGCACCGCATACGAGAGTTCGATCCCCCACGCGCTGCCGTCACCCAGCAGCCGTTGGAACTGTGCCTGATCCGAGGGTGTCGTGATGATCAGGATCTCGCGGATACCAGCGCTCATAAGCGTCGAAAGCGGATAGTAAATCATCGGTTTGTCATAGATCGGCATCAGCTGCTTCGAGATGCCCTTGGTTATCGGCCACAGGCGGGAGCCGGAGCCACCCGCCAGAATGATTCCGCGCATCAGCTTCCTTCCACTAGCGACTGGTAGTAATCGACCGCTTCGTTCCACCTCGGAAGTGCCTCGATCGCGAGAGCCTCTGCAAGGGACGGCGCTTCTCGGTCTTTCTCGGAAAACAGCAACTCCCCGGCCTCCGCAGGGAAGACGAGACCGATTTCCGAATCGAGCGGGTTGATGCCGTGCTCGATACCGGGGTTGTAGACGTCCGAGACGAGGTAGGCCACTGTTGCTTCATCCGTGAGAGCGACAAAAGCGTGGCCGAGTCCTTCGCTGAGGTAGACGGCTCGGTGCGTCTCCGTGTCGAGGCGCACAGCTTCCCACTTGCCGAACGCGGGTGATCCGACCCTGATGTCGATTACATAATCGAGTACCGCACCGTGGGTGACTGTGACGTACTTGGCTTGGCTCGGCGGAATGTCGGCGTAGTGAATTCCGCGAACGACGCCGCGTTTGGACACGGACAGGTTCGCCTGGCGGAGTGTGAACGGGTGCCCGATAGCAGCCTCGAGATCGTCGAACCGGTACCACTCGAGAAAGACACCGCGATCGTCTTCCCGCTTTGTCGGGGTCAGTTCGTAAGCGTCAGGGATCGAGAGCTGGCGAAGTTGCACGGGTAGATCCTATCCGGGACACACGTCGGGGCAGATGAGCAGGCGAGAGAGCGGTTTGGGGATTGTGGGCGCGAATCTCCGAAGAACTTTCCGGCTAGCCTGCGGAGAGGGAGTGAAGGTAGGCGTTGATCGTCGGGACTGCCGCGCCGGCAGAAATCAGTTTTCCATGACTGAGCCACGCGGCATGATCGCACATCTGCTTGACGGTATCCATCGAGTGGCTGACGAGGATGACGGTCTTGCCGTCTCTCTTGAAGTCTTCGAACTTGTGGAAGCACTTCTCTTGGAACTCCGCGTCGCCGACGGCGAGGACCTCGTCCACAACGAGGATGTCCGGCTCCACGTTGATAGCGATCGCGAAACCGAGGCGCACATACATACCGGATGAGTAGTTCTTCACCGGCTGATCGATAAACTGCTCGACTCCGGAGAAGTCCACGATCTCATCGAACTTGCGAGTGACTTCTTTTCTGGACATCCCGAGGATCGATCCGTTGAGAAAGATGTTCTCCCGGCCGGAGAGTTCATGGTGGAAGCCCGAGCCCACCTCGAGCATCGCCGCGATCTTGCCGAAGTGCGTGATGCTGCCGGCATTCGGGTGATAGATGTTCGCCAGACACTTCAAGAGTGTCGACTTCCCCGAACCGTTGCTGCCGATGAGACCGAAGGTCGATCCGGTTGGCACATCGAAGCTCACGTCGTCGAGCGCGAGGAAGTCATCGTGCACTGAACGTCGTCCGCGCATCACCGCAGACTTGAGGCTCTGGTTTCGCTCGTGATACAGGCGGAACGACTTAGTGACATGGTCGACCCGCACCGCAGCCGGCGTCACAGCGCCTCCGCCAGGTTTCGCTCGTTCTTTCGGAAAACGATCATTCCGATCACGAGCGCCGCGAGGGCCCAGCACACGCAAATGAGCCATTCGACGCCGTCCGGCCAACGGTTGTCATAAATCAGCTCACGAAACAGTGCCACGAAGTGGACCATCGGGTTGAGGTCGTAGAGACCGAGAATCGTCACGGGAGTTCCCAACAGTCCGCCGTGGGTGTGGGATGCCGCCTCCACGAGCTGGATCGGATAGATGATCGGGGTGAGATAGATCCAGAGTTGAAGCACGATTCCGAGAAGGTATTGGGTATCGCGAAAGTACACGTTCGCGATGGAAAAGATCAGGCCAACGCCAGCGGCGAACACGGCGAGCAGCACCATCACTATGAGAAGAAGGGGGATCCACGGGAGAACGAAGCCACCTGCAATCGACACCGCCACAAGAAGGACGACCATCTCGAATCCCCAGTTGTACGCTGACGAACCGACTGTTGACAGCGGAAGCACAATCCGGCTGAACGACACCTTCTGGATGAGGTTGGCATTGCCGACGAGAGATGACGCGGCGGTACTGACAACTGCCGAGAAGAAAGTCCAGGGAAGAAGTCCGCAGAGAAGCCACAGCGCGAAGACGTCGAGCCCGCTCGGATCCCCGGGAAGAGGGTTGCTCTTGAAGAGCACACCGAACACCAGGCTGTAGATGAGCATGAGCGCGAGCGGGTTCGCCAGCGACCAGAGCTGCCCGAAAATCGTGCGCTTGTACTTGCCGCGTACCTCTCGGGAGGTCAGGTTGAGGAGCAGCTCTCGGGAGCCCCAGACTTCCTGCAGGTATTTCATACATCCTCTTAGTTGAGCGCGCTGAAGACGTAAGGCGCGCTAATTCTCGAACAATCTAGCCTAAACGGTCGGCAATCCCGGCAGAGCCAGCCGCTGCGCGCGAGGACAGGACGGCTCCGTTCGGCCTGCCGACGATACATCGGGTACCGTGAGTCGGAGAGCCGAATTCTCAGGACCGGCATGCAGACCCCGCGAATTCTCCGAAAGACTTCGCCATTTTCGAAGGAAACCAATTGTCGATCACCGGGTTGGGCCATGAAGTCACGATGTCGTGGTGGAAACGCGCGATCCTGGGCGTCAGTGTTCTTGTCCTCTCCTTCATTATCGAAGTCTGGATTGCGCTTCCGGAATGGACGAAAACCAAGTTCTTCGGCCTCTCGGCCACCGTGCCAATCTCGAAATTATCCCCGGTGCTCGGCGGCACCGATGCAGGCAGCTACCTGAACGCTGCCGTCGATCTTCAAGACGGGGTGATGTCGCAGGCGCACATCTGGGTGCTCAACCTGTGGCCACCCGGGATGCCGTACCTGTTGGCCGTTTTGGTCAAGCTGGGCAACGGAGCATCACCGGTCATCCCGATGGTTCTTTTGCTGTGCGCGCTCTGGTCGCTTGTGCTCACCTTCTCCGCGCTCATCTTCATCCCCCGCCGCGGTTACATTAGCTTCGCGGTGTTTGCGATCTTCTGGGTCGCCAGCCCCATCTTCACTGGTTGGACGATCCACGCTGGCGTACTGGGCAGTGACGGACTCGCTACGGCGCTCGGCACTCTGGTGGCGCTCGGCGTTCTCTGGGCAAGCCAGACCGCGCCACGCAAACCTCGCGTCTGGTTGTTCATCCTGTTGGGTATCGCGCTCGCAGCGCTCGCGTACCTCCGCATCATGTGGTTAAACGCGGTTCCGGCTGCTCTCATCGGGCTGGTGGTTGTGGTCGGCGTGCGCTACATCGTCAACCGCGTCCGCCTCCGGAACCAATCCCGGAAAGCAGCCTCTCCGGAATCGCGTCGCGGTCTCATCGAGTGGGGCGCGCTCGGTCTCACCTTCATCATCTTGTGCGCGCCATGGACGATCTACGGGGAGCGTGTACTTCATCCCGGGAGTTTCTCTTGGTCACAAAGCGACTACCAGTGGGCTCAGGAGTGGATGACCGACAAGCGTCTGACGAACATCGGTGGAGGATTCATCGTCACGGGCGGCGGAAACTGGCCGTGCCACCTCGAGCCCCTGAAATGCGCCGCTCTGAATAAACAAGAGTCAGCCCGAGAATTCCCCTTCGCTGGGATCGCGCCGAACACCTTCGGGTTCTTCGAAAAGGAATCGTTCAAGGCGGCTCTCACGAACCCTCTTCCATTCGTTGGCAATCGAACGGTCTACACAGTGCAGACCTGGCTCACTATCCCGGGTGGGTCCGTTGGTCGGTTCGACAACATCGGTTTCGGAATATTGACCCTCATCGCCTTCATTGGAGCGTTAGCGATTCTCTTGAGAGACAGTATCAAACGGCGGGCGGCGGGACCGCTCATGATCTTCTTCATCCTCGGAGCGAACATCGCTGTGGTTTGGCTCACCCATTTTGAAACCCGCTACGTCGTGCCCCTGCAGGCGATGTCCATCCTCGTAGTCGCTTTGTACGCCATTCCGCGCGAGCGAAGGCTTTGGGGTCGCTTTATCGCGAGGCGCAGCTCCAATTTGCCGACGGGCCTTCCGGTGGCTGAGCGCTCGGAAGACACCGATGAACGCGTCTCCGCGACATAGCCGATACTCGTGCGCGTAGCTGTATTCGGCGCCGGCGGATTCCTCGGTGCATGGACTGTGCGGGCGCTGCTGGCGGCAGGTCATGACGTCGTCGGCGTAGTGCGCCCGACAACCGACCTCTGGCGCGTAGGCGGGTTGCCGGCCCTCACTCTCATCTCCCAAGCCAGCGAGGAGTGGCCGTCGATCGTTGAACGCGGGCGCTTCGAGATCGTCATGCTCCTCGACTGGGAAGGCGTCGCATCCTCCACCCGAAACGACGAGATCCAGTGGAGCAACCTCGAGCGTCATCGATTGCTGGTCGAGGCGGCAGCTGAAGCGGGCGTGCGTCGAGTCGTCGGGTTAGGTAGCCAGGCCGAGTACGGAGCGCGCACGAACCGCTCCGACGAAGAGTCGCCCACGAATCCGGAGACGACATACGGCGAGGCGAAGGTCGCGGCGATGCTGCAGTTGCGAAACCAGTGCGAATTACTCGGACTCGCGTGGGTGTGGGCGCGGGTGTTCTCGGTGTATGGGCCAATGGACAACGCGGGGATGCTGCTCGCCAGCATCGCGGGGAGCCTCGGCTCGAACGTGGACGTCGCCCTGTCCTCGGGGCAGCAGCGCTGGAGCTACCTCTATGCGTCTGACGCCGGGGCCGCGCTCGCGACATTGGCGACCGCTGCTCAAGCGGGTGGCATCGTGAACGTCGGCCACCCGATCGCCCCGCCGCTCAGGGAGATAGTCGAGCAATTCGCCAGCAATTTCGACAGTGGCGGCCGGCTCTTGTTCGCCCCGGCGCCCGCAGATCCCAGCGAGATCGCCCATCTGGAACCCGCCACGCTGCGACTTCTAGCGCTCGGCTGGACGCCCGAGGTTTCTCAGGCACACGGGCTGTCAACCACTGCGGACTGGCTCACAGGACACGGAGTCACCGATCCGTATTTCGCCAGCCTCCAACTACCGCGCCCGGCAGGCGCTAGAGAGCAGAACTGACCGCAAGGTCACTGGGGCTCGCGGGGTAGTCGAAGGGAAGCGGCTGCTGGCCGGAACGGCTCACATACGGGAACTGGTCGTGGATGAAGTGCCCACCCTCGACCTTCGGCGTGATGAGGGCCTGCGGCGGGACGACGAACTCGACCAACTTGAGTCCACGCTCGAACATTCCCGACTCGATGTCCTGGACAGCGGACACGCGGCTGAACGGAATTTCATACGCCGCCGCGATCTTCCTGAGGTCGGGGGTCGAATAGCCCTCGCCGCTCGCGTGATAACGACTGCTCGTGTTCGAATCCTGGAATTGCTTGATGATTCCGTATCCGGAGTTGTTGAACACCACAATGGTGATCGGAAGCTCATAGTTGACCGCGGTCTGAAGCTCCTGGATGTTCATCTGGAGTCCGCCATCGCCGATAACGCATACGACTGGCGTTTCAGGTCGGGCGATCTGAGCGCCGATTGCCGCGGGAAGGCTGTAACCCATAGGCGAGTTACCGCCGGAAGTGAACAGGTAAGAATCGTCTGGAGCATAGGCCTGAAAGAGCCAACAGAGATTGGCGCCGGTATCCGAGACGACTATTGCTCCCTTCGGCAGGTACTTCTGGAACTCCTGGACGGCGTCGTAGGGGTTCAACTCCCCTGGCTCGACGGATGCTTCCCAACCGGAAGAGTTGGACTCCTTATCGGCCTGCACGAGCTCGAGCCATGGCTGGGAGTCGTACTCGAACGAAACACTTCCGAGCACGGGCGCCAAATCGGTCAGGTCGAATGCGCGTCCGGTATAGCGCGGGTTCGCGTGGAACTTACGTATCTCTTCCTCGTCGACGTCGACGACAAAGATGTCGGCGAACGGCGCGTAAGCACGAGGGTTCCCTGTTCGTTGCCGGTTGTCGAGCCGGCTGCCGAGGGAAAGGATCCTGTCGGCACCCTGCACGCTCCAGTTCGCATGGCGCGAGCCGTAGACGCCCTGTGACCCTTGGTAGCCCGGGCGTGAACGGTCGAGATAGGTGAGTCCGGCCCAACTCGCAATGTAAGGGATGCCGTGCGCCTCACACCAGTCCTGGGCGATCTTCGCTGTTCCCGCAAGGCCCAACCCTCCACCCATGATGACGAGCGGGCGCTGGGCGTTCTCGAGAAAGCTCTCGATCTGAAGCCCGATCTCCCGGGCGTCGATCGCCCCGAGTAATGGCTGGACGTCGACGTCGGAGAGGGCATTCAGGTAATCCTGCTCCGACACGGGGTCCTGCTGCACGTTCATCGGGACGTCCACTACGACAGGGCCCATCCGTCCCGAAGTGGCGATCGCGACGGCGTCACGCAGCGCCACCGCGAGCTCGGCTGTCGTTGAGACCTTCACGGCCATCTTGGTGATCGTGGAAACCATGGACACGATGTCGGTCTCCTGGAATCCGGCCTGGCGCACATCCGCACCGATAGTCGTCTTGCTCTCCCGGTCGTTGACCTGCCCGGTTATGTGAAGCGCCGGAATCGAGTCGAACCACGACGACGCGATACCGGTGATGAGGTTTGTCGCGCCCGGGCCGCTGGTGACCATCGTTACGCCGATCTTGCCTGTAGTGCGCCAGATGGCGTCAGCGGACATCGCCGCGGCCTGCTCGTGCTGTACACAGACGTAGTCGGTCGCGCTGTTGCGTCCGAGCGCGTCGATCATGAAGACGCACGCACCGCCATTGACCACGAAGACATTCTCGTGACAGCGCGCTGCAATGAAGTCTGCGATCAGATCGGAGCCGGTCTTATGCGAGGCCCATACGTGCGCGTTCATTTTCACCAGTTCTTCCAGGGAGTCGACCCGCGGTCCCGTAGTCGGTTGGAGAGGTCAGATACCAGTGTCTCTCGACAAGTATCCAACGGCTTCCAGCTAATCGAAGTTAATTCGCTCGCGTTCGAACATCGGCGGTTCCGGTCTCACGCTCGAATGAATGCTCAGGATGTACTCACCGATGAGCCCGAGGAAAAAAAGATTGACCCCACCAAACAGAAAAGTCGCCACGATGAGCGTCGGGATTCCTGGAGCGGCCGACGAGCCGCCTACGAGGAAAATCAACAGGTTGACGATGCCTATCACCACCCCGACAAAGGCGAAGACGAGCCCAAGAAACAGAGCCCACCTGATGGGAGTTCGCGCTGTCGTGACGATTCCGTTGAGCGCCTGGTCGATGAGATCGGGAATCGAGTTCTTCGACTTGCCGACATCACGTCGGGCCCATTCGTAGGTGTAGGTCTCGAAGCGTGGGTTGGTCTGCGCCACAAGACCGCGAATGTAGGGGTAGCTCCCGCCGACCTCGGAAATCGCGTCGATCACCTCACGACGAGCGACCATGAATTCACCCGCGTGTGGAGGCGGGGTCGCTCCCCCGCTCGACCGAAGCGCTAGATAGTAGGAATTGCGGGCAGCACGCATCAGGATGCTCTCCCGACGGTTTGCGCGGATGCCATAGACAACCTCGACAGCGGGGGTCAGGAGCGCGATCATCCCGGGGATGGCCGACGGAGGGTCTTGGAGGTCAGCGGGGATCATCGGGACGATGATGTCGCCGGTGACACTCTTCAGGCCGTTCGCCATGCTGCGGAACGGTCCGACATTTCGCGAATTGACTATCACCTTCACGTGGGGATCAGCGGCGGCCAATTCCCGGAGAGCGGACAGAGTGCCATCCGTGCTCGCGTTGTCGCAAAAGATATGTTCGTAATCGAACTCGCCAAGCTCGATCTCCATCACCCGCGCGACCTCGGCCGCACAGGCGGCGACGTTTCCCTCTTCGTTGTAGCAGGGGGTAATGATCGAAATCTTCTGTCTGGTCATCGCTCGCGCACATCCACCGCCCAAGACTATCGGTCGCCTCGTCGGTCACTGACGCGTCCGTGGCGATGCCATGACCGGGCACGGGCCGGGCGGATCCTTAGGATGGGGTGCTACCGTCGCACGGGGAAATTAATCACTCGATGAGCACCGCGGAGTCTGGCCATGAGCGATAACACCCCGGCTGACGCGGCAGCCGACGGGCGGCCACGGGGGCCGATTCGATTCGTTCGAAGGCTCCTTCGGGACGAGCGTGTGCGATTCCTAGTCGTCGGCGGGTTCAATACCGTGGTCGGCTACGGCATCTTCGTACTAGTCCAGCTCACTGTAGGCAGACACACCAGCTACCTGCTGAGTCTGTATGTCGCCACCTTCCTGGGCACGATGGTCGCGTTTCTCAGCCACCGTAGGTTCACGTTCAGGATTGCCGGGCGACGCAACATAGTTGTCGAATTCTTTAAGTTCGCAAGCGTGAATAGCGTCTCGCTGGTGATCAACACCATCGCCCTTCCGCTGCTCGTCGAGCTAGGCGGACTAAATCCACTGCTCGCCCAGGCGCTAATCGTGATCGTGACCACCGTAGTCAGCTACATCGGGCACAAATTTTTCTCGTTCCGAAGGCAGAAGAGCACTGGCGAAGCCCACGATGTCCTGTAGCCCCACCGAAGTAGGATTGGTGTCGCTATGCCTGCCCCTGAATCGCCAGCTCACGACACCGGACTCCCGGTGAGCCGCGTCGCGGTCATCACCGTCAGTTACGGCTCATCAGGTGTGCTTGATGGCTTCTTGGCGAGTGTTCCCGCTGCGAGCGCGAGTCCGGTCGCCGTCGTTATCGCAGACAACAAGCCGGAAGGCGCGGACGGTGTTCGCGACCTGGCCGTGGCGAACGGAGCGGAGTACCTGCCCCTCGCTGGCAACCCTGGTTATGGCGGCGCTATCAATGCCGCCGTGAAGAACCTCCCGCCGACGGTGGAGTGGATCCTGGTCAGCAATCCTGACCTTGTGCTCGGGGCCGGCAGCATCGACTTCCTCCTCACGACGGGAGACTCCAACCCGACAATCGCTGCTGTCGGGCCAGCGATCGTGACGAAAAACGAGGTGTACCCATCGGCGCGTTCGATCCCGTCGCTGCGAAATGGAATTGGACACGCCCTTTTCGCCAACGTTTGGCTCG
The DNA here is from genome assembly GCF_040549525.1 of Frigoribacterium sp. UYMn621. NCBI lineage: Bacteria > Bacillati > Actinomycetota > Actinomycetes > Micrococcales > Microbacteriaceae > Frigoribacterium > Frigoribacterium sp. UYMn621. Next base: position 641,603 of record NZ_JBEPTM010000001.1, on the reverse strand, counting down.
GAAATCCGTGGACGAAGGCCTACCGCAAAGACTCCCAGTACGAAGCAATCCGTCGTGACGCCGGGTGGCTTTCCGGTGCCTGCGTGCTCGTGAGACGGAGCGCCTTCGAGAGCCTCGGTGGATTCGATGAGATGTTCTTCATGTACTTCGAAGACGTCGACCTCGGCTATCGCCTCGGAAAATCAGGGTTCCGAAACGTCTACGAGCCCGCAGCCGTGGTCGAGCACTCCGGCGCTCACTCCACTGAGTCGCCCTCCGAGTCCGCTCGGATGATCGCGGTGCATCACGAAAGTGCGCTGCGGTTTCTCGGCAAGAAGTACAGCGGTCCGCTCCTATGGCCGGTGCGCTTTGTGCTCGGAATCGGGCTCTCCATACGCTCGGCTGTGCTGAAACGTCGATCCGGCCATCACTAGAATCGTCACGACCGTGCCAAGGAGGCATCCTCCCCATGAAAATCCTCGTCACCGGCGGCGCCGGTTTCATCGGCTCGAACTTCGTTCGACGCACCCTGCAAGACGCCTATGCCGGTCTCGAAGGCGCCGAGGTAATCGTGCTCGACGCGCTCACCTACTCTGGAAATCTCGAGAACCTCGCCCCGATCGCAGGCTCCCCGCGCTATGAGTTCGTGCACGGGGACATCCGCGACTCCGAACTTCTCGACACCTTGCTTCCGACCGTGGATGCCGTCGTGCATTTCGCCGCGGAATCCCACGTCGACAGGTCAGTGCGCGACTCCGGCATTTTCGTTGAGACCAATGTGCTCGGCACCCAGCGGTTGCTCGATGCGGCCCTGCGCGCCGATCTCCAGAGATTCGTGCATGTATCGACCGATGAGGTCTACGGATCCATCGCCGAAGGCTCGTGGGACGAGTCACGGCCGCTCGAGCCTAATTCCCCCTACTCTGCATCGAAGGCCGGAAGCGACCTGCTGGCCCGCAGCTACTTCCGCACGCACGGCCTCAACCTGTCGATCACGCGCTGCTCGAACAACTACGGCCCGTATCACTTCCCCGAGAAGGTCATCCCGCTGTTCGTCACGAACCTCATCGACGACAAGCACGTTCCGCTCTATGGCGAGGGCAACAACATCCGCGACTGGCTGCATGTAGACGACCACTGCCGCGGAATCGCGATGGTGCTCGTCGGCGGCCGCGCGGGCGAGATCTACAACATCGGCGGCGGCACCGAGCTCACCAACAAGGAGCTGACGCAGCTGCTTCTGGATGCCACGGGCAAGGACTGGTCGTACGTCGACCGGGTCACCGATCGCCTCGGCCACGACCTGCGCTACAGCGTCGACATCAGCAAGATCCAGACCGAACTCGGGTACGCGCCGCAGGTGCCGTTCGAGCAGGGACTCGCGGATGTGGTGCAGTGGTACCGCGAAAACCGCGCCTGGTGGGAGCCCCTCAAGGAGCGTGCGGCGCTGTGACTCGATACCTCATTACCGGAGCGGCCGGCATGGTTGGCCAGGATCTACAGCAAGCCCTGTCCGGCCGGGAGATCACGGCGCTCAGAAGGGCGGACCTCGACATCACCGATTTCGATGCCGTTCGCGATGCGGTCGATGGTCATGACGTGGTCATCAACGCTGCTGCCTACACCAAGGTCGATGACGCGGAAGAGCACGAAGACGAAGCCTTCGAGATCAACGCGACGGGGGCCGAGAATCTTGCAATCGCGGCATCGCAAACAAGTGCACGGCTTGTGCAGCTGTCCACCGACTACGTTTTCGATGGCACGGCGAAGTCCCCCTACGGGGAATCCGCACCGCTGCACCCGATCTCGGCATATGGTCGCACCAAGGCCGCGGGTGAACAGCGAGTGCTATCGGCGTACCGCAACGGCTCCTACATTGTGCGCACCGCGTGGCTCTACGGCGCCGGGGGCCCCAACTTCACCAAGACCATGCTGCGACTCGCGGCAAGCCACGAGACTGTGAGCGTCGTGACCGACCAACTGGGACAGCCCACCTGGACCGGCGATCTCGCCCGCCAGATCGTGGAACTGCTCGACGCGGATGCCGCTCCGGGCATCTATCACGCCACCAATTCCGGCGAAGCGAGCTGGTACGACTTCACCCGCGAGATCTTCCGGGTCGTCGGACTCGATCCGGAGCGGGTGACGAAGACCACGAGCTCGGAGTTCGTGCGCCCGGCGCCACGTCCGGACTACTCGGTGCTCGGGCATGATGGCTGGGCGGCCGCAGGCCTCTCGCCTATGAGGAATTGGAAGGCCGCTCTTTCTGCGGCTTTTTCCGCCGGAGCTCTGGATCTCGCTCGTTGACTTCTAGCGCGATGCCCCGGCACGACGAACTATGCACACGACGTTGGATGTTGACAGCACGACGGGAAGCCCGGGAAAATACAACGCTCGCTTGATAGCGGCTGAAACTGCGATAACCGGTCCCGCGACGAGAGAGTAGATCCCATTGGCGACGGAAGTCGCGAAGCCATGGCGACGCGCACCACGGAAGGCGACAACCTCGAGTCCGGACTGGAGTGCGAAGAACGTCATTTTGAGATATCCGATGGCGGTGACGTGCGTCGGATCACCATTCTGGAGAGGATTGCCCAGCCAACTGTCGGCATTCGGGAAACGGAAGATCATCCTGCCCCCCTCGCGTAGAGAGCTGGACAACTCGGTGAGAAATGCCGGCACCGACTCCTGCGGTATGTGCTCGAGCACGTCGAAGACCGCGATCAGGTCGAAGGTGCGGCCGGCGAGTTGATCCATTCGATCGGCGGCAAAAACCTCATAGCCAGAATCAATCCCCGCCTGGACCAGACCGGGATCCAGTTCCGTTCCCATGACATTCCAGCCTTTCGACCTGCAATACGCGAGAAACGATCCATTGCCGTAGCCGATTTCGAGTACATCCTGGATACCGTCCCGCCCAGCCCGCATGTCCTTCAGCTCGCTGGCGAAATAGGCCGCTTCGCCAGCCGAAAGGAGACCGAACGGCGTCTGGTCGACCCACCCTTTCCACTCCACATAGTCGGAGCTGCCGGAGCCTGGTTCGTCATTCGACACGTGAGGACTTTCGGTTCGAGAGCTGCTTCGAGATTGCACTCCCATGATTGCACGGTGTTTGGGGGGATCGGAGCCGCGGGATGATGACGGAACTAGCGATGGAGGCTGGCCCCCATTCGCGGGGTCCGCGGCTCGCTGGTAATGTCGATGCGGGGGAATCGGCGATCCCCGACAACTTCATTGGAGTGGCATGACGACGACCCTGCGCGTGATCGTTGACCAGATCGTCGCCCCCATCCCCGGCGGCATCGGTCGCTACACGGAAGAACTCACCCGCGAACTGATCCGCACCGCGCCGAGGGGCTGTCACGTGAGCGGTATCGTCTCGTCGTCTCCCGAATCGGACTACGAACTGATCGAAACGGTGCTCCCCGGCCTCGAGGGACTGTTCAAGAGTGCCCTCGCTCGCCGTGAGCTGGAGTTGGCCTGGCAACACGGATTCACCCGCCTGCCGGGGAGCGGAATGATCCACGCGACCGGACTTTTCGCTCCGCTGTTCAAGCACGATCGAGTGAACAGCGTCGGCGAGCAGATCGCAGTGACCATCCACGACACCATCCCGTGGACCAACCCGGAGGCCCTCTCTTCGCGACGCCTCGGCTGGTACAAGGCGATGGTGAAGCGCGCCCACCGGTACGCGGATGCCGTGGTCGTGCCGACCCATACGGTGGCGTCCCAGCTCGCCGAGATCCACGATTTCGGCGACAGGGTGCGAGTGATCGGCGGAGCGGTGAGCTCGAAGCTCACCCTTCCCGTGGATCCAGACGTTCGTGCTGCGCGCCTCGAACTGCCGGAGCGGTACATTCTCAGCGTCGGGACGCTCCAGGCCCACAAGGGCATCGCACAGCTGATCCAGGCGATGGCACTCCCCGAGCTCGAGGGCTACACCCTCCTGATCGCCGGGCCTGAGGGGTCACAGGGCCTCGACATCGCCGGCATTTCCGCCGAAGCGGGACTGGCCGAGGGCCGGGTGCGCGCCCTCGGCTTCCTGGCCGATGCCGACCTCGCTGTGGCCCTCGATCGCGCAGCAGTCTTCGCCTTCCCGAGCCTGGCCGAGGGGTTCGGGCTGCCGGTGATCGAGGCTTTCAACTTCGGAACACCGGTCGTGCACTCGGACGATCCAGCCGTACTCGAGGTATCTGCCGGAGCCGGGCTCGCCGTCGCTCGCGACCCCACCGATTCATACGGCGAGCGGCTCGCCGAGGCGATCGGCCGGGTCCTGGCGGATCCCGCGCTTGCCGCGCGAATGGGATTTGCCGGAAGGGATCGGGCACGCACCTTCAGCTGGGCGGACTCGGCCGAGAAGGTGTGGCAGTTGCACGCTGACCTGTAGGTCTCGACACGGGCGCTGAGCGCCCTACTCGACCAGCAGGTCCGGGCGCTGAGCGCCCTACTCGACAAGCTGGTCCGGGCGCTGAGCGCCCTACTCGACCAGCAGGACTTACGGGGCCGGCGTCGCCGTCTTCGGGCTTGTCGCGGCCTTCACCGCCGCATGCAGCTGTTCGTAGTCCGGCTTGGCCGGATTGAACGTGGGCGGCACCAGCTCGAGATGGGTGATCGGCAGCTTTCGCGCCTTCTCCGCGAGGTCGACGAAGCCGGGCAGAGCCACCGACGGCACATCCGTCTTGACGACCTGGGCGCCGGCCGCCGCGATGTCCTGGAACTTGGTGACGACGATATTGGGCTGGAACTGCTTCACGATCGCCTCTTGCACCACCCGCTGGCGGGCCATCCGCTCATAGTCGTTGCCCATGTAGCGGGATCGCCCGTACCAGAGGGCGAGCGCGCCATCCAGGTGCTGAGGGCCGGCCGGGAAGGTGCCGTAGGGCTTCGTCGCGGTCACTGGTCCGTAGGGGAGCTTGGCGGGCACGTCGATCGTCACCCCGCCGAGCGCGTCGATCAGGTCGGCGAAGCCCTGCATGTCGATCAGGCCGTAGTACTGGATCTTGAGGCCGGTGACACCCTCGGCAGCATCCTTCATCGCCTCGATGCCGGCCGAGCTGCCCTTCGATGCAGCATTCGGGTAGAGGGACTTGTGCTCTTCTGCGTAGGTGTACAGGTAGTCGATGAGGCACTGGTCGCCACAGTCGTAGCCGTTGGGGAACGGACCGTAGAGCGGCGAACCTTTGGCGAACTGGATCTGCTCCATGTTGCGCGGGATACCGATGATCGTCGTGGCTCCGGTTTGCGCGTCGATGCTCGCCACCGAGGTGCTGTCGGGTCGGAGGCCGGTGCGGTCGGGCCCGGCATCGCCGCCCAGCAGCAGGATGTTGTAGCGCCCATCGACCGGCGCGGCCATGTCGCTTCCGGCGAAGATCGCACTGACCGCATTGCGCGCGCTGCCGGCGCTGACGGCTCCGTAGCCGGCGACCCCGGCAGTGGCGACGAGGGCGAGGATCGACAGGGCGGCGATCGCGGGACGCATCGCCGGCGCGGTGGCGATGAGCCTGGTGAGGCGCAGGGTGTCGAGGGTGAGCACGATCCAGAGCGCGGCGTAGGCGGCAAGGACGACCTGGATGACGGTGAGCCCGATCGGGTTGGTCACGATGCCGAGGATCACGGCATGGGCGACGATCCACGTGATGATGCCGACGATGCCGATGCCCCAGAGCAGGAACGTGGTGGCGACACCGAAACGTCCGAGACGACGATTGCCGGCGAGAATCTGCGCCGAGCCGGGGATGAGCAGGTTGAGACCGACGAGCCACCAGGCCCGCTTGGTCATGGTCGGGGTAGAGCGCAGATCCGGGGTTCGAATCGGGCTGGTCGCGGTCATCGCGCTCACAGGCTCGACTTCAGCGCGGTGTTCTTCTCCGTGACGGATTCTTCGAGATCGCGAGCGAAGCCGGCGAGCGCGGCAGAGAGAGCGGGATCGGAGATCGCCAGCATCCGGATCGCCAGAAGCCCGGCATTTCGTGCGCCGCCGATCGACACCGTCGCCACGGGAACTCCGGCGGGCATCTGCACGATCGAGAGCAGGGAATCGAGCCCGTCGAGTTTCGCCAGGGCGACCGGCACTCCGACCACGGGAAGGGTGGTGACGGCCGCGAGCATTCCCGGAAGGTGGGCGGCGCCACCGGCACCGGCGATGATCACACGGATGCCGCGGTCCGCTGCATCCCGCCCGAAGGAGATCATCTTCTCGGGGGTCCGATGGGCCGAGACCACCTCCACCTCGTGGGGCACGTCGAACTCGGCGAGGACCGCTGCCGCGTCTTTCATGACGGTCCAGTCGGAGTCGGATCCCATGACGACGGCCACGATGGGCCGCGAAGAAGACAGGGGCTCGGGCATAGCGATCAGCCTAAAGGTCAGTTCTGATAATGCTCTGCAGCGGCACGCGCCTGGAACACGACCTCGTCGAGGTCGGCTCCCGCTGCCGTGACATGACCCACCTTGCGCCCGGGCCGGGGAGACTTGCCGTAATTGTGCACCTTCACCGAGGGCTCATCGGAGAAGGCGTGCGGATAGCGGTCGTCGAGGTCGCCTGTTGCCGGACCACCGAGGATGTTGACCATCACCGACCACTCGTCACGGCATCCGGTCGCGCCGAGCGGCAGGTCGAGCACCGCGCGCAGGTGCTGCTCGAACTGGCTCGTGGTGGAGCCGTCGATCGTCCAGTGCCCGGTGTTGTGGGGGCGCATCGCGAGCTCGTTGACGAGCAACCGTTCGTCGGTCGTCTCGAAGAGCTCGACGGCGAGCACGCCCGTGACCCCGAGATTCTCGGCGACGGAGCGGGCGATCTCCTCCGCGACATCCGCGAGGCGGCCGCGGGAGGATGGGGCTGGCGCGATCACTTCCGAGCACACGCCGTCGCGCTGGATGCTCTCCACGACCGGCCAACAGGCGATCTCCCCCGACGGGCGGCGCGCCACCGACTGGGCGAGTTCGCGTCGGAACTCCACCAACTCCTCGGCGAGCAGCGGATGCCCGAGGGCGAGCCAATCGGAAGCCTCGGCCGCGGTGCGGACCACCCGCACCCCTTTTCCGTCGTAACCGCCGGTGGCGGTCTTCACCACGGCGCGGCCGCCGTGGTCGGAGAGGAATTGGGCGAGCTGAGCTTCCTCGTCGATTCGCGCCCAGTCGGGCACCGGGAGGCCGAGAGCCGACAGGCGCCCTCGCATGAGGAGCTTGTCCTGGGCGTAGAGCAGGGCCTCGGGGCCGGGCCGCACCGTCACGCCAGCCTCGAGGAGGGCCGCGAGCACCTCCTGCGGCACATGCTCGTGGTCGAAGGTCACGACGTCCACCGTGCGGGCGAAGGGGAGGACGGCGGCGGCATCCCGGAAGTCGCCGAGCGTAGTCACCGCGAGGGACGCCGACTCGCCCGCGGTTTCGGCGAACACACTCAACTCGATGCCGAGGTTCACCGCCGCGGGGATCATCATCCGCGCGAGCTGTCCGCCACCGATCACACCTACCCGAAGAGTCACGCTGCCAGCCTAACGATGGCTGACCGGCGCAACTGCGCCTCTGAGATAGGATTTACTTTTACCACGTCGAGGGGATTCTGTGCTCGCTAGATTGATTTCTCTCACGCGGGCGCTTTACTCCAAGCTGCTGAGATACGCTCTCAAGTTCGGAGTGATCGGCTTGGCCGGGTACTTCATCGACGTGTCCATCTTTAATCTTCTGCGGTTGGGCGTCGCGGGCGACGGCCACTTCTTCCAAGGCCCGATCGGAGCCAAGATCCTCTCGGCCGGTATCGCGACCGTCGTCACGTGGTTCGGAAACCGCTACTGGACCTTCCGGGAGCACCGCCGCCAGAACTACCTGCTCGAGCTTGCCGAGTTCAGCGCGGTGTCGGTGGGAGGCATCCTCATCGGGCTCGCCTGCCTGTGGGTCTCCCACTACCTCCTCGGCTTCACCTCGCTGCTCGCCGACAACATCTCCTCGAACCTCGTCGGACTCGTGCTCGGCACCTCGTTCCGCTTCCTGCTCTACCGCTTCTGGGTCTACGGACACCACCGTGCCGACGGCCTGACCGCTCGCGAGCACAAGGCCGAGGCGGCGCGCATGGCGATCTTCGAAGACGAGCAGAGCGCGAGCGAAGCCGCCGCGAGCTGAGGCTACGGCCGACCGAGGGCGCGATAGCTCCAGCCCGCGGAACGCCAGGCGACCGGGTCGAGGCAATTGCGGCCGTCGAGGATCGCCGTCGTGCCGACCACTTCGCCGAAAGCCGCCGGGTCGAGGTCACGGTATTCGCGCCACTCCGTCAGCAGGAGCACCGCGTCCGCGCCCTCCGCCGCATCGGCGGCGGATGCGACGTAGTCCACGTCGGGGAAGCGGCGTCGCGCCGTCTCGACGGCCTGGGGGTCGGTGGCGCGCACCGTCGCTCCGGATTCGATCAGCCGGAGTGTCACATCGAGGGCCGGCGAGTCACGCACATCGTCGGAGTCGGGCTTGAACGCGAGCCCGAGCACAGCGATGCGTTTGCCCGCGAGCGAACCCCCGACGACTTCCTTCGCCAGGTCGACCATGCGCTCGCGACGCCGGTTGTTGATCTGGTCTACCTCGCCGAGGAAGGTGAGCGCCTGGTCGACGCCGAGTTCCTTCGCCCGCGCCATGAATCCGCGGATGTCCTTGGGGAGACATCCGCCCCCGAAACCGAGGCCGGCGTTGAGAAAACGGCGTCCGATCCGCGCGTCGTAGCCGATCGCATCAGCCAGCTGTGTCACGTCGGCCCCGGTCGCCTCCGCGACCTCGGCCATCGCATTGATGAAGGAGATCTTCGTGGCGAGGAAGGCATTGGCGGCTACTTTCACCAGCTCCGCGGTGGCGAAATCCGTGACGACCTTCGGGGTACCCCCGGCCAGCGCCCGGGCGTAGACCGCGTCGAGGGTGCCTTCTCCCCGACCATCGCCCGGGTCGAGTCCGTAGACGAGACGATCCGGAGCGAGGGTGTCCTTCACGGCGAAACCCTCGCGAAGGAACTCTGGATTCCACGCGAGCGTCGCGCCGGAACCGTGGGCGGTGATGACATCGGCCAGCCCCCGGGCGGTTCCCACCGGCACCGTGGACTTCCCCACGACGAGGTCGCCCGCTGCGAGCTGCGGAAGGAGGGAGTCGACCGCCGCACGCACGAAACGGAGATCCGCCGCGTCACTGCCCGCGAGCTGGGGCGTTCCCACCGCCACGAAATGGACCTCGGAGCCACTCACCTCCGAGATATCGGTGCTGAACCTCAGGCGGCCGGTCTGCATCGACCGCGAGAGAAGCTCCGCAAGGCCGGGTTCGAAGAAGGGCGGGGTACCCGCTGCCAGAAGAGCGATTCTGTCCGAGTCGACGTCGATGCCGATGACCTCGTGCCCCAATTCGGTCATGCAGGCGGCGTGCACCACGCCGAGATAGCCGCAACCGATCACAGATATTTTCATGACATCCCTCGGGCAGGTAGACACACGATCAGGTGAGACACACGATCAGGTGAGACGAACGATACTGAACTCAGCGCTGTCCCCACGCGGTCGTCTCGTCACTGGGTGCCGCATCCCGCCCCGAACGCGAGGCCTCGGCCTGGCGCCTGGCCGCTATCGGGTTGAGGCTCTTCTCCATGAGGTCGTGAAGCGCGGCCTGCACGAGGTCGGCCCCTGGCACGTCTCGAAGTACGACGGGCTGGTCGAGCCCGGTGTTGATGAGGATGTTGCCGCTGCGGAACATGGTCTGCAAGCCGTTCTGGCGCACCGTCACGTCGTAGCCCCGGCTGTGAAGCAGCTCCTGGCGGATGCGCACGAAGAAGCCGGTGCGCAGGATGATTCGGCGAGTCGTGATGACGTATCGCTTTCCCAGCCAGGCCACGAGCGGGAGCAGCCACAGGAGCACGACCACGAGGGCGGCGCCGGCCAGCAGGGCGATGTTCTGCCAGGACTCGGCAAAACTCCCCTGGAAGTAGCCGACGGCGGCCGCGACCGCGATGAATAGCACGCTCGGCCAGAACAGGACGCGGCCATGCGGCCTCAGCCGGGCCACCACCCGCTCGGTGTCCTGTGCGTCGCTCATCACCTATTCATACCGCAGATGGGTCACGTCGCCGGCGGCGACAGCCACTACCCGGCCATCCGAAGACTTCTTCACCCTCAGCCGACCACTGCCGTCGATGCCGACCGCGGTGCCGAGAAGCTCATCACCGCCGGGCAGGAGCACCCGCACCTGGCTACCGAGAGTGCTGCACAGCTCGCGCAGCTGCTCCCCGATGCCGCTGGCCTCCGGGTCGGCTCCGAACTTCAGGAATTCGGCGTACAGCCTTCCCAGCTCGCCGAGATAGCCGGCGAGCGCGCGGTCGGCGAGTTCGGCATCCGGAACGACCGGATCGTTGAGGCCCAGGGATGTCGCGGTCGGCGTCGGCAGGTCCGCCTCGCCGATGCTGAGGTTGAGACCGGCGCCCATCACGACGGAACGCCCGCCGGGGAGCAGCTCGGCGAGCAGCCCCGAAACCTTCCGCCCATCGATCTGCACGTCGTTGGGCCACTTCAACCGCACGGAATGCGCCGGAACGAGTGGCGCGAGCGCGTTCGTCATGGCGATCCCCGCGATGAGGGACAACCACCCGTAGTGGTCGATCTCGAGGGGCTCTCCGGCGGGAAGTCGCGGCCGAAGCAGCACGGAGATCGCGAGAGTCTGGCCCGGCGGCGCGACCCAGACACGGCCGAGTCGTCCCCGTCCATCCGTCTGGCTTCCTGTGACGAGAACGGAGAAGTCGGGCCAGTCGTCCCGCTCGGCACCGGATGCCCGGGATGCCAGCTCGGTGTTGGTCGAGCCGCACTCGTCGAGGATCTCGAGGCGGGAGGCGAATGCGGCGCTGCGGGGAAGCTGCATCCCCCAAGGCTACGGGCACCATCGATGAGCTTTGTAGGATCCCACCACCGGGTCGCGCGGAAGCCCGACGGTAAAGTGAACGCGTGACTGCTGATACGAACGCCACGAATGACCTGTACACCACCGCGGGCAAGCTCGCCGACCTGAAGGTTCGTTATCACGAAGCTGTGACCGCGAGCGGTGAGGCGGCCATCGAGAAGCAACACTCCAAGGGCAAGAAGACCGCGCGGGAGCGCATCGAGCAGCTTCTCGATCACGGATCCTTCGTCGAACTCGACGAGTTTGTGCGCCACCGCACCCACGCCTTCGGCATGGAGAAGAAGCGGCCCTACGGCGACGCGGTCGTCACCGGCACCGGCACGATCCACGGCCGCCAGGTCGCGGTCTACAGCCAGGACTTCACCATCTTCGGCGGATCGCTCGGCGAGGTGGCCGGAGAGAAGATCATCAAGGTGATGGATCTCGCCCTCAAGACCGGCGTGCCGATCATCGGAATGCTGGACTCGGGAGGCGCTCGCATCCAGGAGGGCGTCGTCGCGCTCGGCAAGTACGGCGAGATCTTCCGCCGCAACACCGCCGCCTCCGGTGTCATCCCCCAGATCTCGATCATCATGGGACCGGCAGCCGGTGGCGCCGTCTACTCCCCCGCGCTCACCGACTTCGTGATCATGGTCGACAAGACCAGCCAGATGTTCGTGACCGGGCCCGACGTGATCAAGACCGTCACCGGCGAGGACGTCGGCATGGAGGAGCTCGGCGGAGCCCTCACCCACAACAAGATCTCAGGCGTCGCGCACTGGCTCGCCAGCGATGAGGATGACGCGCTCGACTACGCCCGCACGCTGCTCAGCTTCCTGCCCGACAACAATCTCGCCGAGCATCCGGTCTACGAGAGCGACGTCGAACTCGAGACGACGGATGCGGACCGCAAGCTCAACACGGTGATCCCGGACAGCCCGAACCAGCCCTACGACATGAAGACGATCATCGAGCACATCGTCGATAACGGCGACTTCCTCGAGACCCAGCCGCTCTTCGCCCCCAACATCGTCGTCGGCTTCGGCCGGGTCGAGGGGCGCGCGGTGGGGGTCGTGGCTAACCAGCCGAACGCCATGGCGGGAACCCTCAACATCGAGGCCGGCGAGAAGGCGAGCCGCTTCGTGCGGTTCTGCGATGCCTTCTCGATCCCGATCCTGACCCTCGTCGACGTTCCCGGTTACCTGCCGGGCACCGACCAGGAATGGACCGGTGTCATCCGCCGCGGTGCGAAGCTGCTCTACGCCTACGCCGAGGCCACCGTGCCGCTCGTGACCGTCATCACCCGCAAGGCCTACGGAGGGGCCTACATCGTGATGGGCTCCAAGCAGCTCGGAGCTGACCTCAACTACGCCTGGCCGACCGCCGAGATCGCGGTCATGGGCGGGCAGGGGGCCGTGAACATCCTCTACCGCAACGAGATCAAGGCAGCCGAAGCGGCGGGAGAGGATGTCGCGGCGGTACGCACGAAGCTCGCCAACGAGTACACCTACAACGTGGCATCTCCCTTCCTGGCTGCGGAGCGCGGTGAGCTCGACGGGGTGATCGAACCCGCCGCCACCCGGGTGGTGGTCGTGAAGGCCCTCAGGGCGCTCAGGACGAAGCGGGCCACCCTGCCGCCCAAGAAGCACGGGAACATCCCGCTGTGACCCTCCAGCAGCCGGGGAGGGACGATGTGGAGCCTCTCGAGTCGAACGAGGGACCGGGGTTCGAGGTGATCGCGGGGCGGCCCACACCGGCAGAGCTGGCCGCGGTGACCGCAGTGCTCACGTCGATGATCGAGGAACTCGAGGACGGGCAGCGCGCCGAGGGTCTCACCGTCAGTGCCTGGCAGCGCAGCCAGCGCAGCATCCGTAGACCGCTCATTCGCGGTGCGGGAGCCTGGCGCTCCTTCTCTGGATAGATCGCAGGCGATATTGTGACCCCTTCGGGGGTGATACTTCGGTATCGCGCAAATCCGAGCGCGAAATATCCGGATTCCGCGGTGTTTGCGACGGAATCAGCATCGTTGTAGCGCAGCCACCGCTCTATAGCTCACGGAATGACCGCATGTACCCCGGGATCCGTCGAGGGGGACAACGATATATTGCGTCTGACGGGGCCCTTTTATAAATCGGGGGACAAAACTGTCCCCCGAATGTCCCCCGAAGTGTCGACTTTGCGGGAGTACCTCGGGGACGCAGTATTGATCTTGCTAGGTGTTGCTCTTCGAGTTACACCGCCAACCATGGACCGACTAGGGTAAGCGGGTTCATGGCTTGGGGGCGGGTCAGGGCAATATTCGGGTTATTGCCCTGACCCGGAGCTTGAAACGGGATCGGCCTTCGGGGGCCGGTCCCGTTTTCCATGTCCGGGGCCGCGGTACCGGTTTTCGCAGCCGAGTTCTCGCAGCCCCGCGTTCACAACCTCGCCTGTGCCGCTCCGGGTTTGCAGGGCCGCTCCGGGCTTTCCGGGCTGCGCTTTCAGGGCTGCGCTTGCAGGGCGGGCGTCGCTCGGCGCCGCGATGGGGCTGCCGGTGATGCCGACTCAGGCCGGGACTGCCGCCCCGGCGCGCGGAATCTCGAGCCAGAGATCCACCCGATCCTCTTCATCATCGATTCCCTGGCTGCCGAGCGCACTGGAATGTCCCTCGTCGAACGACGAGAGCCCCACCACGGTCACCGCGATGTCGGAGCCCTCGGGCACGGTGCGCGCGATGAGCTTGCCGGTCTTCGTGTCGCGGATCGCATCTGCCAGCCGATTCAGCACCCGTTCGAGGTCCGCGTCGGAGAGGTCGTCGATGCCTCCCTCGTCGAGAAGGGTGACGATGGTCCCGTTGCGGCGGGCGATCATGATCTGCTCACGCACTCGGTCGTTCAAGAGCTTTCGGCCGCGGATCTCATCGCGGATCGCGCCCTCGAGGTAGAGGCATTCGAGGCGCTGCGAATCGGTGAGTTCGCCTCCGACCGCCACGATCTGACGCAACATCGGCAGCGACATCCGGCTCGTCTGGCCGAGACGGAACTGCCTCTCGGAGACATGAGCCTCCTGGGCCGCTCGCCACTCCACGGCCTCACGCTCGGCGAGCGCATACTGCCGGGTGTCCCTGCCCGCCTTCGCGAGCGAGAGGGACAACGCCTGCGAGACGGCGACCCAGCTGACGCTGCCGATCACTCCGTACGCGACGAGTCCCCCGGGGCCGGCCCAGGCCACCGTCTGCACCACGAGGGCGGCGGTGCCGATCCAGGCGAAGGTGTGACGTCGCCGCGTGGACGTGATGACCATCAGCGTGCCGATGGCGGCCGTGTGCCAGGCGGCATACGTGCCCTTCGCCTCAGCCTGGTCGAACTGGCTGGTCACGAGCAGTGGCACCACGACGGCGACGGCGACATTGAATGCGGCGACCCACGTCGGCATCCGCTGGGTGCGCGAGAGCAGGAGGCTGAGCAGGGTCGCCACCCCGAACAGCACCATCGCGGCGATGTAGGGGGCCTTCTGGTGGGGCACATCGATTGACACCACGGCGAGCACGAGGTGGTACGCGGAGAATATCGCCGCGAGGGAGACGATGAGGAGGCGGGGCACGGAGACGATCACGGGGTCTGGCCTTCCCCGGTCGTCGCAGAAGTGGTCGTGACAGAACCGGGCGTGACAGAACCCGTCGTGACGGCGCCGGTTCCCAGAGTGGCACCCGCGACCGTCGAGGCCTCGCTATCCAGGTGCCCCTGCCCGCCCGAGGGAGAACTCACCTGGGGCCAGGTGATCCAGATCACGGCGCCCCGGTCGATGCCCGCATCCACCTCGACGGATCCGCCGGCGTTCGCGACACGCTCGATGATCGACACCCGAAGCCCGAGGCGCTCGCTCGGAACGCTGTCGAAAACGAATCCCGCTCCATCATCACCGACCCCGATCCGGATGCCTCCCTCCGCCGCCCCCTCGACGACGAGCCAGCGATGCACGTCGGCGCCGGTGCCGGCGTGCTGGAGGCTGTTGACCATCGCCTGCATCGCGGCCGAGTGGACGGCTTCCGAGGACTGGACCGGGATGGTTGCCGTCCCGACGGGCCGCGTCCGCAACTCGAAGGGCCCGGAGAGGGTGCTCATCGAATCCACGATCCGCCCCGCGAGCTGATCGAGGGTGACCGTCGCGTCGTCGTCGGGTGATGCGGCCGCGGCATCCTTCAGATGGCCCATGGCGTTGCGGGCCATGCGCGTGGCGAGTTCCTTCGCCTCCGGTGTGTAGGCGCGGGCTGCCGACAGCAGGGTGGTGAGAACGCTGTCGTGCACGATGGAATCCACCTGCACCCGCTCTACCTCCGTCGCATGCTGCCTCACGGCGTGCGCGTAGCGGTCGAGGGCGGTGCCCTGCGCGTTGTCCACTGAGGCAGCGGCCTGTCGCAAGAGGGTGATCAGGATCAGAACGGCACCGCCAAGGATGATGGCGTAGGCGATGTCGAGGATCGCAGAGGCGACGCTCGCGCCGCCACCGGCCGGGGTGATCCGCACGAGGCCGTAGATCACCGGTGTGACGAAGAGGTAGGCGGTCGCCTCCCAGGTGGTGAAGGCGATGGCCGCTGTGGACGTGGCGACCGTGCACAAGAGCCAGAGCCACGGTCGCTCGGTCGTTGCGGTGAGCGGCTGGTTGACGACGAATGGCCATCCCGCGAGGGCGACGAGGTAGGCGAAGGAGACGTACGCATTGACTCCGCGCACCCATCGCTTCGCGAAGGACGCCACCAGCGTCGCGACGATGCCGCCGTAGATGCCGACACCGAAGGCGATCGCCCAGACTGTCGACGCGGTCGGCAGCTGCTGAAGCGCAGAGGGCACGGCCTGGGCGCCGAACACCAACCCGAAGATGGCCACGGATCGAGACACGACGGTCTCGATCTGCGGTCGGCTGATCGGATTGTGTGGTTGCCGGGCCAGTGATCCGGGCGGCGGCGAACCTCCCTTAGCGGCCATCACCACCATCCGGGTCGAGACCCGGCAGGATTCCGTCTTCCACGGCTCGACGCAGCAGATCGACCTTCGTCGGCGCCGGTCGACCCACCTCCACGTACTTCACGCGGATGCGGTCGAGGTATTCCCGAGCGGTCGAGTACCCGATGCCCAGCTGCTGCGCCGCAAGCTTCAGAGGAAGGCCAGACGCATACAGGTGCAGGATCTCGCGCTCGCGACGCCCGAGCTGGGCCTTGGCGAAATCGCGGTCCGCGTCGATCGCTGTCGCCCATTCGAGGTTGTTGAGCACCTCGCCGCGCGCGACGGTCTCGACCGCCGACATGACGGTCTTCGTCGCTGATGATTTGGGGATGACTCCGGCCGCTCCGGCGGCAAGCGCCTCACGAACCGAGGCGACCCGATCGGCGATCGAATGGATCAGCACGGCCGAGCCGGTGGCCTGCACCCGCTTGACGTTCTCGGTGACCGTCGAACCATCGCCGAGCGACAGGTCGAGCACGACGACGTCGTTCTCCCGACCGGCGAGGTTGTCGACGAATTCCTGCACGGATGCCGCGGCGAGAATGAAGTCGAATCCGGCTTCGATACAGGCGGCCTTGAGCCCCAGTCTCACCGATTCATGGTCGTCTACGACCGACACCCGCACTGCACTCTGGTGCATTCGGGGTGTGGGTTCCTCAGTTGTGGTCTGCGCCATGGTCGATCCCGTCTGCCCCCGTGTTGCTGCTCATTCAGTCATTCCCCCGGAGACCATGGTACCGGCCGCCAGGGCGCCCGGAGGCGAGAGAGGCGGCATCGGGGCACGTGTGTCGCAATTGGCCGACGAGCTCACGCCCTCCGCCTGCGGATATGAGGGATGCGGCGGCGCATCCTCTCCGCACGGCGGGATGGTCGGTGTCTACGCCTTCGTGAGGGTCGCCACCGCTTCGACGTGGTGCGTGTTCGGGAACAGGTCGAAAGCCCGCAGCCGGGTGAGCGCGTAGCCTCCGGCGGCGAACAGCGCGACATCCCGCGCCAGGGCCACCGGATCGCACGCCACGTAGACGACCTGCGCCGGGTCGAGGGTGAGCAGTTCGTCGACGACGGCCTTGCCTGCCCCCGCACGCGGCGGATCGAGGATCACCGTTCCGGCACCGAGCCTGGTGCGTTCGCTCGGGCTCGCGGTGGATCGAAGCTGCCGCAGGAAGTTGTCGACCCGTGCGGTGACGGCAGCGGCGCCCACCCACTCTGAGAGATTCTCGGCGGCGTGGTCGGTCGCCAGTGGGTCGCTCTCCACGGTGGTGATGCGCAGGTGGTTTCCGAAACGGTCCCCGACGGCGGCCGCGAGCAGTCCGACTCCGCCGTAGAGGTCGAGGTTGGCCGCACGAGGATCGAACAGGCTCGCATCGATCGCCTCCTGGACGGCGAGAGTGAGGGTCTCCGCAGCGTGACGGTGCACCTGCCAGAAGCCGCGGGCATCCAGGCGGAACTCCCGGTCGCCCACCCGCTCGACAATGCGTTGCGGCTTCGGTCGCTCGGCCTTCTCGCCCTTTCCCCGCTCTCGGCTGGGCTTCGGGGCGTTGCCGGTGAGAACGAAGGGATTGCCCACGCTCGGCACGACCACGTCCACGTGGTCGAAACCGGGGAACCGCTCATCGAGGGGAGTGATCGCCGCGACCTCTGCGGTCGCGAGCGGAAGGTCCGTGACCTCGACGACGTGGTGCGAGCGCGCGGCATACGGGCCGGGCGTGCCATCGGCCGCGACGTGCAGTCTGAGGCGGGTGCGCCATCCCGTGCCATCCGGAGTGCCGGGAATCGCGTCGACGGTGACGTCGCTCTCGATACCGGCCATGCGCTGCAGGGAATCGGCGAGCACCTGGCGCTTGAGCTCGCGCTGGTGACCGATCTCGATGTGGCCGAACTCGGCACCGCCGGCGCGCTCTTCCGGTGCACGATCGATGGATGCCGCGCCCCAGATGTGTGGCTGGCGGTGCTCGGATGCCGTCACCACGGCCACCGTCTCGGCCCGCCAGAAGGACTTCTTAGAGTCATCCGTGATGCGGGCCAGCACCCGCTCTCCGGGGATGGCGTCGCTCACGAAGATCACGCGGCCCTCGTGCCTCGCCACCGCAACACCCCCGTGGGCTACGTTGGTTACGTCGATCTCGACCTCTGTGCCCAGCAATTCACCCATCCCCCGAGCTTGCCACAGGAGGCGCCGTGCCCCACTCATCCGTGCCCCGATCACCCACGCGCCTCTACCTCGCGTCCACTTCGCCGGCCCGGTTGGCCACGCTTCGCGCGGCGGGGATCGAGCCGGTGGTCATGCCCTCGCATGTCGACGAGGATGCCGCCGTGGAGGCCGCAGCGCCGATCGCCCCGGTCGATATGGTCCTCCTGCTCGCCCGGCTCAAGGCATCCGCTGTGCTCGGCCCGGAGGTGGATGGGTTCGTGCTGGGCGGGGATTCGGTCTTCGAGCTCGACGGTGTCGTCTATGGCAAGCCGCATCTGCCGGAGGTGGCCCGTGAACGCTGGATGCTCCAGCGCGGACGCACCGGACACCTCCACTCCGGACACTGGCTCATCGATCACCGGGGCGGACGACTTCGGGGAGCGATCGGCGAGGTCGCGACGGCAGGGGTGACTTTCGCCGCCGACATCTCCGATCACGAGATCGATGCCTATGTCGCCACCGGAGAACCGCTCGAAGTCGCCGGCGCGTTCACGATCGACAGTCTCGGTGCGCCCTTCATCACCACGGTGGACGGTGATCCCCACGCGGTCGTCGGGCTATCCCTGTCGACACTGCGGTCGCTGCTGCTCCAGTTCGACGTGGGCTGGCCGTCTCTGTGGAACCGGTGACCTTGTGGAACCCGTTCCGGAGTCATCGGTCTTTTTTGTAGCCCACCACCAAAGGGTGCCCGTCTTCGCCCCATAGGCTAAAGGACTATGCCCCGCATCACGAAGGTCCTGGTCGCCAATCGCGGCGAAATCGCCGTTCGAGTCATCCGGGCCGCGAAGGACTCGGGAATCACCTCCGTGGCCGTCTACGCCGACCAGGATCGGGATGCCCGCCACGTGAAGCTCGCCGATGAGGCCTACGCCCTCGACGGGGCGACCAGCGCGGACACCTACCTGCGCATCGACAAGGTGCTGTCGATCGCCCGCCGTTCCGGGGCGGATGCCGTTCACCCGGGATACGGATTCCTGGCCGAGAACGCCGAGTTCGCCCGCGCCATCATCGATGCCGGACTCACCTGGATCGGGCCGTCGCCGGATGCCATCGAGAAGCTCGGCGACAAGGTCTCCGCCCGTCACATCGCGGAGAAGGTGGGCGCCCCGCTCGCACCAGGGACCCTCAACCCCGTCTCCGGCGCCCAGGAGGTACTGGACTTCGTCGACATCCACGGCCTTCCCGTCGCCATCAAGGCGGCCTTCGGTGGAGGAGGGCGCGGGCTCAAGGTCGCGCGCACCCGCGAAGAGATTCCGGAGCTGTTCGAGTCCGCGACGCGCGAGGCGATCGCCGCCTTCGGTCGGGGAGAGTGCTTCGTCGAGAAATACCTCGACCAGCCGCGACACGTCGAGACCCAGTGCCTCGCCGACGCCTTCGGCAAGGTCGTCGTGATCTCCACCCGGGACTGCTCGCTGCAGCGACGTCACCAGAAGCTCGTGGAAGAGGCGCCCGCGCCCTTCCTCACCGAAGAACAGAACGCGCTGCTCTACTCGGCGTCGAAGGCCATCCTGCAGGAGGTCGGCTACCTCGGCGCCGGCACCTGCGAGTTCCTCGTCGCGAAGGACGGCACCATCTCCTTCCTCGAGGTCAACACCCGCCTCCAGGTCGAGCATCCCGTCTCCGAAGAGGTGACCGGCATCGATCTCGTTCGCGAGCAGTTCCGCCTCGCCGAGGGGGGCGCCCTCGACTACGACGACCCGGTCGCCGAGGGGCATTCCTTCGAGTTCCGCATCAACGGCGAAGACCCCGGACGCAACTTCTTCCCTGCTCCGGGCCCCGTGCACGCGTTGCGCTTCCCCGGCGGTCCTGGTGTGCGTGTCGATAGCGGCGTGACCACCGGCGACGTGATCAGCGGCGCATTCGACTCGCTGCTCGCCAAGCTGATCGTCACCGGGTCGTCCCGCGAGGATGCCCTCGAACGCTCCCGCCGCGCCCTCGACGAGTTCGAGATCGCCGGACTGCCGACCGTGTTGCCGTTCCACCGCAAGATCGTGCGCGACCCGGCCTTCACGTCGTCGCCCTTCTCGATCTACACCCGCTGGATCGAGACCGACTTCGTCAACGACATCGAGCCGTGGAGCGGATCCCTCCCGGATGCGGCGGCAGCAGCCGCACGCCAGACCATCGTCGTCGAGGTTGACGGCAAGCGCATCGAGGTGTCGCTCCCGGCTCGCCTCGCCGCGGCATCCGGGGGCGCCTCTGCCACGCTCGGTGCCGCTCCCAAGCGCCGCGGTGGCGCGGGAGCCGTCGTGACAGCCACCGGCGACTCGGTCAAGGCACCGATGCAGGCGACCATCGTGAAACTCGCCGTCGCCGAGGGTGACTCCGTGGTGAAGGGCGACCTCATCCTGGTGCTCGAGGCGATGAAGATGGAGCAGCCGATCGCCGCCCACAAAGACGGGGTCATCGCCAACGTGAGCGCTGCCGTCGGCGAGACTGTGTCGTCGGGCTTCCTGCTGCTCGACATCGTGTCCTGAGCGGCGACGACGCCCCGCCGCTCTAACCCGCCTACCGCCTCCCCGCCTCCGCACCCCCGCCGCATCTCCGCATCTTCGCACCCCCGCATCATTCAGGAACTCCTGTGATTCCCGGGGAAGGAGTGACGCCCGAGGCATACACGCGACTCTTCAGCCTCACTGGCCCCACATGTTCCTGAATGATGCGAGGCAGCATCGTCGCCCGACGAGCGGGCGGAGGATCGTCAGCGCCCCGCAGCGAGCGCGGCGAGGATCATGCGCTCGCACCACGGCCAGTCGTTCATGATCCGCTGATAGGTGAGTCGGATGACGGTATACCCGCGAGCCACGAGTTCGGCGTCGCGCCGGCGGTCGCGTTCGAACGCGATTCGGTCGCCGTGATAGAGCCAGCTGTCGACCTCGATGACGATGCGCGTGCCAACCAGCCCGAAGTCGACCCGACCGACCGAGGCTATCTCCACCTGCTGGCGGTAGGGAATGCCGAGTCGGTCGAGCCGCTGGCGCACGAGCGACTCACTGCCGGAATCGCTCCCCAACCGGCAGCAAGATGCCGTGAGCCGATCGGATGCCGACGCGGAAGCGAAGATCTCGGCGATCCGGGCGGGCGTGTAGTTCGCCACGGCGAGGGCGGTGTCGAGGCACGCGACCGCGGTCTCGGTGTCGCACCAGGCGACAGTCTGGCGAAGGCACCGGTCGAAGGGTGTCCGCCAGCATTCCGGACCGCGTTCGGGAACGGCCCCTCCGCCAATCCAATGCAGCGCGATCGGTCGTCCCGACGAGTCCGGAGTGAGCGTTATCCGGTCGCTGAATGAGGGAGCGACATTGGTGCGCAGACGTGCCGAATTGCGGCCGACGCTGATATGGAGTCGGGGATCGAGGCCCGCCCACAGTCCGTATGTCGCAGCGGCACTCAGCCCGGCGAGCAGGCCACCGACCCGTGCAGCGGCGACACGGTCGATGTGGGCCGAGGGTGAGGCATAGCGCGCTTGCCGGACGCGTCTTATCCCGCCGCCTCGCACGGCACGGGTGAGTTCGGTGCCCGTGAAGCCGATCGCGAGGAGCTGCTGCCTGGTCGCGATGCCGCCGAGGATGTCGATGGCGTGAGCAAGGTCTGTCATCGCGCCAGCGTGGGCTGCCAGCATCCGCCCCGCTCCCCCACCTCAGCACCCGGTGGAGAAGCATCATTCAGGAAACCCTGTGAGGGAAGGGGCTATGGAGGCGCGAGACCACCCCACCGTGCACTCCCGCCACTCCCGTCACAAACCTTCCTGAATGATGAAGGCCGCACGAACCGCAGTCGGGACGGGTGACGCGCGACGGGTGACGGAGCTAGTTGACGATGTGCAGTGCGCGCGCAGCATCGGTGATGCTGTCGGAGAGCGAGGGGTAGACGGCGAAGGCGCGAGCCACCTGATCGACGGTCAGCCGGTGTTCGACCGCGATCGCGATCGGGAGGATGAGCTCGGATGCCCGGGGTGCAACGATCACGCCGCCGATGACGGTACCGGAGCCGGTGCGGGCGAATAGCTTGACGAAGCCGTCCTTGATCCCCATCATCTTCGCGCGCGGATTCGAGGCCAGCGGGAGCTTGTAGATGACGCCCTGCGCGATGCCGTCCTCGATCTGCTTCTGCGACCAGCCGACGGTTGCGATCTCCGGCTGCGTGAAGATGTTCGAGGTGACGTTGCGGAGCTCCGTGGGGTTCACCGCATCACCCATGGCGTGGAAGACTGCCGTGCGGCCCTGCATGGACGCGACGGATGCCAGGGGCAGGAAGTCCGAGCAGTCGCCGGCCGCGTAGATGGAGGGCATCGACGTGCGCGCCACCCGGTTTACCCGGATGTGCCCGGAGTCGGTGAGCTGAACGCCCGCCTCCTCCAGCCCGATACCGGAAGTATTCGGCACCGAACCGACCGCCATGAGGCAGTGACTGCCCTCAACGGTGCGGCCGTCCGAGAGGGTCGCGATGACGCCATCCGCGGTTCGCAGGATGGAATCGGCCCGGGACTTGGAGAGCACGGTCATGCCGTTGCGTCTGAAGACGTCCTCGATCACGCGGGCGGCATCGGCGTCCTCGCCCGGAAGCACCTGATCGCGGGAGGAGATTAGCGTGACTTTGGAGCCGAGCGCGGTGAAAGCCGAGGCGAATTCCGCGCCGGTGACACCGGATCCGACCACGATCAGGTGCTCCGGCGTCTCCTTCAGCGTGTACAACTGCGTCCACGTGAAGATGCGTTCCCCGTCGGGAATGGCGGAAGGGAGGATGCGGGGACTCGCGCCAACCGAGACGACGATCGTGTCGGCGTTGATCTCGTCGAAGTCGGTGCTGGTCTTTCCCTTGCCGGTCGATACGATGACGCGATTCGGTCCGTCCAGGCGGCCGTCCCCCTGGATCACGGTGACGCCAGCCTTGATGAGCTGGGACTTCATGTCTTCCGATTGCTGGCGGGCCAGGCGCAAGAGGCGCTGGTTGACGGCGGCGAGATTGACGGTGACTTCGGGCCGCACGGGTCTGCCGGACTCTCCGCGCACGAAGAACTGCACTCCGAGGTCGGCCGCTTCGCCGATGGCATTCGCCGCCTCGGCTGTCGCGATGAGCGTCTTCGAGGGGACGACATCGGTGAGTACGGCCGATCCGCCGACACCCACGCGCTCGACGACCGTGACCTCGGCGCCCATCTGGGCTCCGGTGATCGCAGCTTCGTATCCCCCGGGACCGCCCCCAACGACGGCGATACGTTGCTTTCGCTCGAATTCATAGGCCATGCGCCCATTCTCCCGTAGAGAGCGGTGACGCGGCGAATCAGGGCGGCGTCGGCCGGCATCCGCGCAACCGAGGCGGCTCTCCCATAGGCTGGGCGGATGCCGAATCCTCTCGACGACAATGCTGCCGACCCCTTCGAGATCGCCGCTCTCGCAGCCGCCGAGATCGCCGAACGAACCGGCGTCGACCACCATGACATCGCCCTGACACTCGGTAGCGGCTGGGGCAAGGCGGCCGATCTCATCGGTGTGACGACCACGACGATTCCCGCGGCGGAGATCACCGGGTTCAGCGCTCCCGCGCTCGAAGGCCACGTGGGGACGCTGCGATCCATCCGTCTCGCCGACGGCAGGAATGCCCTCGTGATCGGGGCGCGCACCCACTACTACGAGAACCACGGCGTGCGTCGGGTCGTTCACAGCGTGCGGACCGCGGCGGCCACCGGCGCCAAGATCATGATCCTCACCAACGGTGCCGGTGGCATCCGCGAGACCTGGAAGCCCGGCACGCCGGTGCTCATCAGCGACCACATCAACCTCACCGCTGACTCACCGCTCGAGGGCGCGACCTTCATCGACCTCACGGACCTCTACAGCGCGCGCCTGCGCGCGATCGCGAAGACCGTCGATCCCAGCCTCGACGAGGGCGTGTACACCCAGTTCCGCGGGCCGCACTACGAGACTCCCGCAGAGGTGCAGATGGCGAAGACCATCGGCGGCCACATCGTGGGGATGTCCACCGCGCTCGAGGCGATCGCGGCCCGCCAGGCCGGCATGGAGATCCTCGGACTGTCATTGATCACCAACCTCGCTGCGGGCATCCAGAAGTCTCCATTGAGCCACGCCGAGGTGCTCGAAGCCGGTCGGGATGCCGAACCGGTGATCTCGGCGCTGCTGGCACGGATTGTGCAGGAGCTGTAGTGAGCATCATCGACGTCGCACGAGCCTGGCACGATCAGGACCCGGATGACGAGACCCGCACCGAACTCGCCCTGCTCCTGACGGATGCCGAGGCTGGTTCCAAGGTCGCGATCGCGCAGTTGCACGACCGCTTCGATACCCGGCTCGAGTTCGGCACCGCGGGGCTTCGCGGCCGGATCGAAGCCGGCTCGAACCGGATGAACCGGGTGCTGGTCAGCCAGGCTGCCGCCGGATTCGCGAGCTTCCTGGTCTCCCGCGGGGGCACACCGAGCGTGGTGATCGGATACGACGGGCGCAAGAACTCGAGGGTCTTCGCCACCGACACGGCGGAGTTGATGGCCGGCGCCGGAGTTCGCGCGGTGCTGCTGCCCCGATTGCTGCCCACTCCCGTGCTCGCCTTCGCCGTGCGCGAGCTCGGCGTCAGCGCCGGAGTGATGGTCACGGCAAGCCACAATCCGCCCCAGGACAACGGCTACAAGGTCTACCTCGGTGACGCCGACCAGGGCTCCCAGATCGTCCCGCCACTGGATGGTGAGATCGCCGCGCACATCCTGGCCATCGCGGCCGAAACGAGCGTCCTGCGCCTGCCCCGCTCCTCTGAGTATGAGACCGCAGACGAACGGGTGATCGACGAATACGTCCGTCGCACGGCAGCCATCGCTGG
The DNA here is from genome assembly GCF_040549525.1 of Frigoribacterium sp. UYMn621. Lineage (NCBI taxonomy): Bacteria > Bacillati > Actinomycetota > Actinomycetes > Micrococcales > Microbacteriaceae > Frigoribacterium > Frigoribacterium sp. UYMn621. The sequence goes on along the minus strand of NZ_JBEPTM010000001.1, from coordinate 616,742 downwards.
TCGTCCCCGGGCTGCGGTGCGCTACGTGTACACCGCGATGCACGGGGTCGGCTGGGAGACGGCGCATCGCGTCTTCCTCGACGCCGGTTTCGGTGAACCCACAGTCGTGACGGCGCAGATCGAGCCGGATGCGGCCTTCCCCACCGTCGCCTTTCCCAACCCCGAGGAGCCGGGGGCGATGGATCTCGCGTTCGATGCGGCCATCTCCGCCGACGCCGAACTGGTGATCGCCAACGACCCGGATGCCGACCGCCTCGCCATCGGGATCCCCGACGTGGACGGCGAGTGGCAGCGGCTGAGCGGCAATCAGGTCGGAGCGCTACTGGGCTGGCGCGCGGCCGAGCGGCTCGCCGCGGCGGGCACCTCCGGCACCCTCGCGGCGTCGATCGTCTCCTCCCCCGCCCTCGCCGAGGTGGCGCGCCACTACGGACTCGACTATGTCGACACGCTCACGGGATTCAAGTGGGTGTCGCGTGTGCCCGGCCTCTCCTACGGCTACGAAGAGGCCCTCGGCTACCTCGTCGACCCCGAGAAGGTGCGCGACAAGGATGGCATCTCGGCGGCGGTCGAGTTCCTGGGGCTCGTGTCGGACCTCAAGGCCGTCGGCCGCACCGTCACCGATCACCTCACCGACTTCGCCGAGCGGTTCGGTGCGTTCGCCTCGTCGCAGGTCTCGATCCGGATGACGGATCTCGCCGACATCCCCCGACTGATGTCCTCGCTCCGGCAGTCCCCGCCGGAGCGGATCGGCGCGGTGGCCGTTCGACAGGTCGACGATTTCGTGGACGGCTTCGCCGGTCTGCCCGCCAGCGACATCCTGCGCTACCAGCTCGATGATGGATCGCGGGTGATCGTGCGTCCGAGCGGCACCGAACCGAAGGTGAAGGTCTACATCGACGCGTCGAGCGACGATGGCACCGCGGCGCACCGGCAGGCGGTCGCCCAGGGCGCTGTCGACCGGCTCGAATCTGCCCTGCGCCAGTTAATGGCCGAGCGCGCCTGAGATCCTTTCGGACGCCGCCCGCGCCCGGTCCTCCACCTCCTGGGTGCGCGCCGCGCTGAAGCTCGTGGCGACGTAGGGAACGGTGAGTGCCGCCACGGCCGAGTCTCCACGCGCGAAGACCGGAAAGACGATGTCGGTGATGCCCGGCTGGAGGCTGTCGTGCGCGCGTTCGAAGCCCCGGAGTCGCACGCGTTCGACCCGCTCGCGAGCGCTGCCGGAAAGGCCGCGCAGCCAGGGCTCCATCACCGACTCAGCGCCGAACGCCGCGAGGACGGCACCGGTCGCGGTGCCCTCGATCGGGAAGTCCGATCCGACCCGCACGCGAAACCCGAAGTTCGCGGGACTCTCCACCTGCGCGAGCACCAGAACCCGGCCGGCCGAGAGAACCCCGAGGTTGCAGGACTGCTGCACCTCGTCAACGAAAGACCGCATCGCCGGAAGCGCGGCGGCCTCGAGACCGCGAAGCGGCTCCTGCCGATGGGCGAGCATGAACATCTGGACCGACAACGCATAGAGCCCCGATCCCTCCTCGCGCACGAGGTATCCACGCGCCTCGAGCGTCTGAAGCACCCGGAAGACCTGGCTGACCGATCGACCGACGGCCTCGGCGATGGCAGCCTGGCTGAGCCCGCCGGATCGTGCGGCCAGGAGTTCGAGGATGTCGAGGGCCTTGTCCAGCGCGGGAACCGAGTACTCGGGAGCCTGCGACTCGGACTTCCGGGAGTCGAGTGTCTGAGCCCCGGAACCCGGTAGCGCTGGCCCGCTCATCGGGATGCCGACATCGCCGCGACCATCCGGCGTGCGATGAGGCGATTGAGGTCGTCGGGCACGGGCTGGGCGCCGGACGGGAGCCCGGCGGCGGATCCGGCGATCCGTTCGAGGGAGAGCGCCTGGAGGAGGAAGCCGAGGTCCATCGATTCGAGCGAATTCCCACGGGGTTCGCGACCGGCCAGGTTGACCATGCGCCCACCGGCGAGAAGCACGACGTGACGCCCGTCGGCGAATTCCACCCGCTCGATCGCGTCATCCACCGGCACGACCCGACTGGCGGTGGCGGTGAGGGTCGGCACGTCGATCTCCCAGTCGAAGTGCCCGCTGTTGGCGAGCACGGTGCCGGATTCGAGCAGGGGGAACTCGGATGCTCCGATCACCGCCGGGCGCCCGGTGGCCGTGATGACCGTCTGCGCCCATCCCGCGAGTTCGGCGATCGGTGCCACCCGATAGCCGTCCAACGCCGCCTCGAATGCCTTGAGGTCATCCACTTCGGCGATCGCGACCCGGCCGCCGAGCGCTCGAAGGTACTGGGCGATACCGCGGCCGCACCAGCCGTAACCCACGACGACGAAGCGGCGACCGGGCAGCATGAGCCCGGTGATACGCATGAGGCTCTCGACGACGGACTGACCGACGGCGTGCCGATTCTCGCCGATCGCCTTGAGGGGGCTGTCGTTGATGACGATGACGGGAAAGGGGATGTGCTCGACGAGTTCGCCTCGCAGCCGGTCGGCACCCGATGTCGTCTCTTCGGTCGCGCCGATGATGCGCGTGGCGATACCGCGCTCCACCACTCCCGCGATGAGGTCCGCCCCGTTGTCGAGGATCATGTCGGGGTTCGCATCGAGCACACTCGCGACATTGGACCGGTGCTGTTCGATGGTGTCGTCCCGTCGGCCGAACACGACGAGACCCTGCTCGCGCAGGACGGCAACCATGTCGTCCTGGGTCGATCCATGGTTGCCGGTCGCCACGACCTCCGCCCCGCCAGCAGCGAGCACTTCGAGCAACACTGCGGTCTTCGGATCGAGGTGGATCGCGACGCCGATCCGGCGCCCGGCGAAGGGCTGGGAAGCTGCGAATTCCTTCCGTGCGGCCGCGAGCAGCGACATCCGCGACCGGATCCATTCCAGCCGCTGATGGCCGCGTTCGACGAGTTCACTGGACATGGGCGTTCCTCACTCGGACGGGATGACTACCGCCGAGCATACGCCTATGAAAGCAGTTTTTATATATGAAACTTTAGCCGAGTGCCACTTCGAGCTTCCGAGCCAGTTCCGCGGTGTCGAAGTAGTTCTCGATCACGATCACATCGGCGTTCGTCGGTCCGATCGCGTCCACGAATTCGGCGGAGGTGAGGATGACCTGGGCGTCCGCCGCATCGCCGCTGAGGCTCGAGAGATGGGCGGCCGTGACATCCGCCTCCAGGCCGAGCCGCGCGAGCACCCGCTCCGCGTTCACCTTGAGGATGCCGGAGCTGCCGATCCCCGCCCCGCAGATCGCAACGATCTTCACGAGCGGTTCCCCATGATCTGCAGCACCTGGGAGGCTGAGGTCGCGGCCGCCAGCTGGGCGATCGCGCTCGAGTCGTTGAAGACGTTCGCGAGCTCGGCGACCGCCTCGATGTGCGTGTCAGCCGACTTGATCGCAAGGCCGAGCACCACACTCACCGGGTCGTTGTGCGGATGCCCGAAGGACACCGGAGTGGCGAGCGTCACCACGGCGAGGCCGTCGGTGAGCACATCCGGCCCGGGGCGTGCGTGCGCGAGCGCGAGCCCCGGCGCGATCACGACGTAAGGTCCGTGTTCGTCGATCATGCGGATCATCTCATCGGCATAGCCCGGTCGGGTGGCACCGGAGGCCGTGAGGGCGCGGCCGGCCAGCCGCACCGCCTCCCGCCAGTCACCGGCCTCGGCTCCCACGATGATCGCCGACTCGGCGAGAAGGGGAAGGGGCATCAGGCCCGCTCGAAACCGGCGCTGATGCGATCGGCCAGCTCTTCACGCTCTTCGAACGGAAGGAAGGTAGATCCGGCGGCATTGAGTTGGAACACCTCGAGGTCGGTCAGGTCGTAGTCGAAGGTCTCCGCGAGCAGTGCGAGCTCGCGACTCAGCGACGTACGGCTCATCAGGCGGTTATCGGTGTTGACCGTCACTCGGAAGCCGAGCTGGTAGAGCAGGTCGAAGGGGTGATCGATGAGCTCGTCGCCCCATTTCGCGATCGCGCCCGTCTGGAGGTTCGACGAGGGACTCAACTCGAGGGCGATCTCCCGATCCTTCACCCATTGCGACAACCGCCCGAGCTCGACGTAGGTGTTCTCGTCGTCGGAACGGTCCACCGTGATGTCCTCGGCGAGGCGCACGCCGTGCCCGAGGCGCAGCGCACGGCCGTCGAACAGCGCTCCACGAATACTCTCGAGGCCGTCGGCCTCGCCCGCATGCACCGTCGTGGGAAAGTAGTGTGACGCGAGGTAGTCGAAGGCCTCGCGGTGGTTGCCAGCAGGGAATCCGGCCTCGGCGCCCGCGATGTCGAAGCCGACGACCCCGTTGTTGCGGTGTCGCACAGCGAGTTCGGCGATCTCGAGCCCGCGATCGGCGTGACGCATGGCAGTGACCAACTGCCCGATCCGGATGCTGCGTCCCGCCTCGGAGACGGCGTCGATGCCCTCCTCGATGCCTTCCTGCACCGCCTCGACGGCCTCGTCGAGGGTGAGACCGCCGGAAAGGTGCTGCTCGGGAGCCCACCGGATCTCGCCGTAGATCACGCCGTCGGCATCGAGGTCCTCGACGAACTCGCGGGCGACGCGCGTGAGCCCCGCTGCCGTCTGCATGACGGCGGTGGTGATATCGAAGGTCTTGAGGTACTCGACGAGTGAGCCGGAATCCGCCTTCTCGGCGAACCAGTCGGCGAGCGCCACGGCATCCGTCTCGGGAAGCTCGAAGCCGATCTCGCCGGCGAGTTCGATGATGGTCTGTGGACGGAGGCCCCCGTCGAGGTGGTCGTGGAGTGAGACCTTGGGCAGCGCGGTGATGTTCGCGCCGCCGCCGGGCATGAAGAAGTCTGAGGAGGTCATGCCCCAAATCTATCGGGTGCCACCGGCCGCTAACCTGACGGAATGGCCAAGAAGATCATTCTCGATTGTGACCCGGGGCACGATGACGCGATCGCTCTGATCCTTGCTCACGGTAGCCCCGAGATCGAGCTGGTCGCGGTGACGACGGTGCACGGAAACCAGACCATCGAGAAGGTCACCCGCAACGCGCTCGCAATCGCCCGGATCGCCGGAATCACCGGTATCCCGTTTGCCGCCGGCGCCCACCGGCCCCTGGTGCGCACCGCGGAGGTTGCAGAGTCGATCCACGGCGCATCCGGCCTCGACGGACCGGAGCTCCCGCAGCCCCTGTTCGCGCCCGATCCACGGCACGCCGTCGATCTCATCATCGACACGGTCATGGCTGCGCCTGCCCAGACCATCACCCTCGTGCCGACCGGCGCGCTCACCAACATCGCCCTCGCCGTGCGGAAGGAGCCGCGCATCGCCTCGCTCGTGAAGGAGGTCGTGCTGATGGGCGGCGGTTATCACGTCGGCAACTGGAGCGCCGCGGCGGAGTTCAACATCGTGATCGATCCGGAGGCGGCTCACATCGTCTTCAACGAGAGGTGGAAGCTCACGATGGTGGGGCTGGATGTCACGCACCAGGCCCTCGCGACCCCGGAGGTCGTCGCGGCCATCGCCGCCGTCGACACCGCGCCGGCACGGTTCGTCGTCGAGCTGCTCGACTTCTTCGGCACCACCTATCGCAACGCCCAGGGCTTCGAGCACCCGCCCGTGCACGATCCCTGCGCCGTCGCCCTCGTCATCGACCCGAGCGTGATGACCGTGGTGCGCGTTCCGCTGGACATCGAGCTGGCCGGCATGCTGACCCTCGGCATGACGGTCGCCGACTTCCGCTCCGAGGCGCCGGAGGAGTGCACCACCCATGCGGCGACCGCACTGGATGTCCCGCGCTTCTGGGACCTGATCGTGGATGCCCTGGTGCGCATCGGCGACCCGTCCCGGTAGCGACCGTTGCCCTCCGGTTCGCATCATTCAGGAACATCCGGGACGGGAGTGAATACCGAGACCGGTGAGGCATCGATCTGACACTCCATTCACTCCAGCCCCACGTGTTCCTGAATGATGAAAACCACGATCGCGCAGTCCCATCACGAGCGCGCAACCTCATCATTCAGGAACTTCTGTGACGGAAGTGCCCAGCGGGAGCAATGAGTGTCACTCCAGCAACTCCAGTCACTCCCGCCCCGCATGTTCCTGAATGATGAACAGGGCGAACAGGGCGAACAGGCGGGCGCGCGGAAGGGCGGGACGGATGCCTCAGTCGCGGGGCCGACGCACGGCGAGCAAGGTCAGCCCGCCGAGGGCCGCCCCGCCGAGGATGCGCCGGAACGGGTTGACTCCTCGAGCGATTTCGTCGACCGCCCAGACGACCAGCGCGAGCACCGCGACGACGCCGACTCCGGTGCGCAACTTGGATGCGGGCAGCATCACGCCAACGAGTGTCGCCCCCGAGAAGATCTTCTGCTCGAGGTTCGCGGCCTGGCCGATGGTGATCCTGCCGTTCTCGCGGCTGCGGAACATCCAGTCCAGGCGGTCCTTACGGCGTGACATCAGGCTCCAATTCGTTCGGCGATCAGCGGGCCTCCATCAAGGATCTCCTCGCCCGCCTCTCCCACACGGTACGCCCCTTCCAGGGCCTCGAGCGCCCGGGCGAATCGCTCCGGCTCGTCGGCACTGAGGGTGAAGAGCGGCTGCCCAGCGGTGACCCGGTCTCCCGGCTTTGCGTGAAGGTCGATGCCTGCGGCGTGCTGCACCGGATCCTGCTTTCGCGCTCGCCCCGCTCCCAGCCGCCAGGCCGCGATTCCGAATGGAAGCGCCTGCTGCTCGACGAGCACGCCGTCGCGTTCTGCGCTCACCACATGAGTCTCTCGCGCCACCGGCAGTGCGGCCGCTGGGTCCCCACCCTGCGCGCGGATCATCCGGTTCCAGCTGTCCATGGCGCGTCCGTCGGCGAGTGCCGCTTCCACATCGGCGTCCGGCTGCCCGGCGTGCCTGAGCATCTCGCGGGCGAGTGCCACGGTGAGCGCGACGATGTCCGATGGGCCACCACCGGCGAGCACCTCCACCGATTCACGCACCTCGTTGGCATTGCCGATGGCCAGACCGAGTGGCACGTTCATGTTCGTGAGAAGAGCGGATGTCGCGACCCCGGCATCCTCACCGAGCGCCACCATCGTCTGGGCGAGCTCGCGCGACTGGGCGATGTCCTTGAGGAATGCCCCGGAGCCGAACTTCACATCGAGCACGAGTGCGGATGTGCCTTCGGCGATCTTCTTGGACATGATCGACGATGCGATGAGGGGGATCGACTCGACGGTTCCGGTGATGTCGCGCAGGGCGTAGAGCTTGCCGTCGGCGGGAGCGAGGCCCGATCCCGCCGCACAGACCACCGCACCGACGTCATCCAGGATCTCGCGCATCCTCTCCCCGGAGATGTTCGCCTGCCAGCCGGGGATCGACTCGAGCTTGTCGAGCGTGCCACCGGTGTGCCCGAGACCGCGGCCGGAGAGCTGGGGAACGGCCACTCCGAAGCTCGCCACCAGCGGGGCGAGGGGAAGCGTGATCTTGTCGCCGACGCCTCCGGTGGAGTGCTTGTCGGTCGTCTTCTTGGACAGGCCCGAGAAGTCCATCGTCTCGCCGGAGGCGATCATGGCGAGCGTGAGATCACGGATCTCCCTCCGCTCCATGCCGTTGAGGAAGATCGCCATCGCCATGGCGGCCATCTGCTCGTCGGCGACGTAGCCCCGGGTATACGCGTCCACCAGCCAGCGGATCTGCTCCGTCGAGAGCACCCCGCGATCGCGCTTGGCGTGGATGAGGTCGACGACGTCGAAGGCTTCGATGGCCATGGTGGAGAGTCCGATCGTAGGGAGGGGGTTCAGTCCGCGTCGCGGTACTCGGCGAGCTGGCGCGGGCCGAAGGCATCCGGGATGACTTCGTCGATCGTCTTCACGCCGGAGACGGTCTCGAGAAGCATGCCGGGTGCGGAATGTTCATAGAGCAGCTGCCTGCACCGCCCGCAGGGCATGAGGATGTTGCCGTGGCCGTCGACGCAGGTGAACGCCACGAGGCGCCCACCGCCGGTCATGTGCAGCGAGGAGACCAGGGCGCATTCGGCGCAGAGAGTGAGGCCGTACGACGCGTTCTCCACATTGGCGCCGGAGATGATGCGGCCGTCATCGACGATCGCGGCGACGCCCACCGGGAACTTCGAGTAAGGCACATAGGCGTGCGTGTTCGCCTCGTTCGCGACGAGCCGCAGGGCCTCCCAGTCGACATCCGACATCATCAGCCCTTCACGTACGCTTTGCCCGATGCGGCGGGTGGTCGCACCGAGCCGACGAGCCCGGCGACGGCGAAGATGGTGATCACGTACGGCAGCATCAACATGAACTCGCTGGGCACCGGGGAACCGATCGCCGACAGCACGCTCTGGAGGTTGGTGGCGAAACCGAACAGCAGGGCGGCGAGGGTCGCGCGGATCGGATCCCAGCGTCCGAAGATCACGGCCGCAAGGGCGATGAACCCGGCGCCGGCCGTCATCTCCTTGCTGAAACTGCCCACCGACCCGAGGGTGAAGTACGCCCCACCGAACCCGGCGATGGCCCCGGCGAGAGAGACATTCCAGAAGCGGGTGCGGTTGACGTTGATACCGACGGTGTCCGCGGCCTGCGGGTTCTCCCCGGAGGATCGGAGCCGCAGTCCCCACTTGGTGTGGAACAGGGCATACCAGACGACGAAGACCGCGACGTACATGATGTAGATGATGATCGTCTGCCGAAACAGCGTCGGTCCGATGATCGGGATCTCGCTGAGCAGCGGGATGTTGATGCGCTGGAACCGCTCCGGGGAGTTGAGGGTGGTCTGGTTGGGGCTCAACAGTGTGGTGTACAGGAAGCTCGTGAGCCCGGTCACGAGCACGTTGAGAACCACTCCGACGATCACCTGGTCGACGAAGTACTTGATCGAGAATGCGGCGAGCACGAAGGACACCAACATGCCGGCGACCATGGCCGCAAGCAAGCCGAGAAAGGGAAGCCGAGTCGCGGAGGCGACGAGCGCCGAAACGAAGGCTCCCGCGAGCAACTGGCCCTCGATGGCCACATTGACCACACCGACCCGCTCCGAGATCACGCCGCCGAGCGCTCCGAAGATCAGGGGAACGCTGAGACCAACGGCACCGACGAGCAAGCCAGCCACGGGGATCGACCGGAGGCCCGCGGATGCCCAGACCAGGAACGCGAACAGGAACAGCACCGCAAAGACGGCGGTGACCCAGAGCGGGACGCGTCGCGCGTGCCGCGCGAGCCAGGCCGCCCAACCGGCGATGAGCAGCAACAGCACCGACGTGACGATCGAGGTTGGCCGGGCGTCGACGGGGATGGGGGGAATCTGGAAGAAGTCGGAGTCGGTGGACAGCCGGAAGGTGCTGGTGCCCGAGCGGCCGAAGAAGCCGAAGAGCACGAGCGAGAGCACCGCGAAGAAGCCCAGCGCGATGGGAGCCTTCCAGCTTTTCACCACGGCTGACTGGAGAGCGATGGGCGCGCTGCTCGAAACGCCCTGATTGTCTGTCACGGTGGTCATTTGGTCACCACAGCCTTCTTGCCGGAAATCTTCGACGTGCGGATTCTCGGGACGCCGGAGGGTTTCGGCAGGCGGAAGACCGCCCGCACCAGTGGAGGAGCCGCGATGAAGAGCACGATGAGCGACTGGACCACCGACACGATTTCGATGGGGATGCCCTGGGAGGCCTGCATGGTGAATCCTCCCGCCTTGAACGCGCCGAACAGGATGCCTGCTACGAACACGCCCCACGGCTTGGAGCGACCGAGGAGTGCGACCGTGATGGCATCGAACCCGATGCCCGCATCGATGCCCGATCCGAATCCCGAGGTGATGGAGCCCTGCACCTGATTCGCTCCGGCGAGCCCGATGAGCCCACCGGAGATGAGCATCGCGTAGACGTACATGTTCTTCACGTCTATGCCCGCGACGCGGGAAGCGTGGGGATTCTCGCCGATCGCCCGGAACTTGAAACCGAGGCTCGACCGGTTGAGCAGATACCAGACGAAGATGGTCACGATGATCACGAGAATGAACCCGATGGTCAGGTTGTAGTTCGGCCCCAGCAGGTCGGGGAAGATCGCGGAGGGCTTCATCGCCGGGGATTTCGGATTGCTCGAGCCCTTGGCCTGCAGAAGGCCGGGCGTGCGAAGCATGTAGGCGAGGAGGTAATAGGCCACGTAATTGAGCATGATCGTGACGATCACCTCGTTCGCCCCGGTTCGCGCCTTGAGCAGTCCGACGATGCCGCCCCAGATCGCACCGCCCGCGATCCCCGCGAGCAGCGCGACGATGAGGTGGAGGGGGAATGGCAGGTCGAAGGAGAAACCGACCCAGCCGGCAGCGGCAGCAGCGATGAGCATCTGCCCACGCCCACCGATGTTGAACAGTCCCACCCGGAACGCCAGCGCCACTCCGAGACCGGCCGCGATGAGCGGCGTCGCGAAGGCGAGAGTCTCGGTGAAGGGCTTGATGCCGCCTGCGAAGTCGGGTCGACCGAAGTTGTAGATCGAACCTTGGAACAGGGCGATGTACGCACCCGACACGGCCGTCCAGGCGGCTTGGAGCATATCGGTGGGGCGAGAGAAGAAGTAGGCGGATGCCGTCTTGACAGTCGGGTCCGTCAGGGCGATGAGAATGCCGCCGGCCACGAGCGCGAGCACGACTGCCAGCACAGAGATCAGGGCGTTGCCCGTGGTGATCTCCCGGAGCACTCCGCTGAACCGGGAGGGCTCGTTCTCGATCGGTGCCTTCGCCTGCGGTTGGGTGGGAGAGGGTGTTTGCGAGTCGGTCACGCCGCCACCTCCGCCGTGTCGGGCAGTTCGCCTGCCATCATGAGCCCGAGCACCGCACGCGGGGTGTTGCCCGGCACGATCCCGACGATTCCGCCCCGGTACATCACGGCGATGCGGTCTGCGAGCGCGACGACCTCATCGAGTTCGGTGGACACGACGATCACGGCGGTGCCTGCATCGCGAGTGGCGACGATCCGCGTGTGCACGAACTCGATCGAACCGACATCCAGTCCCCGGGTCGGCTGCGCCGCCACGAAGAGCCGGAGGTCGCGGCTCAGCTCGCGGGCGAGCACGACCTTCTGTTGGTTGCCCCCGGAGAGTTTGCCGGCGTGCGTGCCGATGCCCTGGGCGCGGATGTCGAACTCCACGATCTTCTGCTCGGCGAACTCCGCGAGGCCGCCGAGCTGGAGCGTTCCCGCCTTCACGAACGGAGCTCCGTCTGATCGGTCGAGCATGAGGTTCTCGGCGATGGTGAACTCGGCGATGAGTCCGTCTTCTCCGCGGTCCTCCGGCACGAAGCCGACCCCGGAGTCGAGCACCTTCCTGGTCGATTCGCGACGCAAATCAGTGCCGTCGAGCACGATGGATCCGGTGACCCGGGGCTGGAGCCCCATGATCGCTTCGGTGAGTTCGGTCTGTCCGTTGCCCTGCACGCCGGCGATCGCCAGGATCTCGCCCGACTTCACCTCGAAGCTCACGTCGTTCACGACGAGCTGTCCGCGGTGATCGATCACCGAGAGGTGGCTGATCACGAGAGCAGCGTCGCCGGGCTTCTCCGGACCCTTGTTCACAGTGAGTTCGACCGGTCGGCCCACCATCAGGGAGGCGAGTTCGGTATTGGTCGCGGTGGGGGATGCCTCGCCCACGACCTTGCCGAGCCGGATGACGGTGATCCGGTCTGCCACCTCGCGCACCTCGCGCAGCTTGTGGGTGATGAAGACGATGGAGGTGCCGGCGGCCTTGAGCTGTTTCATGATCACCATCAGCTCATCCGTCTCCTGCGGGGTGAGCACCGCGGTCGGTTCGTCGAAGACGAGCACCTTCGCGTCGCGGGAGAGTGCCTTGATGATCTCCACCCGCTGCTGCACCCCGACGGGGAGGTCGTCCACCAGGGCGTCCGGATCGACGTCGAATCCGAATCGGCTCGAGATCTGACGCACCTGTTCGCGCGCCGCAGCGAGGTCGAGTCGGCCACCGAAGGAGGTCTGCTCGTGACCGAGCATCACGTTCTCGGCGACTGTGAAGACGGGGATGAGCATGAAGTGCTGGTGGACCATTCCGATTCCGGCCGCCATCGCGTCACCGGGGCCGGCGAAGTGCTGCACGGCATCGTCGAGCAGGATCTCGCCCTCTTCGGCCTGGTAGAGGCCGTAGAGCACGTTCATGAGCGTGGACTTGCCTGCGCCGTTCTCGCCGAGGAGGCAGTGGATCTCACCGGGTTCGACGACGAGATCGATGTGATCGTTGGCCACAAGGGCACCAAACCGCTTGGTGATCCCACGGAGTTCGAGCTTCATGCGTCCCAATCTATCCGGCAACGTTGCCGGAGTCGTAGCCGCAAGTCAATCAGGTCTGCGGGCGGCTGAGTGGATGGTTAAGCAGGGCGGGGAGACCAGCATCGCTGGCCTCCCCGCCCGTCGTTTCGTGTGTTATCAGCTACCGGAGAGGTAGGACTTCACCGTCAGCGTTCCGCTGATGATGTCGGCTTTGAGCTTGTCGAGCTCGCCCTGCAGTCCGGCGTCGACCTTCGACTTGAAGTCGTGGAACGGGGCGATGCCCACTCCGTCGTTCTTCAGGTTGCCGACGTAGGCCACGTTGTCGAAGGTGCCCTTCGCCTGCTTGGCGCTCGCCTTGACGACGGCCTGCGTGGCCGGATCGATGCCCTTGAGAACCGAGGTGAGGTAGAGCTTGTCGTATTGCGGGAACGTGTTGTACACGTCGGCGTCGGCGCCGAGAAGCGCGATGTCCTTCTTCGAGTCGGTGATTGCGGCACCGGCGCTCTGGAAGATCGGTCCGCCGACCGGGAAGATGACGTCAGCACCCTGGTCGATCAGGTTCTGGGCCGTGCTCTTCGCGGTGTCATTCGCATCGAAACCACCGGTGAACGAACCCTTCTGGCTCGTGACGTCCCAACCGACGACCTTGACATCCTTGCTCTTGTCCTTGTTGAACTGCGCGACGCCATCGGCGAAGCCGTCCATGAAGATCGTCACGGTCGGGAACTGCATTCCGCCGAAGGTGCCGACGACGCCCGACTTGCTGTAGCTCGCCGAGGCGTAGCCCGCGAGGAACGCGGCCTGCGCGGTGTCGAAGAGGATCGGCTTGATATTCGGCTCGTCGACCTTGCCGTCGAAGTTGGCATCTGCCGCGTCGTCGATGATGGCGAACTGGATGTCCGGGTTGGCCTTGGCCGCGGCGAGAGTGGCGGCGGAGAGGTTGAAGCCGACCGTGATGATCAGGTTGCAGTTCGCGGCCACCATGCTTTCGATGTTCGGTGCGTAGTCGGTGTCGGCGTTGGACTCCGCCTTCTTGTACGAGGCGCCGAGCGACTTGGCCGCGGCCTGCAGCCCCTCGAGGCCGAGCTGGTTGAAGGACTTGTCGTCGAACCCACCGGCATCCGAGACCATGCACGGAAGGAACTTCGTCTTTGCTGCGGTGGTGCTGTCGGCCTTGGGCGCTGCTGCGCAGCCCGCGAGCAGGGAAACGACGCCGACCAAAGCGAGACCGCTGAGCGCGGCCTTACGCGTGGTGATTCTCAAGATGTCCTCCAAGAAGGTGCAGCCATAGCAGCGGTTGCCGTGGCCATAGTGGTGTCAGGTTACCGAATGTTACGACAGCGGATCAGCCATCCGTGACCACTGGGACCCAATGGTTACCAAGATGCGATGGTCAGGAAATGTTGCAGAAATAATCACCTAGAGAACGTCGCTGCGACCAGACAGCTTGAGGGCATCCACCACGGACTTGACCCGCTGCGCATTCGCGCTGGTGGTCACGAGGAGCGCGTCCGGGGTGTCGACCACGACGATGTCGGTCACTCCGATGAGGGAGATCAGGCGACCGGTCTGGCTGATCACCACACCGCTCGAGGCGTCGGCGAGCACCCTCGCGTTCTCGCCGAGGATCGCCAGGTCGGACTTGCGCCCTCCGGAGTGCAGTTTGGCGATCGCCGCGAAGTCGCCGACATCGTCCCAGTCGAAGTCACCGGGAATGACCACGAGACGGCCCGCCGCTGCGGCCGGCTCTGCGACGGTGTAGTCGATGGCGATCTTCTTCAGCTCCGGCCAGACCTTGTCGACCACGGCTCCGCGGCGGGGGGTGTCCCAGGCCTCGGCGAGTTCCTCGAGACCCGCGAGAAGCTGCGGTTCCGTCTCCCCGAGCTGTTTGAGAAGTACGTCGGCCCGGGAGATGAACATGCCGCCGTTCCAGAGGTAGTTGCCGTCGGCGAGGTAGGACTGGGCGGTGGCGAGGTCGGGCTTCTCGACGAAACTGTCGACGCTCACGGCGCGAGGGGCATCCGGGATATCGAGCGGATCCCCGCAGTGGATGTAACCGAAGCCGATGGCGGCATCCGTCGGAGTGATGCCGATGGTCGCGATATAGCCGGCCTCCGCCGCGGCCACCGCTTCGACGACCGCCCGGCGGAAGCCGCGCTGGTCGGAGATGACGTGGTCTGCGGCGAACGAGCCGATGATGACATCCGGCTCGCGGCGCACCAGGATCGCGGCGGCAAGTCCGATCGCCGCGGACGAATCCTTCGGCTCGCTCTCGAGCACGACATTCGGGTCGGTGAGATCGGGCAGTTGCGCCTCCACGGCCGCGCGATGGGCACGGCCGGTGACCACCATGATGCGGTCCGGGCCCGAAATGGGCGCGAGACGATCCCAGGTGGCGCGCAACAGTGTGCTGCCGGATCCGGTGAGGTCGTGGAGGAACTTCGGGGCATCGGCCCGAGAGAGTGGCCAGAGCCGGGATCCGATGCCGCCGGCGGGGATCACACTATAGAAACGGTCGAGTTCTTCCGGAGGAGTGGCCATGTCGCCCAGACTATCCGTCGGGGCCGCCCACCTCATCGGGGATGCGCCATCGCGCCCCGCAAGCTGGGAAATGTCTCGATACCGAGACATTCGCGGGGCCCCTTGGCAGAGTGCTCCCGATCGCCGGGAATAGAATCGACTCAGTTCATCTGTGAACTTTCACAGCTTCTGTTATGGAGCTCACCGACGCCAAGGAGGGTTGCTCGTGCCAGAGAAGTCGGCGGGGGCCCTGGCTGCACCTATGCCAGATAAGAAATTACCGACACCCAGGATCTCAGCTCCGCGGGTGCCACGAGGCACGCTGTATCGGGGCCGGGAAGGGATGTGGTCGTGGGTACTCCATCGCATCACCGGAGTCGCGATCTTCTTCTTTCTGCTCGTACACATTCTCGACACCTCGCTGGTGCGGCTCAGTCCTGAGGCCTACAACGCGGTGATCGACCAGTACAAGACGCCCATCATGGGCCTCGGCGAAGCCGGCCTGGTCGCCGCCATCGGTTTCCACGCCCTCAACGGCCTGCGGATCATCCTCATCGACTTCTGGAGCGTCGGCACCAAACACCAGCGCCTCATGTTCTGGATCGTCATCGGAATCTGGGTCGTGCTGATGGCGGGCTTCCTGCCCCGTCAACTCATGCACATCTTCGGAGGGGCGTGATCATGACCACCACCATTGACACCCCGCGTTCGCCGCGAGCACAGCACAATTCCCGGGTCAACCTCGAGAAGTGGGGCTGGATCTACATGCGCGCGAGCGGCGTCGTCCTCGTCGTGCTGATCTTCGGACACCTCTTCGTCAACCTCGTCGCCGGAGAGGGAGTCAAAGCCATCGACTTCGGCTTCGTCGGCGGCAAGCTGTCGCAGCCGTTCTGGCAGATCTGGGACACGCTCCTTCTCTGGCTCGCTCTCATCCACGGCGCGAACGGCATGCGCACGATCGTGAACGACTACGCCTCCAATCCTCTCGTCCGCCGCATATTCAAGGGCGCGCTCCTCGCGTCTGCCGTTCTACTGATCCTGCTGGGAACCCTCGTGATCTACACCTTCAACCCCTGTCCTGCGGGCTCGCCAGCCGAGCTGCTCCCGTCCTTCTGCCCGGCCAAGTAGGGCCGGACACACCATGGGAACAGACGCACAGGGGACTTCCTCGGTCATCGACGGAGTGCACTACCACCAGTTCGACATCGTGATCGTGGGCGCCGGAGGCGCCGGCATGCGGGCGGCCATCGAGGCCGGACCGCACGCGAGCACCGCCGTGATCTCCAAGCTCTACCCGACGCGTTCCCACACGGGTGCCGCCCAGGGCGGCATGGCGGCGGCTCTCGCCAACGTCGAGGAAGACAACTGGGAGTGGCACACCTACGACACCGTCAAGGGTGGCGACTACCTGGTCGACCAGGATGCGGCGGAGATCCTCGCGAAGGAAGCCATCGACGCCGTTCTCGACCTCGAGAACATGGGACTGCCGTTCAACCGCACCCCCGACGGCAAGATCGACCAGCGCCGCTTCGGAGGCCACACCCGTGAGCACGGCAAGGCTCCCGTGCGTCGCGCCTGCTACGCCGCGGACCGCACCGGCCACATGATCCTCCAGACGCTGTTCCAGAACTGCGTCAAACTCGGCATCAACTTCTTCAACGAGTTCTACGTGCTCGATCTGGTCATGACCGAGGTGACGGATGCCTTCGGCGTCACCACGGAGCAGCCATCCGGTGTCGTCGCCTACGAGCTCGCCACCGGAGAACTCCACGTGTTCCAGGCCAAGGCGATCATCTTCGCCACGGGGGGATTCGGCAAGATCTACAAGACCACCTCGAACGCCCACACCCTCACCGGTGACGGCGTCGGCATCATCTGGCGCAAGGGACTGCCGCTCGAGGACATGGAGTTCTACCAGTTCCACCCGACCGGCCTCGCCGGGCTCGGCATCCTGCTTTCCGAAGCGGCCCGCGGCGAAGGGGCGATACTCCGCAACTCCACCGGCGAGCGGTTCATGGAGCGGTACACCCCGACCCTGAAGGACCTCGCGCCGCGTGACATCGTGGCGCGCTCGATGGCGACGGAGATCCGTGAGGGCCGGGGGGCCGGCCCCAACAAGGATTACCTCTACCTCGACATCACTCACCTCGAGCCCGCGGTCATCGACGAGAAGCTCCCGGACATCACGGAGTTCGCCCGCACCTATCTCGGCGTCGAGCCCTATACCGAGCCCGTTCCCGTGCTTCCGACCGCGCACTACGCGATGGGCGGCATCCCCACGAATGTCAAGGCCGAGGTGCTGCGCAGCAACACCGAGGTCGTTCCGGGCCTCTACGCTGCCGGTGAGTGCGCCTGCGTGAGCGTGCACGGGTCCAACCGCCTCGGCACCAACTCCCTCCTCGACATCAACGTGTTCGGCAAGCGGAGTGGCCAGAACGCGGTGGAGTACGTGAAGACCGCGGAGTTCGTGCCGCTTCCGGACGATCCGGCAGCCGGTGTGCGCAAGATCCTCGACATGGTTCGCAGCGGAAACGGTTCGGAGAACATCGCGGCGATCCGCAAGGAGCTGCAGGACTCCATGGACCGCAACGCGCAGATCTTCCGCACCGATGAGTCGCTGGCCGAGGTCACGGAGCTCATCGAGCGCCTGCGTGCCCGCTACAAGAACATCGCGCTCCGCGACAAGGGCAAGCGGTTCAACACCGACCTGCTCGAGGCCGTCGAGCTCGGCTTCCTGCTCGACCTCGCCGAGGTGGTCGTCTATTCGGCCCGCTCGCGCAAGGAGAGCCGTGGCGGCCACATGCGCGAGGACTACCCCGACCGCGACGACGAGAACTTCCTCGTGCACACGATGGCGTACCTGGTCGGCGATCCGGAGTCCGCGGATGCCGGCGAGCACATCAAGCTCGGCTGGAAGCCCGTCGTGATCACCAACTACCCGCCGATGGAGAGAAAATACTGATGAAAGAGGCGAACTGATCCATGAGTAACGCAGTCCTGGAGAATCGTCCCTCCGTTCCGGAAGAAATTCCGACCTTCACGGCGACCCTGATCATCCGCCGCTTCGACCCGGAGGTGGACCTCGAGCCACGCTGGGAGGACTTCGACGTGGTGATGGGCGGCACCGATCGGGTGCTCGACGCCCTGCACAAGATCAAGTGGGAGCAGGATGCCTCGCTCACGTTCCGCCGCTCGTGCGCCCACGGTGTCTGCGGCTCCGACGCGATGCGCATCAACGGTCGCAACCGGCTGGCCTGCAAGACCCTGCTGAAGGACCTCGACCTGTCGAAGCCGATCTACATCGAAGCGATCAAGGGACTCCCCCTCGAGAAGGACCTAATCGTGAACATGGATCCGTTCTTCGAGAGCTTCAAGGAGGTGCAGCCCTTCCTCATCGCCTCCTCGAAGCCCGAGAAGGAACGCCTCCAGAGCCCCGCCGAGCGCGCCCGCTTCGACGACACCACCAAGTGCATCCTCTGCGCGGCCTGCACCTCGAGCTGCCCGGTCTTCTGGACGGATGGCCAGTACTTCGGGCCGGCCGCGATCGTGAACGCACACCGCTTCATCTTCGACTCGCGCGACGAGGGATCACAGGTGCGTCTCGACATCCTCAACGACAAGGAAGGCGTGTGGCGCTGCCGCACGACCTTCAATTGCACGGAGGCCTGCCCTCGCGGTATCCAGGTGACTCAGGCCATCGCCGAGGTGAAGGCCGCCGTCCTGCGTGGAAAGCCGTAGCGCTCTCCCTACAGAAAAATCGCCGACTGCCCACCCGAAGGGCAGCCGGCGATTTTCATTTTCGGGTGGTGGTGCTCTCCTACCCCCGTAGGCCCTCCCTGTTCCTCTGTATTCGGGAGGGGGAGGGAAATGGTTTCCCCTCCTACCAGGGGAGACCGCGCGGAACACCGTCTATGACGCGGAAATCCGACCCGATCAGAGACCGAGGACGTCGATGCTCACGCCGAGGCTGTTCGACAGAACAGTCAACGGCACGTCGAGGGTGAGCCCCACCAGCCCGAGCACGCTCTGCTTCAGCTGCAGCCCCACCGTCGCCGCGGGAAGGGCGGTCAGGTGGATCGCCCAGGTTCCCGCGGGGGTGACCTTCGTCGTCGCGTAGACGACTCCCGCCGCCTGAAGAGAGACGGTCGCGCCGGGGACGCCGGTGCCTGTCAGGTCGAGGGCGCCGAGCACCCCGACCACACCGGCGGGAGCCGAGTGTGCCGGCTCATCGCCCGGGGCGATCGCGACGCCGGGAATCAGGGAGTTCACCGGGTTCGTCAGATCACTGACGAGCCCGTGCACCGCCGTCCCCGCCTGAGAGACAGTGCTGTCGAGGGTCGCGCCGATCGGCCTCAAGAGTGGTGCGAGACCGTCGCTCGCCCCGTCGGCCGCGCCAAGAGCATCCGCCGCGGCAGAGGAGGTCGGGCGCCAGTGTGCCGCCGCCGAAGACGATGCCGTCGACGTCTCGTAGGGCTGGGAGATCGATGTCGACCCCGGCGCGGGGGGCGCGGGAGAGGCGTTGCTCGCCGCGAGACCTCCCGACACCACCATCGCGACCGCGAGAGTGCCGATCAGAGGCGCGGCGATTCCGCTTGCAGTGAGTCCCGCGGCGACCGTCGGCGCGGCGAGGGCCCCAGAGCCGGCGAGGAATGCCGGGGGCACGGCCGGAGTCAGCGTGGCGGCGACGGCGGAAGTGGGGGCCCCGAGCGATGCGAGCAGACCGCCGCCCGCGATACCGCCGAGCAGGAGCGGGAACAGGACGAGCGCCAGGTGCGAGCCCACCTCTTCCACCTCCTCGCTGATGATGGAACAGCGGGCGCAGGTGGCCAGATGGTCACTGACCCTGCTGCGTTCGCGGGCCGTCAGTCCGTTGCGCGCGAAGTCGCCGAGGCGTGCGATCGCCCATCGGCACTCGCCAGACGCCGTGGCATCGGAGACGTGCGCCTGCAACCAGGCCTTGCGCAAGCCCTCGCGAGCCCGATACGAGAGGGCAGCGACCCCGTTCGCGGTGAGCCCGAGGATCGGGGCGACCTCGTGCGGATCCATCCCTTCCACCTCGGTGTACCAGAGCACCGATTGCCACCGCTCGGGCAGGGCCCGGAAGGCCCGCACCGTGAGGGTGCGGTCGAGGGCGATGGCAGCCGGGTCTTCGACAGCCCTGGGATCTTCGAAATCACCGATGTCATCGACATTGACATCTCTACGATCGCGACCCCACCGACTCGCGAGGTTGCGGATGGTCGTATACAGGTACGGGCGGAAGGCGCCATCGGGACCACCCCCGGCCAGCACCCGCTGATAGATGCGCACGTAGGCCTCGGACACCAGATCGTCGGCATCGATGGAGGAGGTGAACTGGCGGGCGACCCGCAGACCGGAACGGGCGTGACGCTGCCACAGCTGGGCGAACGCGCTGCGGTCTCCCGCCCGCGCCAGCACCACCAGCGATTCATCCGAGGGCGGTGCGCCCTGGCTTCCTCGATCTTCCGCTGCCTCGTGTTCCATGGTGCGATCCCCCGCTCGCGGTGGTGCGTGTCGACCCCGGCCGGGCATCCGATTCCGTCATCGAGAACCGTGCGGGTTCATTCCAGTATGACCTCCGCGAACTCCGCTGGCGAATGATCCCGGGACTCGAACGGCGATCAGGCGGATGCCGCAGCGCGCGCACCGGCCGCGGTCCGAGCTCCCAACGCCGCCGTCGCCTTCCGGCGAGCCTGCTCGAGCGTGACCGTCGCCAGCTCCGCGCGCACGTCGGCGAGGGCCGCAGGGGTCATGCTCAGGGTCGTCGCGCCGAGTCCGACGAGGACCACCGCCAACTGCGGATCGGCCGCAGCCTCTCCACAGATCCCGACCGGCTTTCCGCTCGCCGCGCCGGCATCGCCGATGAGCTTCACGAGGCGCAACACCGCAGGGTGCCAGGGGTCCTGGAAGTGCGCAACGGAACCGAGCATCCGGTCCGCCGCCAGCGTGTACTGAGTGAGGTCGTTGGTGCCGATGCTCACGAAGTCCGCGCTCTCGAGAACCTGGTCGGCGAGAACCGCGAGCGACGGGACCTCCGCCATGACGCCCACGATCTTCAGACCGAGCTCCTTGCCGATCGTGACGAAGTACTCGGTCTCCTCGGAGTCGGAGACCATCGGTGCCATCACCCAGAGCTCCGCCTCCGTCTCCGCCGCGGCGAGCGCGAGAGCGGTGAGCTGGTCGCGCAGGATCGGCTCGCTCGCGCGGAGCGCGCGCAGGCCGCGGAGCCCGAGGGCCGGGTTCTCCTCGTGCGCATCGTTCAGGAAGCTGAGCGGTTTGTCTGCGCCGGCGTCGAGCGCGCGCACCACGACCTTCTTGCCGGGGAAGTGCGAGAGGAGTTCGGTGTACTGCACCCGCTGCTCCTCCACGGTCGGGGCGGACTTCGAATCGAGGAACAGGAATTCGGTGCGGAACAGGCCGACACCCTCTGCACCGAGGGCGACAGCGGCAGCGGCGTCCTTGGGCGATCCGAGGTTGGCGAGAAGCGGCACCGTCGTGCCGTCGGCGAGCGCGCCGTCGGTGATCGGGGCGGAGGCGGCCGCGGCGCGATCCGCGATGCGCTGTCGCGCCGTGGCGACCTCGTCGTCGCTGGGCGAGACCCGCACGCTGCCGGAGGCGGCATCCGCAATGACCACAGTGCCGTCCGTGAGGTCGAGCGCACCGGTCACTCCGACGATCGCCGGAATCGACTTGGACCGGGCCAGGATCGCCGTGTGGCTGGTGGGACCACCGTCGCGGGTGATGAGCCCGAGCACTTTGTCGAGGTCGAGGAGCGCGGTGTCGGCCGGGGCGAGGTCGGGTGCGACGAGGATGAAGGGACTGTCAGAGCTGGGCACGCCGGGTGCGGGGACCCCGCGGAGGTGGGCGATGATGCGCTGGGAGACGTCTCCGAGGTCGGTGGCCCGCTCGGCCATGAGACCTCCCATGCCGGTGAGCATGTCCTGGAACGCCCCGAATGCCTCGAAGACCGCCCGCTCGCCGGACTTGCCGGAGTCGATGCGCGCGGTCACGTCGTCGACGAGGGTCGGGTCCTGGGCCATGAGAGAGGCCGCCTCCAGCACGTCTCTCGCCGCACCGCCCGCCTTCTCGCCGCGCGCCAGGAGCTCGGCGGCGACGCTGGACAACGCCGAGGTCACGGTGGCGAGCTCCTCCGCCGCATCCGTCGAGCGCGGCCCGTCGGTCGGTTCGGGGAGAGGATCCGGCATCCTCAGGATCGGGCCGACTGCTACTCCGCGCCCCACGCCGATACCCTGCAGATCCATGCGTTCCTCTTCCTCGAGCCCGTGCCGTTTCCACAAAACTCTACCGGCGTGCTGGTTAGGCTTGACCGGTCGAAAGGGAATGGATGCTCAGCTCGCTGCAAGCCCTCCTCGCTCGGGTCATGAAGCTCAGGCCGGTGCGGGTGTTCCTGCGCTATTCCGAGAAGAGCGGGCCGATCCTCGCCGGGGGCCTCAGCCTCACCGCGCTCTACAGCGTCTTCGCCGGGCTGTATGTGGGATTCGCCATCCTCGGGCTGTCGATCGAGTCCAATCCCGAGCTGAAAGACGCGGTTGTCAACACGCTGTCGACGTCCGTTCCGGGACTCATCGATACGGGTAACGGGGGCGGTGCAATCGATCTCGAGGCCCTCTTCAAGTCCCGCGTGCTGGGCTGGAGCAGCATCGTCGCCGCCGCAGCCCTGCTGGTGACCGCCCTCAGCTGGTTCGCCTCCGCGCGTTCCGCGGTGCGCGCGGTGTTCGACCTTGCCCCGGACACGACCTTCTTCCTGCTGCTCAAGGTGCGGGATCTCGCCCTCGTCGTCGCCTTCGCCGCCGTCACCATCCTGTCGGCCGCCCTCTCCGTCTTCTCCACGAGTGCGCTGAACTGGCTCTTCGGCCTGCTCGGCATCGACAACCGGTCCGCCTTCGCGACCACGGTCGCCAGGATCATCGGCCTGCTCGTCGTTCTCGCGCTCGATACCCTCACTCTCGCCGTGCTGTTCCGCGTTCTCCTCGCGGTGCGGATACCGTGGCAAAGGCTTCTCACCGGCGCGCTTCTCGGCGGACTCGCCCTCGGAATCCTCAAGGTGCTCGGTGCGACGATCGTGGGCGGCGCGGGCAAGAATCCCCTTCTGGCCTCCTTCGCGGTGATCCTCGGCCTGCTCGTCTGGTTCGGGCTGATCTGCCAGGTGATCCTCCTCTCGGCCACCTGGATCTCCGTCGACATGGCCGACCACGGCCAGACCGCGTCGACCACCCCGCGGCAGAACGGCATCGTGCCACCCGGGCGCCACCCGCGCCCTCGGGTGCGTCCGATCGCCCGCCTCAAGTGACGTCACCGGTCTTCGTTAGGCTCGCATCATGAGCACTCCCCTGCGTATCGCCAGCGTCAACGTCAACGGGGTGCGGGCCGCATTCCGCAAGGGCATGGGTGACTGGCTGCAGGCGAGGGATGTCGACATCCTCGCCCTGCAGGAGGTGCGGGCCGCGACCTCCGACCTCGAAGAGCTGCTCGGCCCGGAGTGGAACATCCTGCACGACGCGGCGACCGCGAAAGGTCGCGCCGGCGTCGCCCTGGCCAGTCGCGGAAGCGCGGAGATCCACCGGGTCGACCTCGGTGACGAGAAGTTCGACAGCGCCGGTCGCTGGCTCGAGGCCGACTACCGTGTCGGTGACGCGATCGTCACCGTGGTGAGCACCTATGTGCACTCCGGCAACGTCGAGGATCCCAAGAAGATGATCGAGAAATACAAGTTCCTCGACGCGATGACGAAGCGGCTGCCCGAGCTCTCGGCACACACTCCCCTAGCCGTCATCATCGGCGACCTCAACGTGGCGCACCGCGAACTCGACCTCAAGAACTGGCGCGGAAATCGCAAGAACGCCGGGTTCCTGCTGAAGGAACGTGCCTACTTCGACAAGTTCTTCGGGCCGGCGGGCAAGAACGTCGCCTGCGTCGATGGAAAGACCCGACGCGGACTCGGTTGGGTGGATGTCGGGCGCAACTGGGCCGGCGAGGTGGACGGGCCGTACACCTGGTGGTCCCAGCGAGGGCAGGCCTTCGACACCGACACCGGCTGGCGCCTCGACTACCAGGTCGCGTCGCCCGAGCTCGCGGCATCCGTCACCGATTATGTGGTGGATCGCGCCTCCGCCTGGGACACCCGCTGGTCGGACCACTCTCCGGTTGTCGTCGACTACGCCCTCTAGCCTCCCGCCCGTCTGAAAGACTGTCTCCATGAGTTCCAAACCCCGCCTGTTTTCAGGCATGCAGCCCTCGGCAGAGTCCCTCCACATCGGCAACTACATCGGAGCACTGCTGCAGTGGAAGGAGCTGCAGAACACGCACGACGCGATCTTCTGCATCGTCGACCTGCACGCGATCACGGTGGCGCAGGATCCGTTCCTCCTACGCGAGAACACGCGACGCACCGCCGCTCAATACATCGCCGCGGGGATCGACCCCGAAGTCTCGACCCTCTTCGTGCAGTCGCACGTGGCCGCCCACCCCCAGCTCGCCTGGGTTCTCAACACCATCACCGGGTTCGGTGAGGCAAGCCGAATGACCCAGTTCAAGGACAAGGCGGCGAAGCAGGGAGCGGATGCCGCCTCGGTCGGCCTGTTCGCCTACCCCACTCTCATGGCCGCCGACATCCTGCTCTACAACGCGGTGGCGGTGCCGGTGGGTGACGACCAGAAACAGCACGTGGAGCTCACCCGCGACCTCGCGAACCGCTTCAATACGCGCTTCGGCGCGACCTTCGCCATGCCGGAGCCGATGATCCTGAAAGAGACCGCCCGCATCTACGACCTGCAGAACCCGGGCTCCAAGATGAGCAAGTCCGCGGAGAGCGCGGCGGGAGTGGTGTGGCTGCTCGATGAGCCCACGGTCACGGGGAAGAAGATCAAGTCCGCGGTGACGGATGCCGGCCGCGAGGTGCGCTACGACGTCGCGGAGAAGCCCGGCGTCTCCAACCTGCTCACCATCTTCTCGGTGCTGTCCGAGCGGTCGATTGCCTCCCTGGAGGTCGACTACGAGGGCCGGGGCTACGGTGACTTCAAGAAGGACCTCGCCGACGTCGTCGTCGAGGCCTTCGCGCCGATTCGAGCGCGTACCCTCGAACTCCTCGACGATCCGGCCGAGCTGGATCGGGTGCTCGCCGGAAATGCCGATCGAGCGGCCGCCATCGCCGATGTCACGCTTGCAACGGTCTACGACCGCATCGGCCTGTTGCCGAAGAGGTGACGGTGATGGCGCCGGTGCTTCGCACAGAGCGACTGTGGCTCGATTCTCCGGTGCTCTCCGACCGGCATGCCGTGGCGGAATACTGCCGCGACCCGCTGTTCGAGACCGTGATGACCCTGCCCTGGCCTTACGAGCAGCGGCATGCCGACTATTTCCTGTACCGGGTGGTTCCCGGCGGATGGCTCTCCGGTGACGAACTCACCTGGGCGGTGCGCGGCTCCGAGCGCGGACCGCTGCTCGGGGTGATCGGGTGGCGCCGGGAGCTGGGGGACATCGGGTTCTGGCTCGGTGCACCGCATCGCGGGCGCGGACTGATGACCGAGGCCGTTGTCGCCGTGACCGACTGGCTCTCCGAGGAGCTCCGCCTCACGGAGATCGCGTGGGAGTGCGTCGTCGGCAACGCGGCATCCGTCTCCGTCGCCCGCAAAGCGGGATTCGAGTACACCGGTGAGCGACCCACCCAGCTGACGTTCCGGGATGGCACGCACCCCCTCGCCTGGCATGGCCTGTTGAACACGGCCGAGCCCCGGGTGGAGCGGCCCGGGTGGCCGGTGTGATCGGGCTCGCCCGTCGGAGCGCGGTCCCGAGCCGACGATGATCCTCGCGTCGCGGTGCTCGTTCCCGGGATCCTCTCCGGATCGATCCGGCACACGGGCGACCGGGCGGCAGAGAAGGTACTGACGCTCTAAGACCCCGCCCGTGCACGCCTCAAGCTCCAGACTCCGGGGGGGGTCTCAAACCCACCGGAGTCGTCCGCCGTGCTCACCGTGCATAACTCCTGCAAACTGACAGCGGGCAGCAGAGGGCAAGGGCGACCCCGGCGAGGCAAAGGCCCCCGGAGAGATTCTGCAGGAGTTATGCGACCGGCGGAGGGGCGGAGAGGGCCCCGACGCTACAGGAGGTGTACCCGATGGTGATTCCACGCCGCCAGGAGCGCGAGGACAGCCTCCTGCACAGCCGTCGGGTCGAACATCGTGCGCTGATAGGCCGGCCGAAGGCTCATGTAACCCTGACGCGCCGAGTCGATATCCCGATTGCGATCACGCACGTGCATCTCCCACCCGTCATGGGCGAGTCTGCTGTCTGCTTCAAGGATGAGGATGCCCTCCACGATCATGTCGACACGCCCGACTCCCGTCACTTCGACTTGGATCTCGCAGTGAAGGCCGAGTTGCCGCATCAGCAACCGCAGGATCGACTCCTGGCCGGCCTCCGCTCGGCCGTCGAGCTGGCCCAGCAGCATCACGCACCGTTCAGGCACTTGGCGGAAGAGCGCGCTCAGCTCGTCGAGCGAGAGAAGTCCCTGGTGGAGAACGCTGTCGAGTGTGGCAATGGCATGCCACGGCTCCTGGCACCGCACCACCTGGGCCACCGCCTCGCGGACTCCGACGGCATGCTCCGAGACGTCGGTGCTGTCGAGGAGTGGCCACCAGTGCAACACGGAGTCGTCCCTCTCGCTGTCGGCGAGGTTAATCCAGCGCGAATGAGGCGACCGCAGTCGCGATGCCGAGCGCAGGAGGTGGATATGCGGAGTCCCGGAGTCCATGGCGAAGGCACCGAGCAGATGCAGAGCCGAGACACAGCCGAGGCGGCCACCGACCCGAACCGCCTGAACAACAGGGATCGGTGTGCCTTGAAGCACATAGTGATCCCGACGCGGTCGCACAAGGTAGCCGCCCCGCACCGCACTCGTGAGCCCCGCGCCTGTTGCACCGTACGCGAGGAGCGTTCGCCGATCCGCCACCATCAGATTCAGTTGTTCGAACACTTCGCTCCACGTCATTGTGGGATCGTGACCGATGCGGTCGGCACGGTGGGGGAGCGGCCCAGATTGGTGCATAACCTGGCGCCAGCACGCTCGGTGCATAACTCCGGCACGGCGCGCTGCGCGGGTTAGCCTGTCCCGGGTCTGCGGGCATCGCGAACACTCTGTTCGCGAAGAGCAGGAGTTATGCCGAGGGGCGCAGGCCGAGACAGCTCTGGTGCCGTCGACGGTCTGGTGCGGCTCCAGTGTGTCGGCTCCGGCCAGAATGCTCACTGGCCCGATGCATAACTCCTGCAATCTGGCCGCCAGCCTGCACTCTTCGTGCAAAAACACCGTCGATGCGGGGGCAGACCACCAGGGTGGCTCACACTGCAGGAGTTATGCGGAGGCGGACGGAACATACTCGAGCTACCGGGTGACCACCGAAGGCTCGTCGACGAAGACCTGGCCGTGGAGCGTCGTGAGGGTCTCGCGGGTCGTGGTGACCTCCGCGGCGCGCCGCTCGCTGCTCCAGCCGAGACTCGCACCGACGACATCCGCCAGCTCTTCGATCATCGGGCCGGTCACCGCGCCGGTGAACGCGAGATCGGTGCGACGGAGAAGCACATCGTCCAGGTGAACGACGCTCTCCGTGCGCACGAGGTGGTCGAGCTCGGCGGTCGTGTAGAGCGGAGTCGTCCGCAGAGCCGCGTCCTCCACGCCGGCGATCGCGGAGATGAACTTCGTTGCCCGCGTTCCGTAGCGCGTCAACAACTCGGCGACACGGGACCGCGTCACGCCGACGGCGTTCGCATGGATCCAGGCGTTGCGAGTGGGTTCGGTGGTGGGGAAGCCCGCTCCTCCGCCGATGGAGAGCGTGGTGGTGGATGCCGTGCGCTCGCGCTTCAGGATGGCGAGCACCTCGTTCGTCATGTGCTCCCCCAGCGCGCGGAAGGTGGTCCACTTGCCGCCGACGAGGCTGAGCAGCGGCGAGCCGCCGAAGCTGCCCTTCTCGATGCGGTAGTCGCGGGAGACGAAGCCGGGAGCCTCGTCGTCGTGACGGGGAAGAGGGCGGATGCCCGCGTAGGTGAAGACGATCTGCGAGCGATCGACGGCGACATCCGGGAACACGTGGGAGACGAGTTTGAAGAAGTACTCCGTGTCGTCATCGGTCTCGATCATCGGGTCGCGCGGGTCGGCATCCATGTCGGTGGTGCCGACGAGCACGCGGCCCTTGATCGGGTAGATCAGCACGATGCGTCCGTCGTCGTTCTCGAAGAACAGCTCGCGACCCTTGGTGGCCGCGAACAGCTCGGGGTTGTCGACCACGATGTGCGAGCCCTTGGTGCCCCCCATGAACGTGGTCGGCGCACCGAGGGCGTCGTTGGTGAGGTCGGTCCAGGGGCCGGAGGTGTTGACGATGACGTCCGCGGTGAGCACGAACTCATCACCGGTGACCCGATCTCGCACGAGAACTCCGCCATCGACAGAGCCGACGGCTTCCACATAGTTCGCGCTTCGCCCGCCCGCTGCGACACCGTCGAGCAGCACATCGAGGCCGAGACGCTCGGGATTGACCATGGCAGCGTCGTAGTAGGTCGCGGTGTATTTGAGGTCAGGGTTGAGGGCCGGCTGGTCGGCGAGCGACTTGCGGCGACCGTGGAACTGGTGGCGCGGAACGCTGCCGCCGTCGCGCGAGAAGGAGTCGTAGAGGATGAGCCCCACCTTGATGAGCAGGGCGCCACGCTCGGTGGTGCTGCTCTGCTTGTGGGTGAGGAAGCGCAGCGGAGCCGCGGCCACCCCGGAGAAGGTCGAGAAGATCGGGATTGTCGTCTGCAGGGGCTTCACGTAGTGCGGGGCGGTCTTGAGCAGCCGGTTGCGCTCCTGCACGGCCTCGCGCACGAGACGGAACTCACCGTTCTCGAGATAGCGGATGCCTCCGTGGATCATGTGCGATGAGGCGGCGGAGGCTCCGGAGATGTAGTCGGAGCGCTCGATGAGCGTCACGTCGACGCCCTGGAGCGCGAGTTCACGGAAGGTGGCGGCACCGTTGATGCCACCCCCGATCACGAGCACCTGGGAGTGCGGGTGCTCGGTGAGGGAAACGACATCGGTTCGAGGAGTTGAAGTGGTCATACACTCATAGTGCGCCGCATAGAGAGACTTTTCATGGCCCGTGAACGGATGTGCAGATGAACCTCACCGACAGCGAGGGCGACAGCCGTACCGCCGATGCGCTGCGTGCGGCCCATCTCTACTACATCCAGAACCTCACGATGGATGCCATCGCCTCCGAGCTGGAGATCTCCCGATCATCCGTGAGCCGTCTCATCGCTTTCGCCCGGGATTCCGGGCTTGTGGAGATCCGCCTGCACTCACCGATCGATCAGCTGACCCAGGTGCAACAGCAGCTGCACGAGCGCTACGGCCTCTCCGCTCACATCGTGCCGGCAGGGGATGCCGCCACGGAGGTGGACCGCCTCGACCGTGTCGCCCTCTCCGCTGCACGGATTCTCACCGATTTCGTCGATTCGAACATGATCCTCGGCGTCGCCTGGGGGGCGACGATCGCGTCGGTGAGCCGGCATCTCGTGCGCAAACCGGTGCGCAACACCCAGGTCGTGCAGCTCAACGGCGCCGGAAATGCGCACACCACCGGGCTGGTCTACGCGAGCGAGATCATCGGCAGGTTCGGCTCCGCCTTCGGGGCGATGGTCCAGCAGTTCCCGGTGCCCGCCTTCTTCGATGACCCGGCCACCAAAGACGCACTGTGGCGGGAGCGGAGCACCGCACGGGTGCTCGCCGTGCAGCGTCGGATGGATGTCGCGGTCTTCGGCATCGGATCACCCAATGCCGACGTGCCGAGCCATGTCTACGCCGGCGGCTATCTCGACCGGGCCGACTACGACGAGCTCTCCCGCTCGCGGGTCGTCGGTGACATCGCCACGATGTTCTTCCGCGGCGACGGCACGCACGACGACATCCCCCTCAACGCCCGCTCGAGCGGTCCCTCCTTCGACGTGCTGATGAAGGCGCCTCGCCGGATCGCGGTGGTCTCCGGCCAAGCGAAGCTGCCCGCCCTCCGCGGCGCGGTCGCGACCGGAGTCATCACCGACCTCGTCGTCGACGAGGTCACGGCGGCCCAGCTCGCCGAGATGGACTGAATACCGGGAATATCCCCGCGTCCTTCGCGTTGGGTAGAGTGAACCAAAGAAGTACGTGCTCCGGGGTCGGTGAAAATCCGAACCGGCGGTGACAGTCCGCGACCCGCGTCTCCCGAACATCGGAGGGGCGGTTGACTCGGTGGAATTCCGAGACCGACGGTAATGAGGCTCGCAAGAGCCTCTCAGTCCGGATGAGAGGAAGCACGCGTGTTCACCTTCGGGTGCCCACGAGCGATGTCGGCGACCGTCGACACCGTACCCGGAGTCCGTCTTCGATACGAAGATTCGAGATTCCGGATGACCGCCCCAACGGCAGGCAGCGCGCACGAGACGCTGATGCGCCGCGCGCTCTCTCTCGCTGCGAACGGGCCGTCCTTCGGTGTGAATCCGCAGGTCGGCTGCGTGCTGGTGGATGCCGCTGGCGCCATCGTCGCCGAGGGCTGGCACCGCGGGGCCGGTACACCCCACGCCGAGGTGGACGCGCTCTCCCAGGTGACGAGCGCCGAGGGTCTCACCGCGATCGTCACGCTCGAGCCCTGCAACCACCTGGGGCTCACGGGTCCCTGCTCGGAAGCCCTGATCTCCGCGGGGGTCGAGCGTGTCGTCTACGCCGTGTCCGACCCGGGAGAGCATTCCGGCGGAGGGGCCGCGCGACTGCGCGAGGCCGGGGTGATCGTCGAGGGCGGTGTTCTCCTCGAGGAGGCATCGGAGGCCCTGCGCGGATGGCTCACCGCCGAACGCCTGCATCGTCCGTTCGTCACCGTGAAGTGGGCATCCAGCCTCGACGGTCGCGCGGCCGCGGCGGATGGCTCGAGCCAATGGATCACCGGCACCGCCGCGCGGCAGAGAGTGCATGAGCAGCGCGAGCAGTCCGACGCGATCCTGGTCGGCACCGGCACGGTACTGTCCGACGACCCGAGCCTCACCGCGCGGGGAGACGGCGGTGAGCTCATGCCGCACCAGCCCATCCCGGTGGTGGTCGGAGAGCGCGCGATCCCCGCAGGCTCCCGGGTGCTGGCACACCCCCGCACCCCGATCATCACCGGAAGCCGGGATCTGCCGACGATTCTCGACGAGCTGTTCGCCCGGGGCATCCGTCACGTCTTCGTCGAGGGCGGCCCGACGCTGGCGAGCGCCTTCGTCGCCGCGGGGCTCGTCGACGAATACCTCGTCTACCTGGCCCCGGTGCTGCTGGGCGGCGAGCGCCTCGCCCTCACCGACATCGGAGTCGGCACGATCGGCGATGCCCGTCGTCTCTCGATCGACCGGGTCGAATCGCTGGGAGGCGACCTGCTCGTCGTCGCCCGGCCCACCAACGTTCACACCAAGAAAGGCACCTGATGTTCACGGGAATCATCGAAGAACTCGGCGAGGTCGTCGATTGGCGGCCGACCCCGGATGCCGCGCGCCTCACGATCCGCGGACCGCTCGCGGTGTCGGATGCGGGCCACGGCGATTCGATCTCGGTGAGCGGGGTGTGCCTGACCGTCGTGGACAGGGGCGAGGACTGGTTCACCGCCGACGTGATGGCCGAGACCATCGCGATGTCGACCCTCTCCGGAATCACGGCCGGATCCCGTGTCAACCTCGAGCGAGCCGCCCAGGTGGGCGACCGGCTCGGCGGCCACATCGTGCAGGGCCACATCGACGGCACCAGCACCCTGCTCAGCATCACCGAGGGAAGCGCCTGGCGCGTACTGCGATTCTCCCTCGCGCCGGATCTCGCTCCCCTGGTCGCCCGCAAGGGCTCGATCGCGGTGGACGGCGTCTCCCTCACCGTGAGCGCCGTCGGGGCGGACTGGTTCGAGGTCTCCCTCATCCCGGAAACCCTCGCGGTGACGACCCTCGGCCTCAAGGGCGTCGGCGACACGGTCAACATCGAGACCGACATCCTGGCTCGGCACGTGGCACGGCTCGCCGAGACATCAGCCACAACCGGAAGGAGCGAGTCATGAGTCTCGCTGACATCCCCACCGCCCTCGAAGAGCTTCGGGCGGGCAAACCGATCATCGTCGTGGACGACGAAGGCCGGGAGAACGAAGGTGACGTCGTGCTCGCCGCGGAGTTCGCCAGCCAGGAATGGCTCGCGTGGCTCGTGCGCAACAGCTCGGGGTTCATCTGCGCCCCGATGACGAATGAGATCGCCGACCGCCTCGAGCTGCCGATGATGGTCGTGAACAATGAGGACCCGCGCGGCACCAACTACACGGTGTCGGTGGATGCCGCGGATCGCATCAGTACCGGGATCAGCGCCGCAGACCGCGCCCACACCCTTCGAGTGCTCGCGAACCTCGACTCGACTCCGTCGAGCGTGCACCGTCCGGGCCACATCATGCCACTTCGGGCAAGGGACGGCGGAGTGCGGGAACGCGACGGCCACACCGAGGCCACCGTCGACCTGCTCAAGCTCGCCGGCCTCACCCCGGTCGGCGCCATCTCGGAGATCGTCGCGGAAGACGGCGAGATGATGCGCCTTCCCGGCCTCATCCAGCTCGGCGAGCGCGAAGGCATCGTGGTCATCACGATCGAATCGCTCATCGAATTCCTCCAGGCCGAGCACTGCGACACCGCGGTGCCGCTGGCGGTGCCGATTCCCGAGACCTCGAGGGTGACCTTCGAGGTCGAGACCAGCATCCCCACCCGACACGGCCCGTTCCGCTTCCGCGCCTATCGGGACCGGATGACCGGGGCCGACCACCTCGCCATCATCAGCGGAACCCCGCGGAACGGCGCACTGATCCGCGTGCACTCCGAGTGCCTCACCGGTGAGGTCTTCGGATCGCTGAAGTGCGAGTGCGGACCGCAGCTGGATGCCGCGCTCGACCAGATCCAGGCCGAGGGCGGAGTCGTCATCTACATGCGCGGCCACGAGGGTCGCGGCATCGGGCTCATCAACAAGCTCAAGGCCTACCGCCTCCAGGAGGAGGGGCTCGACACCCTCGACGCGAACATCGCGCTCGGCTTCCCCGCCGACGGTCGCGACTACAGCGCGGCCGTGGCGATCCTCGAGGACCTGGGACTCAGTGAGGTGCGGGCGATCACCAACAACCCGGAGAAACTGCGCCAGCTGCGCGACCGGGGAATCACGGTCACCGAGCAGGTGCCTCTCGTGGTCGGCGTCGGCGACTTCAACGAGCAGTACCTCGAGGCGAAGCGCGACCGCATGGGGCACATCCTTCCCAGCACCACCGAACTGCGTGGTGACACCGAACTAGAACGGTCTGCGCGGGCACACCAGCGCATCCTCGAAACCCCGAAAGGACACCTCGCATGAGCGGCGACGGAGCACCAGAGATCATCACCGACGGCACCGGCCTCCATGTCACCATCGTCGCCGGGCGCTGGCACGAAGCGATCACCGATGGACTCCTGGCCGGCGCACGACGGGTGCTCGCGGCATCCGGTGCCGAGGTGACCGAGGTGCGCGTCCCCGGAAGTTTCGAGCTGCCCGTGGTGAGCAGAGCGGCGCTGGATGCGGGAGCGGATGCGGTGGTCGCCCTCGGCGTGATCATCCGTGGCGGCACGCCGCACTTCGAATTCGTGTCGGATGCCGCAACGAGCGGCCTCACCCAGGTCGCGATCCTCACCGGCAAGGCCGTCGGTTTCGGCGTGCTCACCCTGGAGGACGAGCAACAGGGACTCGACCGCGCCGGCCTGCCCGGGTCGAAGGAGGACAAGGGCGCGGAGGCTGCCGAGGCCGCACTCGCGACCGCCGTCATCATCCGCGGCCTGTCCCGCTGATTTCGTCGGACTCGCTGAAAGGTAGGCTGGCTGCGTGAGCAACCCCTTCAAGATCCTGATCGTCCTCGCCATCGTGATCGCGGTGGTGCTCGCAGCCGGGTTCACCTACATCGTGTTCCTGAAGGACCCCGGCAAGGTCTCCCGCAGCATCAGCAGCCATTCCGTCATCGAACCGGCCTGACGTGCAGCCGCAAGCGCGGCTTCAGGCACGACTCATCGCGGTCGTCGCCGCTGTGGTGACCGTGGCACTGGTCGTGCTCATCGTGAGCCTCAATTCGGGATCCCTGCAGGCCCTGGCGCCGATCACCAGCATCCAGTACAGCCAGTCCAAGGCGATCGAAGGATTCTCCGCCTCCTCACACGAGACGACGGATGCCGCACGCATCGCCGACTTCACCGCCATCGTCACGAAGTATTCGATCGATGTCACGAACTTCGACCAGACCCTCAATGATGTGTGCACCGGGGGGCTCGCCACCGACATCACGCTGCGCTTCGCCGATTCGAAGTCGGCGAAGCTGCGCATCTACGACTGCGGGCGCACCGTGCCGCGCGGCACCTTCGTGAGTGACGCTTCCGCATTGTTCACCCGGTGGCGCGCAGCGGACGACGGCTAGCTAGCTCCCGAACTGGGGGCATCCGCGGGGCCTCCCTCTGCCGGAGGGGCGACTATTCTGGCGACGGAGGAGCCTGACGTATGACTGCAACCACACTGCCCGCCGCGTTCACTCCCTTCGCCGAGCCGCGACGGAAGGTGCCCGCGCGCTGGATCACCCTCTTCGCCACCGCCTGGCTCGGCATCTGGATGGCACAGCTCACCCCCATCCAGCTCCTGCTGCCGAAACAGATCGGCGAACTTTTCACCACCACCGATTGGGTGTCGACGGTCGTCGCCTTCGGAATCATCTCCGGCATCGCTGGAGCCTGCGCGCTGATCGTCTACCCGGTCACCGGCGCGCTCTCCGACCGCACCACCTCGCGCTTTGGTCGGCGACGCCCGTGGATCCTCATCGGCACTCTCGTCTTTGCGATCTCGCTGTTCCTCCTCGGCATCCAGACCACGATCGCGGGAGTCGGGGTGTTCTGGTCGCTGGCCCTCAGCGGATTCTGCATCGTGTCCGCTGCCATCACGGCCACGATCTCCGACCAGGTGCCGGCGAACCAACGCGGGTTCGTCTCCGGGTGGGTGTCGGCGCCGCAGGCTGTCGGCACCGTGCTCGGAATCGTGCTCGTGCTCACTCTCGTACTCAGCACCTTCGTCGGTTACTCCCTCATGGCCGTGCTGCTCGTCATCCTGGTGATGCCATTCCTGCTGCTCATCCCGGATGAGGTGCTGCCTCGCGTACTTCGCGCGCCCTTCACCTTCGGCAGCCTGATTCGCGGCTTCTGGATCAACCCGATCCGTTTCCCCGACTTCGGCTGGACCCTGCTCGGCCGCATCCTCGTGAATCTGGGTAACGCCCTCGGCACCACCCTGCTGCTCTACTTCCTCATGTACGGCCTGGGGAGAGGCAAGTCGGCAGAAGACGACCTGCTGCTGCTCACGATGATCTACCTGGTCTTCTTCATCGCCGCGGCCCTCGGCTTCGGCAAGCTCAGCGACCGCATCGGCCAGCGCAAGGTGTTCGTCTATGCCGCCGCCTACCTGCAGGCGCTCGCCGCCCTTCTCCTCGCCTTCGTGCCCGCACTTCCCGTCGCCATGGCCGCTGCGGGCCTCCTCGGTCTCGGTTACGGATGCTTCATGGCCGTCGACCAGGCCCTCGCGACCCAGGTGCTTCCCGACTCGCACAGCCGGGGCAAGGACCTCGGCATCATGAACATCGCCACGGCGGTGCCCCAGGCCTTCGCTCCGCTCCTCGGCGCCTTCGTGGTGGCCGCCCTCGGCGGGTTCACCGCACTCTTCATCTGCTCGGCCATTGCGGCGGCGCTCGGCGGACTCGCCATCCTGCCGATCAAGGGTGTGCGGTAGCGCCCTCCACCACGCTCGCCGTCGCCCCCGACACGCGCCCAGCGCGGGAGGGTGGTCGTGACGGCCTACCCCCGAACGCGGGGTAGGGTCGGAGGCGGTCATCCACGTCACTAGGGAGCAGTCGCTCATGTCATCATCCGCCGCTACCGTCGCCGCGCCCGCGAATCCGCGCTCTCGTGTGATTCTCGCGAGCCTCATCGGAACCTCGATCGAGTTCTACGACTTCTACGTCTATGCCACGGCGGCGGTGCTCGTGTTCCCGGCACTGTTCTTCCCCACACAATCGCCCGCGACCGCCCTGCTCAGCTCCTTCGCCGTGTTCGGGGCGGCGTTCGTGGGTCGTCCGCTCGGTTCGATCCTGTTCGGGCACTTCGGGGACCGCATCGGACGCAAGGGCACCCTCATCGCGTCGCTCCTCACCATGGGTATCGCGACCTTCCTCATCGGCTGCCTCCCGTCGGCCTCCACCCCCGGCTGGACCGTGTTCGCCCCGCTGCTGCTCGTGATCTTCCGCTTCGCACAGGGCATCGGCCTCGGTGGGGAATGGAGCGGCGCGGCCCTGCTCGCCACCGAGAACGCGCCGGCCGGAAAGCGCGCGATCTACGGCACCTTCCCGCAGCTCGGGGCACCGATCGGGTTCATCGTGGCCAACGCGCTCTTCCTCGTGCTAAATCTCTCCATGAGCCCGGCGGCCTTCGCGGCCTGGGGCTGGCGCATCCCGTTCCTCGCCAGTGCCCTGCTCGTGATCGTGGGCCTCTACGTGAGGTTCCGACTGGTCGAGGCCCCGGCCTTCACCCGGGTCATCGAGAAGGGCGCTGTCGCCCGCGTGCCGCTCGCGCTCGTCTTCAAGACCAGCTGGCGCCAGCTCGTCCTCGGCACCTTCATCATGCTCGCCACCTACGTGCTCTTCTACCTGATGACGACCTTCACTCTGGCCTTCGGCACTTCCGCGAAGACCGTGGATGTCGCCGCGGCCGCCGCGAAGGCCGCCGGCAAACCGTTCGATCCCTCGGCGTTCGTGCCGGGACTCGGATACACCCGCAACGAGTTCCTCATCATGCTGATCATCGGGGTCGTGTTCTTCGGAATCTTCACCCTGGTCTCGGGCCCGCTCGCCGAGCGCTTCGGACGACGGCGGATGCTCAGCGTCGTCACCATCGGCATCATCGTCTTCGGACTGCTGTTCGTTCCCCTCTCGGGCGGCGGCATCGTGGGCGTGATGGCCTGGTTGATCCTCGGCTTCTCCCTCATGGGACTGACCTTCGGGCCGATGGGTGCGCAGTTGCCGGAGCTCTTCGCGACCAACGTGCGCTATACCGGCTCGGGAATGAGCTACAACCTGTCCAGCATCATCGGTGCCGCCGTAGCGCCCTACATCGCGCTGGCGCTGTGGGCGCTCGCGGGCGGCAGCACGATCCTCGTCGGCCTCTATCTCTCGCTGGCTGCCGCGATCACCCTCGTCGCGCTCCGGTTGACCCGGGAGACCCGCGACAGCGACTTCACGACGATCGTGGAGTAGTCCTCCCTCGCGGGGCGCGGCGGCCGACTCCGGGCGGTCGCGGACATTCCGGGCGGGCGTGCCGACCCGCAATGTCCGCAATCGCCCGCCTCAGCGCTGGGGTGCCGGGGCGCCGGGGTGCCTCAGCGCCGGCGCGCCGGGGGAATCCGACGGGCCTCAGTCGAGAAACAGCGCGCGCAGGCGCCGGGTCGTGAACACCAGACCCACCGCGATCATGACTACGAAGTACAGCACATGGCCGAGCATCGCGAAGCTGAGCGCTCCGGTGGTGAGACCCCGGATGAGCTCGACACCGTGCCACAGCGGCAGCGCCTGAATCACCCACTGGATGACCTGCGGGTAGACACTCAGCGGATAGAAGGTCGCCGAGAAGAGGAACATCGGCAGTAGGGCGAAGTTGATCCAGTCCATCTGCTGGAAGCTATTCATGTAGCTGGTGATCGCCATGCCGAGACTCGCGAAACCGAAGGCGACGAGCACCACGGCCGGGAGCGCCAGGATCGCGGTCCAGGCCAGATTGAGCCCCAGCACCTGCATCACCAGCAGGAAGCCTGCGGCATAGACGACACCGCGCAGCAGGGCGAGGAAGATCTCACCGAGCGCGACATCAAGCGGCCCGAGGGAGGTCGCGAGCATCCCCTCGTAGAGCCGCGCGAACTGCATCTTGAAGAAGACGTTCCAGGTGGAGTCGAAGATCGCCCCGTTCATCGCCGAGACGGCGAGCAGCGCCGGAGCGATGAACGCGGCGTAGGGCACCTGCTGGCCCGTCGAGGTGGTGACCGCACCGACGAGGGCACCGAGGCCGATGCCGAGCGAGAGCAGGTAGAAGATCGGCTCGAAGAACCCGCTGACCACGATGAGCCAGTTGGTGCTTCGGGTGGCCAGCAGACCCCGCTCGATCACCGAGCGGGAGTTGCCGGCATACAGCGCCCGGATGCCGCTGCGGCGCGGTAATGGCTCCGGACGCACCGGGGCGAAGGTCGGCGTCGCCGTCACTTGTCGAGCCTCCTCGTGACGACCCGCTGGGTGCGTAACCATCCATACACGCAGAGGGCGAGGGGGAACAGGATGTGCACGGCCACGAG
Source organism: Frigoribacterium sp. UYMn621 (assembly GCF_040549525.1). Classification (NCBI taxonomy): domain Bacteria; kingdom Bacillati; phylum Actinomycetota; class Actinomycetes; order Micrococcales; family Microbacteriaceae; genus Frigoribacterium; species Frigoribacterium sp. UYMn621. Next base: position 578,506 of record NZ_JBEPTM010000001.1, on the reverse strand, counting down.
CCAGCCCGGCTCCACATTGCCGTAGCTCACGTCGCGCCCGAGCTGCGTGCCGTGCCAGAGCGGCGAGATCCAGCCGATCCACTGCAGGTAGATGGGCATCTGGGTGAGCGGGAAGAAGGTGCCGGAGAACAGCAGGAGCGGGGCGATGATGAACCGGCGGATGAAGGCGGGCTGGCCGGCATCCGTCTCGACGGTCGCCATGTAGCTGGCGATCACGAGCCCGAACGCCATGCCCGTGAGCAGTGCGATCGGCACGGTGAGGAACCCGAGCGCGTTCGGCACGGCCCCGAAGGCCAGCATGATCAGGTAGTAGATGATGCTCGTGGGGAGCACCCGGGCGATCACGGAGATGAAGATCCCGTTCACGATCTGGTTGCCCGAGATCGGCGCCGCGTTCATGCCGAAGAAGATCGGGTTCCACTTGAAGCCCATCAGGATCGGGTAGGTGCACTCCTCCGAGGCCGCCTCGACCGCCGCGGAGGCGATCAGCGCGGGCGCAACGAAGGCGAGGTAGCCCACTCCCCCGAAGGCGTTGCCCTGGTTCTTGTCGACAAGGGTCGCGAGACCAACGCCGAGCGCGAAGAGGTAGATGACCGGGCTGCCGATCGCCGTCGCGAGCAGCGTCTTGTAGTACGAATTGATGCCGCGGATGCGATGCTCAGCGACGTACCAGGATCCCCATCGCCGCGGCTTGACCCCGCCTGCAATGGCGACGTCGCGCGCGCCCGCGGGGGATGCCGCCTGCGCCGTGCCCATGTGGTCGGGGGTCATTCGATCAGGCTCCGTCCGGTGAGTCGCAGGAAGACGTCTTCGAGGCTGGAGCGACGCACCAGGCTCGTGATCGGGTGCAGCCCCCGTCGCGCGATCTCGGCGAGCACCGCGTCACCGTCTTCGCTGTAGACGAGGATGCGGTCGGGCAGCACCTCGATGCGCTCCCCGACCCCGGCGATCAGCGTCGCCACCTCCGCATTGCGCTCCGACCCGAAGCGCAGCTCGGCGACCTCCCGGGTGGAGTATTGGCGGATCAGCGCGGCGGGCGCCCCCTCGGCCATGATCGTGCCCTTGTCGACCACGATCAGTCGGTCGCAGAGCTGCTCGGCCTCATCCATGTAGTGGGTGGTGAGCACGAGGGTGGTGCCCTGTTCCTTGAGGCGGAACAGGCGATCCCAGAGGATGTGGCGGGCCTGGGGATCGAGGCCGGTGGTCGGCTCGTCCAGCAGCAGGATGCGCGGCTCGTTCATGAGCGACCGCGCGATGGTGAGCCGGCGCTTCATGCCTCCCGAGAGGTCGTCCACCTTCGACTTCTTGCGATCGGAGAGTTGGGCGAACTCGAGCAGCTCGTCGGCGCGGCGCCCGCACTCCGCGATGCCGATGCCGAAGTAGCGCCCGTAGACGATGAGGTTGTCGCGCACCCGGAGTTCGGTGTCGAGGTTGTCCTGCTGCGGCACCACGCCGAGCTGGGAGCGGATCTCGGGCCCGTTCGCGTCCGGGTCGAGCCCGAGGATGCTGAGGTCGCCGCTCGTGCGGGTGGAGACGGCTCCGACCATGCGCATCGTGGTGGACTTGCCGGCGCCGTTCGGACCGAGCAGCCCGAAGGACTCCCCGGGCGCGACCTCGAACGAGAGGCCGTCGACGGCGGCGAAATCCTTGTACTTCTTGGTGAGGAGACTGGCGGCGATGACAGGGATAGGCACGATGATCCACCATAACCACTCCCCCGGACATAGTGCGAGGCTCGCTCATGCTCCCTGCGGAGTACGAGCTCCCAGCACCGCAGTGCCTAAGCTTGATTGTTCGCCTCGCCCAACGGAAACGACATCATGAGCACAAGCACGCAATCTCGCCCCTCCCGCTCTCCCTTCTCCCGCCAGAAGAAAGACGATGGGCCCCGCGCGAGCTTCAGCCAGCTTCTGCCCTACCTGCTCGAGCACAAGAGGGTGCTCGGCATCGTCATCGCGCTCAGCGTGCTGGGGGCGGCGACATCCCTCGGGCAGCCGCTGCTGGTGAGCCAGGTGATCGCACGGGTGCAGAAGAACGATCCCCTCGGCACGCTCGTGTACCTGCTCGTCGCTCTGGTCGTGATCTCCGCCATCCTCTCGGGGGTGCAGCACTACCTTCTGCAGCGCACCGGCACGAGCGTCGTGCTCTCTGCCCGCCGCCAGCTCGTGCGGCGGATGCTTCGACTGCCGATCAGCGAGTTCGACACCCGGCGCACCGGCGACCTCGTCTCGCGGGTGGGATCCGACACCACTCTGCTCTACGCGGTGCTGACCCAGGGCCTGGTGGACGCGATCGGCGGCGCCCTCATCTTCCTCGGCGCCCTGATCGCGATGCTCGTCATCGATCCGGTGCTTCTCGGTCTGACCGTGCTGGTCATCGCCGTCTCCGTCGTCACGGTCGTGCTGCTGTCCGGCCGGGTGCGGGTCGCGAGTCGTAAACAGCAGGAGAAGGTGGGGGATCTCGCCGCCTCCGTCGAACGCGCGCTCGGAGCCATCCGCACCGTTCGCGCCTCCAACGCCACCGATCGCGAGACCGCGGCGATCGAGAAGGACGCCAAGGGCGCGTGGGAGATGGGCATCCAGGTCGCGAAGATCTCGGCGCTCGTGGTGCCGATCGCGGGAATCGCCCTGCAAGTCTCCCTGCTCGTGGTGCTCGGCGTCGGAGGATTCCGTGTCGCGAGCGGCGCCATCACGATCGCCAACCTCGTGGCCTTCATCTTCTTCCTCTTCATGCTGATCATGCCTCTCGGGCAGGCCTTCGGCGCGATCACCTCGGTGAACCAGGCGCTCGGCGCGCTCGGGCGCATCCAGGAGATCGTGACCCTTCCGAGCGAAGCAGAGCTCGACGGCGCGATCGAACCCGCTGCGCCGATGCCCTCGGATTCCGCGATCAGTTTCCACGACGTGGTGTTCACCTACCCGGCGGCTCCGGTCCCCGCGTCTGCCCCGGCCACCGGCTCCGGGCTGGTGGAGCACTCCGATGTCGTGGAGGATGCCGCGCCGAAGGACCTCACCGTGCTCCACGGGGTCTCCTTCGACGCCCCCCGCGGCCAGCGCACCGCGCTCGTCGGTCCCTCCGGCGCCGGCAAGAGCACGATCCTCGCGCTGATCGAACGCTTCTACGACCCGACCGCAGGTCTGGTGCGACTCGGCGGCGTCGACATCCGCGGGCTCGATCGGGAGGCCCTTCGTGCCCAGATCGGCTACGTGGAGCAGGATGCCCCGGTGCTCGCCGGATCCCTGCGCGACAACCTCACTCTCGGTGCTCCCCATGCCACCGACGAGGAGTGCATCCGGGTGTTGCACGATGTGAACCTCACGGCGGTACTCGAGCGCAGCGACTCGGGCCTGGATGCGGCGGTCGGCGAGGAGGGCGTCATGCTCTCCGGCGGTGAGCGCCAGCGTCTGGCCATCGCACGCACCCTGCTCGCGGCCCCGCCCATCCTTCTGCTCGACGAGTCGACGTCGTCTCTCGACGGGCTCAACGAGCAGTTGCTCCGCGAGGCGATCGATGCCGTGGCGGAGAACCGCACCCTGATTGTGATCGCGCATCGCCTCTCCACCGTGGTCGACTCCGACCAGATCGTGGTGCTCGACCACGGGCGGGTCGTCGGCGTCGGCACCCACTCCGAACTCGTCAAGAGCACCCCGCTCTACCGCGAGCTCGCGAAACACCAGTTGCTCGTCTGAGGCGTTCCGCTTGGTCCACCCCTTCCGCGCTCTCCATCATTCAGGAACATCTGCGACGGATGAGACGGATGGCACGGATGAGGTCGACTCCTGCAGCATCCGTCACACCAGCCCCACACATTCCTGAATGATGACGTGGGGATGCGCTAGATTTCTGCTGAGCAGAGGAGCCGACGATGGCCGCTGGAACGAAGGACGACCCCTGGGAGCTGGTCACGGCTCCCGGATCTTCGAACTACACGATGTTCGTCGAGGGCGACGAACTCGTCTGCCAGGTGGGCTCGACCACCCTGAAATACCAGTCCCGGGCGATCGACGACCTGCACTCCTGGCTCACGGAGCAGGGCGACTGGGTCGACCTGGGTGCCTCCGACGAATCGAAGACGCCCGCCGAGGGAACCGTCGAAGCCTGGGGACGAGCCGAGACCAATCCGGTCGGCGGATGGTACGGCTTGCGCAAGGGCTATCGCGGACGGTTCGGGATGTACCTGCCCCCGCTGCTCGAACAGCTCGGCCGCGCCGAGCTCACCCACGACCCGCGGAACAACCGCATGCGAGCGATCTGAGGGGTCAGGCGAGCGCCCACATCGCCACGGCGGCGGTCGCGGCGACGTTGAGCGAGTCGATCCCGTGCGCCATGGGAATCTGAACCACCGTGTCGGCGCTGGCAAGCGCTTCAGCGGTGAGGCCCTCCCCCTCGGCGCCGAGCACGAGCGCCAGTCGCTCGGGCGCCGCGAAGTCGCGCAGGCTCACGGCATCCGCGCTCAGGGCCAGTGCCGCCACCTGGAATCCGGATGCCGCGAGCAGCCGCCGGGTAGACGGCCAGTCCCCCAGACGCGTCCACGGCACCTGCAGCACCGTGCCCATCGACACCCGGATGGCGCGCCGGTAGAACGGATCGGAGCACCGGGGAGTGACGAACACCGCATCGGCACCGATGGCGGCGACGGAGCGGAAGATCGCCCCCACATTGGTGGGGTCAGCGACATTCTCGAGGATGATCACCCGCCGGGCGTCCTGGAGCAGCGCCGACGCCGCAGGCAGTTCCGGGCGGTGCATCGCGGCGATCAGGCCGCGATGCAGCAGGTAACCGGTCAGCTCCTCGAGCAGCTCGCTCGGCCCAGAGAAGATCGGAATCTCCTCACCCACCAGCGCGAGCGCCTCGTCGACGGTGTTGCCGAGGGCGAGCACCGAGCGCGGCCGATGCCCTGCGGCGAGCGCCCGCTGCAGCACAAGTGCCGACTCGGCGATGTAGAGGCCGTGCTCCGTGCCGCGCGCCTTCTTGAGCGCGACATCCGTCTGGTGGGAATAGTCGGCGAGTCGCGGATCGGAGAGGTCCGTGATCTCGACGACGGTCACGCGACGGTGGCCGGCGCGAGCACGTACTTCGTCTCGAGGTACTCGTCGATGCCGACGTCGCCGCCCTCGCGTCCGAGGCCGGACTGCTTGACTCCGCCGAAGGGCGCCGCCGCGTTCGAGACGACTCCCACGTTGAGGCCCATCATGCCGGTCTGGATGCTGTCGATCAGTCGAAGTCCGCGGGCCAGGTCGCGCGTGAAGGCGTAGCTCACCAGGCCATACTGGGTGTCGTTGGCTTTGGCCACCGCATCCGCCTCGTCGGTGAAGGTCGTGATCGACAGCACCGGTCCGAAGATCTCTTCGCGCAGGATGTCGCTTCCCGGCGTCACCCCGGTGATCACTGTGGGTGCGTAGAAGCTGCCATCGCGGTCGACCGGGGTTCCCCCGGTGAGAACTGTCGCACCGCGGGAGACCGCATCCGAGACCAGCTCGTCGGCCTTGGCAACCGCTGCGGCGTTGATGAGCGGTCCGATCGAGATCCCGGTCTCGGTGCCCCTCCCGATCGTCAGTGAGTTGACCCGCTCGGTCACGCGTGTGGCGAACTCCGCGGCTACCGACTCGTGCACGATGAACCGGTTGGCCGCGGTGCAGGCCTGGCCGATGTTGCGGAACTTCGCGATCATCGCGCCGTCGACGGCGGCATCGAGATCGGCATCCTCGAACACCAGGAACGGGGCGTTGCCCCCCAGCTCCATGGATGTGCGGAGCACGTTGTCGGCGGCCTGCTTGAGCAGGCGGACACCCACCGGCGTCGACCCGGTGAAGCTGAGCTTGCGCAAGCGGGAATCGGCGATGATCGGTGCGGAGACCTCGCCGGAGGTGGAGGTCGTGATGATGTTGAGCACTCCCTTCGGCAGGCCGGACTCCTCGAGGAGCTTCGCGAAGTAGAGGGTGGTGAGAGGGGTCAGCTCGGCGGGCTTCACGACCGCGGTGCACCCGGCCGCGAGCGCCGGCGCGATCTTGCGGGTCGCCATCGCCAGGGGAAAGTTCCACGGGGTGATGAGAAAAGAGGGTCCGACCGGGAAGCGGGTGACGAACATGCGACCAGTGCCCTCGGGGTTCACCCCGTAGTGGCCGCCGATGCGCACGGCTTCCTCGCTGAACCAGCGCAGGAACTCGCCACCATAGGTGACCTCGCCGCGCGCTTCGGCGAGGGGCTTGCCCATTTCGAGAGTCATCAGCAGCGCGAATTCATCAGCGCGCTCCTGCAGCAGGTCGAAGGCCCGGCGCAGGATCTCGCCGCGCACCCGGGGCGCGGTTGCCGCCCAGGAAGCCTGCGTGGCCGCAGCGGCATCCATCGCCAGGGCTCCGTCGGCGACCGAGGCATCGGCGATGGTCTTGATCACCAGCCCGGTCGACGGATCGACCACCTCGATCGATCGTCCAGAGGTGGATTCCACCCAGTCCCCACCGATGAAGAGCCGGTCGGGCACACGGGACAGAAGTTCGGATTCGGAGATCACACTCATGCGATCAGTCTAGTTTTGCGGCGACCCTTCGACCCGCACCCCGGCCGCCGCCAGGCGCTCGAGGGCGAGCGCGCTCGACACCGGATCGACACCGGCGACGAGGTCCTCGAACACCCTCACCGTCCGGCCCGCCGCCACGGCATCGAGCGCGCTGGCGAGCACGCAGTAGTCGGTGGCGATGCCCACCACATCCACCTCGTCGACCTGCAGTTCGTCGAGCTTCTGCACCACAGATTGCCCGGAGTCGGTCACGCCCTGGAAGATCGAGTAGGCCGGGCGTCCCTGCCCCTTGCGCACTCCGACCGTGACGGCAGAGGTGTCCAATGCCGGATGGTAATCGGCACCGGTCGTGCCAGCCACGCAGTGCACCGGCCAGGTGGTCACGAAGTCCGGGCCATCCGGTTCGCCGGAGTGCCCCCTCGCGAAGTGGCCGCCGTTGTCACCCTCTGCGTCGTGCCAGTCGCGGGAGGCGAAGACCTGGTCATAGCGATGCGGATGCTGCGCCAGATACCGCGTGATCGCCGCGGCGACGGCCGCGCCGCCCTCGACGCCGAGCGCTCCGCCCTCGGTGAAGTCGTTCTGCACGTCGATGATGAACAGGGCGCGGGTCATGAGATCAGTTGTTCGAGAGGTTGTTACCGCACTTGAATACGGCGGTGGTGATGGTGTCGAGCGCAGGAATGGTGCGACTGTTGATGGCGCCGAGGGCGTAGAACGCGAACGCGAGGGTGGTGCCGTCGGTGGCGTGCACGACGCCGGCGAGCGCGTACTCGGTCTTGATCCAGCCCGTCTTCGCGTTGACCGCTCCCCGTGCCACCGCGTTCGCCCCGGTGAACCGACTGGCGAGGGTGCCGGTCTTGCCCGCGATCGGCAGCGCGTCGTAGATGATGCGGAGGTTCTGCTGGCCCGCAGACACCTTGGCCATCAGTTGCGCGACGAAGGCGGCGGGCACTGCGTTGTCATTGCTGAGCCCCGATCCGTCGCGAATGACCACTCCGGTGGTGGTGAGGCCGTACTTGGTGAGGGCGGCCGGGATCACCTTCGCGAGAGAGGCCGAGGATCCGTCGCTGCCCGCGACCTTCGAGGTCTGGCGCGCGAGGTATTCCCCGAGGGTGTTGTCCGAGACCGGCAGCATGTAGGCCACGAGTTCGCTCACCGGCCGTGACTTCACCTCACCGAGCAGGGTGGCGCCGGCTGGCGCCGTGCCGGTGGTGATGTGTTCGGCCCCGGAGACGCCGAGGTCGGCGGCGAAGGCGGCACCCGCGTCGGCGATCGGGTTGCTGCTGCGCGGACTGTCTTGCTTGCGGGGATCCGCCCGGCCCCCGTCGACCGTGAGGGCGGTCACCTCGGGCTGGTACCCCTCGGACTGTTCGCTGCGCTCCCAACTCGGATCCCAGTTGTCGTTCGGGTCCCAGAAGCTCGAATCCAGCACGATGTCCGTGATCGGCACGGGGCTGGCTGCGGACACCTGCTGCGCGAGATCGCTCAGTTTCGGTGCGTCCCTGTACACACTCTCCTGGCCGGAGGGCAGCACGCTCAGCGTGGGATCCCCGCCGCCGACGAGCACCACGGTGCCGGGTGTGGCACCCGCGTAGACCTTGGTCGAGATCTGGTAGTCGGGCCCGAGCACGTTGAGCGCCGCAGCCGCAGTGAGGGTCTTGAGCACGCTCGCGGTGCGCGAGGGTGTGGCGCCCCCGCGATCGAAGAGCACCTCGCCGGTTGTGGCGTTGATCACCGAGGCCTGGAAGGTGAGGAGGTTCGGGTCGGTGGCTGGCGCGACGACGGAACAGGTGCGCAGGCGCGTGGCCGCGGCGATCGCGGCGGGGACGTCACGGGCCGGGGTGGGGGTCGGCGTGGCACTCGGGCCAACGGCGGCTCCGGGAGCCGAGGCATCCGCCGAGCCCGAGCCGACGGCCATGCCGGTGAGCACGGATCCGGTGGCCAGGAGCGCGAAGACGACGCCGAGAGCGGAGAACAGCCAGGCGTTCGGATGCTTCGCGATGAGCGCGAAGATGCCGCCGCGAGTTCCGGGGGGAGCGCCGGCCGCCGATGCTTCCGGCGCAGCGGAGGTGGCAAGCAATTGCGTCGGCTGCTCGGGAGGCGGGGATGGAGAGAAGAGCGCGGTGCCCCAGGAGGGGAGAAGTACGGTTGCCGGAGCGTCGGTCGCCGGAGGCACGGCTGACGGAGGGTCGGCAGGAGATTCTGCGGCCGGAGGAACCGCCGCCGTGACGGGCAGTTGGCCCGACTGCTCGAGCTCCCGCGCTTCGCGTCTGGTCAGCGGCACGGGCGAAGGTGAGGCCGGGGCAGACGGCACCGCGGCAGGCGGCACCGCGGCAGGCACGGTCGGAGGCTGCGCCGGCGCCGCACTCGGGGGATCGATCGGCGGCTGCGGGAGCTGCGGATCCTTCGGGTCACTCACCCACCCATGATAACCGGGCCTATTCGCCGGGGTAGGAGAGACCGATCTGCGCACGGACCGCGTCGAGGGTCTCCATGATGCGCACGCTCTCGGTCGCCGGAAGGATGGCCGGAGTGTGGTCGCCCTCCCGGATTCGCCGTTCGAACTCCCAGGATTGGTACTGCATGCCACGATGCGAGACGGTGCTCTCGAATCGCTCGATCACCGCGCCCTCGGCATCGAAGACGGTGAAGCTCGTGGGCGAATACCACACGGCGTCGATGTCGATGCGGCCATCCGTTCCGAGGATCGAGGCGGTGTTCGGGCCCGTGGTGTCGAGAGCACAGTGCAGCACGGCCTGCCGGTCATCCTCGAATCCGAGCACGATGGCGGTCTGTCGGTCGACACCGGTCGCGGTCATCGCGGCCAGTGCCTTCACCTGGGTCGGGGCGCCGAAGAGGTCGAACGCGAAGGACACCGGGTAGATGCCCAGGTCGAGGAGTGCGCCGCCCCCGAGCTCCGGGTTGTTGAGGCGGTGCAGCGGATCCTTCGGCAGGTTCTGGTTGTGGTCGGCGATCAGGGTTCTCACGTCGCCGAGAGTTCCGGCGGCGATGATCTCGCGAATGCGCACCATATGAGGCAGAAAGCGGGTCCACATCGCCTCCATCACCACGAGCCCGGCGGCTTCGCCGGCCTCGACCACCTCGCGCGCCTCCTCGGCAGTGACAGTGAAGGACTTCTCGACGAGGACATGCTTGCCCGCCCGCAGCGCGAGCAGCGCGTTCGCGGCATGGAACGGATGCGGCGTCGAGATGTAGATCGCATCGACGCCGGGGTCGGCGACGAGGTCTTCATAGCTTCCGTGCGCGACGGGGATGCCGAACTCCCCCGCGAACGCCTCGGCCGACTCCCGGGAACGGGAGCCGACTGCCGCGACGGTGAAGCCGCATCCGATGAGATCGGCAGTCTGGGTGTGGGCGATGAAGCCGGTGCCGAGAATGCCCCAGCGAATCGGCGCGGGTGGGTTCGTCGTCTCTTCCACAGTCATGAAACGAGAATCTAGCAGTGGCTCAGCAGCCACCCCAGCGCGCCGCGGCGCGGGTGAAGCCGCTACTCTCGCCTGGCACTCCCCCGTGGGTCATTGCGAAGTAGATGCACACGCCGCTCGTGCTCGCCACTCCGGGGCGATAGAGGGATGCGCGGTGGGCAAGCGAGTCCCACCACTTCTGGGCGACTGTCGCTCCGGTGTTGCCCGATCCTCCCGCGAGGTTTCCGTCGCATCCCTTGGCCGGCACGGCGTCCGAATAGTAGACCCCGTTGGCGTCGGGGGCGAGGCTCCGCACACCGGAGTGACCCCAGGTGTTGCCCGGGTTGGTACTCGGGTCTTCGGCCATCCAGTACAGGCGCTGCTCCATGCAGGAGTCGTAACGGAAGTTGCCGGGGGCGATGGGCTGCAGACAGTTGGCTGCGCGGATGGCATTGAGGGTGGCCGAGAAGGACTGGATGTCGCCGCTGGTGGTTCCCCCGATGCCCGACTCGCTTCCGCCCGGTGCGCTACCGCCGCCGCCCGCGCTGCCCGGGCAGGATGTGCCGGCCGCTGCTGCCGCGGCGCGACGGTCGGCGGTGCTTCCCCCGGCGCTGGAACCGCCGCTCGAACCACCGCGGCTCGGGCGAGCACCGCTCGCGGAGGGCTGCGCCGCGGGCGGGGCGACGACGACCGGGATCGGCACGGGCTTCTGGCCGAGATGCTCGGAATCGGACTTCAGGTAGGCCGCCGTGGCCGCCTGAGCCTTCGCAGCCAGCACCTCGTTGGTGACAACCGTGACGGGGGCGACCGCGGCGGATGCCGCCGGGGCGGCGAGGGACGAGGCATAGCGGGGGGTCGCAGAACCGGCCGCGGTCGCGGCAGATACGGAGCCGGTGAGCGACGGGCCGCTTCCACCGATGAACGGCAGAACGAGCGTCAGTACGGCGGTGAGAACCGTCGTGAGTAGTGCGAACCGCTTCATGCCAGATTCCCCCGAACCCCTGTGAGACCGACAGATCTTCGCCGCGCCTACGGCCAACGGTAGGCCCCGGGCAGGGGCATCACAAGCAAATACGGGAGGAGGAGCCGAAAGTCGCCCCCGAAGTGGGGGCGTTTCGCTGCTTACATTCCGTCAGAGTGAGGGGACAGAATGTGCGTTTCTCCCCCTGTCCGGGGCACAATCCGGCCACCGACGAGCCGAGCCCCAGTTCGGTTCGGTTCGGTTCGGTTCGGTCAGGCCGGCGTGATCCGCAGCAGCACGCGATCCTTCTTGCCCTGCTTGCCGCGGCCCTCGATGAACATGAAGATCTTGTATTCGAGTCTGAACTTGGCGGCGAAGATCCTGTCGAGTCTCGCCGTGACATCGTCACCGGACTCGATGGCGGCGCTCCCCCGGAACACCGGCACGCCGTCTTTCACGCGGCCACGGCGATCGCAGACGCGCAGCTCCACGCGGGGACTGTTGCGCAGCCGTTTGACCTTGCCACTCATCGCGGGTGTCGTGACGACGAGGTCGTCGCCATCGCGGGCGATCCAGACCGGGGTCGAGACCGCCTCCCCCGACTTGCGAAAGGTCGTCAGCGACACGAAGTGCTCATCACCCAGGGCGATGAAGTCGGCGGCAAGGGTCATGGCTCCATGTTAGGGAATCGCGGACAGTGGGCGGTTATACTTAGTTCACAACAAGTAACTAAATGCCAGTGAGTGACTCCATGCCAGTCACTGGCGTTGGCGCTCGACGACGAGGCCGGAAGACGGAGGAAATCGTGGCGCAGAAGACCGTGAAGACGCGAACCGGGATGTTCAACAAGGACCACCCGAACTACCGGTGGATCGCGCTGAGCAACACCACCCTCGGCATCCTGATGGCCACCATCAACGGGTCGATCGTGCTGATCTCGCTCCCGGCCATCTTCACCGGGATCAAGTTGAACCCGCTCGAGCCGGGAAACGTCAGCTACCTGCTCTGGATGCTGACCGGGTACATCCTCGTCACGGCGGTGCTCGTCGTGAGCTTCGGCCGACTCGGAGACCTCTACGGTCGCGTGAAGATCTACAACCTCGGCTTCGTCATCTTCACCATCTCCGCGATCTTCCTCGTCTTCGACCCCTTCACCGGCGGGCAGGGCGCCCTCTGGCTGATCGGGTGGCGCGTCGTGCAGGCCGTCGGCGGCTCGATGCTGTTCGCCAACTCCACCGCGATCCTCACCGACGCGTTCCCGATCGAACGCCGCGGCTTCGCGCTCGGCATCAACCAGGTCGCCGGCATCGCGGGCACCTTCCTCGGGCTCATCGTCGGTGGCGTGCTCGCCGAGATCGACTGGCACGCGGTCTTCGTCGTGAGCGTTCCCTTCGGCATCCTCGGCACGATCTGGTCGTACAAGTCGCTGCACGAAGTGGGCACCCGGGCCACCGGGAAGGTGGACTGGCCGGGCAACATCGTCTTCGCCGTCGGACTCGTCGCGCTGCTCACCGGTATCACCTACGGCATCCAGCCCTACGGCGATTCCTCCACCGGGTGGCTGAACCCGTGGGTGCTCACCGGCATCATCGGGGGAATCGCGTTCCTGATCGGATTCGTGTTCCTCGAGCTGCACACCCCTGACCCGATGTTCAACATGCGCCTGTTCCGTATCCGCGCTTTCGCCTGGGGCAACTTCGCGGGCCTGCTCGCCTCGATCAGCCGGGGCGGCCTGCAGTTCATGCTGATCATCTGGCTGCAGGGCATCTGGCTGCCGCTCCACGGCTATTCCTACGAGAGCACACCCCTGTGGGCGGGCATCTATCTGCTGCCCCTGACCATCGGATTCCTTGTCTCCGGACCGGTTTCCGGATCGCTGTCCGACAGGTTCGGCGCCCGCGGGTTCGCGACCGGCGGCCTGTTGCTCGTCGCCGCCACCTTCGTGGCGTTGCTCCTCATCCCGGTGGACTTCCCCTACTGGCTGTTCGCGCTCATCACCTTTCTCAACGGGGTGGGATCCGGCCTCTTCGCGGCCCCCAACCGCACCGCGATCATGAACAGCGTGCCGGCGAACCAGCGCGGTGCGGCATCCGGAATGACCGGGACCTTCCAGAACGCCGGCAACTCGCTGTCGATCGGCATCTTCTTCTCGCTGATGATCGCCGGCCTCGCCACGACCCTCCCGAACGCGCTGCGCTCCGGGCTCACCGCGCACGGGGTGGGGGCCACAGTGGCCAACCAGGTCGCGGCCACTCCCCCGGTCGGAAGCCTGTTCGCCGCTTTCCTCGGTTACAACCCGATCGAGTCCATTCTCGGACCGACCGGCGTGCTCAAGTCGCTGTCGTCGTCGAACGCGGCCGCGCTGACCGGCAAGACCTTCTTCCCTCAGCTGATCGCCGACCCGTTCCATGCTGGCCTCGTGATCGTCTTCATCGCTGCGGCGTCGATGTCGGTGATCGGTGCCGTCGCATCCCTCACCGCGGGAGGCAAGTACATCCACGAGGAGGAGCCGATTCGTGATGAGCTTCCGCAGGGTGCCGCCGCTACGATGAGCAACGTCTAGACCGGCGCTCGCCGGCCGGATTCGAGAGGGCGTGGCACCATCGATCGACTACTGACCGACTCTGCCGGGCGCTTCGCCTTCGTGATCGGCCAGCTCACCCGCCGACTGCGGTCGGCGCGGGGCGGGCTCAGCCACAGCCTGCTGTCTGCGCTGGTGTCGGTGGCGAAACACGGGCCGATCCGCCTCGCCGAGCTTGCGCAGGTCGAGCTGGTCTCCGCTCCGAGCATCACCCGCTTGGTAGCCGAACTCGAAGCGAAGGAGTTGGTCTCGCGTACCACGGATCCGGCCGACGGTCGCGCATCGCTGATCCAGGTGACGGATGCCGGCCTCGAGGCCGTGCACGTGGCACGGCGAGTGCGCCAGCAGATCGTCGCCGAACTGTTCGAGCGACTCTCTGCAGAGGAGGTCGCCGCGATCGAGGCGGCGCTCCCGGCCCTCGAGCGGATGATCGAGCTGCGCTGACCTGTTACGGGACTTCGTGGCGCGCCACAGGTGCGGTTTTCCCCCGCCGACGCCGGAGGCGGGGTCATCGGAGTGCTCCGCTGTCCGGAGCACCACGCGCGTCGGAATTCTCCGCGCCGCGTGGCACTCCGGGGCGCGTCCGCTAGAAGGGGGCGCCGGAGAAGAGCATCACATTCGAGTACGGCGTGTACTCGCCGGTGCGCACGATCGCGCGGGCGTCCCGGGTGAGAGCCTTGAACTCGACGTGAGGAACGGCCTCCACCGAGACTCCGAACTGCTGAAGGCGTTCCTTCACCGCGGCGAGCATCCCCGGGCTCTCCGTCTCCATCTCGCCCGAGATCACCGCCCGCTCGACGATGAACTCCTCGAGCACCGAGTCGAGGATGTCGAGGAATGCCGGCGAGCCCTCCCGGTACGCGAGGTCGATGCGTTCGACTCCCAGCGGGATCGGCAGCCCCGCATCGGCGACGACGAGGGCATCCGTGTGGCCGCATTCGGCGATCACGCGCGACAGCTGCGGATTGATGATCCCGCTGGTGCGTTTCATTTGGCGATGGCCCGACCGTCGGCGTCGAGGTAGTCACGCCAGGAACGCTTGGGGGTCCAGCCGAGCATCCGCTGCGCCTTCGCGCTGGAGATTCCGGAGGCGTCGACCCGGTCGAGCTCACGCAGTTCGATCTTGTCGCCGTAGTACTGGTGAAGCACCTCGGCGAAGTCGTGGCCGCCAACGTTGTCGGGTGAGGCGATGTAGAACACCTCGTGTCCCGGAAGCTCCGACTCGGTGGCGAGCACGATGGCATCAGCGAGGTCGTAGGCGTCGATGTAGCTCCACAGGTTGGGGCTGAGCACCGAGGCATCCCGAACCTGCGGGCCGAGGTTCTGCTCGTAGTTGCCCTCGTTCTGAACCCAGCTCGGGCGGATCGAGATGGCGCGGATGTCGCTGCGTTCGACCGCCGCGTCCATCAGCTGCTCTCCGAAGTGCTTGGTGAGCGCATAGGGATCCTGCGGGTGGGCCGGGTGCAGTTCGTCCACCGGCGCGTAGTCCGGAAGGAAGGGGCGCTCGGGAAAGAAGAACCCGGGCACGGTCTCGCTCGAGATGTTCACGAAGCGCTTCACTCCGAAACGCACCGCAGCCTCGAGCACGTTGAAGGTCGCCATTAGGTTGGTGCGGAAGACGACGTGTGCCGGGTTGCCGGTCGGCTCGGGGATGGCGGCGACATGCACGACCGCGTCGGCGCCACGCACGACCGCGAAGGCCTCGCCCGCATCGGTGAGGTCGGCCATCATGTAGCGCGCCGAGCCCTCCTCACGCCTTTCGAAGCCGGGGCGTGTGAGGTCGGTGGCGAGCACGTCGTGACCTGCGTCGAGGAGCGCCTGGGTGGCGGCGCGTCCGACCTTGCCGTGTGCACCGGTGATGACTACCTTCATGTTTCTATCCTTTTTTTCTTGAGGGAGGGCTGCGGGCTATTTGCGCTGACGACGCCACATATTGAGAGCGACCGCGGCGACGATGATCACACCGCTGAACACCTGCTGCCAGTAGGCAGAGATGCCGAGCAGGATCAGCGCGTTCTGGATGAGGAGCAGAAGAGAGGTTCCGAGCGCGGTGCCGAGGATACCCCCCACGCCGCCGAAGAGGCTGGCGCCACCGATCACCGCAGCGCCGATCGCCAGCAGCTCATAGCCGTTTCCGGCCGCGGGCTGCCCGACGCTGAGCCGGGCGGTCTCGAGGATCCCCGACACCGAGGCGAGCGAGGCCGAGATCACGAAGACCGCGATCTTGACCCGACGCACGCGGATGCCCGAGAGCTTCGCCGCCTCCTCGTTGGAGCCGACGAAGTAGATGTGCCGACCGAAGGTGGTGCGGGTCAACACGAGATGCGCGACGATCGCGATCACCACTGCCACCCACACGGGGATGGGAACGCCGAGCGCAGAACCCTGTCCGAGGTTGAGGAATTCCGGCGGGAAACCGCTGATCGTGGAGCCGCTGGTGATGCCGAGGCTGAGCCCGCGGGCAACCGCGAGCATCCCGAGCGTCACGACGAACGAGGGTATGCCGACGTAGGCATTGATGACTCCGTTGATCAGCCCGACGGCGGCCCCTCCCAGCAGCGCGAAGAGCACGGCGAGCACCGGGGGGATCCCGATGGTGACCATGAACTCGCCGGTGAGCACGCTCACCAGTGCGACTGTCGACCCAACGGAGAGATCGATGCCGCCGATGAGGATGACGAAGGTCATCCCCACGCTGATGATCAGCGCGAGCGCGATCTGCCGCCCCACAACGGTGAGGTTGCCCGCCGTGAGGAAGTAGGGCGACGCAAAGGAGAGGTAGACGACGAGGAGCACGACCACGCCGGCGAGGGTGGCCTCGCGTGCTCCGACGATCTTCCGAACTCTGAGGCGGAACCTCTGGCCGGGAGTCATGCGTTCCGGCACCGGCACTGCCGCACCGGCGCCAGCCGAGGCCGGGTCTTTCTTGGCGGTCACTTCGTTGATAGTCATGAAACGTCTCCTTCGACTCCTGTTGCCATCGCCATCACGCGCTTCTCTGTCGCGTCCGCGGCGTTCAATTCCCCGACCCCGTATCCCTCACGCATCACGACGATGCGGTCGGCGATGCCGAGCACCTCGGTGAGTTCAGAAGAGATCACGAGCACCGCGACTCCCTCTGCTGCGATCGTGCGGATCAGTTGGTAGATCTCTGCCTTCGCTCCGACATCGACACCACGCGTCGGTTCGTCGAGGATCAGGATGCGCGGCTTGCGCGCGAGCCAGCGGGCAAGCACGACCTTCTGCTGGTTTCCGCCGCTCAGCGTGCCGGCCGCGACGTCGATGGCCGACAGCCGGAGCCCGAGCTGGCTCGAGTGATGAGCCGCGAGATCCCGGTCGCGCCGACGCGACACGATCGACAGCCGGCTGATCGCGCGAAGGGATGCCGAAGAGATGTTCTCCCGAACGGGAAGCCCCAGAAAGAGTCCCTGGTGTTTGCGGTCCTCCGGCACGAAGCCGATCCCCGCATCCATGGCCTCGGTCGGGGTGCGAAGGGCCAGCGCCTTCTGGGATACCAGGATCTCGCCGCCGCTCCGTTTCGCGGCTCCGAAGATGGCGAGGGCGGCATCGCTGCGACCCGCCCCGATGAGCCCGGCGAGCACCAGGATCTCGCCCGGACGCACGGCGAAGCTCACATCGTGCAACAGGTCTCCGGAACTGAGACTCTTCACCTCGAGCGCGGGCGCGGCAGTCTCGTCCAGCGGCACCGACCGAACGCCGTAGAGGTCGACGAGCTCTCGCCCGACCATCATCTGCACGACGTCGTTGGGAGTGGTGGTGCTGGCTTCGCACACTCCGACGACGGCCCCGTCACGCATGACGGTGATCCGGTCGGCGATCTCGTAGATCTCTCGCATGCGATGCGAGACATAGATGACGCTGACCCCGTTGGACCGCAGTTTCCGAACCAGTTCCAGGAGCGTCTCGACCTCTTCCTCGGTGAGTGAGGAGGTGGGCTCATCCATGACGACGATGCGGGCGTCGACCAGGAGCGCCTTGGCGATCTCGACCATCTGGCGCAGAGCGATGTTCAGATCGCCGACGAGTTGCTGAGGCGAGATCGTGACACCGAGGCTGTCCAACAGGGCCGCAGCGCCACGCTCCATCGCGCGGAAGTCCACAAGACCGAAGCGGTTCTTGATCTCTCGACCGACATAGATGTTCTCGGCAACGCTGAGGTCGTTGGCGAGGTTGAGCTCCTGGTAGATGACGGCGATGCCGCACGCCTGGGAGTCCCGCGGCGCCTGGATGTCGCGCACCACTCCGGAGACCTCGATGGTGCCCTCGTCGGCGCGGGCCGCACCGGCGAGGATCTTCAGCAGCGTGCTCTTGCCGGCACCGTTCTCGCCGACCAGGGCCATCACTTCGCCGGGTCGCACAGAAAGTTCGACGTCGCGGAGGGCGGTCACGCCCGGATATCGCTTGACGATACCGCGCATCGAAATGAGCGCTGGCTCGGTCATGGCCACTCCTAAAACTTCGTTGTTGACAGGGGGTGCGGGGCCGACCGTAGTCGGCCCCGCCAATCCGCGCTAGTGCGCGGTCTTCAGGAACTCGTCCAGCGTGTCCGGTGTGACGGTGACGACTCCGGTGTCCACGGTGAAGTTGTCCTTCAACTTGGAGGTCTTGTTGTGGAAGTCGGCCAGGATCTGCAGGGCCTGGGCGGTCATACCGAACGGCTTCTGCGAGATGAGCGCATCGACACACTTGCCCTTCATGCCGTCGATGCCCTGGGGCACCACGTCGAATCCGACGGCCTTGACCGCGCCGCACTTGTTGCCCGACTTGAGCGCGCCGGCGATTCCGGGAAGGTCGGATCCACCGATGCCCACCATGCCGGCGAGGTCGGGGTTGGCCTGGAGGATCGTCTCGGATGCCGACTGGGCGGTGGCGATGGATTCGCCGGAGACCTCGGTAGCGACGAGCTTGATGTCCGGGTACTTGGCCAGGGCCTTCTTGACGCCGGTGAGGCGCTGGTTGAGGTTGACCGCGCTCAGGCTGCCGATGACCACGGCGACCTTGCCCTTCTTGTTGATGCTCTTGGCGAGGGCTTCTCCCGCCTGCTCTCCCGCGGCCACGTTGTCGGTGCCGATGTAGCCCATCACCTGACTGTTCGGCACGGGGCCGTCCCAGGCGATGACCGGGATGCCGGCCGCGCGAGCCTTCGCGATGTCGTCGATCACGCTGGCGGGGTCGTTGGGCGAGATCGCGATGCCGGCGGGCTTGGTGGCGAGGATGGAATCGAAGATGGCCACCTGTGCGGCGGCATCGTCGGTGTCCGGGCCGAGGAACTTCGCGGTGACGCCGAGCTTCTTCGCCTGATCTTCCATTCCCTTGCGCGCATCGACCCAGTACGGGTTGTTGAGCGACTTCGGGAGGAAGACGTAGACGGGCTTGGAATCGGACTTCGCCGCGGTTCCCCCGGTGGTCGCCGCGGTGCTGCATCCGGCGAGGGCGAGGGTCGAAACTGCCAGAAGGGCGGTTGCCAACAGGACTTTTCGCATTACTACTCCTTTGTAATCAGTGCAAACGATGGTGAAACTGTGTGTGGATATGAGACTGTGATGGATTCTCGGATGAGGGGAGTGACTATTCGCGTATAGGCGAGCTCCCCCGCAGGATCGACACGGCATCGGCGAGCGTGCCTTCATCGCCCACATTCCCGGCGAAGACGACGTAGGGCAGTCCTTCCAGACCGCGCTCGCCTTCTCCGTCGTTGAGCCAGACCGAGACGATTCCGTCGAAAAGTTGCCCGGCCACGAGCGCCCGCCGGATGCCGAGACCCTCGGTGGCGATATCGCTCGAGGTGATACCGCCCTTGGCGAGCACCCACTTGAGCGGCACGTCCTCGACCACCCGACGGGTCAGGTCCACCAGCGCCCGGGACACGGTCTGGGCGATCACGAGGCTGGAATGTCCGCTGTCACCGGTGATCCGGCGACGACTCGACACCAGCAGCGCATCAGTTCTGCGCAGCGCGGCCGTGAGCGCGACCGAGCAACGCTCCACTTCGGCTTCGGCCTGGAGCGGGTCGAGCAATCGGGGCACGTCGAGCTCGACGGTCTCGATCTCCGGGAGCCGCTCGGTGAGGCAGGCGACCTGTCTCGACGTGAGCTCCACGTGCGAGCCGACCACGACGAGGCCGTTGCCCGACCTTTCCCCGACCGCGAAGATCTCCCCGTGGGAGAGCGGCTCGCGTCCGGCCATTCCGAGCCGGGAGGCCACGAAGGAGGGGCCGGTGCGGCACAGCACCCGGGCTCCCGATTGCTCGGCCAGCAGCAGACCAAGGGTAACGACGTCGAGGTCGCTGTCGTCGAGGGCGTTGACGATCACCGGCACGGCTCCCGAGCAGGAGAGGATGATGTCCCGAACCCGCTCCGGCCCACCGACGCGGATGTCCTCGAGACTCAGGCTCCTGACCTCACCCGCCGAAATGCGTCCGTCGGTCTTCTCCTCCACATAGTCGCGGATGTCCGAGCTGTGAAAACCGAAAGTCGCGTCTCGCGCATAGCTGGTCTGGCCGACGGGAACGAAGGCGTTACCCTCCTGCACGTAGTGCACGTCGGAGGCAGTCACCCGACCGGCGGCGATGTAGGCCGGCGCGATCAGCAGGGCGTCGTAGGGCCGACCTTCCTTCGCTCCCATGTCGAGGAGAACATCGGTTTCGAGGGGGTAGTGGCCCCGGAGGGTCGAGTCGCTGCGAGTGACGAGGGAGTACTGCAGGTCGAGATCGGCGGCGACGCGGTCGATCACCGCCGCGACCTCGCGCATCGTCGAGGTCGCCTCTGAGTCGTTCAGCCCTCGCGTGTTGGTGAGGATGAAGAATCCACTCGACGGCTGCGCGAATGCCCACCGCAGGTCATCCGGGGTCCAGCGGGTGAGCACCGGAACTCCCTGAACCGACTGGCTGCCCGTGGGATCGTCGTCGAGGAAGATCACCCGGGTGCCCGACGCGACATTCGCCTCGCGGATCTTGAGCCGGGCATCGTCGATCACCAGGGGAGCGGGTGCGAGGGTGCGCAACGCCGACATCTCGGTGGGCGCGCCCGTCTCGGCAGGCAGGGTCATTTGGCGAGTTCCGCAACTCGCTCGGCGAGGTACTCGACGCCCATGCGCGGGCTGGACAGGACGGGCAGACCGGTCTTCTCCCGAAGCGTCTCGGCGAGGCGACCCATCGATGCCTGCGCGAGCACGATCGTGTCCACGTTCTTCGCCAGGTCGACGGCTTGCTCGATGACCATCGTGTCGTGCTGTTGACGATCGCCGGACATCAGCACGTCGAACGCCCCGGCACAGAGGCGCTGCTCGATCTGCACCTCTCGGCCGAGCTCGTCCGCCTTGAGCTGGATGAGGTCGGAGGTGGGGCCGAGCGTGGTGGGAACGGTCGCGAGCACGCCGATGCGAGTGCCGCGGCTCGCCGCGAGAATCGCCATCGCCTCGTCGATCTTGACGACCGGCGTGTGCACATTGCGGGCGGCAACGTCCAGCGCCGGGCCGAGGGACGAACACGCGGAGAAGATGATGTCCGCTCCGGCCGCTTCGGCGGCCTGGGCGAGGTGCACCATCCGCTGCTCGCTGCTGGCTGAGATGCCCTGCTCTCGCACGACCGTGGCCAATACGTCGGAATCGACGAAATGCATCACTTCCGCTCCGGGAAGGAGCTCGGCGATCAGCTCGTTGATGACGGGCTCCACCGAGACGAAGACAAAGCTGGTGTGCAGAACCGCGATCTTCTGAGGCACGTTGATCTCTCCTTTGAGGTATGACGCTAGACGTCAGATGACTTATCATTCAACACAGAACGTTGCTTGTCAACTCCACCCCCCACCACAGTCCCTCGAATGAAATGAGAACTCGTGCCCAGCAGTCCCACCGTCGTACTGAACAACGGAATCGAGATCCCCCAGCTCGGCTACGGGGTCTACCAGATCGCTCCGGAAGACGTTCGTGGGGCGACCCTCACGGCGTTCGAGGCCGGCTATCGCCACATCGACACCGCTGCCGCCTACGGCAATGAGGCGGGCGTCGGTGAGGCAGTCCGGAGCAGCGGCCTGCCCCGCGATGAGATCTTCATCACGACGAAGCTCCGCAATGCCGACCAGGGATACGAGAGCGGGCTTGCCGCGTTCGAAACGAGCCGTCGCGCTCTGGGAGTCGACGTGGTCGACCTCTACCTGATCCATTGGCCGTACGTGCTGCACGACCGCTACGTGGAGACCTGGCGCGCGCTCGAGAAGCTCTACGCCGAAGGCGCCGTGCGCGCGATCGGAGTTTCCAATTTCCTCAAGCCTCACCTCGACCGGGTCCGGGACGAGGGCACGATCGTTCCGGCGGTCAACCAGTTCGAGATCCACCCGAGCTTCCAGCAGTCGGCACTCATCGCGACCTCGCTCGAGCGCGGCATCGCCGTCGAGGCCTACAGTCCCCTCGGGCAGGCGAAGGACGTGGCTGACCCGACGGTGCGTGCCATCGCCACCTCACACGGCAAGACCCCGGCTCAGGCCATCCTCCGCTGGCATGTGCAGCAGGGATTCATCGTTATTCCGAAGACTGTGACGCCGCACCGCGTCCGCGAGAACATCGACATCTTCGACTTCGAACTCAGCGCGGCTGAGATGCAGCAGATATCCGGTCTCGAAGCAGGGTTGCGCACGAGCGGCGATCCGGCGACCTTCGACTTCTCGCAGTCGTAGCGGGCAGGGCCGGGCGGGCAGGGCCGGGCGGGCAGGGCCGGGCGGGCAGGGCCGGGCGGGCTACGCCTCCCGCCCGGCGAGTGTCCCCAGCGTGGCCCGCGCGAACTCCTCCGTTGTGTGCGACCAACCCTCGATCAGCCCGGCAAGGTTCTCCCCGTCGGCGCGGAGCGGGGCGATGCTGTCCTGTACAGTCCGCAGGATCCCGGTGCGCAATTCCGTGTTGATGTTGATCTTCCCGATGCCGAGTCCGACCGCGCGGGTGAGGTCCTCCGCGCTCAGCCCGGATGCACCGTGCAACACGAGCGGTACCGTCGAGACGGCGGCGATGTCGTTGAGCACGTCCCAGCGGATTCGTGGCTCCCCGGAATAGCGCCCGTGCACGTTTCCGACCGCGACAGCCAGCAGCTCTGCTCCACTTCGCGAGACGAACTCCGCCACGGCACCCGGCGATGTGGTGTCGCCGGCCTCCACTGCGAAGGCCCGGTCTTCGTCCCCCGTCAGGCCGCCGAGCTCCGCCTCGATCACCACGACCGGGTCTGCGATCGCCGCGCGAACGGTCTCGACAAAGCGCACATTCGCGTCGAAATCCCTCGATGAGCCATCAGCGAGCACACTGTCAGCGCCGGCCGCGACGCCCGCGACGATGGCGTCCACGTCGTGGGCGTGGTCGAGTTGCACGCACACCGGAACTGCCGCGCTATCGGCCAGCTGGCGGAGGGCAGACACGAGCCGCGCCCCGAATGGCGCAGAGGCCGTTTTCGGGGCGATGAGCAGGATGATGCCCTCGCCGGAGTGCTCCGCCGCAGATACGAGCGCCAACGCCGTCGTGAAGTCGTAGCAGGTGAAGGCGGGAACTGCGCCGCCGCGGGCGTGTACGGCAGTGACGAGTGAATCGAGTCTGGTGCGCACGGTCGGCTCAGCTCGTGTGGCGCGTGGGCGCCAAGACCCGGATCACGGCCGAATCGTCCGCCGTGCCGAGTCCCTGTGCCTGGGCGATGAGATAGAGCTGCTCGGCCGCCGCCGCGAGCGGGGAGGGCAGTCCGGCCGCGCGCACCGCGTTGCCGACGATCCCCATGTCCTTGACGAAGATGTCGAGGCGGCTGAGCACCTCCGCACCCCCGTCGTCATAGGCCTCGAGCATCCGCGGACCACGGTTGGAGAGCATGAAGGATCCCGCCGCGCCCGCTTCGAGAGCACGAAGGGCCTTGCCCGGATCCAGCCCGAGCCTGTCGGCGAGCGCGAGTGCCTCGGCGGCGGCGGCGATGTGCACCCCGCAGAGGAGCTGGTTAACGGTCTTCATCGCCTGGCCGTCACCGGGCGCGTCACCGACGATCGTGAGCGTCGATGACAGGGCTTCGAGAACAGCTCGCGCGCGTTCGAGCGCAGCGGGTTCTGCGCCAACCAGGATCAGCAGGTCACCCTCTCGGGCCCGAACCGGACCACCCGACAGCGGTGCATCCACAAAACCGATGCCCATTCCGGCCAGACGCTCCGCTGTGACGGGAATGGCAGCCGTGCCGACAGTGCTCGTGAGGATCACCACCGAACCCGGAGTCATCACCGCGGCGACGCCCTCGGCGCCGAAGAGCACCTCCACGAGCTGTTCCTCGTTGCGCACGGCCAGCAGCACGATTCCGCTGCCGCTGCAGGCCGACCGTGCCGAATCGAAGCGCTCGACCCCTGCCGATGCGGCGAGATCGCGGCGTCCCTCGTTGATGTCGAAGCCGCGAACCGCGAATTCCGATGACAGTCGGGCAGCCATCGGCAATCCCATCGCCCCCAGCCCGAGCACGGTCACGATGGAGTCGCGGGAAGCGACGGGAAGAGTTTGCGACATGATGGGCAACTTTCGCATCGGGAGTTCTGACGACTCCGGGACGCTTCGAGTAGGATTCGAAGCTCGTCAGACATCTTATATTTCCCCGAGCCGTCGTGCGATGAACCCCGTAGGATTCCGTTCAGGTATTCTCACATTGACCTCTGGAGGACACGCTGGCTCGTCAGTCACTGGTTGCGATGATCTCCGACGATCTGCTCGCCCGTATCGTTTCCGGCGAATTCGCCCCGGGATCCACCCTCCCCGGCGAGCAGGACCTCGTCGCACGGCACGAGGTCAGCCGTATGACCGTGCGCGAGGCCGTCAAGACGCTCGAGGCGATGGGAGTCGCCCGCATCGAACGGGGACGGGGCACTTTCGTCAACCCATTCAACCGGTGGACCTCGATGGAGGCAGTGCTCCGTGCCACGTCCACGGGCGAGAACGACGCGTCCGCCTCCATCCAACTCATCGAGCTGAGGCGGATGCTCGAGACCGGTGCAGCCGAATTGGCGGCCGAACGCATCTCGGAGGAAGAGCTCGCCTCACTGCGAGAACACCTCGCGGCGATGCGCGCCGCTCACGAGGCTCGGGACGTCGGCAGTTTCGTCGAAGCCGACCTGGCCTTCCACGATGTGATCCTGCACGCCTCGGGAAATGTCTTCCTCGCCGTGCTGTTCGAACCGCTGTCGCGAATTCTCGCGGCACGCCGCACCCAGACCTCTCGGGTGCCGCAGATCCAGGTGAACGCGATCGCGGAGCACGGGCATATCGTCGAGGCGCTCGCATCGCATGACCCCGAACGGTCGCGGCAGGCGATGGACAGCCACATGGCCCAGACGCTGAGGGACCTCACCACCTACGTGCTCAACGCTTAAGCGGGGCGCGCGACCCGTCGCACAGTCCGCTCGCCGTTCGCGCGCTCCTCGTGCTCTCGCCACTCGAAGGTCTCGCTGTAGTGCGCGAGGAGTTCGGCCGGGTCATCCCACACGAAGAACGCCCCAGCGTTGAAAAGCTCGAGCGCGCCCGTTCCACCGGATCGCAAGGCGACACACTGCACCCCCGCTCGCGACGCGGCCTCGACATCCCAGAGGGAGTCGCCGACGAAGACGGCCTCGCACGCATCGACTCCCGCGCGTTCGAGAGCGATCTGCACGATATCC
Source organism: Frigoribacterium sp. UYMn621 (assembly GCF_040549525.1). Lineage (NCBI taxonomy): Bacteria > Bacillati > Actinomycetota > Actinomycetes > Micrococcales > Microbacteriaceae > Frigoribacterium > Frigoribacterium sp. UYMn621. The sequence goes on along the minus strand of NZ_JBEPTM010000001.1, from coordinate 553,350 downwards.
GGCGCCGGCTTGGCAACATCGACGTCTTCGGATGATGTCGTCACGGAGATGAAGTCGTCGACCTTCAAGGCCTCGCGCAGGATCTCCAACTCGTCCTCCGGCGCGGATGTCGCGAGCACCGCCGTGTGCCCGCGACGAGCCACCTCCGCGATGAGTTCGCGCGCGCCGGAGAGCGGCCGCAGCTCCCGACTCAGCTCGGAATAGAAGCGGCCGTGGAGCTCTGAGGCACGGTCTGCCCACTCCGCCGCCCGATCCGCCAGCAGTGTGCGCAGCAGCAGGGACGAATCCATGCCGATTCCCGCGTGGATCCGCCAGGAATCGACCGGCTGGCCGAGTTGCGCGAATGCGAGCGACCACGCCCGGACATGCAGATAGTTCGAGTCCACGAGGGTGCCGTCGACATCGAACAGCACAGCGCGAGTCGTCATGCCATCACCTCTCTCTTTCCCTCCACACGGTAGGGGTATCGCCTGCCCCGCACCAGCCATAGACACCGCCCCCGACCGGTGTAGGCCCCGGGAGGGCGTCGAGGTCAACCCCCTCCTCGCGAGCAGATCGACGCGTACCTTTCAGATCACCACAGTCCGTCTAGTCCCGGAGAAGTACTCATGAAGGCACTCACCTACCAGGGCAAGCGATCGGTGTCGGTGGAGACAGTCCCCGACCCCACGATCCAGCAGCCCACAGACGCGATCGTGCGGATCACCTCGACGGCGATCTGCGGATCGGATCTGCACCTCTACGAACTGTTCGGACCCTTTCTCGACACGGGAGACATCCTGGGACACGAGTCGATGGGCATCGTCGAGGAGGTGGGGAGCGCGGTCACCTCGCTCCGGGTCGGCGATCGCGTGGTGGTCACCTTCACTATCGCCTGCGGCCAGTGCTTCATGTGCCGTCGCGGACTCCAGTCGCAGTGCGAGACCACCCAGGTGAAGGAAGCCGGCTCGGGCGCGGCGCTGTTCGGCTACACGAAGCTCTATGGACAGGTGCCCGGCGGGCAGGCCGAGTTGCTGCGGGTGCCGCTGGCTGATTACACCGCGGTGAAGGTGGGCACCGAGCTTCCCGACGAACGCTATCTCTTCCTCAGCGACATCCTGCCGACCGCGTGGCAGGGGGTGGCCTACGCGGATGTGCCGGATGGCGGCACCCTCGTCGTCTTCGGGCTCGGCCCGGTCGGCCAGTTCGCGAGCCGGGTCGGCGCACACCTCGGCTACGACGTGATGGCCATCGATCCCGTTCCGGAGCGCCGCGCGATGGCGGAACGACACGGCATCGCCACCTTCGATCTCACGGACACGGTGCTTGCGCGACTCCGCCATCCCACCTGGCGAGGGTGGCGCCCGGACAAGTCGCCCGACGACATCACCATCGAAGGCTGAGCCGGCCAGGACGGTCCTCTGTCCACTCAGGCAACGCCCATGGGCCTTGAGTGTATTCTTGCAACAGTTGTGCAGTTGCAAGCGAGACAGGGTGGCAGTGGCGGGCAATGGATGACATGACCGGCCCGATGTGGATGCCGCAGCTGCCGCCAACTCTCGCCCGACTTCTGGCCTGGCATCCGCAGCCGTTTCCGGTCATCCCCCTCCTCATGGCGGCCCTGCTGGCGCTCTATCTGCTCGGGGTCTGGCGGCTTCACCGCCGCGGCATCGCGTGGCCGGTGCAGCGCACCGTCTGGTGGGTCGCCGGCATCGCTTCGGTTCTGCTCGTCACCGCGACGGGCATAGACGGCTACGGCATGGAACTCTTCAGCGTGCACATGGTGCAGCACATGACGCTGAGCATGCTCTCCCCCGTCTTCCTCGTGCTCGGCGCACCGGTCACCCTGCTGCTGCGCGCTCTTCCGGCGAAACACGGCGGCGGGATCAACCTGCGAAAGCTGATCCTTCGGGTTCTGCACTCTCGCATCGCGGGCTTCTTCACCCACCCGGTCGTGACGGTCGCCCTGTTCCTGATGAGCCTCTACGGCCTCTACTTCACGCCTGCCTTCGACTTTCTGATGGGCTCGATGTGGGGCCACAACGTGATGCTCCTCCATTTCCTGCTCATCGGAGCGCTCTACTTCTGGGGCGTCATGGGCGTGGACCCGTCCCCGCGCCAGGCGAGCCGGGGGATGCGGCGACTCAGCGCACCCGTGCTGAGGATCTTCGAGCTGGTGATCACGGTGCCTTTCCACGCCTTCTTCGGGGTGATCGTGATGATGTCCGTCGACCTTCTCGTGCACTTCTATGCGCACCCCAATCCGAGCTGGGGCATCGGCGCCCTGGCGGACCAGGCGCTGGGTGGAGGCATCGCATGGGGCTTCACCGAGTTGCCGACCCTCATCGTGCTCGGAGTGCTGTTCTTCCAGTGGCAAGGGCACGAACGGCGTCACGAACGCACGGCGAACCGCAAGGCCGATGCCGACGGCGACGCCGAACGGATCGCCTACAACGAATACCTCTCGTCCCTCGCCCGCCGGGACGCCCGGTGACCGGTTCCACAGCGGTGGTCTACGCCTTCACCCTCGGCCTCATCGCCGCGGTCAACCCGTGTGGTTTCCCGCTGCTCCCCGGCTACCTTGCCCTCTTCGCGCGGCGAGATCTCCACACCGCACCGGGGAAGCGCGCCGCAGCCGCTCTCATCGCGGGCGGTGGCGTGACCCTCGGCTTCATCGCCGTCTTCGCCACGGTCGGACTGCTTGCCTCGGTCGCCGCCCAATGGATCATCGCGACCGCACCCTGGTTCATGATCGGGTTCGGTGCGGCACTCGCGGTGTTCGGAGTGGCGGGTCTACGCGGCCGGCAACTGCGGATCTCCCTTCCCGCCGTGCGATTCCGCTCGGGCACGGGGGTGGTGTCGATGGCCGGCTTCGGCATCGCCTATGCCGTCGGCTCGCTCACCTGTGCGTTTCCCCTGTTCCTCGCCGGAGTCGCCGGCACGTTCACCCGCCTGGGGCTGCTGCCTGGAATCGCCGCATTCGTGGCCTACGGGCTCGGCATGGGCACCCTCGTCACCGGTCTGAGCCTGATCACCGTGCGCGCGGGTAGCGGGATAACCCGCCGGCTGCGGCGAGCAAGCCGAGTCGTGCCGGTCGTCGCGAATATCCTCGAGGCCACCGTGGGCCTGTATCTGGTCTTCTACTGGGTGAGCGACCTCATCGATCCGCGCTCGGTCACCGCGGTGACCCGGGCGGTGGCCACGATCCACCAGGGCGTCAGCACCGCCGTATCGACCTCTCCGCTCGTGGTCGCCGGTGTCTTGGGAGCGACAGTCATCGCCGGCTTCGCCATCGCCGCGTGGTCGGCACGGCGGTATCCGCACCCCGACAGCAGGGAGAACAGCTCGAATGACATCTGACGCGTCGAGAAAACCTACTCCGGCCGGCGGCCCGCGCGGGCTTCTCTGGGCCACCATCGGAGGAGTGGTCGCCCTTGCGCTCGTGGTCGTGGCCGTCGTCGCGCTCGTTCCCGTCACGCCGTCGACGGCCGGATCCCCCGCCAACGATGCCACCGGAATCGGCCGGCCGGCCGCATCCCTGCTCGAACTCGCGAACCTCGGCGTGAGCCACACCCGCATGCCCGACTTCAGCCTCACCGACCAGCGAGGAAAGCCGCTCAGCCTCTCCCAGTTCGCCGGGCGCGCCGTGGTGCTCAGCTTCAACGACGACGAATGCACGGATCTCTGCACCCTGCTCGCCCAGGACATCACGGCCGCCGACCACGATCTCGGCGCCCGTGCGAAGGATGTCGCCTTCGTCTCGATCAATGCGAATCCGTTCTTTTCCGCGGTCGATGCCGTGAAGGCCTGGACCGATGCCCACGGCCTCGCATCCGCGAGTAACTGGTACTTCGGCACCGGTTCCGCGGCGACCCTTGCATCGGTAGCGAAGAAGTACGGCGTGCCCATCACCCTCCATCCGTCCACCCGCACGGTGGACCACGGCGCCCAGCTGTTCTTCATCGACCCGAAGGGCGTCGAAGCCCAGGTCGGCGGATTCGGCACCGGGGCGGCGAGTACGGCCCTGTTCGGTCACGCGATGGCCTCCCTTGCGGTCTCTCTTCTCCCGGCGGCTGACCATGGGCCGGTCGGTGGCCCGGCCGTTACGGCATCGGTGACGGGCTCTGGGCAACTCGGTGACAGCCCGACTCCGGCACAGTTGCCGGCGCTCGGGACATCGTCGTCCCTGATCAGTACCGCTCCGACAGCCGGAAAATACGAGGTGATCAACTTCTGGTCGAGTACCTGCACCGCCTGCGTGCAGGAACTCCCCCAGTTGCAATCAGAGTTCGTCAAGGACGGCCGAACTGTGGAATTCACCGGCGTCGACGTGTCGGACGCGGCCGGTTCCGCGGTCGCCTTCGCCGCTCACGCCGGCATCACCTACCCCCTGGCAGCGGACCGGTCCGGAACCCTCGCGGGCGAGTTCCAGATCACCGGGCTGCCCTACACGGTGATCCTCGATCCGGCGGGCACGGTGCTCGTGCGACATCCCGGAGCCTTCACAGCCGAGCAGCTCGACTACGTGCTCGATACCTTCGACCCCGCTCTCGGGGGCTCCTGAGCGAGCGAGGTTAACGTTCGCCGGCGAGAGCGCGCAGCACGGCGTTCTGGTCGAGCCAGCCCCGAAGCATCCCCGAATCGTCGACGACGGGCACGCCGTCGTTGCCGGCGGTGGCCAGCACCGTATCGAGGGCACCATCGAGGGTCGACCCGGGCAGGACGGAGTCGATGAGTTCGCTCAGCTGCCCCGCGGTGAGTGTGGACGCATCGTCGTCGTTGGCCAGGGCGTCGGTGACGGCTCGCACGGTGAGCACCCCGGCAAAGTCGCCACCGATCGAGATGACCGGCAGCGACGATCGTCCCGATGCGATGAGCAGACTCGCGCCGTCGCTCGCGAGAGCGCCCTCCGCGATGGTGGGCGGCGTCCCCATGACGTCTCGAACGTGCAGCGCGTGCAGTGCGGTATTCGCCGGTGCCGTGCCGATATTGACCCCGCGCCGACGGAGCTTCAGGGTGTAGATCGTGTCTTGGGTGAGCAGTCGAGAGGTGCCCGTCGCCACGATGATGGCCAGCAGCAGGGGCAGGATGATGCTGTATTCACCCGTGAGCTCGAACAGGATGATTCCGGCGGTGATCGGCGCGCGAGTCGCGCCGGCGAAGACGGCGCCCATCCCGACGAGGGCGAATGCCCCGGCCTGACCGGCGAGGCTCGGGATCACCAGCCCGACGACGTCACCGAAGGCTGCGCCGAGCATGGCCCCGATGAAGAGAGAGGGGGCGAATACTCCACCGGATCCGCCTATCCCGATGGTCAGGCTCGTGGCGATGATCTTGGCCACCAGCAACAGGATGAGCATGCCGAGCGCATAGCCGCCCATGACGCTCTTCTCGAGCACCGGGTAACCGACCCCGTACATCTGCGGTATCGCGAACAGCAGCAGCCCCAGAAGCAAACCGCCGGCGACCGGACGCAGCCACTCTGGCCCGCGCCACGCCCAGTCACAGAAGTCCTCGATCGCGTAGAGCACCCTCGTGAACCCGACGCCGACGAGGCCAGCGAACAGGCCAAGCACGGCGAACAGCGCGAACTGCGAGGGATTCGCGACGGTGAACGTCGGCAGAGTGAGGAACGGGTGATCTCCGAGCATCGACCGGCCGACGACGGATGCCGTGATCGAGGCGAGCATCACGGCACCGAAGGATGCGGCGGCGAAGTCACGGAGGAGCAGCTCGAGCGCGAAGAAGACGCCCGCGATGGGGGCGTTGAAGGTCGCGGCGATTCCGCCGGCCGCCCCGCATGCCACGAGGGTGCGTACCCGCGATTCCGGCATGCGCATGACCCGCGCGAGAGTCGACCCCATCGCCGACCCGATCTGCACGATGGGGCCTTCACGGCCGACCGAACCACCGGACCCGATCGTGATGGCGGAGGCGAGGGCCTTGACCACCGCGACCTTGCCGGGGATCCGCCCTCCGCGTTTGCTCACGGCGTACATGACCTCTGGCACCCCGTGACCGCGGGCCTCTCGGGCGAAGCGATCGACCAAGGGGCCGTAGAGCAGTCCGCCGACCGAGGGAGCGATGATGACGAACGCGCCCCCCAGCCAGGGAAGCCACGGATTCGCCGGGTGGCCCACCGACGACGAATAGTCCTGCGTTCCCGTGAAGATGAAAGTCGCTGCCGTGACCAGCCAGCGGAATGCCACCGCGGCGAGGCCAGCGCCGGCACCGACGATGACCGCGGGCACCACCAGTTGAAGGGATGCCAACCCGAGGCGGTCGCCGAAGGGCTTCGCCCCCCACAACCAACGAAAGGTCCACCATCGTCGGCTGGGCTTGACCCAATGTTCACGCACAGATGCCGACATCACTTCACTCTCTGTAGCTGTACACAGTCTGTATTCATGCAATAGTTGCAAATGTGCACTGATAACCGTAGCACGGACCCGCCGGAACGGTCTCGGGTGGCCCGATCCGCCGGGTCAAGGTAACAAAGCTGCAACTACTTGAAAAGTGGCCGGATGCCTGCCAGCGCGGGGAATCCCTCCGGGTCCGGCTCCGAAAACCGAGCGGTTTCGAGCCCTCCGCCCTCCCTTGACCGCACGGATGTTGCTAGCCTCGGTGTGGCCGATTTGGCCCATAGAGCCCAGTCCGCGCTCCCGTCCCACACCTCGGTGGGATGTCAACGTATGGTCTGGCGTCGTCGGTTCCGCCCCATGGCGGCACCAATGCGACACTCCGATCGCAACGCCGGGAAACCGTCGAGATTGCTTGATGTGGGAGTTCGCGGGACACGTCACAGACCCGGTCGTTACCAGAATGAAACGCGTTCGCGATCCGAGAGATCGCTGTGGCGCGTCTGGAGATCCCATGTCAGATTCCACCGCAGTACACGTGAAGGGCCTCTACAAGGTCTTTGGTCGCAGAGCCCGCGAGGGCGTCAAGCGCCTTCAGGGCGGCGCGACCCGCGATTCCCTCGGTGACGGCACCACTGCCGCCGTCATCGACTCATCGTTCGACGTGAAGCGCGGCGAGATCTTCGTGGTGATGGGCCTCTCCGGTTCCGGCAAGTCCACGCTCATCCGCATGCTCAATGGGCTCGTCGAGCCGACAGCCGGATCGGTGACCATCAACGATGTCGACATCACGGGCGCTTCACCGGTGCAGGTGCGGGATGTGCGCCGTCGAAGCATCTCGATGGTCTTCCAGCACTTCGCCCTCCTGCCGCACCGAACCGTGCTCGACAATGCCGCGTACGCCCTCGAGGTGCAGGGAGTGCCCCTGGCCGAGCGCCGGGAACGCGCCCTCACGGTCGTGAAGCGCGTCGGTCTCGACGGCTGGGAGAACAAGCTCCCCGGTGAGCTGTCCGGCGGGATGCAGCAGCGCGTCGGTCTCGCCAGGGCGCTCGCCGCAGACACGGAGATCCTGCTGATGGACGAGGCCTTCTCGGCACTCGACCCGCTCATCCGGCGCGAGATGCAGGAGCAGCTCGTCGAGCTGCAGGCCGAGTTCGGCAAGACCATCATCTTCATCACCCACGACCTCAACGAAGCGATGTTCCTCGGCGACCGCATCGCGGTCATGCGCGACGGCCGAATCGTGCAGGTCGGAACGCCAGAAGACATCCTCACCGACCCCGCCAACGACTATGTCGCCCAGTTCGTGAAGGATGTCGACCGCGCTCGTGTGCTCACCGCCGCGAGCGTCATGGAGCCCGTGCGTGCTCTCATCTCATCCACCGCCGGCCCCCGAGCCGCCCTCCGGGTGATGAGGGACCTGCAGACCTCCACAGTCTTCGTCGTCGGCGAAGGGCGCCGATTCCTCGGGGTCGTGCGCGACCGCGACGTGATGCGCCTGGTGAAGAGTTCGGAGACCGACCTGCTGCCCGTCGTGCGCAAGGTCAGCTCGGTCAGCGGGGAGACCGCCTTGTCCGAGCTGTTCGAGGCCGCCGTGGAGAGTTCCCTCGCCGTCGCCGTCGTCGACGCCCGGGACCGGCTGCTCGGCGTGATCCCGCGGGTCACCCTGCTCGGTGCGCTGGGCAACATCCCCACGTCGACGGCTGAGATCCAGGTGGTCGAACCACCATCGACGATCCCCGTCGATGTCATCACCGAAACGCTGCTCGCGACCGCCCAGCGCCCCAACGGAGTGTTCGAAACCGTAGAAGGAGAATCCAAGTGAACGGCTTCCGTATCCCCGTCGGCGACTGGGTGACCAGCATCGTCGACTTCATCACCCTGCATCTCGGCGGGTTCTTCGACGTCATCTCGACAGTCTTCGGCGGGCTCTACGACGCCGTCGACTTCGCGCTGTCCACTCCGCCGTTCTGGGTGATCCTGCTCATCATCGTGGCGATCTCGGTGTTCGCCAAAGGCTGGCGCTTCGGCATCGCCGTGGCGGTAGGGCTCGGCCTGATCGCGGGGCTCAACCAATGGGGAAACGCGATGGACACCCTGGCCCTCACTCTCGTGGCGGCGTTCGTGGCCGTGGTCATCAGCATCCCGATCGGCATCTGGGCGGCCCGGTCCGACACCGTGTCAGCAGTGCTCAAGCCGATACTCGACTTCTTGCAGACGATGCCCGTTTTCGTCTACCTCATTCCCGCCATCATCCTCTTCGGAATCGGGGCGGTGCCCGGGATCGTCGCCTCGATCGCCTTCGCCATGGCCCCGGGCGTGCGGTTCACCGAGCTGGGCATCCGCGGAGTCGACAAGGAAGTGATCGAAGCCGGTCACGCTTTCGGCTCTTCGCCCGGTCGCATCCTTCTCCAGATCCAGCTGCCGCTGGCTCGGCCCACGATCATGGCCGGCATCAACCAGGTCATCATGCTCTCCCTGTCGATGGTCGTCATCGCCAGCATGGTCGGAGCGGACGGGCTCGGCAAGGACATCATTCAGGCTCTCAGCCGCATCGACGTCGGTCTCGGCGCGGAAGCCGGCCTGTCGGTTGTGATCCTCGCCATCATCCTCGACCGCCTCACCGCCTCCCTCGGTGGGTCGCGGCCGAGCCTCCGACGCCTGTTCTTCCCGAACCGGGCTCCCAAGAATTCGATCGTCGATGAGTCGATCGAACACGCGCCACGCTCGTCAGAGGCCACCCCGGCCGTTCCGAGCGCGGCATAACCCCATCTCCCGATCCACAGCGTCGGGAAGAAAAGGAACATCTATGAAGAAGCGTCTCTTTGCGGCAATCGCCGTTGCAACAGTCACATTGATCGGCGTCAGCGCGTGCGCCTCCAACACCGATAGCGGATCGTCGTCCGGCCCATCCAACGGTGACAAAGCCAGCCTCAGCATCGGGGTATTCAACGGCTGGCCAGAGGGCGAGGCCGCGTCGTACCTCTGGAAGGCGATCCTCGAGAAGAAGGGGTATTCGGTCGAGCTCAAGAACGCAGACGCCGGACCGGTGTTCGCCGGAGTGAGCACCGGTGCCTACGACCTCGCACTGGACGGTTGGCTGCCGACCACCCACGCGGCCTACATGAAGAAGTACGGCGACAAGATCACCGATCTCGGCGCCTGGAATTCAGACGCGAAGCTCACCGTCGCAGTGAACAAGGACGCGCCGATCGACTCCCTCGACCAGCTCGCGGCCAACGCCAGCAAGTTCGACAACCGGATCGTCGGAATCGAGCCGGGCGCCGGCCTCACCGCCGCGATGACCGACAAGGTCATCCCGGGCTACGGGCTCGAGAAGATGAAGTTCATCACCTCCTCCACCCCGGCGATGCTCTCCGAGCTCAAGTCCGCGACGAGCAAGGACAAGAACATCGCCGTCACTCTGTGGCGTCCACAGTGGGCCTATGACGCCTTCCCGATCAAGGACCTCAAGGACCCGAAGGGCACCCTCGGTACCGCGGAGTCCATCCACTCCCTCGGCAGCACCTCGTTCACGGCCGACTTCCCGAAGCTCGCCGGCTGGATCAAAGACTTCAAGCTCCCGTCCAAGCTGCTGTTTTCGCTCGAAAACGACATGTACAACGTCGACGGTTCCGTCGACGACTACACGCCGATCGTCGCGAAGTGGATTGCCAAGAACCAGGACTACGTAGACGGTCTCACGAAGTAGCTCGACTTCGCCGCCTCCCTTCTCGCGCCCGGACGGCCGTGCCATCCGGGCGCGGGAGTGGCACCATCAGACTATTTATGTAACATAGCAACTGTTGTAAATATGCATCTATTGGACCATCCGAAAGGCCGCCCGTGAATCCTGTGACGATTCCCCCCGTGTCGGGACCGGCCGGGCAGGCCGGATGAACGGGGCGAAGTCCGCCCGCGGTGCGGCTCTCGGCTGGCTCGGGATGGTGGGATTCAGCGTTCTCGCCGGCGTGCTCGTTGCCGCTCTCGCGATCCCCGCAGTGCTTATTCCGAGCCGCGCCTCGGCGGCGGCGATCTCGGTGTTCGACAATCTGCCGGACTACATCACCATCGGTCGTCTCTCCCAACAGAATGAGATCTTTGCCAACCGGGGCGGGAAACCGGTGAGGATCGCCACCGTCTTCGATCAGGACCGCCAGATCGTCGCCTGGGACAGTGTGTCGACGCTCGTGAAGGATGCCCTCGTGGCGGGCGAAGACCAGCGGTTTTACAAGCATGGCGGGGTGGACCTCAAGTCGATAGTCCGAGCAGCCGCCGGCAACGTCGCCAACAATGCGATCACCAGTGGCAGTTCGACCATCGATATGCAACTGGTGAAGAACATCCTCGTGCAACGCGCCGTGAAGATCGAGGATCCGGTAGCGCGGGCGAAGGCCTACAAAGCCGCGATCACCGACACCCTCTCCCGCAAGCTGCGCGAGATCAAACTGGCGATAGGGCTGGACAAGGCGTATTCGAAGCAGGACATCCTGCTCGGCTATCTCAACATCGTGGGATTCGGCGGCAATACCTACGGGGTGGAGTCTGCGGCTCAGAAATACTTCAGCGTGAGCGCCAAAGACGTGACACTCGCACAGGCCGCCAGCCTCATCGCCATCGTGCAGCAGCCGTCCCTGCAGAATCTCGGCGACCCCTCGATGTACGCCGCCAATAAGGTTCGCCGCGACCAGATACTCGCAGACATGCTCACACAGGGATATATCGATAAGCCTGCATACGAAGCCGCCCTCGCCACCCCCATCGCCGACGAGGTGCACGTGAGCGCGCAACAGAGCGGCTGCCTCTATGCCGTTGACGCGAAATTCGCCTGTAATTACGTCACCCGGCTGGTGCCGACGCTCACCGCACTCGGCGCCAATGCAACCGAACGCGAGGCGAACTGGGCCCGTGGGGGCTACCAGATCTACACCAGTGTCGACCTGGACCAGCAGGATGTCGCGACCACCGCACTCCGGCAGAGGGCCCCGGCTTCCACCACCCGATTCGCGCTCGGGGCGTCTGCTGTATCCGTGCAACCGGGCACCGGACGCATCCTGGTGATGTCGCAGAACAAGGCCTTCGACAACTCCGCGCTCGGAGGCGGGTCGTCGACGACCGCGGTGAACTTCAACACCGACAAGGCCTATGGGGGGTCATCCGGATTCCCCACCGGTTCGACCTACAAGATCTTCACTCTCACCGACTGGCTGCAGAACGGCCACGGACTGAAGGAATACGTGAACGGGAGCGTGCGCACCTTCCAGCAGAGCTCGTTCGCGGCGTCGTGCTCGAAACCATTCGTCGGCACCTACCGCCCACAGAACTCCTCGAGGTACGAGGGCGGATACATGTCGGTGCTGCAGGCCACTGAGAACTCGGTGAACGTGGCCTTCATGACGATGGCCCAACAACTGGACCTGTGTGACATCCGGGCCGATGCAACGGCAATGGGCGTTCATCGGGCCGACGGTAATCCGCTGGAGGTGAAGCCCTCCTCCGTACTCGGCGTGAACGAGATCGCTCCCCTCTCGATGGCCGGAGCGATAGCGACGATCGGAGCGGGGGGCATTTTCTGCACGCCGGTGATAGTCGACACGATCATCGACCCCTCCGGCAAGAAGCTCGTGGGCCAGGGTCACGCCTGCAGCGAAGCGATGTCGCCCAAGGTCGCGAACACCGTCGCTTACGCCCTCGGTACGGTGATGACTGCCGGCACCGGTACGAGCGGTAATCCGCGCGACGGCGTTCCTCTGGTCGGAAAAACGGGAACCACCGATACGGCCGACCAGAACTGGCTGATCGGCACGACGACGAAGGTCGCTCTTGCTGTGTGGGTGGGAAACATCTCGGGGCATCAAGACCTGAGGCGCGTGACGGTGGCGGGCACGAACGGCTACAACACCAAATTCAATATCTTCCGCACCACGCTCGCCTCGTTGAATGCCAACCCCGAGTATCGCGGTGGCGACTTCCCCGCTCCGGACCCGGGGCTCCTCGTGGGACAGGGGGTGCCGGTGCCGGACAGCACCGGGAGCACCCTGAGCGTCGCCACGGGGGCGTTGTCCAGCAGAGGCTTGAGGTCACTCGATGGGGGACCCGTCGTTTCCGGTCTCCCCGCCGGCCAGGTCGCCCGATCCGCTCCCGCGGCCGGCTCGGTCGTCAGCAAGGGCAGTGCGGTGACCCTGTACACCAGCGACGGCTCGCTCGCCATCACCATGCCGGACGAGGTGGGCAAGCAACGGTCGGCCGCGGTCGACGACCTGGTTCATCGCGGGTTCTCCCGCGGACAGATCGGGTTCACCTGGAGGGCCAGCGCGAATGGGCACTGCCAGGTGGACGCCAGTTCGCCCGGGCCCGGGACGGCAACCAGCGTGGATTCGGCAGTTACTCTGACCATCCTGAGCGGCGATCCACACTCGGGCACCGGCCCACCCGCCGCGACCTGCCCCTGAACCACACTCCCGGTGTAACCTAGCAATAGTTGCCCGTATGCACTCCACAAAGCGCCATACCCGCAGGACAGGAAAACTGTGAACCACGCTCCCCGTCTCCGAGCCCAGACCACAGAAGCAATCCTCACTTCGTCGAGGGCACTCTTGGGCGTCGTCGCCCGGTCGGTGTCACCGGCACTCGAATTCGTCACTCTCCCCCAGTTTCGAGTGCTCGTGGTGTTGACCAGTTCCGGTCCGCTTCGGATGGGAAGCCTCGCCGAGCGAATGGGTGCGAATTCGTCGACTTTCAGTCGATCGATCGACCGCATGGTCACCGGGGGGTGGGTCGAACGGGGACCGAGCCCCGACAGTCGCCGCGAGGTATTGATCCGGGCCACGGAATCGGGACGCGCGCTCGTGGACGAAGTCACCGCCCGGCGTCGGCATGCAGTGTCCGACATCATCTCGACCATGTCTGTGGAAGACCAGCAGTCGGTGGTCTCGGCACTCGAGATCTTCGCGGATGCCGCGAGCGAACCCGCCGTGGAAGAGCTTCTGATCCTCGGCCTCTAGCCGACGCTCCCCTGCCCGCTCGCTCCACGGCGGGAGGCGTCGCCCCGCGTCCCGGTCAGCTCGCGCGCTTCTCGATCGCATATTCCCTCAGCTCGCGCAGACGACGGTAGTACGCCGCCAGTCGTGAGACGAGAAGTGCCGCGATGACGATGGAGACCATGGATCCGAGCAGAACCGCGAGGGTACCCGCATCGGCGACTTCCGGATTGCGGGCGAAAGCCAACTCATTCATCAAGAGCGAGACCGTGAAGCCAACGCCGCCGAGAGCACCGGCCGTCACGAGCCCCTGGAAGGTCAGATGCGGTCTCGATCCGCGCGATCCGACGAGCGACGATAGCCATCCACCGAGGCTGATGCCGACGATCTTGCCCACGGGGAGGGCGACGAGAATGCCCCAGAAGGGCGCGGGGAGTTGCGAGAGTCCAACCTGGGGAATGGCGACGAGAGCCGCGGAGAAGGCGAACAACGGGAGCACCACACCGTTGCTCAGTGGCTCGAGAGCATGCCGGGTGTGCATCCCCGGCTTGCGGGCCATCGCCAGCCCGAGCGCCACTCCGGCGATCGTCGCGTGGATGCCCGACAAATAGACCAGCGACCAGGTCAGAAGCGCGAGGGCGATCATGCCCACGATCACGAGCCCTCGGAATCGTGAGCCGAGAAAACGACTGAGCAGCCCGAAGAGTGCAACGCCGATCGCCGCGACGCCGATGAGCGCGAGATTGGGGTCGGAGGTGAAGAACACCGCGATGATGAGGATCGCGACGATGTCATCCAAGATCGCCAGGGCGAGGATGAAGATGCGCAGCCGGGACGGAATTCCCCGGCCGAAGACCGCGAGCACGCCGAGCGCGAAGGCGATGTCCGTCGCGGTCGGGATCGGCCACCCGCCCTGATACTTGCTGCCCGCGGTGAAGGCGAGGTAGATCGCGGCCGGCACGATGACACCGCCGAGCGCCGCGATCGCGGGACGAATGGCCCTCGACACCGAATTGAGCTGTCCGACCATCAGTTCGTTCTTCAACTCGACGGCGACCACGAAGAAGAACACGGCGAGGAGGCCATCACTGATCCAGTGGCCCACCGACAGGTCGAGGGGCGTACCCGGGATGGCCAGGTGTCGGTCTTGCAGCGCCATCAGCGATGGACCGGCCGGGGTGTTGGCGAGCAGAAGGCCGAGTGCCGCGGCGACAAGCAGAAGAACGGCGGCGACGCGTTCGGAACGGATAATGCTCATGGTGCTCCCTCCCCACGGAAGTGGGTTCAGTGAGGCGGAAGAGCGATCACGCGACCGCCCACCGACCAGACTTCCCGGCACACCAGTGATCATCGTACCGTGCGCCCCTGTGGGGCTCGCTGGAGGGGGCAAGCGCTGACGGGGGTGTGCGTCGTGCTTGCAGACCCCGTCGCCGTGGTTACACGTTAACTCGACCACCACGACATCGAAGAGGCGGAGGCGTCGGCCGACTTCGAGGGCAAGTTCAGCGGCCCAAGCAGGATGCTGAGGCGGGGGACGCGCGCGCACTGCGCGACGAGGTCAGTGCCCTGGCTCGACGAGGCCAGCGCTCCCTGACAGCTCGCAACGTGCCCACACCCTTCACGCCGGCTCCCCACGCCGCGAATCGCAGCCAATCGCTGGAAGACAATTCCCCACGAATTCCCCACGACAGACAAAAAGGACCGGAGCCGATAGGCCCCGATCCCTGTGTTTATGTGGAGCCGCCTGTCAGAATCGAACTGACGACCTTCTCATTACGAGGGCGATTTTCTTACCTCAGCTCACCCACTAACATCCAACGATTTCCCGTATTCATTGGGATCGGAGGGTATCGGGTCCAACGTGATCGGGCCTAATCAAGCCCCATCTGTGCCTCATTTACCCCACGTTTACCCCACGCCGACATATCTGGCAGCGCGGACAGGATGCTCGCGTTGTCTGTATCGACGAGATGTGCATAGCGCTGCGTGGTGACTGGCGAGACGTGTCCGAGTAGTCGGCCGATCTCAGCGAGAGGTGTTCCGTTCTGCACTAGCCATGAGGCATAGGTATGGCGGAGATCATGTGGACGGACATGGCCGAGCTTTGAGCGCTCAAGCGTCGGCTCCCACTGGCGGTGGCGCCAGTTTGCGTAATTCATCTTCCCGAAGATCAGCCCCGCTCCTTCAGGAAGATGGACGTCTGGCGACAAGGGGACAGAGCGAATGCGACGACCTTTCGGGTAGGCCTTCAGCGACCCCATTGCGTCATCCCACACTTCGGCGACACGGATCTGGCCGCGCGCCCGATCAACGCGTTTGTGCTGCAAACCTGCGGCCTCACCCCATCGGAGCCCGGTGGCGAGAAGGAGGGCGAGGAAAGGCGTGGTCCACTCATCGGCCGCCTCCATTAGGGCACTAGCCTCTTCATGCGTGAGGAAGCGCATCTCGTCTGTCTGCCCATGTGGGAGCGCTAGGCGTGTCGCGGGGTTCGATACGAGGACTTCAGCATCTATCGCAGCAGTTAGGGAGCCTGAAAAGAGATGCACGATCCGCTGAATACTTGTGGGCGCGAGTCCATCTCGCCGAAGTTGTGCCGCCCATGATTTGACGTCATGCCGAGTTATTTCGATTAGCGGCACTTTTCCCCACTTTGGAAGAAGGTGCTTGTTCCGCGGGGAAATATCGCGCTTAAGTACACCAGGGGAAACCGCTCGGTCGGGCCACCACGCTTCGCACCATTCGCCCCACGTCTTCCCACGCGCTTTCGGATCACGCCAGCCAAGAGAGTGAGCGGCCTCGTGAGCAAGATAAGCGACCGCGTTCGCCTCATCTTTACTGTCAAAAGTGCCGGCCGTTCGTTTCTCTCCGCTCGGTAACAGATACCGTGCTCGCCATCGTTTACTTGGAAGTTGTTCTACCCATGAATTCATGTTGCTTATCTTATGTGATCCAGCGTTATCCGTGCTACGGTTTAGTCACTAATCACTCTGGAGGGAGTAAAAAAATGGAAAAACGGTACACGTCGGCAGAAGCGGCACTGGTCGCAAAGCGGCATGAAGAAACAATAACCAAAGCGCTCAGGCAACTTGGCGGGTTGCACGGCACACAGTCGGGCCGCAAGGGTCGCTGGCTCATCCGTGAGTCATGTTTGGATGCCTGGCTCGATCATCTTCCCTGTGCGCACCAGATGGCGGTGGCCGCATGACCTCGAACGCTGAACGGGTCGAACGACTACAGGAAGTGCTCAAAGGCAGCAGCAAGAGAATCGTTCCTCTACGGTTCGACCATGTTGTGGCTCTGTTCGAGGAATACTACGACCTGCGCCGGAAGATCGACGCGCTAATCCAAGTTGGCGACTTCCGAATCGAACACATTTATAACGGGGAGTGCCCAGATCTCGGAGAGAACGACGACCGTGACCCCTACTGTCCCGCCTGCATCATCCTTGACGACGCCCTCACGACCCCCACCAACCCCGAGGGAGTCGACCAGTGACCGCCGACTACACGCCCACCATGCAGGAGTTAGAAGACGACTACTCTGCGATTCCTGCGCCTGACGGTTCGCCCTTGGGTAAGTCTTCAGACCGCGACCGGGCCGCTTTTCGGCGTGCTCTCGCCGCTCACGATGCTGAGGTTGCTGTCACCGTACTACGAGAAGCAGCACAGGACTGGGGCGCCCATATGAGTGAATTCGACGGATACGCCGAGCACTATCTGAGCGCTCGCGCTGCCTCCCTAGCTACCGTAATCCGTGCCGCTTTCCCCGCTACCAAGGACCCGACAACCGAGACGAAGGAGAAATGATGGCCGACACGATACGCAGTTTCTTCCCATTCATCGACCCTGCCGAATGCGCCAACGAACACCGACCCCCCGCTGGTCCAAACATGGACATCAGCGTATGCCGGTGTGGAATGCCAATCGGGGTTATGCGCCCCAAGGGCCAATCATTCGGCTGGCACGCTGATGACTGCTCGTTGCACGTCAATCATCCCGGCTACTGCGTTGGTGGCGGAAACGGCCACACGATCCCAGAAGGTGAGACGATCCGTGGTTGATCCCAGCATCCCCGACCTGACCGCAATACGAGCACACGCCGACGCCGCTACTGAAGGGCCGTGGGATTATGTCTGTCAGGGTGTTGTGGCGCAGGGCTGGGTGTCGAGTGAAGATGCCTTGGACAACCCTGTCGCAACGGGGCGCACTGATGCAGATGGTGAGTTCATCGCGCACGCCCGAACTGACATCCCCACCCTTCTCGATCTGGTCGCTGCTCTCGCGAAACAGGTAGCAGACGCCTGGGACGAAGGGGCGATGTGGGCTGCTGTCGAATTAGGGGCCGTCAAGTCGTCATCAGTGCAGTGGATTGCAGCCGATGAAAACCCGTACCGTGCGGCATCGGCTATCCCCACGGATACAAAGTAAACTCACCCCCATGAAGATCCTTGTCACGGGCAGCCGCCCATATACCGATGGCTTCGAGATCCAGTCGACTCTTCTCTCCTACTACGAAGAGATGAAAGGCGAGATCATCGAAGTGCATCGGAATGAGACGGGCAGCGCCGAGTCGATCGCTGGTTTCTTGTGCCGCCAGCACGCTGATCTCGGTCTCGTTGATATGCCTGCGCCTGGTTTTTATGACCTCGCAAGTTTCCGGGCTTTGCACGTCTTCTTGCAGGAAGGCGCTGATCGCCGGCGAGCTGACCGGATGATTGCATGGGCTAAGGCAGCGGGCATCCTAGTCGAAATTACTACTACCGAATAGCATTAGGGGATGCCCCTCCCAACGCCCGGCGCTACCTCCCATTGGACGGCTCAGATTGGCGCGCTTGCAGAGAGGGAGATGAAGTGCGAGATCACCCTTTACGATCCCACAAACACCGTCACAATTCCTTACGATTCGGCGACCGACACGGGTGGCTATGATGCCCCCTCCATTATCAAAGCGGACGTGCCCGCGCGCCTGGTCTTCTTGCGTTACCCGAAACCTGTCAACGGTGTAGTCGACTGGTCGGTAAGCCATACGGCGCGAATCCAAATCCCGCTTACAGCTATCACAACGCCGATCACTAAAGGTCTCATAATCCGCGTGACTGCGCTCGGTGAATCAGATGACCCCGCGCTCCTTCAAGTCGCTTTCACGGTTGAGACGGCCTTCAATGGTTCATTCGCAGCCGTCCGCACAATCTCTTGTATTAGCAGCCTGACCGTAACCCCGGCAGTAGTTTAGTGACTACCGGAGACGTCCAATGGTCGAACGGTAGTCCGATCGAGCTCATGGGCCGCATTGAGACCCAGATCTACGGTTTCCGCGAGACGGCTCTTGGGATTCTGACTGAAATCGTCAAAGAAGCAGAAGCGGGTCAAATCCTCGCACTCAATCTGGCCGTGACGGATACGGGTAAAGCGCGTATTGAGGCTGGTGGTCCAGGTACAAGCGGTCGCAATGATACAGGTCACATGATTGATGGGATTTCAAGCGAAGCGCATGAAGAAGGCGACTTGCTCGTGGGGACTTGGGGTTGGGATAACCCAGAGCCCTATTTCATTGAGCAAGAATATGTGAATGGTCGCCTTGGTGGCGCACACTCTTTGGCGACATCAATGATTGGCGCTAAAGCCAAAATCAGGCCTCGAATCCAAAAAGCTCTGGAGACTTTCTAATGACCAATTTTGATGGAGCTGCGGAATCTGCAGCCATCCTTGCCCATGCTAAAACCCTTTTCGGCGGCCGGGTCACAGAAGGTCTTGCGGATGACGAGACGATCGCGCTCAACAGCGATAGCACAGTCAAGCCTTTTGCGGCTATCCTTTTTGGTGAACCGATTGCGTCAGGCAAAGACCGCAATCTCGGCCGTGAGGCAACCCAGCCGCACATCGTGGGCGTTAGTTTTGTGCTGACCGCCCGCGACTCCATCACAGCGCGGAGTATGTCTGCCGACATTCTGAACCTTTTCATGGACTGGCAGCCGACCCCGACATCAGGCCTTATGCTCCCGGTTGGTGGTGGCGCAGCGTTTGGAACTATCGCCGCGAGCAACGTCCCGAGCCGTTTTGTGCGTATGCGGAATTTCAGCGTCGAACTAAACCTGTGAGCTAGCTACACGTTGCCTGTATGCTGACTGGATGCCACTCTACCGCGACACCAACACCCAGATCATCACCAACTATCCGGTGGAGATTTACGAGCACCCCATACTCGGGGCCTCACTCGTCCCCTGGGATGCCCTCGATTGCGACTTCGAGGAAGACAAAGTTGTGGTTGAAGATCCCCTCTCGACCAACCGGGTTCAGTACGTCGCTGTCCCCACGCCTCCGCTCGACTCCACCGCAACCCCGAAGGAAGAGGACTAATGTCCGCCACCAAGACCCTCCGGGGCAACGTAACCATTTGGGCGGTGCGGCCTGAGGCTTTCGCCGACTGGAGCGTCCCCATCTCCCTCGCCGCATGGAGCACGGCTCTCGCCTCCGGTCTCATTACCGACATCTCCTGCGCAGTAGAGGACGGCTACAAGCTGAACCTCACTGGATCAGCCGTGGACAACTCCCAGAGTGTCTGCGACATCACGGTCGTCGAGACGCCGCTTTACTACCAGTATGAGGCGCTGCTCGAGCTGTTCCGCAACCGTCCGGGCGACGTTGATATGCCTATCTACGACATCGCGCTCTCCCTCTTCGATGCCCCAGACGTCCCCTACTTCCTCGTGAAGCGCATCGACAAGGCGCAAGGGTCTGCCCTGGCGGTTGGGGACATCGTCTCTGCCTTCGGCGTTTACACCGACCTTGCTCAGGATGTCGTGGCCGATGGAGCGATGCTGAAGTTCGGCGCCCACTTCAAGACCACCGGCGGCGTCAACACCAACAAGACCGTCACGGCATAAGGAGCCTGAATCATGTCCAAGAACCCCGCAAACGGGAACGTCAAGGTCGGCTGGATTCTCGACTCCGCGCTGCCGCTCAAGAACTTCACGCCTGCCGCAACCCTCATTGCCAGTGCGCTCGACCTCTCTTCGGCGATCGCATGGAAGAGCTTCAAGCTCGGTGCAGATGCCTCCCCCGATATTCAGGACCGCGCGCTCACGGACCTCGGCAACGCAGTCACGCGCGGCGCAGCAAAATACGGCGCGACGCTCGGATTCTTCCGCGACCAGAACAACACCGACACCACCTCCATCTATCAGCAGGCCTTCCAGGCGTTCCGCGTCATGCGCACCATCGGCTGGCTCGTCGTGCGCGTGAACAAGGCAGCCTCCCTGCCGTGGGCCGCGGGCGATGAGGTTTCCTACTACAAGCTGATCGCTGACACACTTTCGGATGACACCAACGGCGACGATTCCGTCAAATTCACCGTGACCTTCCTCCCGCAGGGGCAGCTTTTCGCCCACGCGATTGTCGGCGGCGCAGGAGTCATCACGGGCGTTCCGACCACGCTGGCCAAGACTATTGCCGGCGGCGCGTTCCAGCTCCAGCCGATCCTCAGTGGTGCCAGCATTGTGAGCCGCGCGACCTACGTCTCGAGCAACACGACAATGGCTACCGTCTCGAAGGGTGGAACGGTCAGGCCCCTCACGGCCGGAAGCCCGACCATCACCGTCAGCCACGGCAGCGCCACGGCACCGATCGTCTGCACGCTCACCCTCACGTAATACCCGACAAGGGAGGCCCCGAACGCGACTCGATCCGCGGACGGGGCCTTTATCGTTCCCTCGGTCCTTCGAATTTAGCTGCTAATTCGCTAACGTTGGCAATGCAAACCCGCGCACGCGCGCACCCCTAGGAGAAGGAGACAACCATGAGCGACCCCATCAACGAGGCAGAGGAAATAGCTGCAACCGTCACGGAGGCCAAGGGTAGCTTTGACCTGAAGGCGCGGCTGATGAAGCGCGGCCTCCGCGAGAAGAGAATCACGCTCTACACCGACGAGGTGGCAGGCGAAGAGCTTGGCTACGCGAAAGACATTCCACGGGTCGTACTCGGCAGCATTGTCGGCAACGAGCGGGAGCGTGAAGGCGTGCTCGGCGAGATCGACACTCTCGAGAACGCCGACTCCCTGGATGCCGAGCAGGAGAATACCCTCGTGACGCTGAAGGTTCGTGCGAATGAGCTTCGTTCCGCGCTCGAGTCCACGGCTATCACGGTGGATCTTCGGGCCGTTCCGCCCATCATCGCGGAAGACGCTAGGCGCAAGGCGAAGCGGGAACTCAACCTGAAGGGACCGGGACCTTTCGAGGACGAGAACTGGCCCGCAGTCAGCATGGCGAAGCTCCTCCAGGTCGTCATCACGGGCCTCACGGATCACGCGACAGGCGAAACGACGAAGCTCATCTCCTTCGATGACGCAAAGGCGCTCAAGGACTTCCTGCCGGCAAGTGAATACCTTCGGCTCGACCTCGCCATCGGTGCAATCCAGTTCAAGACCGCGATCGACGAGAGCGTGACGGGCTCGGCGGATTTCTCGCCGGCTATCTAGCAACCGACGCCGGGGCTAGGTACGTCTATCTCATCAAGGCGTCCATCAACGCGGGCATCCGTCCGACGTCGATGATTTTGCATACCCAGCCCCGGAAGGCGTGGAATGCCTACGACTTCCTCCTGCTTGAGGCTTTTGCGATCTATGAAGCGGAGAAGTGCTCGCAGTGTGGCTACCCCGTCTGGATTTGCCACAATGAGGACGAGGCATACCGGATCGAATTCGACCTCGTCGACGACGTTTGCTACGCGAAGCGCGAGATTGACATGGTGAACGAGGCGAACAGCCAGTCGAAGACCTACAAGGCTCCAGCCGGTATCCAGCAACGCCCAGTGGCAAAATCCTGGACCGGCTTACCGCTCGATGATGCCATGCGCACCGCCTACTACGAGACGAAATACCCATCTGTCATTAGTGACTAACTCGCCGAACCTGTGAGTAACCTGACTGTCCCCTGTACGATGGGGACTTCAAACAACTCTCGACAAGGCGGTGTGCGGTGCCAGAAAGTCTTTCGGACAAGGCACGCATTGAGATAGAGCTAGTCACTAATTTCGAGGCCGGTCTCGCCAGCGTTCGGAACGCCCAGAAAGAAATCAACGATTTCAGCAGCACCAACTCTGGACTGTCTAAGGGGTTCAAGGAATCCGCGAAGGCATCAGATGAAATGGTTCGCGGGCTGGACCGGGTTACCTCCAGCTCCGGCAAGGGTAAAAAGGCTTCCGACGAGCAGACAACGTCCCTCATCTCCCAGCGCTATGCGCTCTATGACGTAGCTACTACCTACGGCGTGGTTGGCAGTGCGATGCTCGCCGTCTCGGGCTATGCACTCAAGGTAGACGCTTCATTCGAGTCCGCCTTCATCACCGTTGCCCGCACGACGGATAAGAGTGTCACGCAGCTTGGCGGGCTGAAGAAGGAGCTCGTTGACCTATCGACCCAGATCCCGGTCTCCTTCGATGAAATCGCCAAGATCGCCACGCTGGGAAACCAGCTTGGCATCCCCGAGGCAGCGGTCTCCTCGTTCACGAAAACCGTCGCCGAGTTCTCCACTGTAACTGGCATCGCCGTCGAAGAGACTGCTCTCTCCCTCGGGACCATCGGCCAGCTCCTCCACGTCGACCCCACCAACTACCAGGCCCTCGGCTCGTCGATCGCGCTCGTAGGACGTAACTCTGTCGCAACCGAACCCCAGATCCTCGCCGTGTCGAAGGAGATCGCGGCGGCGGCGGTATCTGCCGGCTTCACCGCCGAGCAGACCGTTGGCCTCGCTGGCGCCCTGGCCTCCCTCAAGGTCGCACCTGAAAAGGCTCGTGGCTCGCTGCAACTCTTCTTCGGGGACCTCAACAAGGCTGTTGCTGCCGGGGGCGCCAAGCTCGAGAACTTCAGTACCATAACCGGAATCGCCGCCGACAAGATCACCAACCTCGTGCGCAGCGGGCAGGGCGAGACCGTCTTCCGGGCATTCCTTGGCGGGCTAAAGACTGGCGACACCGTCGCGCAGACCGTAGCCCTGGACAACCTCGGCCTTAGCCAGCTTCGCGCGAGTGACACCTTCAAGCGCCTCTCACAGTCGACAGACGTCTACGATGCCACTCAGCGGGACGCGGCCAAGGGCTACAAAGAGAACGCCGAACTCACCCGGCAATACGACGAGACTGTCGCCACCCTTCAGAACCGGCTGAAAACTTTCGTCAATTCGCTCAACGCCCTGATCGAAGCCTTCACCAGCGGCGCAGTGCCCGGCCTTGCCGGTGTCGTAAAAGGCCTCACCGATGTGGTCAACGGCCTTCGGGACCTATCTAGCAATGGAGCGGTCAAGTTCGGTGTTGTCTTTGGCCTCGTGCTGGTGGCTCTCGTTGGTGGGATGTTCGCGCTTCGTGGAGCATCTGCTCTCGCTACAGCCTCCACCTATGCACTGACTACCGCCCAGGTTAGCCTTGCGGGGAGCTCTACAGGCGCGACCGCTGGTATTGGTGGCCTGCTTCGTGCGCTATTCGGCACCATCTCGGCATCCGGCCCGGCCGCTGCGGGGCTGGCTACAGTCGGTGGTGCCGCCAAGGGCGCCGCAGTCGGGGTTGAGGCACTAGGGCCTGCAGGGGCCACGGCTGACGGTGGGCTCACGGCAGCGTCAGTTGGCGCAGACCGGCTGACGATCGCACTTAGGGCCGTTGCCAAGGCGACTATTATCCTCGCCGTGATTAGCGTTATCGTCGGATTCCTGACCGACTTCAACGGCTCGATGATAACTACCATCGACGTAATTCTCGCGCTGGACGATGCGATAATTAGCCTTTCCAACGGCTTCAAGGGAGCCATTGGATGGATTACCGACACCTCCAACTTCCTGCTCCGACTTGGTGGCGCCGCCCTCTCTATCCTCGCCCCATTCCAGGCAGCGCAGGATGCAATAGCCGGGGTTGTCAACGGCGGGATCACCAACAACAACACCAACCAAGGAGCCGCGAACGACTTCTTCAACAATGAAATTCTTGGCGCGAAGAAGCGCAAACAGGATCTCAAGGACTACAAGGCCGACCTCGAGAAGGCTCGAGATGCTCAGAATGCGCTCAAGACCGAAACCAGTAAATATGGTGGAGATGCCCCACCCGATGCAGGCGGTGGCACCACCAACGGGATCGACAAGATTCAAAAGTCTGCAGGCCAGGCCAAGAATACTGTCCGCACCCTCATCGACTATGCCGGAGAGCTAACTAGCGTCTTCGACCGGGCTTACTCGATCCGCTTCAGCGCGGACACGGGACTTGACGCAATTACCTCCGGCTGGCTGAAGGTCAAGCAAAACCTCGCCTCGGCGAACACTGAAATTGCCAAGTACCAGGCGACGATGCAGACTCTCACCGCTGACCGCGCCGTCAAAGAATACTGGCTCTCTGTTGCTACAAACTACAACGATGCCCTGCGCGCCGGAGTGCTCCGCGGCGAGCTGTCTGACATCGACCAGAAACTCCAGCAGAACTCGACCGACCTCACAGGCGCTCAGGACAAGAACTCGAAGGTCCTCACTGGGAACACAGAAGCCGCGATCGCCAATCGTGCCGAAATCCTCGGGCTTATCAAGAACTACCAGGGTTACATCGGCAACCTCGCCTCCTCCGGCGCGTCGGCCGCGACCCTTTCGGCGAAGACCACGCAGCTCAAGTCCGACTTCCTCGCGCAGGCCACCGCGCTTGGCTACAACACCGGCGAACTTGGGCAGTACGCCGCAGCTTTCGACGACGTCAAGGTTGCCATCGACAATGTGCCGCGCGACATCACCGTCACGGCGAACACTAATCCTGCCCTGCAGGCCCTCAACGAGTTCATCGCAAAGGCCCAGTCGGCCGCATCCACTGGTATCAATATCCCGATCCGCACCACGGGTGGCGCCGATCAGGGCTCCCGTGACGCCCTCTTCACCCAGTGGGCGACGCAGGTCCAGAATCAATACCACATGGCACTCGCTCAGTCCGCCTCGGGCTGGGCTGAGGTGCGCAAGCAGTGGGACAAGGGCACCTATGGCAGCTTCGCCACCGGCGGCTATACTGGCGACGGTGGCAAGTACGACGTAGCTGGCATTGCCCACAAGGGCGAGTACATCTTCACGCAGGAGCAGACCTCACGTATCGGCGTCGACCGCCTGGAGGCCATCGCATTCGGCCACGCCCCTGCGCCGACCCCCGCTCCATCTGCACCCTCCTCGGCTAGCGCGTCACATCCGCTCGAGCTCTCCCAGTACGACCGTCAACTCCTCGTCGATATTCGTAACCGTGTCGGGATCACCCTGAGCGGCACCGCAATCCAGCAGGCCAATGGCCTCGGCAACGTCAACACCACGAAAAGGGGTGCCGCCTAATGTCCGCAGCAAACGTCTACATGGGGCCACGCGGCAACCTCGTGCTCGTACCCGCGCCCGCAGCATCCCCCGACTACACCCCCGTCGGATGGTCTGCCAAAACGCAGTACCTCAACGGAGGCGTGGGCGTGAAGACAAGCCGTGCGACCCACAAAGAGTACGCACTCACCTGGAATGCCACTACGCGCGATCGCATTCGCCCAATTATGGACATCTACTCAGGAATGCTCGGCACGGGACTCATCTACTACTGTGACCCGGTAGCGCTTGATGCGAACGTGATGCCCCAAGGCTGGGCCTTCCCCGCCCTCGCCTCCCTCGATGGCCCCGTGCTCATCTCGACGGGCGCGAACGTCACCCGGCCGGCGGCAATTGCCACCCCGGCCAATACGCTCGGCTATCCGGCCACCTCTGTCGCCTACGCCGCTGGAACGGCAACCTCGCTGTTCGTCCCCATCCTGCCCGGCTACGTGCTCTGGTTCGGCTGGCATGGCTCGGGAACGGGTGGTGTGCAGATCACACCCGCCGTCTCGGCGACCGTTTCGGCTGCAGCGGTCTTCCCGGCGGCCTTGCTCGTGACCGACCCGACACGGTTCAACGCATCATTCGCGGGGTCGAGCTACGTTGGAGTCGACATTTCCCTTGTTGGCGGCGGATCTGTCTTCTCGGGCCTGATCGCCCACCTCCTGCCGGTAGGCGTTACTCCGTCGACTGGGGGCTTCGTTTCGGGCCAGGGCAACTCTGGCTGCTCCTTCGAGACCGCCCCGACGATGACCCCGTATGTAGTGGCTAATGGCATGGACCTTGTCGGGGCGAGCGGCAAGCTTATTGAGGTTGGCTCATGGCTGTAGACATTCTTGTCGGCACCACACCGATCTGGACGACCAGCGACTACGCCATCACCGAGGACTCCCCCTCTGTTGACCCTTCCGACAGCACAGGAGGCGTGGGCCAGCTCAGCTTCAGCACGCCAGAAACGCGCGCCAGTAAAACGCTTCGCAGCAAAGTGGTCACGCTTCAGGATGGAGCGCAGGGCACTACACAGGGCACCGTCACCGCAGCGTCCGGCGACGGTGTCACAGCGCGCCTCACTGCCGATTCTCGGATGGGCGCACTACTTGTCACCCGCACCGCCTCACCCTTCTCGGGCACGCTGGCAAACGCCTTCACCTACTACCTCGGGCTCGTTGGCATCACCGCGAATATCGTTGTCGATGCAACGATCGCCTCGCGCGCCGTCACCTTCCCCGGCTGGGGTGGTATCGCGTGGGACTACATGAAGCAAATGGCGGCCTCTCAAAAAGTTGAGATGGCGCTCGTCTCGAACAACATCGTCCTCCGGCCATACCGGGGACGCATCGCACAGACCTACCGGACAGCAACAAAGTCCTGGGCGCTTGATGCCACCTCCCTTGCCCAGAGCGTCGAGGTCTATTACTACCAGAGCGCCCCGCAGACAAACGCGCTCGCATACCCCTTGGGCGGGTGGCAGCCCGGCGTCAGTATTTACACCGTAAAAGCGGGCGAGACGAAAACCTACAACCTAAGCCTCCTGCCCGTAGCCCTGACCGGCGTCGGCGCCAGCCTCACCTCCGTCCAACAGCCGGTTTGTACGGCTTTTGTAGCCTCCAACTACAGTGCGAGCTCGGTCTACAGCGTCACGGGTGCTGATGGCCTTCCTGTGACGCCGGCACAATGGGCCGCACTTGGTGGCTCCCTGACCGTCGCAATCAACCCAGATACCACCTCCGTCACCATCACGATCATTGGAGCGGCCGACCCAACGGGCAAGATCACTCCGTACAAAATTTCGATGGCATCTGGCACTAGCGACGATTACTCGAGCCTGCGCTTAGTCGGCACCGGAGTCTTCTTCAATAAGCAGAAAGTCGTCCTGCAGACTGGCCTCGGCCCCGATGTTGCGCCGACACCGATCGGCGCCTCCGTCGACAATCGCTTCATCAATACCTATGCCGAAGCCCTAGACCTAGCTACTTGGACCGCTGCACGCTACTCCTCAGCACGTCAAACCCTCACGGTCACCGGCGGCGGAATCAACCGTCGCGGCGACACGGGCAGTTACCGCTATGCGACCGGGGCGGACTTCAACCTTCTCTACCCCGGTATGACAGCCGCCTCATACAACACGCTCTGGGCAGGACAGACCGCAGCCCAGAACACGGCCTACTGGTTTGCACGGGTGTCTGGCGATTTTGACAACCAGGCGTTCGGGAACATCGCCGGGTCCCGCATTCTCGATGATGGACAGTGGTATCGGGTACGCTCCGCCACCCTCACACAGAGCGGCGTTTCACTCACCGCCGAGCGCGACACCATCGGCTCCGACTTCGCGCTCACCTATGCCGCGATGACGGCGGCCCAATTCAATGCGATCTGGGCCGGTAAGACCTTCGGCGACTTCAACGTCGCGCCCCTGAACCTGACCTAACACAAGGAGAAAATCATGCCCGTTTTCATGCCCCCGATCAACTTGGACGTCAACGCAACTCCGTGGGCGAAAGCCATGCAGCAGCGGATGGACGACGTCGAACTTTCCGCCAGCCGCTCGGCCAATGAAGGAGCGAACGCCAACTCGACCGCCGCTGCCACACTGAACGTAGTGGCGAGGCAGATTGCGGATCTGAAAGCCGTTGTGGCGCTTCTCGGCTCGCTGTCCGCAACTGCTATTTACAACAACAGCGGAATGGCCCTACCGACTGGGGTTCAAACCGTCTACCTAACGGTTCCGGCCGGGATGACGAAGATGTCCTATACAGCCTTTGCTTTTGGGTCTGGACGCAACCCGACAGGCGCCACCGACAACGTCCTCATCTACGTTACCGGCCCCACCGGAAACTCTGGGATTGCGACAGTTTCCGTTGCACCGGGAGCAACGCAATACGTCAGTGCAGGCACAGTTGGAACCCTCTCCGGGCTTGTCGCTGGGCAGCAGATGGCCTTTCAGACCTCACTGAGCGCAAATAGCGCCTGGGCAGCTAACGCAGGGAACACCATCAATACTCAGGTGCTAGGCGTATTTCAGCCCTGATCGATGAGGATTGGTCCCTGCATCGAGCAGGAAGAAATCTCAGGCGTGCAACCGATAAACAGGATGTAGGAATTTGGGACGCCGCTTGGGTCCGCGGCAGCACTCCATCCAGCAGGTATGTTTTTGGGCTGCGGGTCGAGCGCGACATACATCTTGCGCGGTGGCATGACCACATTCCCGTTAGCGTCAAACCCGATCGAGGGGGACGGGTTCGGAACAGCGGGGGCGGCAACGGCTTGCTTTACGGGAGCCGTGACTGGAGCGGCGACAGGTGCCGCAACCGGCGCAGCGACGGGTGCAGATGTGGCTGTAGCTGTGGGATTTGGAGTCGGGGTCGGGCTTGATGTCGCCTCGACAGTAGCAGCAGCGGTTGAAGTCGGCACGGTGGTATTCCCTTCTTGCATGGCGAATGCAGCTCCGGCGAAAATTCCACCCGAAAGGGCAATCGCCGCGCCGCTGATAATGATGGTCTTTACTTTCATGGAATCCCCTTGCTCGATGGTTAGTGTTTCTCAGCTTCACTCGCCCCACCGACATTAGCATCATTCTGGCGGCGATTAGTGACTAAAGTAAGTCTCGCCCCCAAACCTGTGCGTTTGCTGGGCGCGGCTGTATTCTTAGCGGATGGCTGTCGCACCCACCGTCCCATACGGACTCCCCCTTTTCGATGATACGAGCGCAATTACGCCGTGGCAGGCACCATTCAATGCAATCTCGAATGGACTGAACACAGCCCTTGGACTCGTCGTTCCGGTCGTGGCCGACCTCACCGCACTAGCGGCGCTGGCCGGTATGCCCAATGGGGCTGACGCCTTCGTTACGGAGGGTGGGGCAAGCTTCTCCTACAACTCTGCTGTGACAAAATGGGTCCAGCAAACTCCTGCAACATTTGCCACTACTGCCGCTCGGGATACCGCCTACGCAAAGGCCAGTGCGGCATATCGGGTATTGGACGCTAGTGCGCTAGTAACCGCTGACGGCGGCCTCTACGTCTGTTCGGGTGGCGGTGCAAACTGGAGCCGTGTGTGGGCGCCCGGCCAAGGACCGTATGCAATGGCGGCAGGGCTATCCACGAACATTCCTACTGGGACGGCTGGTGTCTCTATCCCACTGCCCGCTGGTCGGTTCACCGTATCTCCGATCGTTACCCTCGGCCCTTCCTTTGTTTCTGGGTCTGGCGCTGCTGGCGGTGGTGCATATCTCCCGTACGACGCGACCCCCAACAGCAGCCACTTCATGCTTGCTGCAATAGGCGTTTCGCTCGTAACCGTTGGATGGACTGCGATCCAGATGACCCCCACGTCTGCGGCGGGCTAATGACGAACATCCACAACTACTGGTCAGGCTGGCGCGTATCGTGCGACTGGGCGTGCCATCGTGCGCGCGGTTCTGCTGGCGGCACCGATTATGCGGTTGGTGTCGGCACGGTGATTCAGGCATCGTTCGACGGCACGCTGACGAACTACTACAGCCCCGTCACCAACCTTGCGCGGGCTGTCCTCCGCCGCGCCGATGGTATGGCATTCTACCACCTGCACCTGTCCGCGTTCTCCGACGGCACCCACAACACCGGATCTCCACGCGCCGTGAGGCAAGGCGACAACATCGGCTACACTGGCGGACGTGTCGGCGCGTGGGGCGCTGGGACAGCGACCGGGCCACATCTTCACGCGAACGCGTTCGACGCTCATGGCACAATGTGCGACGTTCACGCCTTCTTCACCGGCACCGCAGGATCGGGCGGCACACCGATCACGCCAACTCCCACCGCTACCCCTCCTCTCGTATTGGAAGACACCATGATTCGCATTCAGTCCCCCGCCCGTGGCATCGCCCTCATCGGCCCCGGCTACTTCCGCAGCCTCACCAGCGATGAAGAGGTGCAGAATTCTGACCAGATCATTACCAGTTCAGCCATCGGCAACGACCGCCAGTTCGACCTGTGGCGTTCTATGGCAGTCGGTGGTACGTCATCACCTACTGGCGTGCCGCAGGTCGCCCCGGCTGTCGACACCGACGCGCTCGCAACCGCCATTGCCACCAAGCTGAGCGCGAACGGTGCTGGGGTGCCCCTCGATGCTGCCACGATCGCGGCCGCCGTTGATCAGGCCGTCGCTGACAACTTCGCCGCGATTCCTGGTGCTGTGCGCGCCGAGCTCAAAGCCGCACTGTAAAGAAAAGCAATCATGCCTGACCTCAGCGAAATCAACCTCATCCGCACGGAGGAGCCGACCCCCGTCCAGCTAACTCGGATGGAAGGGATTCTCAACCTGATCGCGGAACGCGGCGTGAATACCGACCGACGTGTCGATGGTCACGCGAGTGAACTCAACACGATCAAGACCGACGTAGCGAGCCTGAAGTCGGAGACGCAGACTCTTCGTGAAGGGGCCGACGCGGACAAGAAGACTGCTGTCGCACTTGCCTTCGCACTGAAAGAGGCGGATGAAAATCGTCGCCTGAAGGCAGAGCAGTCATGGTCCCCGATCACGCGTATCTTCGCAGTCATCGCTGTACTGGGTGTGCTGGCTGGAATCATCGCTGCTTTTGTACCGCACGGATAGCACTACCCAACGCAAGGAGGCTCGCTTGTCGAATCACACGGACGCACTGCTCGAAAACCCGAAGTTCCTGCGAGACATCAAAGACGACGACTCGATCCGCACGCTTGCCACGAGGTACGGCGTATCGTTCGGCTTCATTCAGAACCTTCGCTCGAAGGACGGTCTGCCGCTCAAAGAGAAGGTCGCGCGCGTCCAGGCCGGAAGCGTCGCCAAGCAATCGGCCGGCGAATCTGAGACTCACGCCGAAGACGGGGCTACCTCCTACGTTCGTTTCTCGCAAGAGGTCTGGGGCTTCGAGGACTACTGCGAATTCATTCGCCAGACAGGCCAGGACCCCGACGCCGTAACGTTTACATGGGGCTGGACCTCGAACCCCAACGGCGGATTCTGGAACAAGCTCAACAATGTTCGCGTCAAGCCTGTCACCATCGAATCGGAAGCACCCGTCGTTTTCGAGAGCATCCTCGACGACATCCGTAGCTTCACCTTTGTCCCCGAACCAGTTGCCTATGACGCAACCACGGCGATCATCATGCCCGCCGACCTACAGGTAGGCAAGGTCGACTGGAATGGTGGCTCGAAGGAGACGGCGGCCCAGGCCCTGCACTCCTTCCACGAATTCGCTGAATATGTCCGTGACTCCAGGCCGCAAGAAATCCACATCGTCGACGCCGGCGACCCGATCGAAAACGTATTCAATACCTCATCGCAGATGGGGACCAACGACCTCGACCTCCCTCACCAGATCGCCGCCGCATCGCACATCTTCCTCAAAGGCATCCAGATCCTCGCACCCCTCGCGCCCGTGGTCGGATTCAAGTCGGTGCCCTCTAACCACGGAGCGTTCCGGGTCGGCCCGAAGTCCCCTGCTGGTGACGCGCACGCTGACTTCGGCATCGTCATCGCCGAGATGCTGCGTGATTCCCTCTCGCTGAACCCGGCAAGCTTCGGGCACGTCTCCATCCAAACGCCGGAGCCGTACATGGAGTCGCTGTACTTCCAGAGCTCCGGTTCAGACATCGGAGTCGTTCACGGGCATCAGGCCGGCGGCCCGGACAAGATCGGCGAGTGGTGGGCCAAGCAGTCGCACGGAAATATGCCCGTCTCTAAGGCTCGCATCCTTCTCGCAGGCCACTGGCACTCACTCCGCGTCTACCAGTCCGGCGACGGTCGCTGGGTCATCGTGGGGCCATCCAGCGACCGCGGATCAACGTGGTACACGAACCTCAAAGGCGAGCAGAGCCAGTCGGGAATGCTCGCATTCACCACGGCAAACAACTCGTGGTCCGACCTCCGCATCCTGTAGCCCGCTCCTTCGTGAACTCGACCTCGCCACCTAGGCTTGCCAGATGACAACTTCAGAACACCAGACCATCGCCCCGCTCAAGCTTGAGTATTTCGTGCCGACTGATCCAATGGACGAGGATGGTATGCGCTGCGAAAGCTGCGAGTAATAACGAACCCAAGGAGGAACAGTGAACAGCAACATGGAACGTGAGCGCGTGATCTACGGCCTGCACGTCGGGGATTTCTCGTTCGGCTACATCGGCTCGACTGAAGTCAATGCAAGGACAAGGTGGTGGGAGCATCGCTCTCGTGCGCGGAAGGGGCACGGGGCCCCCGTGTACGCGTGGATGCGGAAAGTGGGTGTCGATCGTGTCCAGTACAGCATCATCCATGTTGTCCGCGCGCATGAGGACATCCTTTCGGTGGAGGCGGACGTAATCGCGCGCCACCTAGCGGCCGGGCATCCCCTCGCCAACGAAAAGGCTCTGGATGGAATCGCGGACTCGATGAGCGCGGCCTCACGGGCGCGCATCGGAATAAAGGCGGCGGGAAAGCCTACCTGGATCAAGGGGCTTACCGGCGAAGCTGCCGGCTGGACGCCTGAGCGCCGCGCTCAGCAAGCTTCGTCCATTCGCGCACGCAACGCCGCGAAACTTGCGGCCTAAAATCTCCACCCCTCCAAACCCCAACAAAAGGAGCACCAACGCATGACTGACACTACCCTCGCCCCCGCCGCCCCGGTCACAATCGTGACCCCGATTCCCGTGCCGGTTCCGCTCATCGCGCCGGACCTGTCTAACGAGACCGTCGACAAGGCCCTTGTAACCGTGACCGAGACTGCTGCGCCGTTCCTGCCGCCCAAGGTCCGCGCTGCCATCTACACCGTCGGTGGAATCGTGGCTGTCGCGGCTGGAGCTGCTGCACCCGTCATTGGCGGCACCATCGGCGTTGTGCTCGAGAGTGTTGCGGCCGCCGCCGCAGCCGTCATCTCCGTCAGCGCGCTCAGCCACATCTCGAAGTAGTCAGTAACGTTCTCCGAAAGGAGGCCACATCTCAAAGAAGCCCCCGGCCATTGCGGCCGGGGGCTTCTGCGTTGTGCGGGTTAGCGACTAAAAGCCGGGCTCGCTCGACGGGCGGGCGGCAGGCACGAATTCGGTTGCCGGGCGCGGCCTCTTCCAGAGCATCTGCGTTGGGATATGCCCACGGGTCTTCAGGTAGGCGAAGACGTGACGGAGGCTGTCACGATCGTGTCCGCCTCCAGGCCACCATAAACCGAGCTCTTTGATCTTCTCGTCCGTGACGTGGGCCTTGTAGAGATTCCGCTGGAAGACCGTTTCGGGCCAGAGTGCGTACAGCACACCTTCCGAGCGCAGCGGGTCAATCTCAGGGAACGGCGTCCGGCCATCTGGGATGAACGACTCTGACACCACCTCATCCCACGGTGGGGCACCTACGTTCGCTTCCAGTCGAGCCTTCCACCATTCCGCAAGCCCGCGATGCCCGCCCTTGATTGTCCCATGCTCGATATGCTGGGGTGGCGTGATCGCATCGTAGTGCCAGATGGAGTACCCGGTGGACAAGCCAGGATCTAGGCCGAGAATGACAGTCATCGCCGGGCTCCTTCACCTAGACGAATCCAGACCTCGCGCAGATGTGGCCCGCCATTGTCGAAGACTTTGAGCGCCAATTCAAGTTGCCAGTCGCCTTCTGGCACCCAATGCGATCGTCGGCCGCAAGGGATTGTGAGGCACCGGTTGGGCATCATGCGTTTGCCTCTGTCCCGCTGCGGCCGAGGATGAGCCCGAGACGGTCGTGCAAGAGGCCAGCTTCTTCGTAGGTAAGTTGGACGGTGTCAGAATCGTGGTCGATATCAGACCATGAAATGTTGATCCATGCGCTCGGGGTGCGACCCGATTCACTATCAGCATCGACATCAAGCTCGGCCGGGGATGTCCCCGCATCCCAGTCTGCGCCCCTTGCCATAAGACCTGGGGTCGGCGCTTCCCAGGTAGATGGCTCGTGCATACTGAGCGAGATCTGCTCGTTGGTGCGGTCTACGAGGCTCATGCATTCACCCCAGTCCGCTTCGGCTGCTTTTGCAATCTCCTATCAAGCCATTCGCCGGCACTCAAATCGCAGAATGGCACATCGACCAGATCAAGCTCAAATGGGTCGAGGCGATCGACAATCTCAGCAAGCCGGTGGGCGAAACGCTTCCACTCCCTCGACTTAGCTGTATCGCTGCCCACACCTTCTTGATTCGCCATTTCACGGATGCGGCCTTGTGCCATGTGCAGTCGGCTCGAAATCAGGCCACGGAAACCTTTCGTCCTCCGTTCCCATGTCGGATCGTCAGACGGCTCGAGACCTGCCGGGCCATGTCGAAGGAGCTGGCCGTCGATGATGTCGCGCAGGTTCCGCAGGTATTCAGCCGTCTGCTTGATGACATTTGGGTGAAGGAATACCCGAAAATCTTCGATCAGCCGGATAGAATCATCCAGCTCGTCATCGAATTCTGTCTCCGAAAGGTTCTGGATGTCGTCGATTGTGATGTTACTCATGCTGCACTCCGTTCGTTAGATGTTGCGTGGTGTTTTTTGATCCAATCAACGAGAACCGTTGATTTGTTGGTGAAAAGGCTTGTCATTCGGACGCGACTCTTGTCGTTGTAGGCCCAGTCGAGCTTGTCTGCACGCTTCTTTGCGAGGGCCGGGCCGAGTGCGAGCACTGATGCGCGGGTTTCTTTGTAATCGAAATAGAGCTCGACCTCGATGCCTTCAGGGTCAAGCATCGTCGCACCTATCAGCGAACCATTCTGCTCAGGCTTATCGGTGAGTAGGGCCAGATCTTTCTTCGACAGCCAAAGCGCTGAAGCGTAAGGCCGGGAAAGGCGGGCGAGCGGCCGTTTTGGGTCGTTTTCGCCAGACCATGATGCGGTGAAACCGAGCCTGCTGGCCGGGGCCTTGGCGGTCACGTAGTAGTTTCGGACATCTTTTGCTCTAAAACGAATATCGCCTGCGTTATGGCTTTCAGTTGTGCTTTTGAAGAAGGTTGGCTCAACGTGCGTCTGTGTGCGCCAGGCCTGCGTCTCCCAGCCATTCTTGGCGGCTGCGAGCATTGCTGCCTTCGCGCCTGTCGGGAGCTCAGCGAGGCTCACGGCGATCGAAGGCTCGGTCACAATCGCCTGGTCTTCGTCATCGCCTTCCGCAGCGTCGTCGGTCTCGCCATCGCGCTCGGCGACGGCAGCCGCACGCTGCGCGCCATACTCCGCAAAATAGGCGCGCCTATCTTCGATGAGATCTGCGCGGGAAGGTGTCATGTTGAAACCGAGGCTGGCCATTAGCGGCTAACAGTCGCAGTGACAGGGAAAATGATGTTCATGGCAAACCACGCCACAATGATCCACGGCCAGATAGAAAGCCTGCGCGGCGGGGCCGGAAGCAACATCTCGAGCCTGTCGATTTCGGCCAGAATTTCTTTCTGAGCTTCGGTATCGCCTGTAACCGCTTCGGCCATACGACTATTCGAAATGCGGTTTCTCATAGATCTCCTTTACATTCGGGCCGAAAACGGCGTAGAGCGGATCGGTTGCGAGGTGTGCTGCTGGTGAATCGAATTCTGGATGGAGCGCCCAGTACAGCGCGAGTCGGAGCTGCGCGTAATCTTCGGGGTTAGTGACTAAATAGTACTCTGCATTGTGGGGCAATGGTGACCGCAACGCCAAAACACGTCCCGGCGAGTCAGGATACGCCTCCACAACCGTTAGCAGATATGGCGGGTTTATCTCAGCCTTGGCCCGAATTAGCTGTGCGCGATCGGTGGCTGTAACCTCCCCGTAGATGGGGAGTGGGCGGGTTTCAGGCACTAGGCAGCCAAGCGAAGCTCAGACGCGCGGTAGTATTCCGCATTACTTTCCATGCAGACGAAATTGCGGCCAAGGTTCCTAGCGGCAATCGCTGTCGTACCCGAGCCAGCGGCATTGTCGAGCACTACGTCACCCTCGTTCGTGTAGGTACGAATCAGATACTCGAACAGGGCGACAGGCTTCTGCGTTGGGTGGATCTTCGACTTCTGCTTGTCGGTTGCGAATACTTGGACAGAGCGGGGATAGCGCTCGGTTGAGTCGTATGAGGTCAGTCCGTGCTCTCCCCAGTTAGTCGTAGCCTTCGAGTTGCGCTTGTGCTCCGCAGACGATACCTTGCGCTCATGTCCCGTCGTCATCTGCGGATTGTAAGTTGGGAGCGAGCGGTAGAACACGAGCACGTTCTCATGGGCCTTCATGGGCATCCGTTTCGCGTTCAGATGGCCTGTTGCCGTGGTCTTCTCCCAGATCCACTCGTACCTGAGCAAGTCAAGCCTCGAGAAGCCGAGCACCTTATCGAACGGTGTTTGCGCCGTGAGCACGATCGCCGCATTTGGCTTAGCAACGCGCAGATATTCAGGCCATAAAAGATCGAGGTCGATGATGCTGTCCCACGGGTTTCGGGTTGTTCCATAAGGCAGGTCGCAGAGAATCATGTCGACGGAGGCGCTGGGTATCGCGGGGAGCAATTCAAGACAGTCCCCGTAGAGAATTTGCCCGCTCACGCCGCAAACTTCCGGGACGCACGTGAGACAGCCGACTGGCTCACGCCGGACAGCTTGGAGACCATGCGGGTTGAGGCGCCGGCGTCGACTGCGCGCTTGATTGCTAGTTCGTCGAGCTCGCCGCGGTTGTGAGCGGTTGCCACTTTGAGGATGTCGCCGAGCGCTTCGCCTGGCAGGTTTCCGCCTGTGGCGTCGGTTTTCGTGCTCATGCCGTCGACTATGCCACGAGGGAGGCCGGTGAATCCTGCGATCTGGCGGTTTGAGAACAGGTTCCATTCGAGAAGTTCGAGTGCTGCTGCGATCCTCTCGTTGCGGCTTTGCGTCTCAGCGTGGTTGTACGCATAGGTGGCCTGGATTAGGGCGGGGATGTGGGTCATGCTGCGATCCTCATTTCTGTTTGTGGAATGAATTCTGGGTAGCGGGCAAGGATTTCGAGGGCGTAGGTTACGAGATCGGCGGGGCGCTGGCCGCTGGGCTGATGGCTCACCCATAGCTCCAGATTCTCCGGGCGATTGTCATCGCGCGCGCCGTTTATGTGGTGGACGTTTTCACCTGGAAGGAGTGCGCGGCCGAGGGTTTTTTCCATTACTTCGCGGTGCTGAAGGATACGAATCCGCTTACCCCCTAATCCAATGGTACGAAATACGTATCCCTTTTCGCCGGTGGCCCAATTAAAATAGCCCGGATATCCAACAATCGGCAGAAGCTTTTTACCCTGCTCGATATGGCGTGCATGAGTTCCGCAATATCCCCGCGCCATAGCCTTCCGTTCACAGGGCTCGAACTTGCACATACGGTCACGATTTGTCCCCATCGGGGACTGTGGCTTGACTTCTCGAGTCTCGCCGAAAAGCCTCATATGGCGGGAATGGGTCCCACACATTGCGCCGCCCGCCGAGACGCGCCAACATCCATCCACAATGCACTCATCGCCCTTCATGCCGCCACCGCGATCTGATTCTGCTTGATGCTCAATAAAAAGCTGTTGTCTTTCGTCATGGTTTTAGTCACTCTTCCCTCGCTGACGAGCTGTGTAATGAATTCGTCAACGAACCGTTTCGGCTCAGGAGAATTTGCATAGACGCGCTCGATACGGACTTCCTGGCCCTTATTGCTGGCAATGAATTTCTCGACCTTATCGACGGAGCGCGAGAAAGGCGAAGAAGTGGTCTGCCCAACCATGAGGAAAATGTTATTGATCCACTCTTCTGCAGCCTCGATTGCCGTCAATTCGTGCTGAAGGCTCACCTCCCGCTTGCCGTCAACTAAGGCCACGAGAATCGCGCACTTTCTGATATTCACGCCAAATCGAATTAGGGCCGGCTTGAGTAATTCCTCTTGTCGATGTCCTGAAGCTAGGCTCATCACATATTCCTGCATGTCGGAATGCCTATCTGCGGCTTCATTAGAATGCTGAACTGGAATCTGCGATGCTCCTGCGTGGCCGTGCCTGACTGCCATTTTCTTCGCACTGAATTGCGCAGCCCATTGCTTAGGCATTAGGTCATAGTTCGCAGCGGCATATCCATCAACCTGCCTGAGCCGATAGGTTCCCGGCTTCGGCTGGAGCTCATCGCCTACAGCCCAGATAAAACGCGGCAGTAGGCCAGAAACCCACATAGCCTCGTCGAGGGCTTTTGTCATGCCGTCCACGGTTCCCATCAGGTGAGTGATGAAGTGTGTTGTAGCACCAATCCCAGAGACGTTCTTCTTACCGCTCCGCAAAATCATGGGCACCTCCCCCTCATACAAATCGGCAAGCAGTTCCTTCATCCCACTCATCCAGGAGTTGTCGCCTTGCATCTGCTGGAAGAGGCCGTGCGCCTCGTCGGTGATGAACAAGCTCGGCTTGCCATCCCGAACAATCAGCGCCTCGAGCAAGGCATTCGGGCTGGCATTGCCGCCTATGCTTACTGGGTCATCTTTCGGGAAACAGGCCTTTAGAACGCTTTTCATAAGCTTCGACGCTTCGGACTTACCCGTAGTTGACTTCCCCAGCGTCAATGTGAAGAGGTTCAGGCCGACCGGGCCAGCGGGATCTGGGACAAGTCCAACATCGCTGAAGACCGCGGAAAGGATCACCCAGATATTCATGCGATGGTACGGACGATTTAGGAGAGCAACCTTAGTTTCAGCCCAATCCATGTACTCAGTCCCCCACCACGCTTTCCGCCCAACAGCCCTCTCGGCCTCCGTCATAAGCTCAATTCGATTAGGGACCAGCGCCAGGCTCGGCCGCTCAGAATCAGGCAACGCCTCGGCTCCGGCGCCTGTTTCGCCGGCGACAGTGGCACGCGCTTTCTCGGCCTCCTTCCAGAGCTCGTCGAGACCTGCGGCTTCGTTTTCACGCAGCGGACTGCCGGCGACAGAATGCCATGCGGCTGATGCGGCTTCTTCGATCGGTCGGCCAGCTCGCAGGCACTCTATGAGCAGTGTCCTTCTTGCTTTCCACCACGTCTCGGGCGCGCCTTCAGGGGCATTGAATACGAGTGTGGTGAAAGACTCCTGACCACCAGGCGTGAGCTCTGGTAAGAAATGGATGACTTCGACAATCGGAGGGAGGTGCGGGTACTCGGGACCGGGGACTGCGGCCAACTGCCCGAGCGTCGACTGGAGGGCGGACGCCCACTGCTCCATAATTTCCGGCACGCCCCACTCGGCATCGGTTGGGCAATGCTCGAGGATGATCTGTAGCGCACCTTCGGCAGTCAGCGCATAGTCGGGCGACTGAAACATTCTGCTGAACCAGCACGCGACGCGGTACATCTCTGAGCGCCAGCCTGCTCCATCGGCCCAGACTTTCGGCAACTCATCGAGCGCTTCGATCGCACTTGCAATCTGGCGGAGCTCTGAAGGGGATGCAACATCAACCTTGTCTCCTGGCTCGTGCTCAGAAGTGTCTACGACATACGTCTGCTTTTCGGGCAGAATCGCCAGCAAGCCAGCCGGGATCATCGGAATATTGCTGATATTCCCAAGGTAGGTGCCTGTAGGCAGCATCGAGCCAGGGCCGCAGACAAGGCCACCTTCGCCGCGGGTATCAATCTGCGGGTGTAGCTTCTTTTTCGTGTTCGGAAGCTCAGTCTCGCCATCAATGCGGTAGTAGACGTGCGTGCGGTCGGGGCCAGACGGTGTTTGTACGATCGCGCCTTCAGCGAAACCTTGCGCTTTCCACCAGCCTTGCGCTTCGGCTCCATCAAGATCCACAACGTACAGGTTGTTCACTGAGCCAGTGCGAATCCCATAGTTGAAATTCTTTTCCCGAAACCATACCGAAATGGTAGTCGGGTCTGTGGTTGCCTCATCTTGCCAGCCCTTATGGGCGGGAAGTTTGCTCATCGGCTTGAGCGGGAAGATAGAAAACCCGAGGTCGGCGGCGGCTAGGGCGTGGTCGATAATGGCGATTGTCCTGGCTCCGTTCTATATGTATGAATAAGGGTCATCGTGGGACTGGGAGGGATTGAACCCCCGACCTTCGGACGCGCCTCCCGGAATTACCCGTTGAATAGAGGTGGTACCTGCCGACGCTCTACCGCTGAGCTACGGTCCCATGAGACCCGTTTTCGCCTCTCGGGTAGAGGCGCGGAGGGCTTATGTCCGGTTGGCTTTCATCGGGTCCAACTCCCGCTTAGCGACTAACGCCTAGAACGAACCTACCGGCTGCGCCTGCTGCTGTGCGGCCTGCACGTCACTTGCATTCGGCGTCCAGCCGGGCGGCGGGCCTGCTGCGGCCGGAGGTGCCTGCACGGGGGCCTGCGCGGGCTGCGCGGCGGGAGTTGTGCCAGGAGTCCAGCCAGTCGGCGCTGCGGCCTGCTGTGCGGGCTGACCGCCACCTGCGGCCGGGGCGTTGCGCGCTTCAGCGGCCAGCTTGTCGGCAGCAGCCTGCAGCGCGGTGTTGTTCGGGATGCCTGCAGCCTTGTTGATGAACCCGACCACGTTGCGCGCTTCGTTCCCGTTCGACGCAGCCTCGTAGTTGAGTACGAGTTCGACCTCTTTGCCCATGAGCTCCTGGTCGGCAGGCAGCTTGAAGCCTTCCGGCGCATCCACGTTGTAGCCGAGAGAGCGGAAGAACTGGAAGAAGAAATACGCCGGCGTGCCATCCGGGAACTTCCCGTTGCCAGTGGATTTCAGGTTGCGAGCCAGCGGGACATCGGCGAACAGGTTGCGCCCCTGGCCTTTCTGCCCGTCAGCGATACGGAAACGAACGCCTAGGCAAGTGATTGCCGCGTTCACGCCTTCTCTCGCATACGGGCGCTTAGTGATGCTCGTGCCGTCTTTCGTGGTTGGCAGGACCGTCGCCAGCACCTTCCAGCCGCTCGGGAACAGGGCACCAGAACCCCCGCCTCCTTCGGCGACAACCGTGTTGTTGAATGGGATAACGAAATCGTCAGTCATATTTTTCTCCTTTGCTTAGATGTAGACCGAAGCGGGTGCTTCAGGCTGGGTTGCAACCGGGATAGACGGGGTTTGTGCCCGTGGCGTCACCTCACGACGCTCTGCAAGCATGGCGTAAAGCCCGCTGAGAGCAAAGTTTTCGATCCGATTGGGCAGCATGTAACGGTTTTTCGACACAATCACATCGCCGTCGACGGTGGCACTGATTGAGATCTCGCCAGTCTCAGGGTGCTTGACTTTTTCGAGGTACGCGACGACCGAAGGGATAGCCGCGATCGAATCTTTCACTGATCCCTGAAACTTAGGCTTCACCGAATACTGACCGCCCTCATCCGTACCTTCGGACGAATGCGCGAGCCAGATACCTGTCGAAGCCGGGTCATTCTGCATCGCCCATGCGATGTCCGAAGTCCATTCGGAGACTGATCCCCACGCGCCACGGGTATCCAACTTGCCCTTGTCGTTCCAGGTATTCGATTTGAGCCACTGCACAGCGACTTCCTGCATGACGTTTGCAGTGTCGACCACAATCACGTCATAACCTTGACCGAAAACGGCGCCACGGCGGAACGTTCCGCTTACGAGGTCTCGCTCGCCAAGGTAGTAGCGGAGCTGTCCGTAAGCGTCTTCGCTCGTCTTGTCGATGCGGATGATGTTGATGGTCTTTTCGCCGGCCATGCCCATATCCTCATCGTTGACGAGGTTCAGCACCTCGGGATCGTTGGCGAAAACCTCGGTCCCGTTATCAATGTCGATGATGAGCATTTTGGTGAACTCAGGCCGGTCGACCATCATCCGGCCGACAGTCGAAGTCTTCCGGGTGCCTGTCGCGCCGTAGAGAAGGAGCGAGCGAGGCGGCCCGACATCGGCTTTCTTCTGGAACATACCAGCAAATGCGGGCTTCGGCAGTGCGACCGGCTGGGGTGCAGTGGCGGTAGGTGTGGCGTTCATTATTTCTCCGTTCGTTTGTGACTAAAAAGTCGGGTCAGTGGTGGTTGTAGTGGCGAAGTTGGCGACAATCTCAGCGAACGCTGCGTCATCGGCAGTGAAAGCTTTGCCGGGCGGGATGATGAAATCGACTCCAGCTAGAACCTCGTCGGCTGGCGTTAGCTCTGCTGGCACCATCGAGCACGGGAAACACAGTGGGTTGCGGGCAAAATCCCCGAGCGTTGCACCGGACTGCAAGCGATCGTAGATCTCTTGTGCCCGCGCGATGAGCGCAAGTGCATAGTCCCGGTCATACTCGAACGGCAGCACCCAGATGTCGTGAACTGCTTTTGCGTCGAAGTAGCGATCCAGTTCCGGCACATCGAAGAAGCCGGTGCCGTCGCGGTTGAAGAACACCAGGGCAGCCGAATCGGCGACACCTGAGTGCATGTAGAGCGTCTGCTGCCCGAAATAGCCGGTCACCTTGTACTCCATCTTGGCGATTTCTTCGGCGTAAACCTTCTCGGACAACTTGATGTCTTTGTGGCTGCGGCCATACTGCGGCTCGAGGCCTTGTGCGGTTGCAAGGTAGTCCTGCATGATGGCGGACTTCTTGCGGGTGCTCCCTTTCCAGTCGATTAGCTGGCGGCTCGGTGCCAGCAGCAAGTCGATGGAGCCGCCGACGGGGCCATACCCATCGAGCTCGGCGAAAATGAGGTGCTTTTCTGTCTCTGCTCCTTCGAGAGCCGCGAACTGGTTTCGATGTTCAGCTACGCGGCTCTCGAAGATGCTGTGACCTGCGGTACCAAGGACAGCGCCCATCCATGTGCGCTTTGAGATGTCCGACTCTTGGACAGGCTCACCTTGGATTGCTTCAGCCAGGTGAAAATCACACCCATTCGCCATGTCTGAGGCTCCGATGCGATGCTGACGATCACGCGCTGTCGGAGCCGTAAGAAGTGAGACCGCCAGGTGGCGAATCTCTTCTGGCGAAAGTGTCATGCTTTTCTCCTATTCCCTGAATTGGTATTTGTTTCTGGATCTGGTGCCACGGGGAAACCGGGCCTCCTACGGCCGATGACTTTTGGGCTTTCAATGCGATTCATTGCGGCTCCTT
Organism: Frigoribacterium sp. UYMn621; assembly: GCF_040549525.1. Taxonomy (NCBI): domain Bacteria; kingdom Bacillati; phylum Actinomycetota; class Actinomycetes; order Micrococcales; family Microbacteriaceae; genus Frigoribacterium; species Frigoribacterium sp. UYMn621. Next base: position 509,778 of record NZ_JBEPTM010000001.1, on the reverse strand, counting down.
CTTCTAAAAGTGACCCGCCCCCCCCGATGGGCTTTGTTCTGACATTTAGAAGACTACCGTATGTGAGTCACTAATCAAGCCTTTCGGTAAAAATTAGTGACTATTTTTTAGGCGGCCAGTGGCAGGGACTTTTTTGGCTTCGCCGTCGATACGAACGGGTGACCCTCTACCCATGACGTGCCACCGCTCACTGTCCATGCGAGGCCTTTCGACTCCACTAGTTCCCGATGGAGCGGCAGCAAAGGGCAGCCGGCACACAGCGCCGCGGCGACCTCCTGGCTGGGGCTCTGGCGGTAGTCCGCGTACAGCTCCGGCTTGTTGTGGCAGTTGATCTTCTCTGACCAGCCGTTCCGACTGGCCTCGAGCAGCATCTCGTCAAACTCCGCCTGGATCTCGGCGTGGGGCCTTCTTGGCGAGAGGATCAGGGGGATGATGGTCACTTCTTCACCCACCGAGACTTCGGCGGGTTAACGCTGGCCGGCTCGTAGTCGTAGCCGCCTGGCCCCCAGAACCATTCCCCGCCGGCCTTCTCGATCTTGTCCAACTTGTTCCTCGCCTTCCTGTATTCAGCGTGCCAGATGTTGAAGTCCTTCACTTCCTGCGTGGTTGGCGCTGTCCAGGTGTGAGTGTCCTCGGTCACGCAGGGACCGGCAAGCATCTCCCAGGAAAAGGGAACGCTTGCGCCTAGCTTCTTGAGCGCGCTCACGCTGCTACCTCCTCGTTGAAAGGCCAGTCAGGATGATGGTCAACCAGCCACTGCCCGCGTCTACGGATTCCACGATATTCAGCGATCACTGCACCATTCGGCGCCTTCTGATGAACAACCTCGTAGCCCAACCGCTTGATAATCCAGACGGGGAGGCGCGCATGACTGCCCATAGCGCGCATCAAGTCGCCCTCTATCTGCGCGTTTTCTTCGGCGATTATCCGCGCCGTCCAGGTTGCGATGATTTCTTCAATCCCGCTCACTTGCTCTCCCCTGGCTGCGCAAACGCTAGGCGCCCGATCTCTTCTGACGCGAGCAACACTGCGATCGGAGCTGCGGCCGTAATGGCAACACCTACCCATGCGCGGTAGTCGCCGACATTGCCATTCCAGAACCCGAGAGTATGCGCAACATTTGCGCCAACTGAAAGCGTTGCGAACCCGGTGAGCCCGGCCAGCGTCCGCCAGGTTGAAACCCCGCGACTTTTGAAAATGATGAGCGAGATTGTGTAGGCCAGAATCGCCGCGTCGATGAACAGGGCGGGGAGCCACTGAAGGAACGGCGGCAAGCCCGTGTATGCGGCAACCTGATAGATGCCGGCGAACGAGACTGCAAAGCTCGAAACCATAAGCAAGGTCACCAGCGCTACGGCCACAATCAGCGAACCGCGGGTGTCCGCCAGAAGCGGTGTGGCCCGCTTCGATTCCCGCTCGAGCTGTCGCGCTAGGCGCTCGGCTTCAGCTTTGGTTTGCAGGCGTTCTTTCTCGGACTTCCGACCGGCCCGGCTGCGCGTACCGATGGTTTCTGCCGTATCCATCCGCTGCGCCTCGAAATCTGGCTGGAGTAGTGGGGCTTCGGGGATGTAGGTTTGGATGTCGCTCATGTGTAGATCCGTTCCGTCTGGCCAGTGAGTGTTGAGTCGATGACGTAGGGACGGTCGTCTTCGAGGCCATTTAGGATTCGCCAGCAATTGCCGATAGCCGAATTGACGTCTATGTAATCTTCTTCATGCTGCTCGAGTTCACCAATCCATTTGTGCAGATTTGCCTTAGCTTCGCTAATGCGCCACTGGTTTGCCTCGTCCCGCTGCTCCTTCAAGAATGCGGCTGGCGTGAGGTCGATTGTGTGCTGACTAGCTACACTTTCGCGCCAAACCTCGTATTCGTTGAGCAGGTTTTCGTCGTCGGTTGTGCTCATGCTGTCACCAACTCACGCAGGCTTGAAGCGCCGCCCTCTTCGATGTCGAAGATTGCAAGTTCATGCAGGTCGATGTTCTTATCAAGCCCCGAACGCTGGCTTTTGAGCATTCCGATGTAAAGGTTGTGCTGCACCTTCGTCGCATCACCCCACGTAACCTCGGTTCCATCTGGAAGGAAGAATGAGCTGTCCAGAAGGTCTTTCGTCCACTGGATGTACTGCTTGACCGCGGCGACAGCAACACCCGTGACGATCTTGGCGGCCTTCTCGCGGTACTGAGAGTGGATCTTTGCCGAACGCTCGACGGCTGAATGTTCTTTGGCGCGAACGATCGTGCGCTCACGCTTGCGGTGCTCCGTCTCCACGTAGCGCCGGGCGCATTCGAGAAGCGAAGGGAAATCTTCGGCGTCGATCAGGGTGATTTCGCCCGCCTGGATGAGTTCTTCGATCTTCGTTTCCATCTGGCGAGTAGTGCGTTTCAGGACTGATTGCATGGTCATTTTGTTTCCTCCTTGGTTAGTTTCAAACTGAATGTAGCGCCTTCGATCTGCGTCAGGGTGATGCGTATCGGGTCGGTGGCGCTCGGGCGGATTGTGATGGTGCGAGGTGGGATGGGTGGCTTAGGCAACGTGTTTCCAAGCCGTGCGGCGAATAATGTTTCCAATCAAGGTCTTACTCACTTCATACTCCTTCATCAGGGTCAACCGTGGCTCACCCTTTGCTGCGCGCAATCGGATATCAATTACAGCCAACTCAGTCAGCTTTGCTTCGACGTGCGACTCGCCAGCGGGCCGACCCTTATGGACGTATGTAAGTCTCCAATTGGCCCGATTTTTCGCACGGATTCTTTCTTTGTTTTTTGCGAAATATGCAACTCGATAAGCAATGACTTTGTCAGGATGCTCTCTTCTGTGGACTGCTGCTCTTTCTAAATACGGCGACGGATTACTTCGATATCGTGATCTTGCCAAAAGGCTGAGTTTTGCCTTTCCTCGGTCGTAATAAACCTTTCGACGTTCCCGTGTCGTGATGGGGTTGTCTCGTACATAATCAGACGCACTTGCAATGCGAAAGAGACGATTGTTTTGATATGAGGTTCTTGCCCATCCCCGCCCCCGCTCCCGCATCGCTTCCGCGAGCTCTTCAACGAACCCGTCGAATTCGCTAGCCATCGAGCGCCCAATCAATCGCAGCCCAGAGTTCTACAGAAGGCTTATCTGACTCAGGCAAGAACACGTAGTCACAAGCGAACAGGGGGCGAACACCGAATGCAATCACTCGATGCCGAATTCCCGGTGTTGCCTCTTGAAGAATCAACGTGACAGAAGGTTTCCGGAAGTTTGATTCTTCTAGAATCTGCTTTCGCAGGTGCTCCGTGATTTTTCCGTTGACGTAAATGACTCGTGTTACGTCGATCATGCTGCATCCTCCTCTTGGTATGGCTGAATCGTTTTCAGCGTGTGCGCGATCTTGGCTTCAAACCTCAGCCGTGCGTCGCGGGTTACGTCTGCCCACCAGTCGGGCGGGTTAGGGGTGCCGTTGTTGGTCCAGAGGGTCACTTGCGGCTCTCTCCTTTCTTGAAGAAATGGATGGGCTGATTGCCCTGTTCATAGAGCGAATAGCCGAGGAACGTGCCCTCACCTTCGCGGATATACGGATCGACCCAGTCGAAGAACTTGTTGATCTCGTCGTCGTAGTTCTTCAGGTTTGCGCGAAAAGACCAGTAGTAGCCACCTTGGTAGTCATGCACCCACTCGTTGTGATTCCCGAGCGGGAAGTAGTAGCTCCCGCACGATGCGACACTCGCCCAGCGATCGCAGTCAAAGAACTCATGCTCGGGCAGAATCTCGCGCGGGGTGCCATAGCCCGACCCCTCGCGCAGCGCCGTGAAGGCCATTCCCACCTTCGGATCATTGGCCCACTCCGGGACCATCTCAGCGCGGAAGTTGATCTCGGTATACATGCCCATTAGAGCGCCACCTCATTCTTCTCGAGGGGCACAGAGCGCTCAGGGATGCGGCCGATGAGCGCCTGAACGGCTTCGCCAAACAGTTGTATCTCCGAATCGCCATAGCGGTGGAAGAACGTGGCGCGAGACGGGTATGGGCCGCGCCCGCCAGTGACGATGACTTCATAGTTGGCGATATCATCGAGCGATCGGTGCGGGCCGTCCATCTTCACCTGCTCCGGGTTGATCCGGTTGATTTCCAGATAGCGCTGGGCCGCTCCGTCTGCGATGTTGATGTTGATTTTTACGCTCATGCGTGATCCTCCATTTTGGTTTGTGGTTTGTTGGTTAGTGACTAAATCCTATCAGGCGGCGACGGTCAAACTCGCGTGCATTGCCAGCGTACCCATAACATTCCGCGACAAGATTCCTTCATCGTAGGACTCCCGAGCAACAATCTTCAGGTGCTGGAAACCCTCTTTACGGCCTGAACGGAAGTAGCGCTTGATCGCTTGCTGGTTTCTCGAATTGTCGTCGCTTTCATTTAACCAGCAGACACGACCACATACTGTCTGAAAGAGGTCGAGACCCGTTGAAAAAGATGCGATGACCGAGACAAGATATTGGATCTCGCCGGCAAGAAACTTTCGCTTGATCTCTTCACGCGCTTTCGAGCTCACGTCACCGCTCCACTCAACTGCGTCATAGCCCATTGCCCGCATTCGCTTTACTGTAACTTTCACGAATTGCTTACTATCGCAGTAAATCCCTACCTGCTGACCGCGCCAGTCTTCACGATCTACGATGCCGCGCAGTGCGTGCAACTTGGTGCTGCGGGTGTCATCTGCAAAAAAGACCTGCCCAGTTTCGTCGTCTAGTGACATTACGCCAAGCGTTGCCGTGCGAAGCCGAGTGCGGAGCGTTATCGGAAGGTCCGCGATCAGGGTGGCGCGTTGCCCAGCCGGCGTCTCCAGCCATACCATCATGTCCCGCTCGAGATCTTCGTAGTCTGCGCGCTGCTCAGGAAGGAGGTCGACGTAGACAATCTCAGGCTCAGGTACTTCCAGCTCCCCATCAAGACGGATATAGCAGGGAAGGCTTTTGACAAACTCGCCGGGGTTACGCTCGCCTTTCAGTTTGATAATGTCCCGACCGCGGGCAGAAACCATCTGTTCTCCTCCGGCCTTCAGTACGGGCTCGCTTGAGCACCACATTTCCGACCAACGCTGAAAGCTTGAGTCGATGAGCTCGGGCCAAACCCATTTTGTAATTGACCAAGCCCCTTCAAACTTGTTTGCCCACCAGGTGCCCGACATGGCGAGTTTGTTATGCGTAGGAATCGTTACCAGCGTTTTCCGACCGACACTTTTCCGGTTAGAAACCACATGCACTTCGTCAAAAATGACGAGATCGAACGGATGCGCTTGAATGCGCGCACGCTTGAAAATTTGTAGGTGGTGCTGCTCGGTTACAGGCACCGGCTCGCCATGGCGCAGAATCCGCTCGCCGTTTTCATCTTCTTTCCACAACTTATGCCCGTTGGTATCCATAATCTGTCGAGCGGTCCAGTCTTGTGCCGTAAGGAATTGCGCGCCGACAAAATACTGTCCAGGCTTGCCCGCATAGGCGTCATCCCAGGCGAGCCTTCCTGCTTTCGTGGCATCAATCCGGCGGAGTTCGAGGGCTCCATCAGATTGTGCGCTAAGGCGGTCGGCCCACTGGTGGTATGTGTCTTTGATTCCGATGTAAAGAACACGCTCGAAACCCATTCGCACAACAACTTCAGTTGCCTGAAGCGTATTGTGCGTGACGATGAAATCGCGGGTCACATAGAGATGATCTGATGCTGCAACCCGGATACATTTTGCAAGCTCAACCCGGTCGAATTCGATCGACTCAATTGAGCGAGTAGGAGCGTATTTCGTTGGCGCAGTAGCGCGTGCTGCTTTCCGTCCGAGACGGAACGGGGGGACACCATGCGGCAGCGCCAGGTACATGCGATAGAAAGGCTGCCCAATTAGCTTCTCGCCATTGTAGGTATACCCCGGCTCTTCAACACAGCGAATTGAGGCCACCCCACCGAGCGAACGTACAAGAAATTGAACGTCCTCCGCGAGTTGTTTTGAAACCGTGCCATACTCAATGCCGCTCGATTTCTGCTCAGCGTTCGCTGGCGTTCCATCGGTATCGAGAAGCCCTTGAAGCACTGCGACGCGGTTCGCGGCCGATGTCCAGAGGTATTCGTCTGGCACATGCTTGTCAGCGCTCAATTCGCACATTCCAAGCTCTTTGAGATAGCACTTCATACCGCTGAGCGAGTAGGCACCAACGTAGTCGGCCTTGTACTTGCCTCCAGTGTCAAGCTGGCGGATGGATGCTCCAACGGGCAAAAACATTGCTTCGGCAATCTCTTTGTCAGTGGTGATAGTTGTGCCGCCTTTTACTCCGAGGCTTCCATCACCGAGAAGCGCGCCAACTGTGTACGGGTCGAGGGTGATTTCTCCACGCTGCTCAAACTCGACTGGTTGCACCATCGGAATGAAGTGCTTCCGATTGCCATTCGCATAGGTCAGCCCTTCCTCCTGGATCTGCTGCGTAGTCAGCGTGCGGTAAGGCTTGCCGGTTGCCTTCCGCGTCGGAGTGTTGACGCTCCAGAGGTGCTCAGCCCCGACATCCGTGAAGCTGCCGTCGCTGAACGTGACTCGGTAAATGGAGCGTAAGCCCTGCTCAAAGGTGGCTTCTACAAGGGTCGGCAATCCATCTGATCCGACAGTGAAGTCGCCGGTCTGAATCTTCTCATAGGTCGTCCAACCTTTCGGAGTCAGAATCAACTCCGAATAAGCCCCGAGCTTCCCGGTATCCATATTGGACCCGTTTACGACACTGTGCGTAGCGGCTGGGTTATCGGAATGCATCTCCCAGCAGGCGCGAACAATCGCCGCTTCCTGCTCATTAGAGATCCAGCCGCGCTCATCGGTGCCCTGGTTGGGGAGGATCTTTTCGGTGGTCATTTAGCAGCAACCGCGAGAGCGCGAATGAGTTCGTTGGCCCACTCATCACGGACGCCTACAAGCACGCCGTGGTTGCGGAGCACGACGCGGATGGCGTCGCGGCAGGCAGTTTCACTGCGATGTTTTGCGGGGACCTTACCAAAGCTCTCGCCCGCGAGCCATGCACCCAGCCATTGCACCTCGTCGTCGGTCAGCTTGCCGGGCTTGATGGAAGGCCCATCCCAGTCCTGCTCGGCCCAGATTCCGATGTCGATGCTCGCGGCGATCTGCGCGGCGTCGTCTCCTGCGGCACTCATGCGGCCAACTTCTGCACGGGATGCGGGAAGAAGACATAGAGCACTTCGCCGGAAATCTTCTGGGCGTTGTTCAAGCGTGCGGCCTCCTTCTGGATCTCGGTGTAGGTGCCCGTCTGGCGGGGGTAGTCGGGCCGGTCGAAGCCCGAAAAGCCGGTCGCCGGGTTCGGGAGCGTGAGGTCGCGCTCGACGATCGCCTGTTCTGCCTCATCCCATTCGAGCTCTGTGCGCGGGCCAGTCTCGAGTGAGTACAGCCGGTCATCGGGGGTGGCGCTCTGCGGCCACTTGTGCGGCGGGATGATGGCGAGCTTGTCGAGGGGGTTTTCGTTGTCGGTCATGCGGTGGCCTTCTCTCGGTAGTCGGTTCTCTTGGCGCTTCCGGGCTCGTAAGCCTCGTCGTCGTAGCGGGTGGAGGCGACAAGGTAGTTCTTCATCGCATTGAACGCACGCCGCGCGACATGTTCGGAGTGCTCATCGGCTGCCCGGTCAAGCTCGGCGGTCACATCGTCCCAGTCCTGTTCGCCGAGCAGTGTTACCCACTCATCGAACGTATTTAGTGACTCATCGAATTCGATGATCGCGCGCTGGTCTTCGTCCTGCCCCTGGTACACAGTGATGGTGTACGTGCCGCGCGTGAACGTGAGGTCGGCCTCGAGGTCGAATTCGGTGACAAGATCGCTGTACTTGTTGAAGGTGTCCACGGCATCTTGGATTTCTTCGCGGGACTCTTCGGCCTGGTATGGGCCTTCGAGCCAGGCGTCGTAGCTCATGCGTTCACCAGCTCTCGCGCCAGGGCGGCCTCAAAGTCGGCCTGAGTGATCCGAATTGCGACCAGTCCATTCGGGCAATCGACCCACTTTCCGATCCCGAGACCGCGTCCGTCGTCGTACTCGGTCTCAACGAAGGTGTAATCGGGGGTGCCTTCGATGTTTGCGAATACGATGTTCACCGCGCCGCTCATGCGTTCACCAGCTCTTTCTTGGCAGGCTCATCGGCCAGGAGCGACTTGCATTCCCACTTGACCACATCAACGGTTTCTTTGTATGCTTTCACGGCTTCGACGCGGGCGTGCTCGACAGTCTTCGTGCCGGTGACTACGCGCTCACAGACTGCGGCGCGGTCGGCGTAGATGGTGGCCTCGAAGTAGCCGAAGATGCCCTCGCGCCGGAAATACATGGTGCTACCGCTATCCTGCTTCTTCCACGTTCCGCCGAACGCCCGGATGATCTGGCGCACCAGAATCTTCTGGGCCGCGCGGTTCTCATCGGTCCATGCGCTCGGCAGATGAATGTCGAGGCCGCGGTCATGGAAGCCGATACTCGCCGTCTTGCTCTGAAAGCCGTATTCCGATTCCACGGCTTCTTGAAGCACGCCGGGGTTTGCGTCCATGAGGTCGAGCACCTTGCGGATTGCGTCTGTCCTGATTGTCATGCGTTGATCTCCTGATTCTTTGGGGCGATTGTGCGCCATTTGATTGTGTCTCTGTGCATCCAATAGCGCCGGCCTGAACGGTCGGCTTGGACTGTGAATCTGTCCGGTCGGTCACTAGCAAAAACAGTCATTATGCCTTCGCCTGGCAGGTAAGCCTTACCTACTGCTGCGCCTAGCGTTACTGCGAGGCCCACGCTAATGCTTCCTCCGCATTAGTGGCTAACTGCATCCAGACTATCACGGGATGACGGTTTCCGAACCGCTGAAGCCAATCTAAATTGTCGGGGATTTCCGGCGCGATGCTTGGAACAAGTGTCGAGCCGTCCCAGTCAAACACGGCCATATTCAGCCCAGCCTCAAGCGCTTGACCTGCGTCCCAATCGAGCTCGTCGGTTGCTGAATCCCATGCCGAGCCGGTCAACGTGACAACCAGCCGCTTCTGCTCGTTCCAGGCATAGCGCCCGGCGTTCGGGTCATTCTCGCGGCGTGCCAGCGGTCCCTCGTCTGTGTGCGCCGTGCGTTTCATCGACTCATAGAAGGAGTGGGGATTCTTCGTGCCCAGACCTTCCCGATAAATCCGGCTGGATGGCACGCCGGCATCATTCGCCAGGCGGACCTCGCGGTCCATCGCCAGAAGGTAATCCGCCACTTCCCGCTCTGCGAGCTGTCGGGCGCGCATCAACGCATCTGCTTTAGCCGTTCGCCAGGCGATCGCGGCGGCTCGCACGTTTCGGATGTGGAGCTCTTGTTTAGGTGAGATTTTCATGCTTTAGGCCTTTCAAAAAGGATATGACCGAGACCGACAGCAAGAAACATGCCAGCTAAAGGGAGAATGAGCATCAAGCGGAAGACTCGCTTTCTTTGTTTGTTCGGTTTCCTTCGCGGATTGCGAGGGTCGCCATAAGGGCTGCGGCTGGAAGGAGCGGGACAAGTGCTAGCAGAATCATGCGCTCATTCCTTTTACTATTTCGAGCATCATTGCATCCATGCGCGCTCGGGTGGCGCGGCTGATTTTGGCGGGCTGCGGTGTCGCGCCGGCGTCGCGGCGGGCTGCCTGTTTCGTTGTGTCGATCGGCTTTCCCGATTTTTTGCGCGCTTTACGTGCTGCGTTGCTCATGCGCCGGCCTTCTTTGCGTTGCGTGCGTTGCGACGGCTGCGGAACATCAACGCCGCGCCGAGGGCTACGGCTGGAATTCCGAACCAAAGCAAACCCCAAGCGACCGGGCCGCCCGTGTAGGCCAGCTTCTTGCCCGCATCGGCCACAGGTGCCGCGCTGGGCGGCGTTACGGCTGCCGCGGGTATTGGCGCCGGAGTTACTGTTACGGGCAGCTGTACCGGCGTTGTGGGGGTCGGCGTCGGCGCGGGGGTCGTCGGGGTCGGCGTCGGGGTCGGGTCGGGAACGACGACAGGCGGCGGGCAGGCGTCGCGCATCACCACGTTACCGGCGATATAGGCGCCCCCTAGCTCCCCGTCTGGCAACTTCAGCGCTGGCTGCGCGCCGTAGTACATGTCCGCCTGATATGTCCCGCACGCAGGCAGCGCGATCGTGAAAGTCTGCGCCGTGTTTGTGAGAATCGCCCACGTCCACTCTTTCGCCGTCTGTGCGTGGTGGTGGTCGGCTGCGCTGGTCGGCTGCGCAGTGTCGAAAGAATAGCTGCTAAGCCACACTCCGCACCCCGCGGGATTCTTGTCGCTGGTGTGTGCCGTGAAAGATCCGCCGCCATTCCAAGTTGCGCTAACCGTGCCGGCTGCACAGGTCTGGGCTATTGCGCTCGGCGTTGTTTCGGCTGCATTCGCTGCACTGGCCCCAGCCAAGGCGAAAACTGCCCCGGCGATCAGTGCGGCGGCTGTGGTCTTTTTGTTCAATAGGTCCCCTTTGTTTGTATTTGGCTTATGCGGTCGCGGATGAGCTCTAGCACTTCGAGCGCCGTTAGGTTGGTGTCTAGGCCCGCGTACTTGATCCGGTGGATATAGTGCTCAATCCATCCCCCCTCTTCGCTCTCGTAGTCGTCCAGTGTGTCGCGCTTGCCCTCTTCGCGGCCTTGGTTTAGGGCCTCTTCGGTTAGCCGCTCTTCGCGCTCTGTTTGCGCGGTTTTGAGGTTGTATTCGTTCGCCACTCCCTCGAAAAACTCGGTTGCTTCCTCTAAGGCTTCGAGGGCTTCGCGGGTGGCCGTTGCTTGCTTGTACTGCTCATGCTGCTTGACGCGCTGCTCTGCGCGCTCTGCCTCTATGCGCCTTTTGCTCTCGGCGGTCCAGGCTCCCGACTTAGTGCGGGTGTAGGGCTCCGTGGTCGTCATGCCCCCATCTCCCGCGCTCCGTTTTCGGTCACGGTGTAATCGAATCCATAGTCTTCGTAATATGCCAGTCGCTCGGCAAGCACGATTTCCGCCTGTTCGATTGTCTCGCATCGAATGATTACAACTGCCCTAAATGTTTTCATGTCTCCCTGTCTCCTGTTTTGTTTAGTGGCTACTGAATCGCCCAGCGCCGGAGCACGGCCCGGCACGCGGGCGCCGTGTTCCGGTATTGCTCGCGGCTGATAACGCGGCCGGTTATCTCCATGACTGCGGCCAGGGTTTCGGGGCTGGCTTGGCCGTCGCCGGGGATTAGTGCGGGCAGGGGGTCGCCGTGCATTAGCCCGGTCTGTAGGTCGAATTCTGCACCTTGTTTGCTTGCTTGTGCCCATGCGATCGCGGCCAGCATGTACGGCGCGAGGTCCGGGCGGTTTCGCATTGTTGTTGCGTCGTCGCGGGTTTGGTCTGTCGTGGTGGTGTTCATGGTTCTAGCGTCCAATCTGGTGGTTTGCGCGGGTGACGTATTCGAGGGCTGCCGCGGCTTCTGCGATTGCCAACCGTTCCGCGGTTTCGGCTTTTACCAACGCCTCCTGAGCTTTCTCCAGGCCCTCGGTGGCTTTCTGGAGCTCATCGTTAGCATCTCCTAGGCGCGCTTCTGCGATTCTCTCAGGCGTGGCGTAGGTGCTCAGATTCGCCTCAAAGTGTGCCGCCAGTTTCAACCGTGCTGAACTCGAAAAGTCTTCGAAGTTGCTCACATGTAGAACGTGCGTGCGCTCGTTCCGCTTGCCCGTTTCGGAGTTGACGTGCCCATAGTTCGCATTCACTTTGAGCGTAAACCCGGCATGGTAGCGATGACCGTTTACGGTAATGACGGCCAGCGTAGGGCTCTCAGCCGTCCCGTTTCCGTTGATAAAGCCCGTGATAGGGAACCCGCGAGAATCGAGCCCGTGAGCTGGTTCGATGTACGCGCCGCCTGTAGCTCGCACGCGGACCGCTACGCGCCCGAAAGGCGTTTCGTGAATGTATGCGGCGTTCATTCGCTGACCTCCTGCGCGATATTCTCGGCAAAACGCCAGAGGGCTGAATCGGTGTGCGGCTCAGTCTTCACTAGGCCATTACCCCACGTTGCGATGCTGGTCACGTCTGACACGTCGCCGTTATCATCCAGCTTGACATCGAGCCAGTGGCTAGGTCCGCCGCCAGCAAGAGTGATTATGAGATGCCGCTGGATGTCTGCCCCATAGTGAGATTCGTCAATGGTCTCTAGCGCTTCTTCGCGCGCCTCTTCGTCGATGTCTTCGCTATCTACAATCGCGTAGAGCTCTGCTAGGTAGGTCTCGAAGTCGGCGGCCATAGCGGCTACACGTTGATCGGTTTCAGATGAAACGGGGGCGCGGTTTGTGTTGTTCGTCATGGTGGCTCGTTACCGTTCTGTTATGTGGGTTTGTGTATGAGGCGGAATAGAGAAGGCGGAACTTTATACAAGTACGTTCGAAAAGTTCTTATTAAAACATGCGCTTTTGTATATATGTATAGCGTAACACAGTTTCGAGTTAGTGGCTAAATGTGGCCGGGGTTTTTTGGGAGGTAATGAATCATTGAAGCTGGGAGTTTGCTGGAAGGTGTTTTTTCGTGTTTGGAGGGTATCGTACTTATTCCTATTTATTAGTTAATAATTGTATTGTTATAGACAGAGCGTGTTGAGAGGGGGGCGGCTGAAAACACGTTTTTTGAGCTTATGCGGGGTTATACGGTTTTGTTGGCCGAATGTTTCGGGCATGTTACAACGGGGGCGCGGGGGCGTTGCTTGGGGGCGTTTGGCGCATTGCTCGGGGGCGTTGCTCGTGGGCGCCCGCTACCGGGTAGCGAAGATGATTATCGCAAGGCGAATGACCGTGAGGGCTACCAGCGCGATGACGGTTAGGGCTGCGAGGCCGGCAAGCGTGCGGGTTACCGTGTGCGCTTGTTTGGTTCTGGTTGCCGTGGCCGTGGCCGTGGCGCGGGTGTTAGCGGCCCGGGCGCTCGGGTGCGCTAGCTGGGAACGTTCGCGGGCATCCTGTAAGGCGTGGATACGTTCGACTTGTTCGATGCGTAGGGCGCGACGGTCTTCTGGGGTTAGGGCGTCTTCAGGCCAGGTTGTTTGGCTGGCTTGGCTGGCTGTCGCGGGGCTCATCGGGCGGCCTTGGTGTGAGTGGTGGCCGGGGTGCCGAATGCTGCGAACGTGGCGCGCTTGGTGTGCCGTGCCGTGTGGCGCGTAAGGGTTGCCGACTTGTCGGACTGGCGGCGCTCGAGATAGGCTGCGTGCGATTCTGGGGACTTGATTCTAGACATGGTTTGGAGTGCTTTCTGTTTAGTCGTGGTGCTCGTGCATGGCGGGGTGCTATGCGTTCCCTAGTCCCGACTTGCACGGGGGGCGCCTACGCGCGCTAGGGGGTCTTCAGCGGGTTTTTAGGCTTTCCTGTAAATGGGATAACCAGGCGTATTACAGCCCACATACAGGGCAGGAGAGCCAAGGGCACAGCGTGCGACACTGGAAGCAAGTGCAGGGCCGATACCGTGGGGCAGCATAACGGCGCCGTCTTTCATAACCAGGACTTTCGGCAGAATCTCTGCCACCTGCTCGAGGGTCACGCCGCAAGCAGTTTCCAGAGCTGTAAGAGTGTGGATATAGGTGCTCATGGCTTGATCCTTCTTTAGGGTCGTGCTGCCCTTGGCTAGTGCCGTAGGTCGTGCCCCTAGGTGGGGGTGAGCCGTGCGCCTGTATCGCGCGCCTAGGGGCTGTGATAGCTCGAGCGGGGTTAGTGGCTAGTTCGCTTCAGCGGTGGCAGTCGCACGGGCGTAAGCGATAGCGGCGTGAAAGTCTGTCTCTGAGATATAGACAGACCCGTCGGATTCATGTATCGCTTGGAGGTCACACTCCCAGAGCGCGCGGGCGATATCGGCGGCTGGGGGGTCGGTCTCATCGGCGCGCTCATCATCGATAAATTCGATGAGTCGGGACTCTTCCAGCTCCGAATAGTCTTGTTCGTCATACAGGGGGTAGTCATTGCAGAGCTTGATGAGGGTCTCTGCGAGGTCTGCGAGAATGTCGGAGCGGTCAACGTGGGGCGCGATGATTAGCACGCGTGCCCAATGCTCTGTGCTGTGCTCGACCACTAGCGGGGCATAGTCTCGGAGTAGTGCCCTGTAATTGGACGCTAGGACCGTGGGGGCGCGGTAACCCATACCATCCGACTCGTAGGCTACGTGCGAGAGCATGGCGTTTAGGGCCTCTCGAGTGCCCATATCGGGGGTTATTGGGTAGGCAATTATTGAACTCATCATTCCATCTTTCATCGTGCCTTAGTGATTAGTCGCGCCTAGCTGGCATGACTCGTTTACGGCGTAAGGGGCAGTGCTGGTGGGTAGGGGCTCCCAATAGCCTGTACGGGCGTTGGGGGCGTTGGGGGCACGCTAGGCCACGGTGTGTGGCAGGTGGCGACCAGTAAGGCGCACAGGGCCAGCATGACGGGGGTGCGATAGGTCATCATGCGCGCCCGATAAGGTCGGCAACCGTGGTACCACTGAGCCACTGGGCCACAATGACGGGGGTGAGCGCGTCGATATGGGCAATCCTGACAATCTGATAGCGGTCATCCTCGAACATGAGTCCATACATGCGGGCGCGTGCGCCACCAGGTGCGCTTAGTAACTCGCACGCCTGCGTACGGGTGATCAGCGAATCCTTGGGGCTCAGAATGGCCTGTAGCGTGTCGGCATGGATTGCATCGAATGCAAGTGTCATCATGTGCTCTGCTCCGTCCAGGTCTACCGGGGTAGTTCCCCTTACCTGATACTTCAATACTACCGTATGCGAGTCACTAATGGGGCCGATTAGCCACTAATATGCAAACTTTATCCTTACGGTTAGCTGATAGGTGGCTGTGCGTGGGCTGTGGCCGGCAGTAGCTGCGAGCTGGCAACCTGAGTGCTGGCTGAGTGGAGACTGAGTGTCAGGTGGGCAGGGTGGCTGGATACTGGCTGGGAGTGGGCTGGGCGTAGACCAGGGGGCGATTCTGGGAGGATGCTGGGAGTTGACTGGGTAGGGTGGTGCCTGAGGATTGGCTGAGTATGCGCTGGTAGTGGGCCGAGTGGTGAGCGTCGGGAGTGCCAGAGTGCCAACCTGAGAATATGCTGAAAGAAATCATGGGCGGCTTGACAGGTTCGGCTCGATGTGGGCTTCTCCGCCCCCGCGCCCACACCCACACCCTTTTCCCATTTGACCACCCACCTTCCCCACCAAACGAACCCCCCGAAAAAAATTAGTCACTAAACCCGCCACAAAGCTTTGCCCACAAACCCATCCGTGCCACACTTATCTCACGCCGGAATAAACCCCGGTGAACGCCCGGTCCCGACCTTTGCGCCTATCCGCAAGGCGGGGCCGGGACTACCCCAGCACCACCAACCGTTTTGGAGGAAACGCTTTGATAGACACCCGTCCCGAATATCTCCCCGAGGAAATCGAAGGCCCCGACGACACCGAAAGCCTCGAAGGCATCCTCGGCAAAGAACTTGCCGACCTGCTCCCGCCCAGCCCAAGCCCAAGCGCCCGCGCCGCAAGCAGCATCGCGGCCATCGGGGAATCGGTAGAGGCTCGCTTCTTCACCGCAACTACCGGCTCCCCCGCATCGCCCAAGCAGCGCATAGACGTCGCACAACTCCGTGAATTCACTGTCGCACTAGCAATCGCAATCGAGCGGCGCGTCCCCGCCGGCCGTAACAAAGCCCTCGCCCTCACCGCCCTCGAAGACGTGCTGATGCGCGCCAACCGAGCCATCTTCGCCCCAGAAGGCCACAAGTGAGCACCACTGGGACGGCCGAAAATACGATCCGCCTAACGGTGAGCGTAGACGGCCAAAAGCCCACCTTCAAAAGCGCATGGTTGCTCCCAGCCACGGCCGACGAGGAATTGGCTTTGTTGGACTACATCGCCGTCACGGCCCGCGATCTCGCAATCGTCGAAATCGGTACATGGAAGGCCCGCAAGTGAAGGCATCGGGCGTCAGTAGCGCAACCCTCCTGACGATCGTCTTCGTCGTCCTCAAGCTGACCGGGGTCATCGCCTGGTCATGGTGGCTGGTACTCTCCCCGACCCTAGTCAGCATCGCTGTCGCGCTGCTAGTGCTCCTAGGATTCGGCGCAGTCCTGCTCTGGGGCAATCTCGACGACCGGAAGTATGCCCGCGTGCGCCAGGCTAAGAAAGTCACCAAGTGACCTACGACGGCTACGATGACGAGGGCGACCTCCTGAGCAAGGCAACCTACCACGAGCAAACGATCACCCAACGGTTCATCGGCCTCAGCCCGTACATCCTGATCGAAATGAAGGGCGACGACGACGGCCACTTCGAGATGCAGGGACTCACCATCAAGGAGGCCATCGCAATCCAGCACCGGTCAATCGCCGCTCTCAAGCGCACCGCCCGTGCCAACCGCAAGGCGGCCCGCAAGTGAGCCTCCTCCTAGCAATCATCACCGTAGTCGTAGTCGTCGCAGCCTTCGTCACCGCCGTCGTCCTCACGGTCATCTACGGCCTGTCCCGCCTAGCCGGAAGCGACGAGGGCTGACCCATGAGCGACTACGACGACAACCACGACCACGCGCTCCCCCACGAACACCACCGCCTCGGCGTGAAGCAGATCCCCACCCACCTCCTCGAGATCGTCGAATTCGAGCCGGACGAGATCGACAACTTCCCGGTCTTCCGCATGTTCTTCAACGGCGACACCCTGCTCGAGCTTGCCGAGGCGTACCGCCTCCTCGGCTCCTTCCTCGACGACAAATACGCCGGCACGGAGCCCACCGCATGATGGGGGCTGAATGGTTTCCCCTGGTCGGGTTCGAGAGCCACTATTCGATCACTGGGACCGGCCGTATTCGCCGTAATGGTGCGATCGTCGACATGAAAACGCATTTGGCGAAGGGGTATCCCACGCTGCGGGTTTCGGTCAATGGCAAGACGACGCTCGTGCAGGTGCACAGGGCGCTTGGGCTTGCATTCATCCCCAACCCGGCCGACCTTCCCGTAGTTAGGCATAAGAACGATGACCCGAGCGATTTCCGCTTGGAAAATCTTGAATGGGGCACCCAGACCGACAACAATCTCGACGCGATTCGGAATGGACTAAACGTGATGTCGAATAAGACTCATTGCAAGAATATGCATGAGTTCACCTTTGAAAATACCCAAATTGAGCGTACGAGAAGTGGAATCCACAGAAAGTGTCGGATCTGCTCGCGTGAGGCAAACCTTCGCTACCTTGAGCGCAAGCGCCAAAAAACCGAGGTTTCCGCATGAGCCTGCCAATACGCAATGCTGCGGTCGTTCACGCCACCCCGCGGATGCTCGTGTTCGATATCGAATCGACGGGTATCGACGTCTATAGCGATCGCATCGTGACCCTCTACCTTGGAATGCTCGAAAGTGATGGAACAATCAGCCAGGAGCTGAACTGGGTCATCAATCCTGGCGTCGACATACCTACGGGCGCCAGTGATATTCATGGGTATACGACCGCGCGTGTCCAGAAAGAAGGGCGGACCGACATCCCAGATGCTCTCGGCCAGATTCTCTGGGTTATCGAGACAGAGTGCTTGTTTGGTGAAGTGCCGCTGGCGGGCTACAACCTGTCTTACGACATCACTTTGCTCGAATCAGAGCGCGCTCGGCACCTACCCGGCCATCCGCCGCTCGACTTCACGAAGATCGATGTCCTCGACGGCCTTGTGCTCGACAAGGGCGTCAACAAATACCGCAAAGGCTCCCGCAAGCTGGTCGACACCGCTAAGCACTACGGCGTACCGATAACTGCTGAGGAAGCCCACGAGGCCCGCGCCGACGCAGTAGCAAGCGGCCGTATTATCCAGAAGATCTTGGCAAGCCCGTCGCTCGCCGGCCGTAACCTGAGGTCCCTCCATAGCCAGCAGATTTCATGGAAAGCCAGCCAAGCTGCTTCGCTGCAGGCCTATTTCCGCGGCAAAGGCGGCAAGCCAGACGCTGTCGTCGATCCAGGGTGGCCCCTCCAGTCACGAGCAAGCGCATGACAGAGTTCGACGGGCTCGAGCTGATGAAACTCGCGCTGCAGATTGGTGATGAGATCTTCTCAATCAAGCTTCCCGCTCATGCCATGTTCCGCAACGACAGCGAAGCTAAAAGGACAGCCGCCATATGCGAGAACTTCATCTACAACACCCTCGTTGGCGAAGGTCCGAACAGGCTTCTTTGGACAAACCCCGAGACAGGAGCAAGCGCATGACCAACCCCACCCGCCTCACCACCATCAAGGCCCAAGACCTCGGCCTCGAGCACCTGAACGACCGTATCCTCGTGAAAGGCAGCGCTGGGTACCTGCTCGGCTGGGAAACGGAAGACCATGAGGAGTCGCTCATCACGATCTACCTCACCCCGTCCCAGACACCCCGCTCCGTCCGCGTCAGCCCCCATACCCTCGTCACCGTCCTAGATGCCGACACACCCCGCACACCTGTAGCCCACTGGGGCGTGCCGGAGACCGTAGCGGCAGCATGAGTTCATATTCGGGGCGCGCAAAAAGGTTAGACGCAAAGGACATCACCGGGCAGCGGTTCGGGATGCTTGTAGCTATTGAGCGTGCTCCAATGGGGCGCTACAAAAATACGAGGTGGATTTGCAGGTGTGATTGCGGTCAGAACTCGACCCCGTTTCAGGGGAATCTTCGTTCTGGTGCAGTTACGAGTTGCGGATGCAATAGGACCCATCGGGCCGAAAAAGTCCTGAATCAGGACGGGTATGTCTTCGTTGATGCCCCGCTCGATCACCCGCGCCGGAATGTTCGCTCAGGAAGGATTCGTGAGCACATCCTGGTCATGGAGGGCGTCTTGCGCCGCCACCTCCTGCCGGGCGAAGAGGTTCATCATCTCGACGCAAACAAGACCAACAATCATCCAGAAAATCTCGAGTTGTGGACGAGAAGCCACCCCGCGGGAGCCAGAGTAAAGGACCACGTCAAATGGGCAAAGAAGATTCTCGGAACATACGAACCGACATCGCTAGCAATCCCGTGAGTAATCCGAGTCACTATACGTCGCATAAAAGCGGAATCGAGGCAATCCAGATTACGCGCCACGAAACTTTCCTCCGCGGCAATGTCATAAAGTACGTCCTCCGCGCCCCCTACAAGGGCACAGAGCTGCAGGATCTCCAAAAGGCCCGCCAGTACCTCAACTGGGAAATAGACCGCGTAGCATCCGCTGAAAGGGTAACCGCATGACCATTAACAACGCAACAGAAATCGCTGGCATCCTCGACGCATGGGCCTCCGGCTCCATCACAGAAGCGGAGCGTGACGCAGCAATCAACGCAATCGCAACCCGCGGGCAGCAAACCAGGCTGGCCGAGATCGCGTTTCACCCGGCCGATAAGGATGTAGCGTAATGGTCCTCGACGAACGCCTCCTCAAGGTAGATGCCCGAGGCCGAGTGACGATTGGTAACGCTGTGCGGCGGAACGCTATCGAGCCTTCCCCGTATTACACGATTGCATTCGGCGAGAGCGGCAAGCTGATTCTCACGCCGGTCAGTTTTAGCCCAACCTCTAGCCACGGTTAGTCACTACCAACACCCAGTAAACGCACAGCCCCGCACCTCCAACTGAGGGAGCGGGGCTGTTTGCGTTGAGCTAAGCAGCAATACGCGAGACTTCGCTCACTTCTATGAGCCCGAATTCTCGGCAGACTTCGGAAACGAATTCGTGGCGATTTACTTCTATTGAGAAACCACTTGCAGTCCACAAGAAAAGTGAGTTGATATGTGCTAGATGGTTTGCTGCGAAATAGATTGTCCTAGCGAACTCGATGTCGGGCATGACAATCATTTAGTTATCCTTTTTGACTACTATATGGCTGCAAATACTTGCACTGTTGCAACAAACACTAGATCAAGCCAGCGACACTTGTCTGCCCCCCCCTTCGGGGAAAGATGTTGCTTTCGCATGGAACTAGCCGCTAGTGTTCCATATGTGAGTCAGCCTTATCGAGACTCGTCCCTGGAATGATGAGAGAAATTATGAACGCCGCAAAAACTTCTGCAGCCGAGAAAACCATCGCGCCTGCGCCCGAACTGACAGGCTATTCGACTGATGTGACACTGTTCGCTAGTCGCTATAAGCAGGGTGGCCGGACAGTTTATTCGCTCGATTTGAGCCCAAGCCAGATCACGTCCATTGTGACGGAGCCGGATATCAACACGGTTTCGCCTGGCAACCGCGCCATTCGACCAGCGCACGCTGATTCGTTCGGCAAGTATCTGCGTGAGCGGGAAGATTGGGTGAGTCCGAGTCTGATGCTGCGCTCCCCCACGCCGTTTGAACTCGACGTACAGAACGAAGTCGGGCCGCTACAGTTCGGCTTCCTATCCATTCCGCGCCGCTCCCTCGTCGACCTGCATATCGTCGACGGCCAGCACCGCATCCTCGGCATGTTCCGGGCCGAGAAAGCGATCGCAGCCGACATCGATAAGGCTCGGAGTGCGCTGGCTACAGCTCGCCGGAACGAAGGAGCGGGCAGTACGAGCGAGAAAGAGATCCGTAAAGCAATCGCGCAGCTCGAGCATGAGCGCACACGCCTGGAAACCGAGATCATTCACACGGCCGTCTATGTCGAAGCAGACCCCGCCAGCTACCGACAGATGTTTTTCGATGTCGCAGATAATGCGCTCGGGATCACCGCCTCCGTCAAAACCCGTTTCGATAGCCGCAAAGTCGTTCACCGGGCGCGTGAAGCGACAATGGAGCACCGGCTACTTGTAGACCGTGTAGACCCTGAAGGCGACCGTATGGGCCGCGGGTCGCCGTTCATCATGGGTGCAAAGCATGTGGCCGAAGTGATCCGTACTGTGAATGTGGGGCTCGATGGTCGAGTGTCGCGCCGGCAAGAAGTTGAGTTCGATGAAAAAGAGCTTGCCGCGCGCACGATCGTTTTTCTCGATCTCATGCTCGATTCATTCCCTCAACTCCAGGAGCTTGTTTTAGGAAAATCAACCGCAGATGATTTACGCCGCCACAGCATGTTGGGTAGCGTGCTTTTCTTCCGGGTGCTTGGCGGGGCATTCTTCGAGTTGCTGACAGAGCACGCTTACACGCCTGAGATGATCGGCGAGTTTTTCGTGAAACTGGCGCCGCATGTCATTGCGCCGGTCTATGCGGAAAGCATCTGGATCGCCGACGCCCCAGCTGGGCTGTTCTCAGTGGGCTCAGGTTCACCGCACGGTCGACGCCAGGATTTGAAACAACTCAAGGACACGCTCGTTGCTTGGGCACTCGACAAGCCCGCTTTCCTCGAAGGGCCACCAGCCCCACGTCCCGAGCCTGAGCTCGAAGAAGTATCGTCTGAGGAGGAAATGCGTATCGTCGATGAGATTCTGGCGCTGACGGTGCCGAAGAAGTAAGCTCTAAGTCTCCGACCAAGAGAATGCGACCCGTAAGGCAGATTGCCGTTTACTGCGGTTGAAGAATTTTGATCCCCCCGCTCGGCTTAGGCCTCGGGGGGATTTTCTTTGCCCCCTAACCAACCTGTGAGTTTGCTGAACGCTCAGGTACGGTTATGGGATGGAGGCCCCCGAATACGACCGTAAGAAAGGCCTGTCGACATTCGACAGGCTGATTTTGCGTGGGGCTAAAGCGGGCAAGTCGCCGAACGAAATCAGCGACTTGACAAACGGTGTCATCAAGCCTGAAGTGGTCGCAGTTCGCATCCTTGAGATATTGGACGGCCGAGACTGGCTGAGTGAAGCGCACCAGCGGATGTTGCTCACCGATGAGATCATGGAGCTGAAAGACGTTCTCACCGTCAAGGCGGTGGAGTACGGCTCGATCGACCACACGCGTGAGCTCATCAAAGTCTTGACCCTCATCGACAAGCGCCTAGCTGATAACAAGTTCGACCTGCAAAGCGCGTTGACACAGATTAGCCGCGCCCAGAGCCAGCTACTTTTGAGCGGCATCAGTCTTGCGCTCGAGCGGTCTTTCCTTGAACTCGAGAAGCGCTACCCAGAGATGCGTAAAGCTGAGCTGCTTGAAATCTTTCATCAGGCCATGCCGGATGCAGTACGGGAGATTGAGAGTCGAGTTACGGCATGAGCGCAGGATACCTTTCCTCCCTCTTACCCGCAGTGCTCATTGGACTTGAAGACAGCGCGCGCAAAGACCGCTACCTCTATGATCCAACACTTTGGATTCACGACCACCTCGGGCTGAATCTCACCCTCAAGCAGTCGGAAGTGGCCGATGCTGTAGTTTCTGGTCCCACAAAGTCGATCGCAGTCCGCGCTGGTCACGGCACGGGTAAGTCGGCTATCGCTTCACTGCTCGGCGTCTTCTGGATTGACGTTCACCCATTAGGCCAAGCTTTTGTCGCCTCCACCGCTCCTTCAGCGGCTCAGGTAGGCGGAATTCTATTTAGGGAGATGAAGAGGTGGCACAAGCTTAGCGGGGAGCGCCACGATGAGTATTTGCGGCTAAAGGCCAACGGACAGGACACGGGAACGCTGCCCGATCATCGCTTGCCGGGCAGCATCAATGGCGCGAATGAGTGGAAACTCGATGATGGCACCCTGGTCGCCGTAGGGCGCCGGCCACCGGATAGCAAAGACGAGGATTCATTTCAGGGCCTCCACTCGCCTTTCCTTCTCAGCATTGGTGATGAGGCGGGCGGGCTCCGTGAAGGAATGATCGACGCCCTAGCGAACATCTCAACAGGTGTGAACTGTCGCCGTCTTCTGATCGGAAACCCTAGCAACCCGCGTTCACGTTTCGGGACAATCTTCAAAGACCCTTCCGGGGCCTGGTCGCTTTATCACATGAGTGTGCTCCAAAATCCAAACTTTCATGGGGGCGGCAAATGTTCCTGCGCAGAGCATGTCGGCCAGCCCTATGGTCTCGGCATGTCGAAGCTTGCCCTCGAGTCTCTTTCCGGCCCTGAGTATGTTGAAGAGAAGCGCTTGGAATATGGCGAAGATTCTGCACGGTATAAAGTGCGCGTGCTTGGCGATTTCGCCTACGACGCAGGCAACAACCTCTTCACTGATTATGAGATCGGAAAAGCGCGGGACGCCGAAGTTTTCATTGACTATGAATCCAGCGAAACCAAAACCGTTCTCGGCGTCGACGTAGCTCGCTCCAAATACGGGGATACCAGCTTCGTTTATCGCTTCACCACTGGCTCTATGAGGACGCTAGACAACCTAACGGGCAAGCCTATGCATGTGACGGATACCCCTGGTGGCGAGCTACGCCTCGTTGACAGCTATCGTGGCCTTCCTCTGGTCGACCGTTATGAGACTGATGGTACGCTCACCATCGGTCAGGCAACCCTGATTCACCAGCACGCGATTGCATTGAACGTGTCAGAGGTGCGAATTGACTCTGGTGGGCTTGGTATTGGCCTCGTTGACGGCATCATGTTCCTATGTCGCGGCAAGTATCGCGTAGTGGAGATGCAGGGTGGCGCCGGATCTCCTGATGGCCGGCAGTGGATCAATAACCGCGCCTACCAGTTCGCACAGATGGCGAAGCGTTTCGGTAACGGCCTAGTCGACATCGACACGGGCGACTCAACGTTGATCGAACAGTTGGAAGACATTCTGATCGAATACGTCGACCCCCATAATGCAATGAAAGTTGAATCGAAGATCTCGATGAAAAAGAGGGGCGTCTCATCCCCCGATGCAGCAGACGCAGCATGGTATGCCTGTGCCGACCTCCGTCATTTGGATGGGCCGAAAGATGGTCAACTGCTAATCAAATCCCCCGACCAAATCATGCAAGAACTCATGCTCAGTGGCTATACGGACCCTTACCCGTTCTAAGTCTGGGTGTTTCCCGACAGTTTGCTGTATCTTGGCCTAATGCCGACTACTCCAGCCAAGCCCCGCAACACGGTCCAGGTGCGGCTGGAAAACCTAGCCAAAGCGCAAGGCAAAGAAATCACCCGCATGACCGAGAGCATGGCTGACCTCCAGCTTGCGATCGAAGACCGCGGTTGGACGCGCGGCGGCAACCAGTACAGCACTACAGGGCTCGACCTGCCAGCGCTCCGCATTATCTCTGACGACCTCCGCTCCTGGCTAGTGGGCGGCGGCATGGTCAAGCGCATCTGTGAGATCCGCGGCAACTCGATCTATGGCGATGGTGTCGGCTTCAAAAACTACGCCAAAGCGATCAACGCTTTTACCAGCCCGAACAACGTGGTCAAGCTTTTCAGTACGGCCGCCATGATGGAGATAAACCGCAGCCACGGCACAGACGGCACGGTAGTCTTCCTCATCAACAAAACGACGAAACAGATTAGCCGCTACGGCATCGAAGAAATGGGCCTCCCTTTCGTTGACTCAAACGACCGCGAGACGACATGGTTTGTCCGCCGTACTTTCACGCGCATCACGATGGACGATGCTGTCGGCACGCTCGTCGATGAGTATTACCCCACAGACCTCTGCCCGGCAGACAAGTTGAACGGCTCACTTATCGCGCAGTATGACGGCAACATTGTGCCGATCAACACCAATTTCACTGCTGTCGTCTGGGATGTGAATAAGCAGGTCGGCTGGCCGCTTGGTATCCCCGACCTCCTTCCTTCGCTCCAATGGGCCGAGAAATACACCGACTACCTGAAAGACCAGTCCAAGTTTGCGAAAGCGCTTGCGCAGATCGCATGGCAGTACCGCGCGCAGAACACCGACCAGGCTAAGAAGATCGCCGCAGCTATCACGCCGGATGGTATTGCTGACAGCGCCATCCAGACGCCTGGCATGGACATGAAGCCGCTACCCGGCAACTCGGGTGTCACGTTCGATAACGGAGCCGCCCTCGCAGCGCAAGCCGCCGCGGCTGGCGAAGTGACGAAAGAAGATCTGCTTGCTGAAGGCCAGTACGCACCCGGCGCCCGGCTTGACCCGAATGTGCGGAAGATGATTGGCGCGCGCCGGCAGGCCGCTACCGAGATTTTCAAGCGCATCGGTAAATTGCTTGGCGCCCCGAAGCTCGAAGTTGTCTGGCCGAACATCGATGACGAAGACCCGTTCCGCGATGCCCAGATGATTGTGGCCGCGTTCCAGACGGGTGCCTTCTCTCCTTCAGAGATCCGCCCGGCACTCGCGCACCGCACGGGTATCGAGCTCGCGGAAGGTTCGACGGTCCCCAAGGGCGTCATCACTCCGAACAACCAGAAGGCGATCGACGACGCTACGGCTGCAGCGGTTGCTGCCGCCAAGAAGGTCAGCGATAACGCTCAGGTTGCCGCAGACCAGAAGGCTGCCGGTATGCCAATGCCTACTGCAGCCGACACCGCATCGAAGCCCGGCACTTCTGCGGGCCTCCAAAACCAGCAAGGAAAAGATAGCCTCGGCGTCGGCAAGGTGAGCCTAGGAGACAACACGACCCGCGATAAAAACGGTGCCGGTCACTAGTTCAAAACCTTTCCTGTGTGTTTGCTGCACGATTCCTGTATCTTGGCTGAATGACAACTCGCATACTCGTCCATGAGTCTGACGCGACTCTGCGTGCTGTCGAAGGCAACCGTTGGGCCGCAACGCTCATCTCCCCCGGACAAGGCTCGAGCGGGGTTTACAGCGAATCTGTGCTCCGCGAATCTGCCGCACGCGCTTTCCCGGCAGGCACCAAACTTTGGTTCGGTCACCCGAAAGCCGGTCAAGGGCCAGGCGAACGCGACCCGCGCGACCAGTGGGGTTTTCTGCCCGAAGACGCGCAATACCAAGAAGGCGTCGGGATCGTAGCCACCCCGCAGGTGCTCGACCACTGGAAGGCCGTAGTCGAATCTCTCGGCACGCAGGCCGCACTCTCCGTCTTTGCTATCGGCGAATCTGATGAAGAAGGCAACGTGACCTCCCTACTCGCAGAGGTCACCAACTCTGTCGACATCGTGAGCTATCCCGGCCGTTCCGGCTCTGGGCTCACCCAAAAACTGTACGAGGCCGCACGGGCCGCGTCACCAAAACCTGCTGTCGAAGCCTCGGCAGAGGATCACATGGAAGAAGGAAATATGGATGAGCTGACGAAGGCTATTGAAGCCCTCACCGTTCTCTTGACTTCCCACATCACCGAATCGAAGGCCGCTGTTGCTACTGCGGTCGAGGCCGAGGCATCCGCCGAGTCCGTCGAGACGGCTGTGGAAAGCGCAGTTATCGCATACGGCGAGAAGGCGACGTTGATTGATGACGCCAAGCTCCTGCCGTCACAGGTCGCCGAGCTCAAGGCTCTCGCCCTGAAGGGTGCAGATGTTGCCCCTCTTATCGAGAAGGCAAAGGCCATTCTCCTCGAAGCCAAGGCTGCGTCCAGCACCGAGGTCACGCTTGTTGGCGGCCGCGTGCTCGAATCTGCCGGTTCCGCTGACGACTACCAGATTGGTCGGTACCACGCATGAGCGTCACCCTCACACAGGTCTACAAGGGCGATTCCAGCCAGGACCGCGAATGGCCGGTAGCTTCCGGGACGAACGCCGGTACTGCTGTCGTCTCCATCTCCAACCAGCCGGCAGTGACGATCACCAACCGTGGTGACTCGACCCTGACGAAGCAGATCGGCTACATCAGCATCACCATCCCGTCTGGTGGCGTTGGCAACCTTCCCGGTTCGGCAACTATCGCCGTGAATGGAACCTACCGTGGCGCTGTCACGGGAGCAGGTTCTAGTACCCCGAAAAATACTTCCGTGTTCGCGGTTGTGGCTGGCGGACTAGTTACGGAGCTCACGCTCACGGCGGCTGGTAACACGAAGTTCGGCGTCGTCGACTCGTTCCTCGGAAAGGCGTCCGCTTCGGATACCGCAATCAAGATTGGAGTGTTCGCCTGATGGTTGCTGCGAGCCCTTTCAACGCTAATGGGCGCCTGAAGGTTCCCGTAGGCGTCACCCCCGCCAAGCTCAAGGCGATCAAAGGTCTGGTAGAGGAAACTCTTTCCGGTGGCCTGATTGCCCGCGGTTACTTCGAGGAAGCGATGCAGTCTTCGGACGCGATCTTCGCCTACGCTCACCTCACCAACCTCAACGTGCTGCCCGAGTATGACAAGCTCGAGCCGACCTGGAAGCAGATTGCCGGCACCCGTGAGGTTCCGAACTTCCGCAAGCCGATCCTCTACAGCCTCGTCTCGCAGTTCTCGGGCGTGGAAGAGGAAGGCGCCGACCCGGCCGGGATTGCCCCGAACGGTATCGCACCTGTCGTCCCTGAAGGCGCGGCTTACCCCTACGCCTACATGTCGGGCGATGAGGCAGTTTCCGGTGGAATCAAGAAGCGCGGTTTCAAGACCGACTTCACCTTCGAGACGTTCATCAACGACTCGATCGGTTTCATCCAGGCGCTCCCCGGCAACATCGTTTCCGTTGCGGCTGACACCGCTGACTATGAGGTCTATTCGGCCCTCATCAATGGTGTTGGACCTGCCGAGAAGCTTCTCGGTGGACCTACCCCGGATGGCGTGACCAGCGTTACGGTCAACGCGCCGTTCAGCCGTGCTGCGCTCCTTCGCGCCAAGTACGAGATGACGCAGCGGAAGATCCAGAACCGCTACATCAAGGTCACAGGTGGCTACAACCTCGTTGTGCCTTACGGCCAGGCCGATTTCGTCAAGTTCCAGCTTGCGCTGGGTCTCGCCGAGATCACCGATGGAGCGACTAGCCTCAGCGTCTCGGGATTCAACCCGTTCGCTGATGTGACCGTTATCGAGACGGAGTGGGTGACCGGCACAAACTGGTACCTCATCCCGAAGCCTGGCGCGACCCGTCGCCCGGTGCTCGACTATGGCCTGCTCGTTGGACACACCGCGCCTGAGCTTCGCGTCGAGAACGCGACCGGAACCTACTTCGGTGGTTCTTCGGTCACCCCGTTCGAGGGCGATTTCAACACGGATTCGGCGACTTTCCGCCTCCGTCAGATTGGTGGCGGAATCCTCTGGACCCCGCAGCTCGTCATCTGGTCGAACGGTACTGGCGCCTGATGGTCAATTTCCTCGCCCCGCTGAAAGGTGAACCGATCGCGTTTGTCGGTCACCAGGCAGTGCAGGATGGCGACTACGCCCCGGAACCTTACGTCATCGTAGGTTCGCTTCCAGCAGGCGTCATCGCCCCGGCTGCGACCGTGGCACCGGCAGTTGTAGCGACAGACGCTACTTCGGTTGGTAACCAGTTCAACGCACTGCTCACCTCCCTCCGGGCGGCTGGCCTCCTGGTCTAGTCACCCCTAATGAAACGGCCCAGCCCCCATGAAGGGCTGGGCTGTTTTGCTTTTAGTGGCTAACTACCCACACACAGGGTGAACC
The DNA here is from genome assembly GCF_040549525.1 of Frigoribacterium sp. UYMn621. Classification (NCBI taxonomy): domain Bacteria; kingdom Bacillati; phylum Actinomycetota; class Actinomycetes; order Micrococcales; family Microbacteriaceae; genus Frigoribacterium; species Frigoribacterium sp. UYMn621. The sequence continues at coordinate 481,557 of NZ_JBEPTM010000001.1, read as the reverse complement.
TGTGTGTTATCTGAAAGTTCCCTGTACTCTGGGTATCACGACAGGCACCTCCTCCTGATCGCAAGCGGGTGGGATTCCGACCCGAGTCGAGATCTTGTTTCTCCTCGACGGAATCCCACCCCCAACGAAAGGCTCGCACATGGCAAACGTAGGAGCAGTGCCAGTTGACGGCACTACCCTTCTCGGCCAAGTTCGCAGCCTCATTGGCGATACTCAGTACAAAGACCTGATCCCCGCACAGACCGGCTTTGGTGATTTCGGCTACTTCTCTGACAGCGACATCCTGGCCTTCATCGGTACCGGCCTCCCGAACGCTAAGCGTGCGGCTGGTAATGCTTTCTTGCAGCTCGCGGTCAGCACTTCGCTCTCTTCCGTCAACATGGCGACAGATGACCTGCGGATTGCGAACGATAAGCGCGCCGCCGACATCCGCCTCGCCGCCAGCATGTATTTCGCGCAAGCTGATGATGATGACGCGCACGGCCGCAATGGCGATGCGGAAATGATTATTGTCAGCCCCGGTCGCAAGCTCACCGTGTTCTCCCCGTGGCGCAACCCGCTGCTCGACGACTACTACGGCCTGGACACGCAGACGTTTACGGCCAAGCCGGTCTAGTTCAGCGGCTTTACCCCACGTTTACCCCACGGACGGAAACGGGTTGGGGGCCAGTGGCTCCCGATCCCTGTGTTTATGTGGAGCCGCCTGTCAGAATCGAACTGACGACCTTCTCATTACGAGTGAGATGCTCTACCGACTGAGCTAAGGCGGCGTGCACGCGAATTCTCGCGGGCAACGCATGAAAGCTTAGCCGATCAGACGGTGGGTGCTGGCGCGAGGATGCGGCCAAGCTCCTCGAACGAATCCTTTAGCCTCTCGCTGAGTGTGCTGCCGCGTTCGTTGTCAGCCCAGCACACCCAGGCGTGTTTCATGGTTGCGAATGCCACGTTCGTGATGAGTCGGGACCTGCTGATGAGCAGATCGGAGTCCGCGGCGAGCGCCGGGTCCTCCGCCGCCAGGCGAAGGGCGACGATCTCGCGCAGCCGGTCCTCGTATTCGCGCATCGCCGCCATGCGCATCGCGAACAACTGGGGATAGTCCTTGAGCAGGCTCCGGCGCTTCAGCATCAGCTCCGAGTCGGTGGATCGCCCCTCGACCGCGGCGGAGAGAAGAGCCCCCAGTCCATCGAATACGGTGCCGCTCGAGGAGCTCACGTAGGCCGCCACAGCATCGGCTGAGGGAAGTTCGGGCGTCTCACCGACGAGCGCGGACTCCTTGGACGCGAAATAGTTGAAGAAGGTGCGCGGTGAGATGTCGGCGATGCGACTGATCTCGTCGACTGTCACCTTGTCGATGCCCTTTTCGGCGACGAGGTCGATCGCTGCCATCTCGATCGCCCGGGCCGTGGCGAGGCGCTTGCGCTCGCGCAGTCCCGCATGGGCATGGTCGAATGTCATGCTCACATTCTTGCATTCTCTGCAATTATGCACAAACCAGCCAGCCCGCTCATCCGGTGCACAGCGGGTCCTTCTTGGGGACTGTTCCCGACACGAAGTATCGATCGACGGTGTTGTCGATGCAGGGGATCCCGCGGTTGTAGGCGGTGTGCCCCTCGCCCGTGCGGGTCACGAGATGCGCGCTCTGCAGCTGCTTGGAGAGCGCGACACCCCACTGGTACGGTGTCGCCGGATCCCCCGTGGAGGAGAGGATGAGCACCGGCGCGGCCCCGGCACCGGTCACCACGGGCGGCGCCGCGCGGTTGTGGAACGGCCAGTTCTCGCAGGTCACATCGCCGATCACGGACGGGCGCGTCAGAGTCGGAGCCGCCTGCACGAGCTGGGCGCTCTCGCTCGCGAGCACAGCCGGGTCGGTCTCGGTCGGATAGTCGAGGCATCCGATCGCGATGAAGGCCTCGAGCGAGTTGTCTTTGTAGCTGCCGTCGGGATTACGGCCGTTGTACGAGTCGGCCAGGAGGAACGCCGTGTCTGTCGTGCCCTTCCTGATCTCGCTGAACATGTCGCTCAGATAGGGCCACGACGACTTGTCGTACAGCGCCGAATTGATCGCTGTGTCGAGCAGGTTCTGATCGAGCACCCGCCCATCCGGGGCAGCGATCGGTGTGGCGGTGAGGCGATCGTAGAGCGCCGAGATCTTGGCGAGGCTGTCGTCGACCGAGCCCGGAAATGGACAGTTCTTGGTCGATGGGCAATCGGCGAGGTAGGCCTTGAGCGCCTTCTCGAATCCGGTGGACTGGGTGAGGCTGATGTCGAAGATCGAGAGTGTCGAGTCGGTGGAACCGTCGAGTACCACATGACCCACCTTCTTCGCGAAACGGTCGATGTAATACATTCCGATGTCGCTGCCGTACGAGTAGCCGAGGTAGTTGAGCTTCGTATCCCCCACCACCGCACGCAGCATGTCGAGGTCGTGCACGGTGCTCTGGGTGTCGACGAACTCCAGGGCCGGGCCGGTGTTCTTGAGGCAGGATGCCGCGAAGTCCTTGGACTGGTCGGTCACCTCCGTGACCCAGGCGGGGCTGTTCACCGGGTTCTTGGCGACCCCGTAGATGAACTGGTCGAGCTTCTTGTCGTCGTAGCAGGTGACGGGAGTCGACCGGCCGACCCCCCGCGGGTCCCATCCGATCACGTCGTAGCTCCGCTGAAGGGTCTTCGACGCCGCGTAGTCGAGGTCGTCGTGCACGAGGTCGTAACCGGAGGCCCCGGGGCCACCCGGATTCACGAAGAGCGAACCGAGGCGGGTGCCTGTGGCGGATGCCCGGGTGAGGGCCAGCGAGATGTCCGTCGACTTCGAGGGGTGATCCCAGTCCATCGGTGCCGTCGCGGTGGCGCACTGCTGGCTGTGACCGCAGCTCTTCCAGTCGAGAACCTGGTGATAGTAGGGGGCCTCTGCCGCCGGTACCTTCTCGCCGGTGGGCGTCGAGCTGTGCTCGACGCTCGGGAAGAGTGTGGTCGTGCACCCACCGAGAAACAACATCCCGACCGCGATGACGGCAAGGGTGGCGGACTTCCTCAACACTGCGGATCCTTCTTCGGCACGGTTCCCCCGACGAAGAAGTCGTCGACGGCGTTGTTCACGCAGGAATTGGACTTGTTGTAGGCCGTGTGGCCCTCGCCCTTATAGGTAATGAGATGGCCATTTTGCAGCTCTTTCGCGAGTGCTTTCGCCCAGACATAGGGGGTCGCCGGATCGTTCGTGGTGCCAACGACGAGGATGGGCGCCGATCCATCCGCCGAGATCGGACCGCGCTGGCGGGTGGGCTGGAACGGCCAGGACGCGCAGGAGGTGTCATACGAGAGCTGCGGGCCGAGGGTCGGGGCGAGGGCAGCCAGCCGTGCGGCATCCGCTCTGAGGCTCACATCGGTGGTGGACTCGGCTGCGTAGTCGAGGCAGTTGATGCCGATGAAGGCCTCGGTGGAGTTGTCTTTGTACGTGCCCTTGGCCGTGCGGCCGTAATAGTTGTCGGCCAGTTGGAAGGCGACAGTGGGATCGCCCTGCATCACCGAGCTGAACAACTGCGAGAGGTACGGCCAGTTCGTCTTGTTGTAGAGCGGGAAGATGATCGCGTTGAACATCACGCTGCTGGAGAGTTCACGGCCGTCGACCGCGCGCAGCGGGCTGGCATTCAGGCTGTCGAGCAGGGAGCGGATGTCTGCCATGGCGCTGTCGACAGACCCGCTGAACGGGCAGTCCTTGCCGGTGAGGCAGTCTTTGATGTAGGCCCGAAGCGCACTCTCGAAGCCCTGCGCCTGGGTCGCCCCCACCTCGAAACTCGTGGTCGCCGGATCGAGGGCGCCGTCGAGCACCAGGTGGCCGGTCTTCTTCGGGTAGAGCTCGGCATAGGTGGCGCCGAGCAGGGTGCCGTAGGAGTAGCCGAGGTAGTTGAGCTTCTTGTCGCCGAGCGTGGCGCGCAGCAGGTCGAGATCGCGGGCAGCGCTGTCGGTGTCGATGAAACCGAGCAGGTCACCGGTGTACTTGAGGCACGCCGCACCGAACGCCGTGTTGCTGGCCCGCTGGTCGGCGATCCAGGCATCGGAGCCGAAGGGATTCGGTGATACCCCGAAGAGGAACTTGTCCATCTCTGCGGGGTCCTGGTAGCACTTGACCGCCGAGGACTTGTTGACGCCGCGCGGGTCGAAGCCGACGATGTCGTAGTTCTGTCGGAGCTTGGCGTCGACCGCGTAGTCGAGGCTGTCGCGGATGAAATCGTAGCCAGAGCCGCCCGGACCGCCCGGGTTGACCAAGAGCGACCCGATGGCCGTGCCGGTGGCGGTCTTGCGGATGAGCGCGAGATCGATCGACTTGGCCGCCGGGTTCTTCCAGTCCATCGGCGCCTTGGCCGTGGCGCACTGGAAGTCGCCACCCTCGCAGGACTTCCACGTCAGAACCTGCCTGTAGAACGGTTCGAGATCCGCGGCCACGGTCTCGCTCGTGGGAGTGGACTTTGTGGCGGGCGTCTTCGGCAGGAACGACGCGACGCAACCGCTGAGCGGAAGGATGACGGCGAGCGCGGCCGCAATGAACAGCGTGCGGGTGGTTCTGGTGGTCACGGGAATCCCTCAGCGAGCGGTGGAGATCAGCATGGCTTCGAGGGCGAGGGCCGGGGCCACGTTTCCCTCGATGCGCTTGCGGGCGGTGGCGATGGCATCCATCGTGGCGAGCGTCTCGGCGGCCGTCGAGGCCGCACTCGCGGTCGTCAGCCGAGAGAGGATCGCCAGGTTGATCGGCTCGGTCTCGACTCCCAGCTGCAGCAGCAGGATGTCCCGGTACAGCGAGAGCAGATCGACCATGATGCGATCGATGCCGTCGCGAAGGCTGCGGGTGGCGCGCCTCTTCTGGTCTTCCTCGAGCGTGCGCAGCTGGGCGCGGAGGGCCGGCGGGATGGTGCCGCCCGGCTCGATCCCGAGGGATCGGAGCGCGCTTTCGCGCTCCTCGGCATCGCGCTCCTCTGTGATGGCTTTGGCGTCTTGACCGGCGAGCTCCAGGAGCTTCGCCGCCGCGATCACCGCCCCAGAGACGGTATGGATGCCGAGCGCGATGTCGAGGGTCTGCTCGCGACGGCGCCGGGCATCCTCGTTGGTGGCGAGGCGGTGGGCCATGCCGATGTGACTCTGCGACTCGCGCGCAGCCCGGGTGGCTGTGGCGATGTCCACGTCGTCGCGCTGGGCGATGAGTTCTGCGACGTCGGCGACATCCGGAACCCGAAGTCGAACGGTGCGCACCCGGGAACGGATGGTCGGGAGCAGGTCTGCTTCACTCGGCGCGCAGAGGATCCACACGGTTCTCGGCGGCGGCTCCTCGAGCGCCTTCAGCAAGACGTTGGAGGTGCGCTCCTGCATGCGATCGGCGTCCTCGATGACGATCACGCGATAGCGGCTCACCGAGGGGGAGAAGTTGGAGCTGGAGACCAGTCGGCGCACATCGTCCATCTTGATGATCACGCCCTCGGTGCTGAGCACCGCGAGGTCGGGGTGAGTGCGGGCGGCGACCTGCCGTCGAGTGGCCTCATCGCCGTCGCCAGGGTCGACTGCGCCAGGGTCGACTCCGCCGGTGTCGACTCCGCCGTTGCCGACTCCGCCTTTCGCGGCCGGACTGAGCAGGGCGGTCGCGAAGGCGTAGGCCAGGTTCGATCGCCCGGAGCCGGGCGGGCCCGTGATGAGCCAGGAGTGGGTCATCGCCGAGTCGCCGATGGGCGAATCACCCAGCGTCGAGTCGGCGGCGGCAGCGCGGAAGATCGCGATCGCCTCCGACTGGCCGGTCAATTCGTCCCACACGGTCATGGGGCTAAGCCTAAGTGGAGCGGCTGACCGGAGCCGCCCGCGCTAGCGGCGGGATCCAACGATGGTGAGGGCCAACAGGGGACACAGCGCGACGGCGTCCGTCGCCGCATCGAGATGACGGGGTCCGATCGCGACGTCCGACCGGGCTGCCGGCGCACCGGCGATCGCCACGGGGTAGCCCCACTTGTCACGAGCGAGAAGCTCCGGAAGCAGCTCGGTGCAGAGACCGCGGCCATCGCACCGGGTCCAATCGATGTGGAGCGCGGGACCGGGAGGTGGCTCAGCCATCACTTCTCCTCGTCGGCTGCGCGGCACGCAGGCACCTTCCGGTGAGATGGGCATCCACATCGGCCACAAACACCGACAGCGTGCTCAGCACGAGGCCGGCGGTGCCATCGGGATGATGGCAGGACCCTCTCCCGATCACCGATTCGGTGAGGGCTTCGAGCTGACGACGAAGGCCGCGCTCGCGATCTCCCGTCGCCAGGCGTTCGAGAAGGCTCGCCATCTCCGGGAGGCCGAACAGGCAGGGGCCGCACTGCTTCGCCGATTCGCCCGCGAGGTAGTGCACGATCGACGCCGAAGCGACGAGGGGGCACTCGTGCCGTCCGAGCACATACAGGATGCCGGCCCCCGGTCGGGCTCCGAGCGGGGCAAGGCCGCCGGCCGAGAGGTTCGCGGAGAGGTTCGCCCGAGCGATCCAGGCCCCGTGGTATCCCCCGACGAGCACTGCCGCGACGCCATCGAGGGACACACCGCAGGACTCGAGGATGTCCGCGATCGACGTGTGGCCCGCGACCTCCATCACCCGCTCGTGCGGCACGGACCCCGACACCGTCACCAACCGGCTTCCGGGGTCTCGCTCGGATCCGAGCGACCGGAACCATGCTGCCCCGAATCTGGCGATGAGCCCCACCTGCGCGAGCGTCTCCACATTGTGGACGAGCGTGGGAAGCCGCCTTAGCCCCGTGGTCGTGAGCCGAACGATCCGATCGGTGGGAAGAGCGATCCCGTTCTCTATGGCGTTGACGACCGCACTCGCCTCACCGGAGATGAAACTCTCCTTCGCTTCGACGAAGGCGATCGACCGGGCATCCTTGCGCTCCCGCGCGGCGGCTCGCGCATAGTCGATCGAACCCGCCGGCGCATAGAGGTAGAGCTTCGACGCTCCCACCGCGGCACCGACGGCGAGGAGCCCGTCGATCACCAGGTGTGGTGCGTGTCGCAGGAGAGTCGAATCCTTGATACTCCGCGGCTCTCCCTCCGCTCCGTTCGCGATGACGACCGGGCTGCGAGCCCAGAGTCGGTCGCTCGGACTGGTCACCGCGCCGACCTTGCGTGCGACCGGGAATCCCGCCCCGCCCCGCCCCGAGAGCCCTGATCGCGCCAGCTCATCCACCAGAGCGGGTGCGAGGCTGGAGGGCGTCATCGCACCGAATGCGGCGAGGTGCGCGCGATAGTCGGCATCCTGGCCGGCCAGGAAGAGCCGGTTGAGCCCCCCGGGCGGTCGGACCGCGCCCGCCACCGCCGTGCCGCTCATCGGAGTGACCGTGCCCGGGCCATTGCCGTCTCGAGGAACCGCACCGAGGTGCGCCACATCACGGCGACGATCACGGCGAGGGTGCATCCCGCCGCGATGATGAGGAACCAGCCGCTCGTGCCATTGGTGCCGTTGCCGATGGCGTGGGCCATCGCGACCGGCCACATCGCATACGTGAACCAGTGCACGAAGGTGGCGACGCGCACCCCGATCCTCCGGCGGAGGAGACTCGTGACCACGATGGCGATCACCAGGTCGAGGGCCACGGTGCCGAGACCCTGCCAGAACGGCTTGAACACCCCACGGAACGGAATGAGGATGTCGACCACCGTGAGCTTCGCGTAGGTGTCGAGCAGCAGCGTGCCCACGTGGAGCACCAGGAAGGTGCTCGCGATCAGCGCGACGTTGCGATGGACGAGCGAAATCGAGAATCGCGGAAGACCGGGAAGCGGGCGACCCGACCGCGTGATGATCCCGAGCACGACGGAGGCGGTGAACAGGAGGATCGAGACGACCCCGCTGACCCGCCCGAAGGCCCACAGCAGCTCAGACATCCCCCACCCCCACGAGCTGCTCCTGCGACACTTCCACCGGCCACGAGCCGGTGGTGATGACGCGACCGGCGCGGTCCACCAGCCGCGCACTCACCCCCGCGCCCTCGAGCCAGGCGACAGCGGCATGGCCGCGCACTATCGAGGCGGTACTGTAGGCGTTCGCCAGGAGGCAGTCCCCGGCGGCGACGGAGACACTGCGCCAGACCGGCTCCACCGGGAGTCCAGATCGAGGGTCGAGGATGTGGTGACGCAGGTATCCGCCCTGCGCCCAGGTGCGCTTCTGGGTGCTGGAGGTCGCGATCGCCGCGCCCGCCCCGACCGACACCTGCTGGGCGGGGTCCGCGGGGAGATCCTGCACCAGCACCTGCCATCCGCCCGGAACGGGAGCGCCGGAGGTCTTGAGGTCGCCGCCGATGTTCACCAGTACGGAGCAGCCGAGTCGCGTCGCCACCCTCTCGGCGGCCAGGTCGACAGCGATCGCCTTCGCGGTCGCCCCGAGGTCGAGCGCCAGGTCGGCGGGCACGGCGAGGCGCCACTGTTCGAGCATCACTCGCGTCCAGCCCGCAGTGCGCCGCGTGACCACGATCACTCGCGGATCGATCTGCTCGCCGGGCAGCGCGGTCGGCAGCTCCGAAAGGTCGCGGTCGTAGCCGACGGCCCGCAGGGCGATCCCGAGAGTGGGGTCGACATCCCCCTCGGTGAGCGTGGCGACATCGAGGGCTGACCGCACGAGGCGTGCAAGCAGCTCGCTCACCTCGGCTCCGCCGGGCAGTTGCGAGGCGAGCATCGACAGCTCGGAATCGGCACGGAATCGGCTGCACGCCCGGGAGACGTCATCCATGACCTGCCGAACGATGCCTTCTGCGAGCTCGACATCGGCGGACTCCGACACCACGACGGAGACATCGCAGCTCCAGTCGCGCCAATCGCGGCGCACGGTCATCTGCTCACGACCCGGATGACTGCGCGTGGGAGCCGCCACCCTGACCCGGACTGACGGGCAGGACCTGCTGCTGCGTGAATCCTCCGTCGTCGTTGCCTTGGTTCGAGAGGTCCGGGCTCTGGTTCGTGCCATCCTGCCCACTGGTGCTGCCGGGCGAATTGTGGCTCACCGTCTGTTGCCAGAGGGCGATCGATGCGACTCCGGTGACTGCGAGGCTGACGACACCGACACTCGTGGTGACACCCAGGGCGAGCCTCTTGCCCTCTGCCCGAATACTCATGTCACCCTCGCTCTCTTCTCGATCACCGCGCCGCACACGTTCCTACCCGATTCTCTGAACTTGCTTGGATAGTCAGGTGTAGATGCTGACAGCATCCGGAGACATCCCGGATGCCCCGCTTACCCGCGAACGGTCGAGAGAAGAATCCACCGTCGACACCGCCATCGGCGTTACCAGAATCGTCTAAGACTGCGGTCTGGCACTGGGGACTCTCAGGACCCGCCCGACTTCGAATGCGGGGGCGGCGGCGGCACAGGCACGGGCGGCGCCGGTGCGACCGGTGCAGGGCGCGGCGCGACCGGGGCCGCTGCTGGCGCGACCGGGGCGGGCGCCGGGACGACCGGTGCGGGGCGCGGCGCGGCCGGGGCAACGACCGCGGGCACCGCCGGGGCCGGGTCGCTCGAGGGCACGATGGGCGGGGACGGCCTCGCGCTCATCGTCGGCGCGGGAAGAGGCGCTGCAGCGGTGGATGGCGAGGGTGACACCGCCGGCACCAGCGCGGCGGCCGCGCGTCCCTTCGCCTGCGACACCAGAGTGTCCTGCCACAGCACAACCGACCCGGCCGTCGTCGCCATCAGGCTGGTCACGCCCACGACGGTCGTGATTGTCGCGGCGATTCGTCTTCCCCTGCGATGCAGCCCCATGCGACGCCCTCCCTCTCGCTACGCCAAGGCTGGCAGCATTCCCTATAAGGAATCGCTAAGAATCGCCGTGAGCGAGTTGCGAGTGATCCCGGTTACGAATGGCGGCGCAGCTCAGCCGAGAAGTACGGTGACCCGATCGCGAATGGCGGCGGCGATCGACTCGATCGAATCGGTTGCCGGGAGTACGAGGAAGCGCTCAGGATCGGCCGCGGCGAGCGCGAGGAATCCGGCGCGCACCCGCGCGTGGAACTCGCCATGCTCGGCCTCGAGCCGGTCGTACGCGGAACGTGCCTGATCCAGCCGTTTCCGGCCGATCGCCTCATCGAGGTCGAGCAGGATCGTCAGGTTCGGCATGAATCCCTCGGTCGCCCAGAGGGAGATGTCCCGCACCTCCGTGGGGTCGAGTACCCGCCCGGCGCCCTGATAGGCCACGGACGAGTCGAGGTAGCGGTCCTGGATCACGATCTCGCCGCGCTCGACGGCCGGGCGCACCTTCGTGGCGATGTTGTGCGCGCGATCTGCCGCATAGATCAGGGCCTCGGCGCGCGGGGCGATGGGCCCTCGCCGATGGAGCACGATCTCGCGCAGCTCGAGCCCGAGCTCGGTTCCACCCGGCTCGCGCGAGCGTTCGACCGTGTAACCGGATTCCCTGAGCCAGTCGGCGAGCAGGCTGGCCTGGGTCGATTTGCCCGATCCATCCCCGCCCTCGAGAGTGATGAACAGGCCGGTCACTCTGCGATCCACCCGCGTGCCTACTGCGCAGACTCGGAAGTGACGGGCGGCTTCGAGGCGACCGGCCGCTTCGCTACCGGCTTCTTGACCGCCGGCTTCGAGGCGACGGCTCTCTTCACGACGGTGCTTTTCACGACGGTGCTTTTCACCACGGCTTTCTTCACGGCGGGCTTCTTTACGGCTGGCTTCTTCGCTGCCGGCTTCCTTGCCGCGGTCTTCTTGACCGTCGGGCCCTTCGCCCGCTTATCGGCCAGCATCTGCACGGCGCGCTCGAAGTCGATCTCTTCGATCGTCTCGCCGCGCGGAATCGTCACATTGGTGACGCCGTCGGTGACGTAAGCGCCGAAACGCCCGTCCTTGATGCGGATCGGCTTGCCGCTCTCGGGATCGGCATCGAATTCCTTGAGCGCACTGGATGCCCGGCGCGCGCCGTACTTCGGCTGGGCGTACAGCTCGATGGCCCCGGGGAGGTCGATCTCGAAGATCTGATCCTCTTCGGTGAGCGAGCGGGTGTCGGCACCCTTCTTGAGGTACGGGCCGAACTTGCCGTTCTGGGCGGTGATCTCCTCACCGGTCTCGGGGTCCTGGCCGACGATGCGAGGCAGGGAGAGCAGGCGAAGCGCGGTGTCGATATCGACGGTCGCCAGATCCATCGACTTGAAGATGGATGCGGTGCGCGCCTTCACCGCCGCCGCCTTCTTCGGCGCGGCGCGCTTCTTCTTCGGCTCGATGATCTCGCCGGTGGCGGGATCGACCACGGGCTCTGCTGCCGGGGTCTCGACCGCTTCGATGACGGGTTCGGGATCCACCTCGGTGATGTACGGCCCAAAACGACCGTCCTTGGCGACGACGTTCTTGCCGTTCTCGGGGTTGACCCCGATCACCCGGTCGACCACGACCGGTGCATCGATCAGCTCATGGGCCTTCACGATGGTGAGCTCGTCGGGGGCGAGCTCCGGCGGGATGTTCACGCGACGCGGTGCGGCCTCGGGGGCTGCTCCCTCGTCCACGACCTCGAGGTAGGGGCCGTACTTGCCGATGCGCAGCGTGACTTCGTCGTCGAGCTTTATGGAGTTGATGCTCTTCGCATCGATCTCACCGAGGTTGTCGATGACGCTGCGCAAGCCGCGGTGCTTCTCGCTGCCGAAATAGAAGCTGTTCAGCCAGTCGACCCGGTCTTCCTTGCCGTCGGCGATGCGGTCGAGGTCATCCTCCATACCCGCGGTGAAGTGGTACTCCACCAGGTCGGAGAAGAATTCCTCGAGCAGCCGCACGACCGAGAAGGCGATCCAGTTCGGCACCAGCGCGGTGCCACGGGGGGTGACATATCCGCGGTCGATGATGGTCGAGATGATCGACGCGTAGGTAGATGGGCGCCCGATCCCCAACTCTTCGAGGGTCTTCACGAGGCTCGCCTCGGTGTACCGGGGCGGCGCGCTGGTCTCGTGACCCTTGGCCTCGACCTCCGCGACGGTCAGTTTCTGGCCGACGGTCAGCGGAGGCAGTTTCGCCTCGGCGGGCTCGGCAGAATCGTTGCGCTCCTCATCCCGGCTCTCCTCATAGGCCTGGAGGAATCCGCGGAAGGTGATGACCGTGCCACTGGCCGCGAACTCGGCCATTGTCGTGCCCTGCACGGGTCCGGCGGTGATGACGACGGACGCTGTCATGCCCTTGGCATCGGCCATCTGCGAGGCGACGGTGCGCTTCCAGATGAGGTCGTAGAGCTTCCAGTCGTTGCCCCGAAGTGTGCCCTCGAGCTGCCCCGGCGTGCGGAAGGTATCCCCGGCCGGCCGGATCGCCTCGTGCGCTTCCTGGGCGTTCTTGCTCTTGCTGGCATAGGTCCGCGGCTTCTCGGAGACGCTCTCCGCGCCGTAGAGGGATGCGGCCTGGCTGCGGGCGGCAGACATCGCCTGCTGCGACAGGTTGAGAGAGTCGGTACGCATATAGGTGATGTACCCGTTTTCGTACAGTCCCTGCGCAACACTCATCGTCTGGCGCGCGGAGAAGCGCAGCTTGCGCGCGGCCTCCTGCTGCAGGGTGGAGGTGCTGAAGGGCGCCGCCGGGCGACGGGTGTACGGCTTGGAGTCGACCGAGGAGACGATCACCGGCACCGCGGGATCGCGCAGCGCCTCGGCGAGCGCGGTCGCGGCCTGCTCGTCAAGCGCGACGGCATCCGCCTTGCCGTTCGTGGATGCCTTGAGCTGGCCCTTGTCGTCGAAGTCGCGGCCGGTGGCGACGCGAACACCGTCGAGGCGGGCGAGACGGGATTCGAACGGGCTGGAGGAATCGGATGCCGCGAGCAGCGCAGAGAGGTCCCAGTAGCCGGCCGCGACGAAGGCGAGACGTTCGCGCTCCCGGTCGACGACGAGACGGGTGGCGGCGGACTGCACGCGACCGGCGGAGAGCCCGGGACCGACCTTGCGCCACAGCACCGGCGAGATCTCGTAGCCGTAGAGACGGTCGAGGATGCGCCGGGTCTCCTGCGCGTCCACCAGAGCGGTATCGATATCGCGGGTGTTGTCGCGGGCACGTTCGATCGCCTCTTTGGTGATCTCGTGGAACACCATGCGCTTCACCGGGACCTTGGGCTTCAGCTCGTCGAGAAGGTGCCACGCGATGGCTTCACCCTCGCGGTCCTCATCAGTTGCGAGGTAGAGCTCGTCGGCACCCTTGAGCGCGCGCTTCAGTTCGGCGACCGTCTTCTTCTTCTGGTCCGACACGACGTAATAGGGGAGGAAGCCGTTCTCCACGTCGATGGAGAACTTGCCGAGCGAGCCCTTCTTGAGCTCCGGCGGCAGGTTTTTCGGCTCGATCAGGTCGCGGATGTGACCGACCGAGGCCAGCACCTCGTATCCGTCGCCCAGGTACTGGGCAATCGTCTTCGCCTTCGCGGGCGACTCGACTATGACCAGCTTCTTCGTGCCAGGCACTTGACTCCTTGACTACTGCGACTGCCGCCGCCTCTGTGGGTCTCCGGGTGAAACGAAACCTCGCCCAGCCTAGGGCGGCCCCGCTGATGCTCTTCACCGGGCATCGGAGATATCGGTGGTGGTCCCGACACGCACACCATACACACAGAAACCTGACGGACGCTTCATCCACCACCCCCAGTTAGCCCGGCTCGCGCCGCTTTCTCACTGGGCGGACGCCCCGCGGTGGCGCGGGCGGATACCACGAAGCCGAGCACCGAGGCCGTGACACGCACGGTCGCGGTGGTGTCGTCGACGACGCATCCGTCCAGTCGCGTGGTGTTCGCTACAGCGACGGTGGATGCCCTCTCACACGGGCTTCCCGAGCGGATTCCCACCGCGACATCGGCCGCGGCGAGCGCCGCCGCATCAGCCGCCCCGGCCGCGCGCTGCTGTGCGGACAACACGGTCACGACCGGCAACAGAAGGGAGAACAGCATCAGCATCGCCGCGGCGATGGCAAGGGCGAGCACCGATCCGGACCCGCGTTCGTCGTCGAGAGCCCGCCGCATCGGGGAGCGGTGCAGCGAATACCGCCGCATCAGCGTCCGCCGTCGAGCGCACAACTCACGGCGCTCACGGTGACCGCACCGATCACCCCCGCGACGCTGGAACCGGGAGCGGATGCCGTGACGCAGGCCAGCTCTCCGCGGTGCTCCACCCGAAGGGTCGCTCCCGGCACGAGCCCGCCCGCGGTGCCGACCGGCTCGCCGCGGGCGACCGCGCGCGCCGCCATGGCCGCCACCTGCTGGAGCCTCAGCTGCTGGCTGCACAGCTGCAGCCCGCCAAGGCAGGCAGCCAGCACCAGCAGCGCGGCCGGGATGACCGTGGCGAACTCCGCCGTCACACTGCCCCGCTCGCCGTGGGCCAACCTGGGCGCCACCTCACCCGGCGAACGTGAGCGCACGATGCACGAGCTCCGTGAGCATGCCCCGCACCTCGTCGCTGCGCAGGATGGCGACGAGCAACCCCGCGAATCCGACGGCGGCCAGCGTGGCTATTGCGTATTCGGCGGTCGCCGCCCCGTCCTCTTCGTGGAGCCTCGAACCCAGTTTCTTCCCCATCGACCATTCCTTCCGTCACGTGCCCGGCGGGCTGCCGTGCCCCATCAGCGTGCAGCCGGAGGCGACTGCCCGGTGTCGGCGCTCGCCCATCGGTGCACCGGCGTCAAAACCCGGTCACTGTGGACGAGAGGACGGCGATCAGCAGCGGCGCAACCCCGAGCACCATGAAGGCGGGGAGGATGCACACGCCGAGCGGCAGCATGAGCGTGACCCCGAGCGTCGCGGCCGCCCGCTCCCCCGCGCTCCGGGCGGAGCGGCGAGCCTCGACCGCCTCCGCGCGCAGCAACGCCGCCGCCGGCACACCGGCCCTTCGACTGAGTGCGAGCACCTCCGCGATCGCCGCTTCGCTGCCGTCCAGGTCGATGCCGCAGGCCTCGCGAGCATCCGCGACCGCACGCTCCGCCCGCGACAGTGAGGCGCCGCCCGACACCGCGATCGCCATGAGGTCGAGGGCGAGGCCAGGGGTGAGGTTGGTCGGCCGCGCCCCGCTCAGCAGCCGCCGGTTCCACAGCTGGGCCATCACGATCAGCAGTATTCCGAGTGCGAGACACACCAGCCCGGGCGGCGTGGCGAAGAGCACGTGGAGGGAGTCGAACCCGAGGGCCAGGCCGAACAGGATTCCCACGACCGGCAGCACCATCACCATTCGGGCCGTCGCCACCGGACCGGCGAGGGCCGTGTCGACATCCCGCTGGTTCTGCGCGAGTGAACGGAGCGTCGCGGACAGTTCGGAGAGGGTCGGGGCCAAGGGGGCGCCTGCGTCGGTGGCGACGAGCCAGGCAGCGGCGAGACCGCGCCAGGCCGCCCGATCCGCGCGAGGCTCTGAGGCGACGGAGACGATCGCCTCGGTGACCGATCCACCATGGGCGGCGACATCCGCTACTGCTCGCGCTCCAGCGGCGGCGGAGCCGTGGGCGGCTTCCGCGACATACGCCCAGCCCGATGCGGGAGCGACTCCCGCGGCGAGCAGCACTCCGAGGCGCTGTACGACGGCGGCGAGCGGTTCGAGATCGGCCCGGCGGTCACGCCTCGCCACGAGACTCCACCATGCACAGGCGATCGCGTCGATCGAGCGCGAACCGCCCGATCTGCGCCAGCCGCCTGGTGTCGCGATCGCGCTCGAGGTGCAACACGGTGCCGATCGCACTCACCGTCTGCCTCGCGATGGCCGTCGCGGTCATCCCGGCGAGCGCACCGAGCGCTTCGATGCGCGCGGGCACATCGTCGAGGGAGTTGGCGTGCAGGGTGCCCGCTCCCCCATCGTGACCGGTGTTGAGAGCCGCAAGCAGTTCCCGGATCTCCGCGCCACGACACTCACCGAGCACGAGGCGGTCGGGGCGCATCCGCAAGGCCTCCCGCACCAGGCGTTCGAGCCCGACGTGCCCGGCACCCTCCAGATTCGCCTGGCGGGCCTCGAGCGAGACGAAGTGCGGGTGCGTCACCCGCAGCTCTCCGACGTCCTCGATGGCGATGATCCGATCACCGGCGTGCGCACTCGAGAGCAACGCCGCGAGCAGGGTGGTCTTGCCGCTTCCTCCCGCTCCGGTGATGAGCAGGTTCTCGCGTCGGGCAACCAACGGCAACACTGTTCCGAGGGCGATCCGGGAGAAGAAGCCGGCCGCATCGAGGTCAGAGAGGCCGAGTCTCTCCACCCGGGGAAGGCGGATAGAGAGGAGCGTGCCAGCCGGGGAGATCGGAGGAAGAACCGCGTGGATACGGATGCCGTCGTGCAGGCGCACATCCACGCAGGGGGTGGCCTCGTCGATATGGCGTCCGCCCAGCCCGATCAGGCGCACGGCGAGATCGCGCAGCAGAGCTTCGCCCCCAGCGAGGGGCTCGTGCCGCACCGCGCCATGGCCGCGGTCGACCCAGACTTCCGCCGGCCCGTTCACGAAGACATCCGTGACCGCCGCGTCGGCGACGAAGTCGGAAAGCGGCCCGAACTCGTCGAGCTCGAAGCCGGCGAGAGTGCGTCGTCGCGCCGTCGGTGCGAACTCCGCCCCCGCTCGGCGTGCGACGAAACGCTCCGTGCCCGAGGCGAGCGATGTGGACGGATCGAACGGAGCGGCGGACGGCATGACACGACGGTAGGGCCCACCCCGGAGCATCCGGAGCCCTCGATCCCCGACCGGGGAGAACTCGCGGCAGGGCGTGCGGGGGAGGAAGGGAGAGACGCCCGTTAACAGAGGCGCCCGCGCCCAGAGACGCCCGCGCCCAGAGACGCCCGCGCCCAGAGATGCCCGTTAACGAAGAGGGGCGGCGCCTGTTGGGGGGAACCGGCGCCGCCACAGCAACGCTGGATTGGGGGGAATCACTGCGCGTTGCTTATCGAATTTGCATTCAACGACCCCAGTGTACTCCGGCAGAACCCCGGCGCAAGAGACAAACCCCCGCGGTTAGGGGACACTCACAGAATGGTCGCAACGGAGCGCAACCCGCGATCGGCCTAGTATCGGATCACTACTCTGCTCGGGCATCGACGCCCGCCGCCTTCGCGAGGGATACCGATGTCCAACACTTCCATTGACAGCTTGCAGCACGAAGAGCGACGCTTCCCGCCCAGCCCGGAATTCCGAGCCGACGCGGTCGCAACGGCAGCCCTGTACGGCGAAGCCTTCGCGGATCGTCTCGCCTTCTGGGCCGCCCAGTCCCGCGAGTTGCTTCACTGGAACAAGGACTTCACCAAGGACCTCGACTGGTCGAACGCCCCCTTCGCCACCTGGTTCGAGGATGGCGAGTTGAACGTCGCGTTCAACTGCCTCGACCGGCATGTGCTCGCCGGAAACGGCGACCGGATCGCCCTCCACTGGGAGGGGGAGCCCGGCGACAGCCGCGACATCAGCTACGCCGAACTCACCGCAGAGGTCAAGCGCGCGGCCAACCTGCTCACCTCCCTCGGCATCGAGAAGGGCGACCGCGTGGCGGTCTATCTCCCGATGATCCCGGAGGCCGTCATCGCGATGCTCGCCGTGGCCCGGATCGGAGCGGTGCACTCGGTGATCTTCGGTGGCTTCAGCGCCGACAGCATCCGTTCCCGCGTCGATGACGCGAGCGCCAAGCTCGTCATCACCGCGGATGGCGGATGGCGCAAGGGCAAGGTCAGCGCCCTGAAGCCCGCGGTGGATGCTGCCCTCGCCAAGGAAGGCGAACACACGGTCGAGAACGTGCTCGTCGTCAAACGCGGCGAGAACGAGATCGGCTGGGTCGAAGGTCGTGATCTCTGGTGGCACGAGGCGATGGCCGGCGCGCAGACCGAACACGAGGCCGAGGGCTTCCCCGCAGAGACGCCGCTGTTCATCCTCTACACCTCCGGCACCACGGGCAAGCCGAAGGGCATCCTTCACACGAGCGGCGGCTACCTCACCCAGGCGGCGTTCACCCACAAGAACGTGTTCGACCTCAACCCGGCGACGGATGTCTACTGGTGCACCGCCGACGTGGGATGGATCACCGGCCACAGCTATGTCGTCTACGGACCGCTCGCCAACGGTGCGACTCAGGTGCTCTACGAGGGCACTCCGGATGCGCCGCACGGCGGGCGGTGGTGGGAGATCATCCAGAAATACGGGGTGACCATCTTCTACACGGCGCCCACCGCCATCCGCTCGTTCATGAAGCTCGGACGACAGGTGCCGGATGATTTCGACCTCAGCTCCCTGCGCGTGCTCGGCAGCGTGGGAGAGCCGATCAACCCGGAGGCGTGGGTCTGGTACCGCGACGTCATCGGCGGAGGAACGACTCCGATCGTCGATACTTGGTGGCAGACCGAGACCGGCGCGATCATGGTTTCAGCGCTGCCCGGCGTCACGATTCTGAAGCCGGGTTCAGCCCAGGTGGCGCTGCCGGGAATCTCGATCGATGTGCTCGATGAGGCGGGCCATCCGGTGCCTGCCGGAGGCGGCGGCCTTCTCGTCGTGACCGAGCCCTGGCCGTCGATGCTGCGCGGAATCTGGGGAGACCCGGATCGCTTCGTCGAGACCTACTGGTCGAAGTTCGCAGATGCCCCGGGCGGCCCGCTGTACTTCGCCGGCGACGGCGCCCGTCTCGACGAAGACGGCGACATCTGGTTGCTCGGACGCGTCGACGATGTGATGAACGTCTCCGGTCACCGCCTGTCGACCGCCGAGATCGAGTCGGCGCTCGTGTCGCATCCGATCGTGGCGGAGTCGGCGGTCGTCGGAGCCGCGGATGAGACGACCGGCCAAGCCGTCGTGGCCTTCGTGATCCTGCGCAGCGAACACGCACAGGCCTACAGCGCGGATGATGCCAGTGCGCTGCTACGCGGCCACGTCGCCGAACAGATCGGTGCGATCGCCCGCCCGCGCGAGATCTTCATCGTCGCGGAGCTACCGAAGACACGCTCCGGCAAGATCATGCGGCGGCTGCTGCAGGATGTCGCGGAGGGCCGGGACATCGGCGATACGACTACGCTCGCCGACACGTCGGTCATGCAGGTCATCAGCGACCGGCTCAAGTGAACTCGACGATCAACTCCACCTCGACCGGGGAGTCCAGCGGCAGGACGGCGACACCCACGGCGCTGCGGGCATGCACCCCGGCGTCGCCGAAGATCTCGCCGAGCAGCTCGGAGGCCCCGTTGATCACTCCCGGCTGGCCGGTGAAGGAGGGGTCGGACGACACGAAACCGACGACCTTCACGACGCGGGTGACCCGATCCAGCGATCCGATCGCGGATTCCACGGCAGCGAGCGCATTGAGCACACAGGTCGCGGCGTAGGTCTTGGCGTCCTCGGCAGTGACGGCCGCACCGACCTTGCCGGTGGCGGGAAGCGCTCCTGCGGTGAAGGGCAGCTGCCCCGAGGTGAAGACGAGGTTGCCGCTGACGACAGCGGGGATGTACACCCCGGCGGGAGCGGCGAGAGCGGGCAGTTCGAGCCCGAGCTCGGTGAGACGGTCGGCAATGACAGACATCAGTTTTCCTCGTTCTTAACACGCTTCAGGTAGGCGACGAGGCCGCCTTCTGGTCCGGTGACCACCTGCACGAGCTCCCAGCCCTCCGAACCCCAGTTGTTCAGAATCGCGGCGGTATTGTGCACGATAAGCGGAGTGGTGACGTATTCCCACGTGGTCATCCCGGCATCCCTTCAGGTTCGACAGGGCGATCATCCCTTACCCTGATTCTATGTCTGCCCAAAAATTGAAGCCGTCCGGCGTGCTCGGAGGTCTGCTCGGCCTCCTCGGCTTCAGCGTTCTCGCCGGTGTTCTGGTCACCGCGATGGTCACTCCTGCCATCGCCGTCACCAGCATGACGGCGCAGGGCTCCATCGACATCTTCGAGAACCTGCCCGACTCGATCAAGATCGGCGAGCAGTCCCAGCAGAACCAGATTTTCGCACTGCGCGGCGGTCAACCCGTGCAGATCGCCACCGTGTACAAGCAGAACCGTCAGGTTGTGGGATGGGATGAGGTCTCCCCTCTCCTGAAGAACGCCGCGGTCGACGGTGAAGACCGCCGGTTCTACTCGCACGGGGGTGTCGATGTGCCATCGATCGCTCGCGCCGTGGTGAAGAACACGACGCAGTCGGCCAATGGCACCAGCGGAAGTTCCACCCTCGACATGCAGCTCGTGAAGAACATCCTCGTGCAGGAGGCCTTCACCACGAAGACCGGCGCGGCTCGTGACGCTGCGATCAAGGCGGCGAACGGTGCCACCATCGATCGCAAGCTCAAGGAGATGAAACTCGCGATCGGCCTCGACAAGAAGTACACCAAGAAGCAGATCCTCCTGGGGTACCTCAACATCGTCGGCATGGGCTCGACGACCTACGGTGTGGAGTCGGCGGCGCTGCAGTACTTCAGCGTTCATGCGAAAGATGTCACCCTGCCCCAGGCCGCGAGCCTCATTGCCATCGTGCAGCAGCCCACCTCACAGAACCTGTCCAACCCGAAGAACTACCCCGCGAACAAACTCCGCCGCGACCAGATCCTGAACGCGATGCTGTCCGAAAAGCACATCACTCAGAAGGAGCACGACGACGCGATCGCGACCCCCATCGCCTCCTACGTAAAACTGAGCACCCCGAGCAACGGGTGCCGCACCTCTACCGACCTGAGCGCAGCGGCTGCCTGCGACTATGCCCTCAACGTGATCCGTGCCTCAGACAAGCTGCCCGTCGACATGGGAGCCGCGCCGGTCGTTGACTCCCTCGGGGCGAGCACCGCGGAGCGAGTCGCCAACCTCGACAAGGGCGGCTACAAGATCTACACGACCATCAATCTGGACCTGCAGGACCAGGCTCAGGCCGTGTTGGACGTTCAAGCTCCGGCCGATGAGGCTCGCTTCAAGCTCGGAGCCACCGCAAACACCGTGGAGGCCGGCACCGGAAAGATCCTGGTGATGGCACAGAACAAGATCTTCGATGACGGAGCGGCGCCGGGAGCGACGGCCACAACCGCCTACAACTTCAGCGTCGACGCGCCGTACGGCGGTGCGACAGGATTCGAAACCGGATCGACCTACAAGGTGATCGACCTGGCGAACTGGCTGTCGACCGGCCACGGGCTCAACGACCTCGTCGACGGGCGTGGTCCGCACACCTACGCAGCTTCGGACTTCACCGCGACCGGATGCGATGCCGCTATCCCGGCGACCTACAAACTCAGCAATGATGGCAACTCAGGCGGCAGTTACATGACGGTCAAGTCTGCCCTCATCGGCTCGGTCAACAACGCCTTCATGCACATGGCCATGCAACAGGACCTGTGTTCCATCCGGGACACCGCCAAGGCCATGGGTGCTCACCGCGCCGACTTCAAGGGTGACCTCAATGCCGGGCCCTCCAACATCCTCGGCACGAACGAGCAGGCGCCGCTCACCATGGCTGCCGTCGCAGCCACCATCGGCGCGGGCGGCCTGCACTGCGATCCGATCATCATCGACAAGGTCGTCGGCCCCGATGGCAAGGACCTGCCCGGTCAGCCGGTGACGTGCAATCAGGCGATCAGCGCCGATGTCGCCGCCGGTGTCGCCAACGCCATGATGGGAAGCATGTCCGGCGGCACCAGCTCCCCGGCCAACCCCCGCGATGGCGTGCCGATCGGTGGAAAGACCGGCACCTCGCCGAGCAGCCACCAGGACTGGGTGATCGCCACCAACACGAAGGTCGGATCCTCGGTCTGGACCGGCAACTGGGACAGTGCCCAGACACCGCTCAAGCGGTTCACGAATCCGAAGACCCGCCAGAACTACTACTCCTCATCGCGCTTCGCGATCATGAAGACGGTCATGAAGGCCATGGATGTGTCGGGCACCTACAAGGGCGGCGACTTCCCGAAAGCTTCGGCCGCGATCCTCGGCGGTTCGTCCGCGATCGTGCCGAGCCTCACCGGACAGAGCTCTGACCAGGCCCAGAGGCTGCTGACCAGCCTCAAGTTCCAGTACACGGACGGTGGAACCGAGGCTTCTGGACTGCCCGCCGGACGCGTGACCCGCACGGACCCCGGCGCGGGGGCCAAGGTTCCCGCTGGCTCGAATGTGACTGTGTACACCAGTGATGGCAGCCTCTCCACCACGATGCCGAGCGTGACCGGGCTGACCCGCCAGGTAGCGGATGCGGCTATCGCCAGCGCAGGTTTCGACCCGAGCAAGATCAGCTACCAGTGGGCGAAGGGCAATCCGTTGCCCGGCCAGAGCGACAGCGTCTGTATCGTGCAGGCCTCGAATCCCTCGTCGGGATCGCCGGCCACCAAAACCGATCCGGTCACCCTCACGGTGTACGGCAAGCCCGATGGAAGTGACCCGGGCGGGGTCTGCCCCAAGTGAGCAGGGCATCCGAACGGGCGGTCTCGGCTGCCCTTGCGGTCGCTGCGGTCGGGCTCGGTAGCCTCGCGTGGGGCACGCTGGTGGAGCGCAACCGGTTCACGTTGCGCACTCACACCCTGCCGGTGCTGCAGCCAGGGGCGCGTCCCCTCACCGTCTTGCACCTCGCAGACCTTCACATGGCCCCGTGGCAGCGCGACAAGCAGGAGTGGATCCGCGGCCTCGCGGTATACGAGCCCGACCTCGTGGTCGACACCGGAGACAACCTCGGCCACGAACGGGGGATCGACGGCGTGGAGTATGCCCTCGAGCCCTTCCGCGGCATCCCCGGCGTGTTCGTTCACGGTTCCAACGACTATTTCGGGCCGGTAGCCAAGAATCCGTTCACCTATTTCACCGCGCCCTCGAAGACGGATCACTCGCAGGCCCGTCTGGATAACGGCAGACTCACCTCCTATCTCGAAGGACTCGGCTGGCTTGACCTCAACAACACCGCCCGGGCGATGAGCATCAAGGGCTCGCGCCTCGAATTCCTCGGGGTGAACGATGCCCACGTCGGGTGGGACGAGCTGGCGAAGCTCCCGGGCGCGATGGACGAGATGCGCGAGAACGTGGGCTGGGCGGATGAACCGGGCGGACCGAATCCCGTAACCATCGGCCTCACCCACTCGCCGTACCAGCGCGTGCTCAACTCCCTCGTCAACTACGGCTCAGAGCTCATCTTCGCCGGACACACCCACGGCGGGCAGGTCTGCGTGCCCGGCTATGGTGCCCTCGTGACCAACTGCGACATCCCGCGAGACCAGGTGAAGGGCCTCAGCCTCTGGACGCACGCCCGTCGCACCGCGTATCTCACCGTGTCGGCCGGGCTCGGAACATCCATCTACGCGCCGGTTCGTTTCGCCTGCCGGCCCGAGGCGACGCTGTTGACACTCACGGCCCGAGATATCAGCTATTCTTGACAAGGTCCGCTTTGCGGACCGGCTCGTTTCTTGGGCATCGGGGTGTGGCGCAGTTTGGTAGCGCGCTTCGTTCGGGACGAAGAGGTCGCAGGTTCAAATCCTGTTACCCCGACAGTGCCTGATTCCGGTAATTGTGTGAAAACATTCCGGATATTCAGGTGAAAGGGCTGGGGAGGTTGAAAAACCGCCCCAGCCCTTCTTCTATTTCTTCGTAGCGCCGTGAAGTCGCGCCTGAGTGCCTGAATCTCCGCTGTTAACGCGGTGTGGTGCGGGTGCCGTTGAGCGGCTCCGTCGGGTGGCGAATGCATGCCACTCACTGTGGATCTCCGACTTCCTCGAAGTCGTTCGGCTCTGATTCGGAGAGTAGGTCGCCGACCAAGAATCGTCGCAGCCGGCAACGGCGAGGCGGCGAAGCAACTGCGATGTCTCAGGACATCGGTGGCGGTTCTGCCTCGACACCTAGGTAACACTTGATCTAACCGGAAAGGGCGTGAGGTCATGAACGACATCGACTGGGACAAGGGGAAATGGACGACGCCACCGCTTCACGAAGCGATTAAGGAGGACGGGCTCTACGTCACTGCTCGGGAAAACAGCGACGCTTGGCGCGTCACCTCCTACGGGTTCATCCATGAGTCCGAGCACGCGCTTCTCGCCCCATTCGAGCAAGACAGCGCCGTTGAGGTATCTTTCTTCCTGAACTTCGCAGCCCAGTTCGATCAGGCCGGCATCTTCATCCGAACAGACGAAACCACGTGGATCAAGGCCGGAATCGAATGGAGCGATGGACAGGAGAGTCTGGGCGCTGTTGTCACGAGAGGCGTATCCGACTGGTCCCTTTGCCCCACACCAGGGTGGAACGGGCGACTGGTCACGGTGCGCGCAAGCCGATCAGGCGACGCCGTAACGATCCGCGCGAAGGTTGACGAGGAACCGTGGCGCTTGGTGCGAGTTGCGCCACTCGACCCGGACGCTGTGGTCTCCGCGGGACCGTTCTGTTGCGCCCCGACACGCAGCGGGCTGACGGTCCACTTCACTTCCTGGCGCACCGCCCCGCCGGACGCGAGCCTGCATCCC
Organism: Frigoribacterium sp. UYMn621; assembly: GCF_040549525.1. NCBI lineage: Bacteria > Bacillati > Actinomycetota > Actinomycetes > Micrococcales > Microbacteriaceae > Frigoribacterium > Frigoribacterium sp. UYMn621. The sequence continues at coordinate 457,216 of NZ_JBEPTM010000001.1, read as the reverse complement.
CACAGCTGACTCGCGCGTCGACACCGAGCCGGCTCCATTCGCTGGCAACCCCCGCCTGATGCGTTGCAGCGAGAGACGGCACGAGCGACGAGCGGGATGACCTGTCTCCGGCCCAAGCGGTACCGACGAAGTGTTGCCGATGTCCTGAGCCAGAACTGTCACGTATGTTGTGAGGCATCACAAGGCAGCGAAGCAATTAGCACCTAGACTCGGGCCGAATCACCGGTGTTTGATTGACCGCTTCCGGCACCCCGCACCTTAAAGGAGATCCCTTCATGAAGTTCCTTCTGCTGATCGGTGCCAGTCAAGAAGCGTGGGCCAGACTTGGGCCTGCGGATTGGTCGGACAACGAGAAGGCACATGGTGCTCTCATCGCCCATCTGAAGGAGACCGGCGAGTTCATCGAATGTGATGAGCTCAACGTCACTCCGGCGGGCGCTCGAATCATCCGCACCGACAACGGTGTCACGTTCAATTCCGATGGCCCGCTCCATGGTGGGGACGACTTCGCATCGGGCTACTACCTGCTCGACTGCGCCGATATCGAACGCGCGTCCGCCATAGCTGCCCAGCTTTACGAAAGCCGCTTTGCGCCCATCGAAGTCCGACAAGTCGGCTCCTGATCGAAATCCTTGCCGATTGGGATGGCATCACGGCCGCGTTGCGGTCATCTCCGAACGGGGTTCGACCATTGCTCGCCAGCCGGACGTCGAACGCGACAAATCTCGAGTCACCCAGATCGATATCAGTCCCAATCGTGTGCTGGGGTGGGTCAGTTGTTTCCCGTCATCGAATGCCGTATAGCACGAGCGCGCCAGCAGCCACTATGCACACCGAGCCGATGATCGACGCGATCACACAGAGCACGCGTTCGCGCCTCACGAGCCGGGCCCTCGGAAGGCACAACACGATTGCCGGGTACTCACGTTGTGCCTTCCAGCGCGAGCTTCTTATTGCCCGCGCAGCGACAACCGGTGCAGAATGTCCAGGCACCTTCGGGGGTGCGCCGGGAGAACGATCTGCTGGTGGTCCGATCGAGCCAAAGCGATTTGACGCGATCAATTCAATATAGGGCGAGTCCCCCAAAAAGGGGACCCCTTGACAATGAGCAGCTTGCACCATGGTGACCCCTGAGCGGATAGCGCTGTCGATGTGCTGACATCCAGACCGCTCGATCCCAGTGGCCGGTGTGTACCGGAACGGGCCGGCTCGGAAATGCCGCCAGCCCGGCCAGGCTGAATTCCGCGCAAGTTACGCGGAAGGATCGCAGTGGTCTTGGAATCCCAGTTCGGATTGAATCGCCCTCGGTGTCGTTCCATCAGCTTCATATCCCAAGAAATCCACCTCAAGGACTGGCACCGCATGCACGGTGTTGAGCACTCGATCGATTCCGAGGTCGAACTAGATTGCCGCTCGACATTTCGCCAGGAACTCTTCGAAGGGCAGCGCCTCGGTACGGGAACTTCATCTGCACGAGGCATGTCGACGGGACTTTGGTCCGTGTTGCACCCGATCACTCGCCGGTAGCGTGAAGCGATCGACCCAATTGGCCCATGACACGCGTGAGCCCAGTCGAAGACGACTCTCTTCATCTAGCAATTCGCAACTCGGCGTCGGACATGCTGTTCGGCACTTCCCCCAAAATCGCAGGACGGGTGAACCACCATGGCACGTGTCGTTGTTCTCGGAGCCGGAGTATCCGGCCATACCGCAGCGCTCTATCTCAAGAAGAAGTTGGGCAAGGAGCACGAGGTCGTCGTCATCTCGCCGAACTCGCAGTGGAATTGGATTCCCTCCAACATCTGGGTGGGCGTCGGAAAGATGGCGCCAGAGAAGGTCGTCTTCCCGCTCGCGCCGATCTACCGGCGCAAGGGCATCGAATTCCGTCAGGCGAAAGCCGTCGGCATCCTTCCCGAGGGAGACGCGGGTGATGCGCGCGCTGCCGTCGACGTCGTGTACACCGGCACCACACGCACCGGCGAAACAGAACGAATTCGCTACGACTACCTCATCAACGCGACCGGGCCGAAGCTGAAGTTCGCCGCAACACCTGGCCTTGGTCCGGATGGCGGTTACACCGCTTCGGTCTGCACGCCGAGCCATGCGGTCGACGCCGCACAACGCCTTGCCGACGCGATCATCGCCCTCCGGGCGGGCACCCCTCAGACGCTCGTGGTCGGGGTCGGGCACGGCACCTGCACCTGCGAGGGAGCCGCGTTCGAGTATGCCTTCAACGTCGAGCATGAACTTCGGGCCGCTGGTGTGCGCGACAAGGCCGAAGTGATCTACCTCACCAACGAACACGAACTCGGCGACTTTGGCGTCGGCGGAATGGTCTTCGACACCCGCGACGGACGCGTCTCCAGCGAAGCGTGGATGGCATCTCTCTTTCGCGAACGCGGAATTCGCGCCATCACACAGGCCGCCGTCACGAGCGTCGAGCCCGACGTCATCAACTACACGCAGATCGACGGATCAACCCACACCCAGCCGTACGACTTCGCGATGCTGCTACCGCCCTTCGGCGGGGTCGACCTCACCGCTACCGATCGATACGGCGCCGACATCACCGCAGAGGTCTTCGCGCCGAGCGGCTTCATGCGCGTCGACGCGGACTACACCGCGCGGCCGTTCGAGGAGTGGACCGCCTCCGACTGGCCGAAGACGTACCAGAATCCGACCTACGGCAACATCTTCGGCGTGGGCATCGCCTTTGCGCCACCACACCAGATCTCGCGCCCGTACGCCACCCCAGACGGGATCGCCATCGCTGCAGCACCCCCGCGCACGGGCATGCCCTCCGGCGCAATGGGCAAGGCTGTCGCGCTCACCATCTCCGACATGATTCTCACGGGCGCGCCCAAACCGACCCACACCGCCTCGATGGGCGAAATGGGTGCAGCGTGCATCGCATCCACGGGCACCGGGCTCCTCCGCGGCACGGCCGCAGCCATGGCGATGTCGCCCATAGTCCCCGACTATTCGCGCTACCCCTCGACCGACGGGCGAGACGCGACCGAGACCACCGGTGACATCGGTCTCGCTGCCCATTGGGTCAAGCGGCTGCTGCACACCGCCTTCATCTACAAGGCAAAGGCCCTGCCACTGTGGTACCTCATCCCGGAGTGATCCGAGGCGGAAATCCAACCGCCTCAGGCGTCGCGAAACCGCGCGTCACCCCACGAATAGATTCGGACTGATCTCATGGACACCGCGCAAAATCAGATCGACAGAGCACCCCTTACCGACGCGAGGGAATTGCGTCGACGCCGCAACCTCATCATCCAGTTCTTCCATTTCGTGACCCTGAATTGGAAGATGTACAGCCTGGCCAAGAGCCACCACTGACCACAGCAACCCGCAGTGGTGACGGCTACTCGAAGTCCATGTCGGGAGCCGACCCGTAGGCGGAATCGGGCTGATCCACGAGCACCCGCCGTCGACCGCTGCCGAGCAGGCCGTTGCTCTCCTCGAGGTAACAGGCTCCGCAGAGGGACTCGTACGTCACTTCGAGGGCCCCGTCGATGGCCACCTGGTCTCCGTCGAAGATGAACCGGCCGTCGATCTTCCGCGCATTGAACATGGCCTTGCGACCACACCGGCAGATCGTCTTGAGCTCCTCGAGCGAGTGTGCGACCTCGAGCAGGCGCCGGCTTCCCGGAAAGGCGACGGTCTGGAAGTCGGTGCGGATGCCGTACGCCATCACCGGTACCGCCTCGACGATCGCGATGCGCAACAGGTCGTCAACCTGCGTCTCGCTCAGGAACTGCGCCTCGTCGACGAGGAGGCAACTCACGTTCACCCCGGTCTCCGCGAACACCCGGCCACGCTCGCGCTCGAACAGGGAATACACGTCGTCATCCGGGGCGATCACGAAGTCCACCGGGCGCGTGACCCCGAGCCGGGAGACGATATCGCCCTCCCCGCGCGTGTCGACGGAGGGCTTCGCCAGCAGCACCTGCTGCCCGCGCTCCTCGTAGTTGTACGCGGCCTGGAGCATCGCCGTGCTCTTGCCACTGTTCATCGCGCCATAGCGAAAATAGAGCTTTGCCACTACTGGAGGTATCCGTCCTCGGCAGCGCGGCGGATGAGATCCGCCTTCTTGCTCGCCGGTCTGTTTGCTTTGGCGTATTTCTCCCGCACCCGACGCAGGTAGGTCTTCGCGGTCTCGTACTGCACGTTCATCTGACTGGCGACCTCGGTGGTGCTGAAGCCGACAACGTAAAGCTTAAACGCCTCCTCCTCGCCGTGGCTCAACTTGGGACGGGACTGGTGCATGGCCCCCACCGGCAGCGGACGCCAGTCCTTCTGCAGGTTCTCGCCGGTCTCAACGCCCATCACCTCCCGCGCGCTGTCCATGACCTCCCGCATCGGAATGGCCTTGGAGAGGAAGGCGGATGCCCCGGCATCCAGTGCCCGCTCGCGAGCCTCTCGCGTGTCGAGGCTCGAGAGCACGATCACCTTCGCGCCGGCGGCCCGGCAGGTGCGCACCCGCGCCTCTATGGAGACCGACTCTTTGAGCTGGAAGTCGATGAAGACCAGTTCCGTCGGAAAGTTCTCGCTGTGCACGAGCTGCAGCCAGGTGCCCGCGCTCAACACGAGGTCGAAGTCGGGAGCATTGGCGCTGATCCAGCTCGAGAGGCTGTCGAGCAGAACCTCGTGGTCGTCGAGGATCGCGAGCCGCACGCGGTGCCCGGTGCGACCGTTGACCGGGTTAGTCGAGGTCATAGGAGAACCTCAGAGTGAGTTCGGGATGCAAGAAATCGACCTCCAGGTGAGTGAAAACAGCACGCAGTACCGCCAGGAAGGGAGCGAAGGTAGAGCGCAGGACGGAATCGGCGACGGGCAGGTGCGCGGTGATGACGCCGTGACCGCGCCCGCCGTAGTCCGAGAGCACGATGCGCAACTGGTCGCGGGTGAACCCGGGAATGTTGGTGAAGGCCACGAGCAGAGCACGAATCGCGGTGCGCTGGCCGATGCTCATCGCCTCGGCGACGCGACGCGGGTCTTCCACCACCGCTCCAGCGGCTGCGCGCCTACCCGTGCTCTCCACCCCGGTGAACTCCATGAGCGACTCCAGCCAGGAGCGGTCCACCTCTTCGACCATCACGCTGCGGATCGAGTCGGCGATCGAGCGCGCGCGCTCGCGGTCCGCATCCGTGATCGTGTCTCTGGCCAGCACCTCCGTGAAGAACGGCAGTACGTCCCGGTTGAGGATGGTCACACGGTCCTGCTGCACCGATCGGGCGATTCCTTCCCGGAACTCCCGCACCAGACTCGTGGATGCCACCTGCGCACGTCGCTGCCAGCGCTCGATGGAGGCGACGACCCCCTTGGAGAACATCGCCGCCGAGAGGCTGAGCGCGAGCATCGGCGTGACGGCCAGCACGATGAAGGCGAGCGGCGGACCGGGGGTGACGAGGGACGGAACCTCGAAGTAGGTGATGATCCCGATGGAGATCGCCGAGATCAGGCCACCGGCCGTGATCTCCCGCGCGGGCCGGTAGGGTCCGAGAGCCACCAGCAGGATCCCCAGAGTGGCCGGCCCCCAGTCGTCGCGGATGTACGCGTTCGATCCGGCCTGGCCGATCGCCTCGCACACGATGGCGGCCATGGCCGTCACCTGCACTGCCGTGTGGCTCGCGGCGGTCAGGGGGGCACGGTTGGGGCTCGCGCTCGCGATGAGGATCACTCCGGCGATTGCGAGAAGGGCAAGGGCAAGGATGGCGAACGGCGGGTTGGAGATTTCGGCCCGACCGCCGATCGTCATGAAGACCGCGTAGAGGAATGCCCCGACGGCAAGGAAGATCGCGACCGGGCCGACCCCGGTGGTGCCGGCCGGGTCGAGCTGCTGGCGGGTGCGCTCGACGATGGTCACGAGGCATCCACCTCCGAGGAGCGATCGGAGCACCGCGCGGGCACGCGGATCATGATCGACGTTCCTCGTCCGGGAGTCGACCAGATCTGCACCGCTCCGCCCACCTCTTCGATGCGCTGGCGCACCGAATGGCGGATGCCGAGCCGATCGGGTGCGGTCTCCGCCTCGGAGAAGCCGCGACCCGCGTCGATGACCATCACCGAGACATCCGACTCCGACCCGAAGACGGCAACCTCCGCCCGGGTGAGTCCCGAGTGGCGGAGCACATTGACCAGGCACTGTTTCACCGCGAGCCCGAGCGAGACGGAGGTCTCCGCATCGAGGCCGGAGATCGCGTCGTAGTCTCCGGTACATTCGATGTCGAGTCCGAGGAGACGAGACTCGGCGATCGCGCCGAAGAGGGGGGTCTGCTCCCACCGGCGCCGGAGTGCCGGGTCGACAACGGGCTCGGGCTCGGTCAGCCACTCCTCCCCCACCAGGGTCTCGAGATCACGCTGCACGACGGTGCGCAGGTGCGGGTCGAGGCTGTCCCCGACCGATCCGGCGATTGCGGCAAGGTGGCTCAGGACTGTGTCGTGAAGCAGCGAAGCGGCCTTCACCTCTATGCGATGGCGCATCGCGGCAAGCTGCTCATCCCGAGCCGCTCGATGAAGCATGGGCTGGGTCCGGCGCGAGCTGCGACGGCTGAGGCTGCCGACGATGAAGATGATCGCCGTGACCGCGTAGGCGAGAAAGGTCGTGAGGTAGAACTCCCAGCGCTGTCCCGCGACGACCATTGCCGCGCCCGCCGAGATCTCGGCGGCGAGATAGCCGGCGGTGCACCACGCCAGCCTCGGCACGATGTGGGGGGCCGAGCCGCCCACCATCACGAGTGCGATCTTGGGGAGGGACAGAGACAGCGCATCGCTTTCGAGGATCGGGGGGCTCTGCGAGTAGAAGGTGAGAACGAACCAATAGGTGCAGGCCGCACCGACCACGAGGTAGGCGACAGAGTAGAGAGTGTCCCGGGTGCGCGCACTCAGGTAGAGCAGAACGAGCATGGGCACGATCGCGACCATCGCGGGCCACAGCACCGCCGAGGTGCGGGAGAACTGGAAGGCGGCGACGCTCACGAGAGCGGCGATCAAGCAGGTGTAGGCGACCGCATTGAGAGACCGGCCGAACGATCGGCTCACCGTGCGCTCTGCTAGGTGGGACGGCAATCCGAGGGTCATGCAATTCCCTCCGTTGGCCGCCAGAGGTTCAGTATGTCATCGCATCCGCCGCATTTGTACCCCGTTGCGCGGCTGATTCTTGCAGATTACGTCTCGATATGAGGAATATGTCCCCTTCCGCAGCCTGAGGCCGAAACAAATCCTCAGGTTCAGAAGGGTCAGTTGCTCGGTGGGCGACCGTGAGGGTCGGCCGGTGGCCGGTTCCATCCGACCCCGCTCCAGCCCGTTGGCTCGGATGAGCGGCGAGCGAAGCAGTAGGTGCCGCGAACGCTACTGGGCGATCTCGAGCACCTTCTGCGTCGACCCAAGGGTCTTCTTGGCCAGCTTCGGATCATCCGAAAGCAGCGTGCCATAGGTCGGCACCATCTCGCGGAGTTTCGGCGTCCACGCCTCGATTCGGTCCGGGAAGCAGCGTTTCAGCACATCCAGCATGATCGGCACTGCCGTGGATGCTCCGGGCGACGCCCCGAGGAGCCCCGCGATGGAGCCGTCGGCCGAGCTGATCACCTCGGTGCCGAACTGCAGCACGCCACCCTTCTCCTTGTCCTTCTTGATCACCTGCACGCGCTGCCCGGCGGTGATGCTGTACCAGTCCTTCGGATCGGCAGTGGGCATGAACTCCTGCAGTTCCTTGAACTTCGCGGACTTCGAGGCGGCGAGCTGGGAGACCAGGTAGCGAACGAGACCGAGATTCGATGCACCGGCCGCGAGCATCGGAATGAGGTTGTGCGGGCGGATCGTTGCGAAGAGATCGAACCACGAGCCGTTCTTGAGGAATTTGGTATTGAACCCCGCGTAGGGCCCGAACATGAGACTGGCCTCGCCGTCGACGACGCGCGTGTCGAGGTGCGGCATCGACATCGGCGGAGCGCCGAGAGCGGGCTTGCCGTAGACCTTCGCCTGGTGGCGTGCCACGACCTCGGGATTGTCGGTGCGGAGGAACTCCCCGCTGACCGGGAAACCGCCGAACCCGCGGATCTCGGGAATGCCGGACTTCTGGAGCAACTTGAGGGCCCCACCGCCGGCGCCGACGAAGACGAACCGGGCTCGCACATCCTGAGGCGTGCCCCCGACCTCGTGCACGACGTGCAGGCGCCACAGGCCGTCCTTCTGGCGCGTGATGTTCTTGATGCTGTGTTCGGTGAGCAGCGCGGCGCCGTTGGAGGTGAGGTAGTCCATCAGTCCATTGGTCAGAGCGCCGAAGTCGACATCGGTGCCCGCGTCGATGCGGGTGGCAGCGATGGGCTGGTCCTTGCGGCGGCCCGGGATCATGGCGGGTGCCCAGGAACGGATCACCGCCGGGTCGTCGCTGAACTCCATGCCGGCGAACAGCGGATGCCCGGCGAGCGCCTCTTGCCGACGGCGCAGGTAGTCGACATTCTCGGCACCCCAGACGAAGCTCATATGCGGCACGGGATTGATGAAGGCCTGCGGATCGGGAAGCAGGTCCTTGCCGACGAGGTAGGACCAGAACTGGCGCGACACCTGGAACTGTTCGTTCACCTTCACGGCACTGGTGATCTCGATGGTGCCATCCGCCTTCTCGGGCGTGTAGTTGAGCTCACAGAGGGCGGAGTGACCGGTGCCCGCGTTGTTCCACGGGTTGGAGCTCTCGAGCGCGACATCCCCGAGCCTCTCGAAGATCTGGATGCTCCAGTCGGGCTGGAGCTGCTTGATGAAGGCGCCAAGGGTGGCGCTCATGATGCCGCCGCCAATCAGCGCGACGTCGACGAGTCTGCCTGGTAAAGTCACGCATCCAGTTTACGGTGGCGAATCCGCCCGCTCTCCCTGAGCGGCCGCGCGACGGCGTTAAAGCCCCGGATTCTTAACCGCGGCTTCACGCGGTGGCGCGTGCTGCGACTCAATCACCCTTGACGGCGTCGCCGAAACCGAGAGCTTCGATGGTGCGGATCTCGGGTGCCGCGGCGAGGAGCGAGCCGGCTCGAGCGAGCAGCGCCGTCACGGCCGGCGCCGCCAGGTGCGCCTCGAGCGCCTCCGGGCTCGCCCAGCGCTCGATCGTCACGATGACCGAGCCGTCCGAGTAGAGCGCGTACTGCTCGCAGCCCGGCTCCTGCTGCACGAGCGGGGTCGCCTCTTCGAAGGCGGCGGTCAGCTCGGGCAGTTTGCCGTCTTGCGGGGTGATGGTGGCGATGACGACGATAGACATGCTGTTCTCCTTTGAATGATGGCTAGTGACATCTTCCTCCACGACCCGGGGAGAAGCGCGCGCCGCTGGGGCGCCCGGTCAGAGGCCGAGGCTGTGCAACTCCGACTCCATGCGCTTCGCCATCTGCGCATAACCGGTGTCGTTGGGGTGCAGACCGTCGCTGGCCATCCATTCCGGGTGGTGCTCGATCCAGTGCGAGGCTCCGGGGATGTAGTCCGCGTGGATGGCCGCTGCCGCGTCCTTCACCCAGCCCGAAATCACAGCCAGTGACGCCGGACGGGCATCCGTGTACCAGAACGGCTCGACGACGATGAAGCGCGCATCGGGGAGCGCGGCTTTGAGCCGCTGGAAATCCGTGGTGATCTGGGCCTTGATGCGGTCGGCGGCGACATCGTAGGAGAAGTTGTCGTTGAGACCCATGGTGATGAAGACGATCTCGGGCTTCGACGCGATCACCTCGCCGGGTTCGTCGATCGCGCTCGAGCGGTTGTTCACGAAGCCGAGGCCGTTCACGCTCGGGTTGAACTCGTTCCAGTTGCGTGCCTTCGAGATCACCGTCGACCAGCGTTTGGCGGGATCGCTCGCCCCGGTTCCGAGGGTGTAGGAGTCGCCGTAGAACGAGACGCGAGTGCCCGTTCCGGTCGACTCGGATCTATCGGTCCCGCGCTGCCCGGTGCCGGCCGCAATCGCAACGAGAGCGCCAACGAGCAGGACGGCGGCGCACAGGCCGGCGACGAGGAGGGTGATTCGACTCATACCGGTGGTTCGGCGTGGTCGCGACCGCGGCTTGGTACCGTCGGGGGACTACCGCGAAACGGGAAGCTGCGCCGCGACGAGTTCCGCGATCTGCACGGCGTTGAGCGCCGCGCCCTTGCGCAGGTTGTCGTTGCTGATGAACAGCGCAAGGCCGCGGTTGTTCGGCACTCCCTCGTCCTGGCGGATGCGGCCGACATACGAGGGATCGGTGCCGGCTGCGGCGAGCGGGGTCGGGATGTCGGAGAGCTCGACGCCTGGGGCATCCGCCAGCAGCCGCCTGGCGCGCTCCACCGTGAGTGGCTTGGCGAACTCCGCGTTGATGGAGAGAGAGTGACCGGTGAACACCGGCACGCGCACGCAGGTGCCGCTCACCAACAGCTCTGGTAGCTCGAGGATCTTGCGGCTCTCGTTGCGCAGCTTCTTCTCCTCGTCGGTCTCGAAGAGCCCGTCGTCCACGAGGTTTCCGGCGAATGGGATCACGTCGAAGGCGATCGTCTTCGGGAAGGTTGCAGCCCGGGGGAAGTCGATGGATGAACCGTTGTGCACGAGACTGCGCGGCTCCTGTTCGATCGCCGCCTTCGTCTGCTCGTAGAGCTCTTCGCCGCCGACCAGTCCGGCTCCGGACACCGCCTGGTAGGTGGACACGATCAGTCGCTGAAGGCCGGCTTCGGCATCCAGCACCTTGAGGATCGGCATGGCCGCCATGGTCGTGCAGTTCGGGTTGGCGATGATGCCCTTGCGCGCCTCCGCGATCGCGTGCGGGTTGACCTCGCTCACGACGAGGGGCACGTCGGGATCCATGCGGAATCCCGAGGAGTTGTCGATGACGGTGACACCGGCCGCCGCGAAGCGGGGCGCCTGCGCCCGTGACGTGGTGGCTCCCGCGGAGAAGATGGCGATGTCGATGCCGGACGGATCCGCGGTCGACGCGTCCTCCACGACGATGTCTTCGCCCTTCCAGGGCAGCGTGCTGCCGGCCGAACGCGAGGATGCGAAGAAGCGGATGCCCGCCACCGGGAAGTCCCGCTCCTCGAGCAGCCGACGAACCACGGCGCCGACCTGGCCGGTGGCTCCGACGACCGCGATGTTCACTCCTACAGTCATCGTCCCGTTCCTCCGTGAACCTTCGCGACCTCGTCGGCGTCGAGCCCGAAGGCGCGGTGCACGACCCGCACGGCCTCATTGATGGTGTCGGCGCGCGTGACGACACTGATGCGGATCTCGCTGGTGGAGATCATCTCGATGTTGATCCCGGCCTCGAACAGGGCGGTGAAGAGCTTCGCCGAGACCCCGGCATTGGTGCGCATTCCTGCGCCGACAAGCGCGAGCTTGCCGATCTGGTCGTCGTACTGGAGAGAGTGGAAGCCGGTCTCGCCCTTGCTGTCCTCGAGCGCTTTAAGAACGCGGGCGCCGTCCGACTTGGGAAGGGTGAAAGAGATGTCAGCGAGGCCGGTGGCCGCGGTCGAGACGTTCTGCACGATCATGTCGATGTTGGCATCGGTCGCGGCGACGATGGTGAAGATCTGGGCGGCCTTTCCGGGAACGTCCGGCACACCGACCACGGTGATCTTCGCCTCGCTCAGGTCGGCTGCCACCCCGGAGATGATGGGCTCTTCCACGTTTTCGCCTTCTTTCGGATTGACCACGAGCGTGCCCTCGTAGTTGTTGAACGACGACCGCACATGAAGCGTAACCCCGTGCCGTCGGGCATATTCCACTGCGCGAATATAGAGGACCTTCGCCCCGGCGGCAGCGAGCTCGAGCATCTCCTCACTGGTGATGCGCTCGATCTTGCGGGCGGCGGGCACGACCCGGGGGTCCGCGGTGAAGATGCCGTCGACATCCGTGTAGATCTCGCACACGTCCGCGTCCAGCGCGGCAGCAAGAGCCACAGCGGTCGTGTCGGATCCTCCACGACCCAGTGTGGTGATGTCGCCGGTACCGCGGTTGAAGCCCTGGAATCCGGCGACGATGGCGATGGCCCCGGCATCGAGAGCGGCGCGCACCCGCGTGGGGGCGACATCCACGATTCGAGCGCTGCCGTGCTTGGCATCGGTGCTGAGGCCAGCCTGGCTTCCGGTATAGGAGCGGGCCTCCTGGCCCATGCTTTTGATCGCCATGGCGAGGAGCGCCATCGAGATGCGCTCCCCCGCCGTGAGCAGCATGTCGAGTTCGCGGCCAGTGGCGAGCGGGGTGACCTCGTTGGCCAGGTCGAGGAGTTCATCGGTGGTGTCGCCCATGGCCGAGACCACGACGACGACCTCGTTGCCCGCCTTGCGGGTCTCGACGATGCGCTTCGCCACTCGCTTGACGCTCTCCGCATCGGCGAGCGACGAGCCGCCGTACTTCTGCACGATCAAGCTCACTGGTACTCCTGGGGATCGGGATGCCGACTGCTGGCCGACTCCCCATCCTAAATGCTGAGCGTGGATGCGGCTGCTCTGTGACACAGGGGCCCGGTGCTCGTCTGTCCGGCTGCGCTGAGACTAGTTCTCGACGAGCCGGCGGCCCTCGAAAGCGCGACCGAGAGTGACCTCGTCGGCGTACTCGAGGTCACCACCCACCGGGAGTCCGGAGGCGAGCCGGGTGACCCTCAGGTCGAGATGCATCAGCATCCGTGAGAGATACGTCGCCGTCGCCTCCCCCTCCAGATTGGGGTCGGTGGCGATGATCACCTCGGTGACCACGCCATCGGCGAGGCGCTGCATCAGCTGGCGGATGCGCAGGTCATCGGGCCCGATGCCGTCGATGGGGCTGATGGCACCGCCGAGCACGTGGTAGAGGCCCTTGAACTCGCGGGTGCGCTCGATCGCCACCACGTCCTTCGCCTCCTCGACCACACAGATCGTGGCGGGGGAACGACGCGGATCGCGGCAGATGTTGCAGAGCTCCTGCTCGGTGACGTTGCCGCAGATGTCGCAGAAGCGCACCTTCTCCTTCACCGTCATCAGCACCTCCGCGAGGTGGGTCACGTCGAAGGTCTCGGTCTGCAAGATGTGGAAGGCGATGCGCTGTGCTGATTTCGGCCCGATGCCGGGCAGACGCCCGAGCTCGTCGATCAGTTCCTGGACGATTCCGTCGTACACGCCTACTGCTCTCTCGGGGCGACCCGGGGGGCCACGGTCTGTTCTTCGATGAAGCTGGCGCCGAGGATCTCCCGCACGACGGATTCCCCGTAGCGCTGCTTGCCGTCGGCCATCGCGACCGGTGCGGGGCGTTTGGGAGCCGCCGGCTCGGTCGTCTCGACCGGCGCGAGCACCGGCTCGGGCATCTGCTTCTTCTCGGCCACAGGCTTCGGCTTGGTCTCGGGCTCGGAGTCGGTGATGACCGCGGTCTCCCAGGTGGCACCGGAGGGAGCGGCTGGCTCGATGTCGGGCTCGGTCTGCTCTGGCGGCTCCTGCGAGGCGGGCGGGCCATCGGCGACCGGCGGTCGCGCGGCGGTCGGCGCGGGCGCGGCGGCAGGCGCGGTCGGAGCGTCCCCACGGGACGGTTCCGCGCGGGAGGTCTCCGCACGGGAGGTCTCGGCACGGGCGGTCAGCAGCGGACGGAACCCGAGCACGTCGTACACGGCCTGCTTGAGGTAGTCCGAGATTCCTTCGCCGGGGGTGGTGCGCTGCTTGAGGGCATCGACGTCAGTCTGGCTGGCGAAGGACAGATCGAGGATGTTGCCGTCACGCAGCGCGAGCGGGGTTGCGGTATAGACGACCATCCAGGCCGTTCGTTTCGCCTTCTCCACCCGCTCGAGGATCTCGGGCCAGCTGTCCTTCACCTGCTGGAAGGTGACGACACTCGGGATGATCGGGGGCTCCGTGACCGGCTCGGGAGTCTTTGGTGCGGCACCGAAGCCGTAGACGGGGCCGGCCGGCGGTGCGGGGGTCTCGATGCGTTCGCCGGCGCTCGCTACTCGACTGGCGGGCGATTCCGCGGGTCGAGCAGGGCGCTCCGCCGTGTCGAGACCAGCAGGCTGCGGCGCGGGGCTCTCGATGCGCTCGCTCGCGCTCGCTCCTCGACTGGCGGGCGGTTCAGCGGGTCGAGCAGGGCGCTCCGCCGTGTCGAGACCGGCCGGAGCATCTATCCCCATGCGTCGCTCCAGGCGCTCGACCCGCGCGAGAGCGCCGCGGTTGCTCTCGTCGCTCTCGGGAACCAGCACCCGCGCGATCATGAGCTCGAGGTGCAGGCGCGGGGAGGTGGCGCCGGTCATCTCGGTGAGAGCCGAGTTGGCGACATCCGCGGCCCGGGAAAGCTCGGCGGTACCGAACCTCGAGGCCTGCTGGCCCATGCGGTCGAGCTCGTCGGGCTGCACACCGCGCAGAACCGCCGCGGCGCCGTCGCCCGTGGCGCTGACGATAATGAGGTCGCGGAGTCGTTCGAGCAGGTCTTCGACGAAGCGACGCGGATCCTGGCCGGTCTGGATGACGCGGTCGATCGCGGCGAACGCGGCAGAGGCATCCCGGGCACCGAGCGCGTCGACGACCTCGCCGAGCAAGGCACCGTGCGTGTACCCGAGCAGTGCCACAGCGCGCTCGTACTGCACCAACGAGCCCTCGGAGCCGGCGATGAGCTGGTCGAGAAGTGACAGGGTGTCGCGCACGGAACCGCCGCCGGCCCGCACGACGAGCGGCAGTACGCCGGCTTCGACATCCACCTTCTCGCTCTGGCAGAGCGACTGAACGTACTCGAGCATCTGCGCAGGAGGAACGAGGCGGAAGGGATAGTGGTGGGTTCGCGAGCGGATGGTTCCGATCACCTTTTCGGGCTCCGTCGTCGCGAAGATGAACTTGACGTGCTCCGGCGGCTCTTCGACGATCTTCAGCAGCGCGTTGAACCCCTGTGGCGTCACCATGTGCGCCTCGTCGAGGATGAAGATCTTGTAGCGGTCCCTCGCCGGGGCGAACACGGCGCGCTCCCGCAGGTCGCGTGCGTCGTCGACACCGTTGTGGCTCGCTGCATCGATCTCCACGACATCCATCGATCCACCGCCGTCGCGGCTCAGCTCGATGCAGCTCGGGCAGACGCCGCACGGAGTGTCGGTGGGGCCTTCCACACAGTTGAGGCACCGGGCCAGTATCCGGGCGGAGGTCGTCTTGCCACAGCCGCGCGGTCCGCTGAAGAGATAGGCGTGGTTGACCCGGTCGTTTCGCAGCGCCGTGCGCAGCGGATCGGTCACCTGCGACTGCCCGATCAGCTCGGCGAAAGTCTCTGGCCGATAACGGCGATACAGGGCGGTGACCACCAGCCAAGACTACCCGGGGCAGACGACACGACCCGGGCCGTTCGCCCCCAGCGGCGGCCGGTGTTCGCCGCGAGCGAGGTGCCGTCCATCCCGCCCGCATAACTCCTGCAGAATCCTGCCGACGGGCGCGCCGGTTCCGCAAATCCGGGGTTCCTCCCGCCCCGACGAGAAAAGTGCAGGAGTTATGCCGGGGGGCTCGGGCTGCACACCGGCGTACCGTGGAGGCATGCGCATAGTCATCGCCGGAGGACACGGCAAGATCGCCCTACTACTCTCCCGCCAGCTCGCCGAAGCCGGCCACGAACCGGTGGGCATCATCCGAAAGCCCGAGCAGGCCGACGACCTACGCGCTGTCGGCGCCACACCACTGGTGCTCGACCTCGAACATTCGACCATCGACGAACTGGCGGTCGCGCTCACGGGCGCAGATGCCACAGTCTTCGCCGCCGGAGCGGGACCGGACAGCGGTCCGGATCGCAAGCTGACCCTGGATCGCGACGGCGCGATCCTCCTTGCCGATGCCTCTGTGCGGGCCGGGGTGCGCCGAATGATAGTGATCTCATCGATGGGCGCCGATGGCTTCGACGCCTCCTCCGACGACGGATTCCAGGTCTACCTTCGAGCGAAGAGCGAGGCGGATGCCGCGGTTCGCGAGCATGACCTCGACTGGACCATCGTGCGCCCGGGCAGCCTCACCGACTCGGATCCCGCCGGTGTCGTAACCCTGGGCGAGTCGGTCGCGCGCGGTAGCATCCCCCGAGCGGATGTCGCGGCTCTGGTGAGCGCGCTGCTGGTCGGGGGCACCGCCGTCGGTCGCCAATTCGAGGTGACGTCCGGTTCCACGCCCATCGTCGAGGCGCTCGGCGCTCTCTAGCCGAGCGCGGGGCGAGCGCTACCGCTCGCCCGCCGTTAACGGGTGGCAACAAGGTTCGGGCGACGTCAGCGAACGAGAGAGAACACCTGCCGGGCGATCTCCAGCTCCTCGTTGGTGGGGATCACCAGCACGGCGACGGGCGAACCATCCGGGGAGATGAAGCGCGCCTTCTTCGAGACGAGTTCGTTGCGGTCGTGGTCGATCGAGATTCCGAGGAACTCCAGCCCGGCGAGGGTGCGACGACGCAAAAGGACATTGTTCTCCCCGACTCCGGCGGTGAACACGAGCGCGTCGAGGCCCCCCAAGTGGGCGATGTAGGCGCCGATGTAGCGCCGAACGCGATGCCGGTAGACGGCGAGCGCGGCCTCGGCCGTCGCGTCCCCTTGCGAGGCGGCATCCTGGACATCGCGCATGTCGCCGCTGCCGGTGAGTCCGAGAAGTCCACTCCCCCGATTGAGCAGGGTGTCGAGTTCGTCGAAATCGAGACCGGCCTGGCGGTGCAGGTGGATGAGCACAGCCGGATCGACATCGCCCGAGCGGGTGCCCATCACGAGCCCCTCGAGCGGCGTCATCCCCATGCTCGTCTCTACCGAGACCCCGCCGTCGATGGCGGCCACGGATGCCCCGTTACCGAGGTGCAGCACGATGCTCTTGAGCTCGGAGAGGGGCCGGTCGAGGAAGAGCGCTGCCTGCTCGGAGACGTACTTGTGCGAGGTGCCGTGGAAGCCGTAGCGCCGCACCTGATGCTTCTTCGCGAGCTCCGCATCGATCGCGTAGGTGTAAGCCGCCGGGGGAAGCGTCTGGTGGAACGCCGTGTCGAAAACGGCCACGTGGGGCACCTCCGGCAGCGCCTTCTTCGCTGCCCGGATGCCCTGCAGGTTCGCCGGGTTGTGAAGAGGCGCGAGGGCGGCGAGATCGTCGATCTGGGACTCGACCTCGCCGGTGATGAGCGTGGCGCGATCGAAGATCGACCCTCCGTGCACGACCCGATGACCGACGGCGACGATCTCCGTCGCCGACCCCAGTGTCCCGAGCACCTGCCGTATCCCGGCCTCGTGATCCGCGACGCTCGAACCGGGCTCGCCGATCCGTTCGATCAGCCCGCTGAGGGCCACGGCCTCCGTCTCGACATCGATGAGCTGGTATTTGATCGAGGACGAGCCGGAGTTGACGACGAAGATCTGGGTCACGCTGTGTCCGTTCGGATGGGGGTCTCGACACGCTCGCTGGCGCTCGCTACTCGACCAGCAGGGTATTCGCTCGCTACTCGACCTGCGGGGTATTCGCGCACTACTCGACCTGCGACAGCGTCTGGGCCTGGATCGCGGTGATGGCCACCGTGTTCACGATGTCCTGCACCAGCGCGCCGCGCGACAGGTCGTTGATCGGCTTGCGGAGGCCCTGAAGTACCGGACCGATCGCCACCGCGCCGGCGCTGCGCTGAACGGCCTTGTAGGTGTTGTTGCCGGTGTTGAGGTCGGGGAAGATGAAGACTGTCGCCCGGCCGGCCACCTGCGAATCCGGCATCTTCGACTTGCCGACGGCCACGTCGACGGCGGCGTCATACTGGATCGGCCCCTCAACGAGCAGGTCCGGCCGGCGCGAGCGCACCAGCTCCGTGGCAGTGCGCACCTTGTCGACGTCGGCACCGGCACCGGAGGCTCCGGTCGAGTACGACAGCATGGCGATCCGCGGCTCGATCTGGAACTGCTGGGCGGTGGTCGCCGAGGAGATCGCGATGTCGGCGAGCTGGTCGGCATTCGGATCCGGGTTCACCGCACAGTCGCCGTAGACGAGCACGCGATCCTCCAGACACATCAGGAAGACACTCGAGACGACCGAGACCCCGGGATTGGTCTTGATGATCTCGAAACCGGGACGGATGGTGTGCGCCGTGGTGTGGGCGGCACCCGAGACCATCCCATCGGCAAGCCCGAGGTGCACCATCATCGTGCCGAAGTAGGAGACATCGGTGACGGTCTCGCGGGCCTCCTCGAGTCGCATTCCCTTGTGGGCGCGCAGCCGTGCGTATTCCTCGGCGAACCGCTCCCGCAGCTCCGGATCGAACGGGCTCAGGATGGCGGCCTCCGCGATGTCGAGGCCGAGATCGGTGGCCCGCGCCCGGATCTCCGACTCGTCACCGAGGATCGTGAGGCGAGCGACCCCTCGGCGCAACAGTGTGGAGGCCGCCCGCAGGATTCGGTCGTCGGTACCCTCCGGCAGCACGATGTGCTGGGGATTCGCGCGCGCCCGGTCGAGCAGGTCGTATTCGAACATGAGCGGCGTCACCACATCGGAGCGACTCACATCGAGCAGGCGTAGCAGCACATCGGCATCGACGTGCTGTTCGAAGAGCGCGAGCGCGGTGTCGTACTTGCGGGGCGATTCGGGGGCGAGGCGCCCCCGGGTCTGCGTGATCCGCAGGGCCGTGTCGTAGGTACCGAGCGAATTGCGGATGATCGGAAGCGAGTTGTCCAGTCCGTCGATGAGCAGCGCGATCTGCGGCAGCATCTCGAAGCCGCCGTTGAGGATGATCGCGGAGACGGAGGGGAAGGTCTCGGCCGCGTTCGCCATGAGCACCGCCAGCAGCACATCGGCCCGGTCCCCCGGCACCACGACCACTCCGCCTTCGATGAGGCGGGTGAGCACGTTCTCCATCGACATGGCGGCGACGACGACGCCGAGCGATTCCCGGCCCAAGAGTGCGGGGTCGCCCTTGATCAGGGTGCCGTCGACGGCCTCCATGAGCGAGGCGATGCTCGGGGCGATGAGGAAGCGGTCTTCCGGGATGGCCCAGACCGGCAATCGATCGCTCTCCTCCTCCACCGCCGCGACGATCTCGTCGATCCGCTGCGGATCGGCACGGTTGACCACGATGCCGAGCACGTGGGCGTGGGCGCTGTCCAGCTCCTGGCGGGCGAGGGTGAAGACCTGGCGCAGGTCGTCGGGGCTGCGACTGCCCGCGGCATCCGATTGCTGTCCGCCGAGGACGAGGAGCACCGGGGCCCCGAGGTTGGCGGCGATGCGCGCGTTGAATCCGAGCTCGGTGGGGCTGCCGACATCCGTGTAGTCCGAACCGAGGATGACGACGGCGTCACACTGCCTCTCGACCGCCTTGAAGCGCGACACGATCTCGCTGAGGGCTGCTTCCGGATCGGTGTGCACGTCGTCGTAGCTCACCCCGACGCACTCGTCGTAGTCCAGGTCGACGCCATCGTGGGCGAGCAGCATCTCGAGCACGTAGTCGCGCTCGTCACTCGAGCGGGCGACCGGGCGGAACACCCCAACCCGTTCGGTCTCATGGCTGAGGGTGTCGAGCATTCCGAGGGCCACCGTCGACTTGCCGGCATGCCCCTCGATGGAGGTGATGTAGATGCTGCGGGTCACGAGGCCAGCCTAGGCTCCACAGGTGTGCGGTGGCCGTGCCCGCAACTGAAGTGCCCTTAACTGAAGTGACTCCTCGCGCACCCGCCAGAGCCCGGTTACCCTTGCTACGTTTCCGTCCTGGGGGAGTTGGCCTGGATGGCGCCACGCGAGGAGCCACTGACAGTTTAGCCGGTCAGATCAGACGGCGTGATGTGCGGCCCGAGGTGAGCGTCGCTACCGTATGGGGCCCGCGATCGTCCTCGGCCCCGGTCCGGGTCCGGGTCGGGTACGATATTGCGAGGCCTGAAGCTCGGGCCGCCCAGGAGAATTCGCCTAGTGGCCTATGGCGCACGCTTGGAAAGCGTGTTGGGTGCAAGCCCTCGGGGGTTCGAATCCCCCATTCTCCGCGCAGGACATGTCACCGCGCCCGACGGGAATCGGACGGAAGTACAGCGCTACTAGGAGCGCTGGAATCGACATGGCCCTGTCGCTGCGCCAGTGATCGGCGCTTTCGGGGAGATCGCGTGTCGGTGACGAACGACAGTAACGTCGATGTCTGGCTTCGCCCTCGGCGCAGCCTCCTGTGGAGCGGCATCCTGATCTTCATCATCGTGCCGATCCCGATCCTCGCGATGCTGATCACCCTCGGCCTTCCCAGCGGGTCCTGGCTGGTGTCAGCGATCACCGAGGCTCTCGTCATCGTTCTGTTCTTCGTGGGTCTCTACCTCCTGAGGACGACCTATGTGGTCATCTCAGCCGATCACTTCACCGAACGTGGGTTCTTCCGGCGCCCGGTGGTCACCCCGATCTCGGAGGTGAAGTCGATGGTCCTCGCCCAGACCTTCAGTTCCTCGTCGAGCGAGACTCTCCCTCAACTGATTCTGCGCAACGCCCGCGGGGAGCGGATCCTGCGAATGCGCGGAGTCTTCTGGACCGAAGAGTCCATGCGCCAGGCCGCGACCGCGATCGGCACTCCTCTCGAGGAACCTGCCGAGCCGCTCACCTCGAAGCAGTTCTTCGAGCTGTATTCGGGAACCGCCTACTGGTTCGAGAACCGCCGCAGTCTCGCCATCGGCGTCATCGTGCTGATCGGCCTGGCCTGCATCGGGATCGTGCTCGGCCTCATGGTGCTGCTCGGGCTGCCCATCGTCGCCTGAGGCGTGCCTCCGACCGTCTCAGCGACGGCGCAGCGTGCCGAAGATGCCCTTCACCACCGAGTTCACTATCGACTTGCCGGCGGATGATCCGAGGAAGTCGGTGATCGGATTCTTCTCCGCGCGCGGGGCCGGTGCCCGGCGGCTCGTGGTCGAGGAGGCGCGCGGCTGGGACTTCTTGGCATCGCGCAGCATCCGCTCGTAATCGGCCTGCTGCTGTTTCGCCGCCGTCGCCTGCTCGGCCGCGGTGTGTGCCGCCGCCGCCGTCGCGGCCGCCGCCTCGAGTTTGCGGCCGAGCATCTCCTTGGCCGATTCGTTGTCGATCGCCGTCCCGTACTTGGGCAGAAGAGCGGATGACGCGATCGTCGCCTCGATCAGCTCCGGAGCGCTCGGCGACATCGCGCCCTGTGGCGCCCGCAGCCGTGTCCACGCGACCGGTGTCGGTGCGCCCTTCTCGCCCATGACCGTGACGATGGCCTCCCCGGTGGCGAGGGTGGTGAGCACGCTCCCAAGGTCGTAGTCGGAGTTCGGGTAGGTGGAGACCGTCGCCTTGAGAGCCTTCGCGTCATCCGGGGTGAAGGCACGCAATTGGTGCTGGATGCGCGATCCGAGCTGGGCGAGCACGTCCCCGGGCACATCCTTGGGCGTCTGGGTCACGAAGACGATGCCGACCCCTTTCGAGCGGATGAGCCGCACCGTCTGGGTGATCGAGTCGAGAAAGTCCTTCGATGCGTTCTTGAAGAGCAGATGGGCCTCGTCGAAGAAGAACACGAGTTTGGGCTTGTCGAGGTCTCCGACCTCCGGCAGGTCGTTGAAGAGGTCGGCGAGCAGCCACATCAGGAAGGTGGAGTACAGCTCGGGCTTGTCCTGCACCCCGGGAACCTCGAGCAGGCTGATGATCCCGCGGCCATCTGGGTGGGTGCGGAGGAAGTCGGCGGTGTCGATCTCGGGCTCTCCGAAGAACACGTCGGCGCCCTGGTCGGCGAAGGTGATCAGCTCCCGCAGGATCACCCCGACCGTTGCGCTCGAGAGACCGCCGAGACCGGTGAGCTCGCCCTTGCCGTCGGCACTGGTGAGATAGCTGAGCACGGCTCGAAGATCGGAGAGATCGACGAGCGGCAGCCCGGCCTGAGCCGCGTAGTGGAACACCAGCCCGAGAGAGGACTCCTGGGTGCCGTTGAGGCCGAGCACCTTCGAGAGCAGCAATGGGCCGAAACCCGAGACTGTGGCGCGGACGGGCACCCCCTTTCCCACTCCTCCGAGGGCGAAATACTCGGTGGGGAAGGATGCTCCGGTCCAGTGCTGCCCGATGCCGTTGGTGCGATCGATGAGCTTGGGATTCTCCGCGCCGGCCGTCGCCACCCCGGACAGGTCGCCCTTGATGTCCGCCGCGAAAACGGGCACTCCCGCCGCGGCGAGCTGCTCGGCGAGAACCTGCAGGGTGCGGGTCTTGCCGGTGCCGGTGGCTCCCGCGACGAGGCCGTGCCGATTGAGCATCGCGATCGGGATGCGCACCTGCACCTGCGGCTGCGCATCACCGTTGACGAGGGCGCCGATCTCCAGCACGGTGCCGCTGAACGCGTAGCCGGAACGGATCACCTCGACGGCGGCGGCATCGAGGGGCCCAGCGGGAGAAGGGGGCGCGTCGGGCGGACTCGCTGGTGCAGCGGACGCATCGAGAGGGTTGGCTGGTGCTGCGGCCGGCTGCGTGGGTGCGTCTGCCGGCGCCGTCGACGGGGGCGCGGCTGGCGGCTGCGCGGGCGCGGCTGGAGCGCTGGCTCTTTCCTTCGCGAGGGCCGCCTCGGCATCTGCAAGGGCCTTCTTCGCAGCTTCGACCAGGGCAGCAGCATCCGTCATGTCGCCAGCATACTGACCCACTCCGTCAGGCTCTACAGTTGCTCGGCCTGCGCGGACGGGCCCGCCCACCCGTCACAAACTGCTCCCCCACAGAGCCCAACGAGCAACCTGTGACGGATCGAGCGCCGCCCACTCCCACCGCCAGCGCCCGTGGCCGCCGACCCGTCACAAACTGCTCCCCCGCAGCGCCCAACGAGCAACCTGTGACGGTTGGGCGGGCGAGTCCGACCGCTCAGCCCGCGCGCAGAACCTCGACCGGTCGCTGTGCCCAGGCTCCGAGCAGCTCTTCTCGCACCGTCACTCCGCTCCCCGGACCGGTCGGCACGGAGAGCCGACCGTCGTGGAGCACGAACGGCTCGGTGAGGTCCTCAGCGAAGTAACGGTCGGATGCCGAGGTGTCGCCCGGCAGCGTGAATCCGGGCAGCGCGGCGAGGGCGACATTCGCGGCCCGGCCCACTCCGGTCTCCAGCATCCCTCCGCACCAGACCGGAACGCCCTGCTCGACGCACGCATCGTGGAGGGCGAGCGCCTCGAGGTAGCCACCCATGCGGCCCGCCTTGATGTTGATGATGCTGGTTGCGCCACGATCGATCGCGTCGAGCGCGAGCTCGGTGTTGACGATCGACTCGTCGAGGCACACCGGAGTGGAGATGGCGGCGGCCAGATAGACGTGTGAGCGGATGTCGTCCTCCACGAACGGCTGCTCGAGGAGCAGCAGGTTGTACTCGTCGAGCCGCCGGAGGTGATCGAGGTCGAGCAGGGTATACGCGGTATTCGCGTCGACCTGGAGCAGGACATCTGGGCCAAGCAGATCGCGCACCGCGGCGACCGGTTCGAGGTCCCACCCCGGTTTGATCTTGAGCTTGATGCGACGGTATCCCTGCGACACATACAGCGATACCTCGTCGAGCAGCGCCGGGATGGTCGGCGAGATGCCCACAGAGACACCGCAGTCCACCTCGGTACGCTCGGCACCGAAGTAGCTCGCGAAGCTGGTGTCGACGGCGCGCAATTGGGCGTCGAGCATCGCTGTCTCCACGGCAGCCTTCGCCATGCGATGTCCGATGACGAAGGCGAAGAGTGCCGCGACACCCTCGGCCGTGACATCATCGGCCGCGAGCAGTGCCGGGCCGAGATAGTGACGGATCACGTCTTCGCACCCGTCGACGTACTCGCTCGAGTACACCGGATCCGTCCCCGCGACGCACTCCCCCCAGCCGTCTCCGAGATCAGTCCGCACGCGCACCATGAGCACCTGACGCCCGGTCTGGCGGCCGAACGATGTCTCGAACGGACGCACCAGAGGGATGGCCAGGCGGTGCAGTTCCAGCGATCGGACTCTCACACCGCCACGGTGCGGTCCTCGAGGCCCCATTCCTGGCCGTAGCCGTCATCCGCTTCGGGGCGCGCCATGAGTTCGAGGAACGGCTCGGCGTCGAAAGCCTCCGGGCCGAGAACACCGGTGCCCGACCAGGCTCCGGAGGCGAGCAGTTCCAGCGCGATCACCGGGTTCAGCGCGGTCTGCCAGACCACGCACTGCGCCTCGTATTCGGCCATCGTCCAGTCGTTGTCAGCCACGTGATACAGGTACACCGCCTTCGGTGCCCCATCGAGACCGCGTCCGGTCACCCACAGTCCGGCGCAGGTCTTGCCGCTCATCCGCGGCCCGAGGGTTGCCGGATCGGGCAGTCCCGCCGCGACCACATCGCGCGGGGCGACCTCGACCGGGCCGTTGGCGGACCGCACGCGCACCGGCGCGGTCTTGTCCAGCCCAAGCTGATGCAGCGTCTTGAGGATGCCGATGAATTCGTTGCCGAGACCGTACTTGAACGTCGCACGCTTGGCGTCGACCCACCGCGGCATGAGCAGCACCTCCTCGTGCTCCACGTTCACGCACTCGACGGGGCCGATGCCGCCGGGGAAGTCGAACACCTCCGGCTCGCTGAATGGCTCCGTGGTGTACCACCCGCGATCCTTCTCCCAGATCACCGGGGGGTTCAGGCACTCCTCGATCGTGGTCCAGATGCTGAAGGAGGGCGCGAAAATCTCGTTGCCGAGGTCGTCACGCACCACGAGGTTCGCGCCATCGCGCACTCCGAGTTCGTCGATCTCGGTGAACAGGTGGTCGGCCGCATAGCGGGCGAACACGTCGCTCAGCCCCGGCTCGACTCCCATGCCCACGAGGGCGAGGCGACCGGCGGTCTCCCAGTCGGGTGCCTGCGCGAACTGGTCGTCGCCGAGCTTCACGCCGGTCTCGGAATACGGTTCGGAGGGGTGTGGCTCGGACAGGCTCATCGCCATGTCGAGGTAGTCCGCTCCGGCGGCGAGAGCGCCCGCGAAGATCGTCGGCACGAACTTCGGCTCTACGGCGTTCATCACGTGGCTGATGTTGTGCGCTGTCGCCACCGCCGCCACGTCATCCGGATCGGAGGCATCGATCTTCGCGGCGACGAAGCGGTCCCCCTGCGGGCCGTGCTTTGCCTCTATCCAGGCGATCGTCGCCTCGGCACGGGCGAGGTCGTAGTCGCACACGACCATGGTCTCGAAAAAGGTTCGGCGGGCGGCGATCTTCGCGATCGCATTGCCGACGCCTCCGGCGCCGACGAGGAGGATTCTCATGCCACAACGCTAGCGGGTGGCAGCCGGTTCGGTCTCGGTCGGTTTGACGGGGCCAATGCGTCGCTCCCGTTCGATGAGCAGTCGATGGGCGAGGGGTGCCCAGACGATCACGGCGACGGCGCTGCCGAGCACGAGCCCACCGATGGTGTCGCTCAGCCAGTGCGCGCCGAGATAGGTGCGGCTGAGCAACATGATGACCGTATAGACGGTGCCGGCGGCCCAGATCCAGACCCGACGGAGCACGAGCGCGAGCACCACCGCCATCGTCGCCGCGTTCGCTGTATGCCCGGAGGGGAATGAACCGGGATCCGCGGTCACCAGGATGTCTTGCGGACGCGGTCGATCGAAGGTGTTCTTGAGGAGTTGGACGAGACCCGCGCTCACGATCGTCGCGATCAGGAAATAGAGTGCGGCCCACTTCATCCGGAACAGCAGGAAAACAAGGGCGATCGCGATCGGCACGATGAAGACGCCGATGAGTCCGGCACCGATGTTGTTCATCACGAGTGCCGGAACCGTCCAGAACGGGGACCGGTGCTCCACCAGCTCGCCGAGGAAGGCCAGGTCGAATGAGAACGGGAGATTGTTGTCCCGGTAGGCGATGATCGCGCCGAGCGCCGCTACCAGCAGCACCGCCATGCCGCCGCTCACCAGCGGCCAGCGGCGGCTGACGCGCGCGGCCTGCTGCTGCGCTGGGGTATCGGTGGGGCGCGGCGAACTGGAAGTCATTGTTTTACCGTACCCGTTTCGTTCGCGCCTTCAAGGGGGTGCGGCTTCGGTAGCCGACGCTTTCACCCGGGCAGAAGAAGCGCCCTCAGGTAGCGGGGTGAGGCGATCCGGTGGCCGGATCCGCCCGATGCTGTGCCTCGACCGGCTCGGATTTGCGGTCGCCGAGGGCGAGGAGTTGCCAACAGACGATGGCGCTGAGAAGCACGGATGCGACACCGAAGGGGTTCTTCAGGTACATAAGCCAATACCCGAGCTCCGGCGGGGAGGCCACGACGCCGCCGATAATCGAGCTGGTCTTAATGCTCCAGGGGTCTGCGGTGGTGTTTGCGTCACCCTTGGTCGTCGCCGTGCCGTCGGCGTTCACTCGAACCAGACGGTGGGTGACGACGCCGCCCTGCTCGTAGAACGAGATGGGCTGTCCGACCCGGTACACGTGCTGCTGCACGATCACGGCACTGCGGGAAGAGATGGTGGGTGTCATCGATCCGGTGTGCACGATGAATACCCGATATGGCAGAACCCCAGACACGACGATTAGAAAAGCCGTCAGCACGAGGGCCGCACCGACGACCAGCGTGATGATCTTCCGTCGTGTCATTTCCGTCGTGTCCGTTCGAGGCCGTTCCTGCCTGGTCGAGTCGCGTGCGAGCGGATACCGGGGCGGCGAACCACGCAGCCCCGGCATCCGCTCGGTCGATCAGATACCGGGGGTGATGCCGTGCTGGGTGGCGACGATCTCGTACGGGAGACCCGCGCTCGTGCCATCAGCACTGTTGGTGGTGGTCTGGCCAGCAACCGGGAAACTGTTCCACGGCGCTGCCGCCGCGCCGGCAGCAGCTTGACCCTTGTACTTGCCCGCGATGGTGTAGCTGAACGAGACGTCACCTGTGGCTCCAGGGGCGACGTTGCTGGCGAGGAGGTACTGCGACTTCAGCGGCCAGCAGCCTGACGGGTCAAAGGTCAGACAGTGCAACGGGGACAGGTGGTCATTGAGGTTCGCGGAGTCGAAGATCGGGGTGCCGTTGGCGGCCAGGTGCACCTCCCCGAAGGTCCCGGCGTCGTTCAGTGCGCTGAGTGCGGTCGCGTTGTTGAACACGATGTACACGTCCTGGTTGTCGGAGCCGGTGTTCTTGTATTTGAGCGTGACGGTCTTCGCGACGCCGGGAAGCAGGTTCGAGAACGCGAGGTCGGTGCCCGTTGCGCCGCCACCGCCGAAGGGAACGACATGGATGTTGCCGACGGTGCCGGAGATGTTGCCGGAATGCGTGTCGCTGAAGTACGCACCGGTCGCACCGGAGGCGAGGAATGCGGTTCCCCCGAGGAGGGCCACCGAGGCGGCGATGGAGAGGGCTTTGACCTTGAAATTCGTTGGCATCGATTTTCTTTCTGTTTCTGAGCACACGACGCTTCCCCGGGTGGGTAGCGTCGCTCATTTCGGGTTGCTGAAGCGCCCCGCGAGGGTCGTCCAGGCGCGACGATTACCGGTGTGACCGTCGGGTTTTGTCAGAGCGGAAGTCGGGCGACGCCGCGCTGTTTCTTGCACAGTCGAGCGGGAACTGACTCGGCTGTCGGGTGCCCCTTCGAGACAAGGGGGTTGGGGGTGCCTCGATTGGACTGGCAACCGTCAGCGATGACGGTCACCCGATCGGGCCGAACCGGGATGCGGGTAAGCGACGGTTCGGCGGGTTAGATCACTGAATGTGATCTTCTTTCGCAATCCAACCAGTCCCGACCCGAATCCGCAATAGGTGACGTTGCTTCTCTTTTTTATGCTGTCGAGTTTGCTTCGAAGGCGCGACGCGGAGCGATGAGCCGCGCACGATTCGCCCCCGAATCTGGTCGTGATTACCGAGCCAAACTGTGATCGACCGACTCCCGCGCCGTCATCCGGCGGTGCGATCTACCTTCCGCGGCCGCTCAGCGCCCGAGTGCGGGTACGGTGCGCGGGCGCACTACGAACCACAGTGCGAGCACGGCGATCGCAGCCGTCGACGCCATGACCGTTCCCATCGGCACCGCGTTGTGGATGCCGAACAGGCCGACGATCGGCGAGATCAGCCCGGCGAGCCCGAAGTTCACGGCCCCGAGAACGGATGCCGCCGTGGCAGCCTCCCCCGCGTGATTGACCAGTCCGAGCACCTGCACGAGCGGAAAGCCGAACCCGCAGGCGGCGATGAAGAACCACAGGGGGATGAGGATGCCGAGCAGCCCGACATGCAGCGAGTCGAGCACCACGATCGTCAGCGACGAGACGAGCAGCACGGCCGTCGAACAGGCGAGGATCCACTGCGGGCCGATCCGGCGGGCCAGCCTCGAACTGATCTGCACCCCCGCGACGACGCCGAGGGAGTTGATGGCGAAGAGCAGGCCGAACTGCTGGGCGGAGAGCCCATAGACATCCTGGAACAGGAACGATGACGCGGAGAGGTAGGCGAAGAGTCCCGAGAAGCTCATCGCCCCGATGATGGCCACCCCGACGAAGACCCGGTCGCTGAAGATCGCCCCGTACCTCTCGCGGGCCGTGCTGTGCCCGCGGTCGGCGCGTCGATCCCGCGGCAGGGTCTCGACGATGAAGAACACCGCGGCGATCACCACCAGCACGCCGTAGGCCGTGAGGAAGACGAAGATGCCCCGCCAGTCGACGAAGCGCAACAGTTGAGAGCCGATCACCGGCGCGAGGATGGGCGCGAGTCCGCTCACGAGGGCGAGCCTCGACAGCATCCGCACGAGGGGTACCCCGCCGAACAGGTCCCGCACCAGAGCCATCGCCACCACTCCTCCGGCAGCAGCACCCATCCCCTGCAACACCCGGAAGAGTCCCAGCCAGACGATGTCGGGTGAGAGCGCGGCGCCGAGGCTGGCGAGCACGTGAACCGAGCTCGCCACGATGAGCGGGATCCGTCGGCCCACCTTGTCACTCCACGGACCGACGAGCAGCTGGCCGACACCGAAACCGAGAGTCGTGGCCGTGAGCGTCAGTTGGATGAGTGCCTTCGATACCCCGAGATCGCTCTGGAGGTCCGGGAAGGCGGGAAGGTACAGATCCACCGTGAACGGCCCGAGTGCGGTGAGCGCGCCGAGCACGAGCACGTAGACGAGGCGTTGGCGCCGGGACAACGAGTCGCCAGGGTGCAGGGTCGTGGTCACAGAGAGGGACAACCGGCCGACACGCAGACTATTCCCCGAAATCTCCCAGCGCATTCTTTCATCGTCGCACCGGCGGGCCGGCCGAAGCCGGATCGGCGATCAGGGACTCGAACACCAGCTCCGCGGCCCCGACCAGCAGGAGATCGGAGCCGAGCCTTGTGCGCAACACCGTCACCGATTCCCGCGATGCCGCCAAGGGCTGGGACGCGAGCAGCGCGTCGAGATGGCCGGGATCGACCGCATACAGTGACGCGAGGAATCCGCCGAGCACGATGAGCCGAGGGTTGAGCATGTTGATGGCATTGCGCAGCGCCACCCCGAGGAAGTCGAGCTGTCGGCGCACTTCCGTGCTCACGGCCGGATCCGTCGAGGTGCTGAGCGCGATCTCGAGTTCGTGGCCGTCGGCGTTGGCGAGACCCACGAGCGCTAGCAGGTGCTCACGCCGAACCTCGGTCTCGAGGCATCCGCTCGCCCCGCAGTGGCAGGCGACGCCGGCACTGGTCACCAGCGTGTGCCCGAGTTCGCCGGCGTAGCCCGCGGTGCCTCCCAGCGGCTGCCCACCGGAGACGATTCCCCCGCCGATCCCGCTCGCCCCGCCGTTGAGATAGATGAGGTCGCGGATGTCTCGGGCAGCGCCGAAGATGCTCTCGGCACGGCTGCCGAGGTGGGCGTCGTTCGCCACGACGACAGACATCCCGGTCGCAGCGGCGAGCAACTCGGCGAAGGGTTCGTCGTGCCAGCCGAGATGTGGGGCGAGCCGCACGAGTCCGTCGCCGGTGCGCACAAGGCCGGGAACCGCGACACCGACTCCGCGGATCCGGTAGCGGGGATCGAGGTCGGCCCGCAGCGTCGCAATGCCGGCGGCGGCGATGTCGACAGCTTCGCCGACGGTCGGAGGATGATCGACCGGATACCGCACCCGCTCGACCACGGTCCCGCCGAGCCCGACCACGCCGATCGTCACGGCGTCGATCTCGGGGTTGACCGCGATTCCGACGGTTGAGGGGTCGGGTCGAACCATCGGGCTCGGTCGACCGACGCGACTGGCCGAGTCCGGTTCGCCTTCGATGGCCAGACCGAGGCTCACGAGCTCGGCCACCAGGGCGGCGATGGTCGAGCGGTTGAGGCCGGTCTGCCGGGTGAGCTGCGATCTCGAGAGTCCGCGGTTGCGGTGGACGAGCTCGAGAATCACCGACAGGTTGTGTCGCCGCAGGGAATCGTTGCTGTTGCCCCGCCCCATCGGTGGGTCGTCGATCGTCGCTAGGGAAGGCATGTCAGAAGGATATGTTGTTTGAGTCTCGAAATTCGGCAGGACCCCTGATATGTTTTCAACAACAACAAATCATCGATGACGCTGAAGGACTTTTTCTTATGGTCTCCACCCCCACCCGCGACGACAAGTTCTCCTTCGGCCTGTGGACGGTGGGATACAACGGATCCGACCCCTTCGGCGGCCCCACCCGTCCCCCGCTCGACGTGGTCGAGGCCGTCACCCGCCTCGCCGAACTCGGCGCCTACGGCCTCACCTTCCACGACGACGACCTGTTCCCCTTCGGATCCTCGGATGCCGAGCGCCAGAAGCAGATCGACCGCCTCAAGCAGGCTCTCTCCGACACCGGGATGATCATCCCGATGGTCACCACCAACCTGTTCAGCGCCCCCGTCTTCAAGGACGGCGGCTTCACCTCCAACGACCGCGGCGTGCGGCGCTTCGCGATGCGCAAGGCCATGAGGCAGCTCGAGCTCGGCGTCGAGCTCGGCGCCAAGACCTTCGTGATGTGGGGCGGCCGCGAGGGTGCGGAATACGACTCGGCCAAGGACATCCGTGGCGCCCTCGAGCGCTACCGAGAGGCCGTGAATGTCTTTGCGCAGTACGTGACGGACAAGGGGCATGACATCCGGTTCGCGATCGAGCCGAAGCCGAACGAGCCGCGCGGGGACATCCTGCTGCCCACCGTCGGTCACGCGATCGCGTTCATCGAGACCCTCGAACGTCCGGAGCTCTTCGGCGTGAATCCCGAGGTCGGGCACGAGCAGATGGCCGGACTCAACTTCACCTCCGGCATTGCCCAGGCGCTCTACCAGGGCAAGCTCTTCCACATCGATCTGAATGGCCAGAAGGGCATCAAATACGACCAGGACCTGGTGTTCGGCCACGGCGACCTGGCAAACGCCTTCGCCCTCGTCGACCTGCTCGAGAATGGGGGAGCAAATGGGGGGCCGTCTTACGACGGACCGCGCCATTTCGACTACAAACCTTCTCGCACCGAGGACATCACCGGAGTCTGGGATTCCGCCGCCGCGAACATGCGCACCTACCTCCTGCTCAAGGAGCGCGCTGCAGCGTTCCGGGCGGACCCGGAGGTGCAGGATGCCCTCGCAGCATCACGCGTCGCGAAGATCCAGGAGACGACCCTCTCCGCCGGTGAGACCTACGACGACCTGCTCGCCGACCGCGCCTCGTTCGAGGACTTCGACACCGATTCCTACTTCGGCGGCAAGGGCTTCGGCTTCGTGCGCCTCAACCAGCTGGCCCTCGAACACCTGCTCGGCGCCCGCTGACCCCGCACCTTCATCATTCAGGAAGCTGTGGGACGGATGGTGCCCGTGAGGCGCGTGGGGAGAACTCCTGTCACGCCAGCACCCCCTGCACCACAGGTTCCTGAATAATGCACCTATACGAGCGGAGTAGACAGGCATGACACTGGTCGCCGGGGTCGATTCATCGACCCAGAGTTGCAAGGTGGTGATTCGCGACGCCGGCACCGGTGAGGTGGTCCGCTCCGGCCGAGCCACCCATCCCGCCGGCACGGAGGTGGATCCCGCGGCCTGGTGGGATGCGCTGCTCGCGGCGATCGACGACGCTGGCGGCCTCGCCGACGTCGCCGCCGTCTCCATCGCGGGCCAGCAGCACGGAATGGTCGTGCTGGATGTCGAGGGCCGCGTCATCCGCCCCGCCCTGCTCTGGAACGACACCCGTTCCGCTCGCGCCGCGACGGATCTCATCGCCGAGGTCGGCGCCGAGGACTATGCGCAGCGCACCGGTCTCGTTCCCGTCGCAAGTTTCACGGCGACCAAACTCCGGTGGCTGCGCGACAACGAGCCGGCGAACGCGGCCCGGGTCGAGGCGGTGGTGCTTCCCCATGACTGGCTCACCTGGCGACTGCGCGGCTTCGGGCCCGCCGATGAGACCGTCGGCGGACCGCGGCTCGAGGAGCTGATCACCGATCGTTCCGATGCGAGCGGCACCGGGTATTGGAATCCGAACACCGGCCGGTACGACCGCGAACTGCTCGAGCTCGCTCTGGGGCATGCGGCGATGCTCCCCCGCGTGATGAAGCCCGGGGCGCGCGGTGGCGAGACCGCCGCGCTGCCCGCCCACGGCATCCGGGGCGGTCGGGTCATCGGGGTGGGCGCCGGCGACAACGCCGGCGCGGCGCTCGGGCTCGGCGCGGGCCCCGGCGACGTCGTCGTCTCGATCGGCACGAGCGGCACCGTCTTCGCTGTCACCGAGACCGTGTCGACCGACTCCTCCGGCACGGTCGCCGGTTTTGCGGATGCCAGCGGAGCGTTCCTTCCGTTGGTCGCCACCCTGAACGCTGCACGCGTGCTCGACTCGGTCGCGGGGTTGCTCGGGGTGGACCACGCAGAACTCGGGATGCTCGCCCTGCAGGCGGAGCCCGGGGCGGGCGGGCTGGTGTTGCAGCCCTATTTCGAGGGCGAGCGCACCCCCAACCTGCCCGATGCCACGGCGACGCTCTTCGGTCTCAGCCTCACATCGGCGACTCGGTCCGACCTCGCCAGATCTGCCATCGAGGGGATGCTGTGTGGGCTCGCCGACGGGCTCGACGCGATCCGAGCGCAGGGCGTCGACGCCCGACGGATCCTCCTCATCGGCGGCGCGGCGCAGAACAAAGCGGTCTCGACGATCGCCGGCCAGGTGTTCGACATCCCCGTCGAGGTGCCCACCCCGGGGGAGTACGTGGCCCTCGGTGCCGCGCTCCAGGCCGCTTGGGCCCTCAGCGGCACGCGACCGGATTGGCCGCTCGAGTTCTCAGCGCGCCCGGCCCACGACACCCGCGCGATCATCCGCGAGCAGTACGCCGCACGGCGCTGATCCGCTGCACGGCGTCAGGTGACTCGTCGCCGCAACACGACCCGCCGCAGTCCAGATCTCAGCCGTGACGTCCACGCCGATCGCGCCCGAAAAGGCATAGTCGAGGCAGACTGCTTCATCCAGCCGGCCACTCATGCGATCGCTCTGGGCCTCACCCGCACACCCCGTTCACCCCACAACCCACCCTTCCCCCGCGTGCCACTGAGCCCTACTGTAAAGAGATGAATACTCGGCTTGGGATTCGATCCGCCGCACTGCTCGCGGGCATTGCACTCCTCGCCGGCTGCAGCGGCACCCCCGGCGGCGACACCCCTTCGTCGGTCAAGCCGCTTGAGTTCCGTCTGGTCACCTCGTCGGTGGACGGAGCCTGCGATGATCCGGCACTCACCACCGATGGCGCGGGCAGGGCGTGCGATACGGCCGGCACGATCACCTATGAGCTGGGCAGGTCGCTGGGTACGGTCACCCCCACCTCCGTCACCTCCCCCACGGACCAGGCATCGACGCACTCGGTCATCCTCGAGCTGAGCACCGCCGACACCAGCACGCTCGGCACGGTATCCGGCGGTGCCGTCGGCAAGAAGCTGGCGATACTCCTCGACGGCCGGGTGCTCTCGGCGCCACTGGTGGCAGCACCGATCACCACCAGCTCACTCACACTCGCCTTCGGAAGCGCCTCGGAGGCCGAGCAGACCGCGGCAGCGATTAAGGGTCCGGAGACTCCCTGATCCGACGGTGACTCGGGCGCAGCCGAGTTTCACAGCCCAAGAAATGCGGGGGGATCACACAACGTCTACCCTTTCCCCGTCGCTCTACGACGAGAAAGCAGGACAGCCATGACGGTGGAGGCACAGAATCCCGCGGCGGAACTGAGGCGCCTCATCGCGGAGGGTCGCCTCTCCGAAGATGCGCTCCAGGCCATCACGGGCATCCAGCCGGATGCCCTCCTCCGCTCCCTCGCGGAAACACAGACCGGGATGATGCGAGTCACCACGGAGCCGCCGTCCCCATCGACCGAAGAGACCTCGAGGCTCGCCCTTCTCGCGGCCCAGCTGACGGCGGGCCTGCAGATCGGTGACGATGACCGTCTTAAAGCGATTTTCGAATCGTTGACGGTCGAGTGCCGCCTCACCGTTCAGAACATCGCCCGGCTGGTGGGACTCGACGTCGAAGATGTGGAGAAGGCCCTGCACGATCCGCGGAGCGTAGCCATCGAGCGAAAGTACGAACTGGCGACCAGGGGGTCGTTCCTCATCAACGCCGTCAATCAGGCACGCGGCCGGTGAGCGAACCCGCCCGAGCACCCGCAACTCTCACCAGCTGCTCGGGGAGGCTCCGGATGGCACAGGCTCCGGTCGCTCGACGGTGCTGGTCAGCTCTACCACCCGGTGTTCGCTCGCCGCGCGGAGCACCGCATCCATGATCTCGAGCACGTGGAATGCCAGCTCGCCGGATGCCCGGTGGGGGCGATCCGTCTCGATGGCACGCGCGAGGTCGGCGAGCCCGACACCGCGACCGGCATCCGCATAGCCCGCTGAAGCGGGCACCTCCGTCCATTCCGGGGTCTCGACCGTCCAGACCTCCACGGGGTCGGAGAAGCGGTTGGGATCGGGCACCGCGATGGTGCCCCGCGTTCCATAGACCTCGAACAGTGGTGCCCGCGACGCCCACACCTCGAAGCTCACCGTCACTGTGGATGTCACTCCGCTCGCGTGTTCCAGAATCGCACTGACGTGGGTCTCGATATCGACGGGGATGCTGCCGCCGGCGTCTCCCCCCGAGGCGATCGTGCGATCCCGGCCCGATCGTGTCGCGACCCCGGACACCCGGATCACCGGCCCCAGCAGTGTGACCAGGGTCGTGAGATAGTACGGAGCCATATCGAACAGCGGGCCACCGCCGGGCTGGTAGTAGAACCGGGGCGCCGGATGCCAGAGCTCGTGACCCGGCGAGCTCCAGTGCACCGCCGCGGCGACGGCATCGCCGATGGATCCGGAGTCCAACAGCGCCCGCGCCGTCTGCACGCCCGTGCCGAGCACGGTGTCCGGCGCGCTGCCCACACGCAGCCCCCGCTCTCGGGCGAGTTCG
This sequence comes from Frigoribacterium sp. UYMn621, assembly GCF_040549525.1. Lineage (NCBI taxonomy): Bacteria > Bacillati > Actinomycetota > Actinomycetes > Micrococcales > Microbacteriaceae > Frigoribacterium > Frigoribacterium sp. UYMn621. The sequence continues at coordinate 422,017 of NZ_JBEPTM010000001.1, read as the reverse complement.
AGCATGGGCGCCGCCTCGGCAGGATCCAGCGCGAGGGGCTTTTCGCCGTAGACGTGCTTGCCCGCCAGGAGCGCCCGTGTCGCGATGTCCACGTGCGCCGCGGGAATGGTGAGGTTCAGCACCGCGTCGATTCGCGGGTCCGCGAGCAGCGCGTCGACGCTCAACGCCTCCACACCCTGATCGGCCGCCACCTCCCGCGCCCGAGCCTCGTTGACGTCTGCAACGGCTACGAGTTGCAGCCCCTCCAGCTTCGGGAACTCCGCGAAATACTGGGCACTGATCGTGCCAACCCCGATGATTCCGACCTTCAGCGTGCCGCCCACAGTAAGCCTCTCCCCACAATCGTTCGAACGTTCGGGTCGTCGAGAATCTCGAGCCGATGACCGGGCGCGGAGACGAAGATGCGCCCCTTGCCCCATTGCCTGGTCCAGATGGCGGGCGCGGTGACAGGTCGATTCCACGCGTCCCAGGGACGAACGGACTGGGTCGTCGTTGCCAGCACGTCGTTGTATTCGTCGCTCAGCACCCAGTACTGCTCGGTCACCAGATCGAAGTCCTCGATTCCGCGGGTGATGGGATGTGAGCGCCCCAGATCGGTGATGTGCACGGTGTAGGGAATGTAGTTGTCGGACTGCTCGCCGGTGCGATCGGCCGGATCCTTGCCGGCATGGTGGGCGAACTGTCCCCCGATCATGTGCAGGTAGTCGGCGTTGTCGCGATAGGAGTCCGCGATGCCGCCGTGCCAACCGCCCATCCCGGTGCCGTTCAGGACGGCGGTCTGGAGCCCGGCGAATTCGTCCTTCGTGATGGATGCCATGGTGTTGATCTGCAGGATCAGGTCGACTGTCGCCAGATAGTCCGCATCCGTGTAGACGGCAGGTGATTCCTCTACGCGCACCGTGAACCCGTTTCCCTCCAGAAAGGGGATCATCGAGTCGGTGGTCTCGACGGGCTGATGGCCGTCCCATCCGCCCCGCACGATCAGGGCGTTGCGCGCCGGTGGTGTTGCCGATGTCATCGAGTTCTCCTCCTCGGAGGGCGATTGCCACTCACTGTCTCTGCGTTTCAGGACTGTCATCAACGGCGACCCAGGAGCTCCCGCTCGCCGAACTCGCCTCGACCGCCGCGAGTACCCGCTGCACCTGCAGCCCGTCGTCGAAGGATGGTCGCGGCTGGACACCCGCGGCGATGTCGACGAGCAGATCCCTCACCTGGTGGGAGAACGGGTGTTCGTAGCCGATGCCGTGCCCGGTCGGCCACCATGCAGCCATGTACGGATGCTCCGGCTCGGTCACGAGGATGCGGCGGAAGCCGCGCAGTCCCGCCGGGTCGGTGCCGTCGTAGAACTCGAGTTCGTTCATCCGTTCGAGGTCGAATGCGATCGCGCCGAGCGATCCGCTGAACTCGAGACGGAACGCGTTCTTGCGCCCGGTCGCGTATCTCGTGGCTTCGAACGAACCGAGAACGCCGCCCTCGAGCCTGCCGGTGAACAGCGCCACATCGTCCACGGTCACCAGCCCCCTTTCCCGAGAGGCGGTGCCGCTGAGTCCGATCGATTCGCCGAGCAGCGGCCGTTCGTTCACGAGAGTCTGCAGAATGCCGCTGACGCCCTGCACCCGCCGACCCGTGACGAACTGGACCGCGTCGATCGCGTGCGCCCCGATGTCACCGAGGGACCCGGAACCCGCGAGGTCCTTGTCGAGTCGCCACGTCATCGGACCTTCCGCGTCGACCAGCCAATCCTGGAGGTACAGCGCACGCACCTGCCTGAGCTCACCGATCTTGCCCGCCGCGACCAGGTCGCGGGCGAAGGTGATGGCGGGCACCCGCCGATAGCTGAACCCGACCATGGCGTAGACGCCGCGCGCGGCGGCACGGCGGGCGGCATCGGCCATCCGCACTGCTTCGTCGACGGTGTTGGCGAGCGGCTTCTCACAGAGCACATGCTTTCCGGCCTCGAGGGCCGCAATCGCGATCTCGACGTGGGTGGCACCCGGGCTGCAGATGTCGATGAGATCGATGTCGTCGCGCTCGATCACCCGGCGCCAGTCGGTCTCCGACTCGGCCCAGCCGAACCGGTCCGCTGCCGCTTCGACCCGCGCGAGGTCACGACCGACGATCACCGACATGCGCGGCTCGACCGGAAGGTCGAAGAATCGGGGGGCGACGCGCCACGCCTGGGAATGGGCCGCCCCCATGAAGCCGTATCCGACGAGCGCCACACCGAAGGGGGGTCGACTCATCTCCGCAGACTCCTTCATCCATTCGGCGACGACCACCTGGCTCGTCGTTGTGCGTGTGTCGACACGTTATCCCGGTCGCAATGATCAACGCAAGTTTTCTCTGGCAATACCGAAATGTGTCGCCATTGACGAAGCGGATCACGCCCGGGGCGGGGCCGTGCTCTCTCGCACCACGAGGCTCGTCGCCAGATCGATGCGCACGAGCTTGCGGTCCGGATCGTCGCGCAGAGCGAGCACGAGGCGCGTCGCCTGCTCGGCCATCTCGATCAACGGTTGGCGCACCGTCGTGAGTTTCGGCCCCATCCAGCTGGCGCTGGGCACATCGTCGAAGCCGACGACTGAGATGTCATCCGGCACCACGAGTCCGAGAAGGCGTGCGGCCTCGTACACCCCGAAGGCCTGGAGGTCGTTGCCCGCGAAGATGGCGGTGGGCCGATCCGGCATCGTGAGCAGCCTCATGCCGGCGGCTACGCCATCCTCGTAGTGGAACCGCCCTCCGTCGATCAGCGTCGGATCGAACGGAATCCCCGCCTCCTCCAGCGCGGAACGATAGCCGGACAGCCGAGCTCGCGAGCACAGCATCTCCTGCGGACCGCTGACCAGGGCGATCCGCCTATGGCCCAGCTCGACGAGGTGCCGGGTCGCCGCGAGGCCTCCCGACCAGTTGCCAGAGCCCACCGACGAGACATCCGGATCTGGATCCCCGGCCGGATCGAGCACGACGAACGGGATATTGCGGGTTGCCAGCTGCCGCTTGTGGTCGACGGACAGGTTCGAGAAGAGCAGGACGACACCCACCGGCTGCCGTCGCAGGATGCCGTCGATCCAGTCCGGCGCCACCAACAGGTGACCACCACTCTCGGTCAGGATCACGCTGAGCCCGTTCTCCCGCGCGACCGCCTCGACCCCGCGGATGATCTGGAGGGACCACTCGCTGTCGATGTTGTCGAAGACGAGCTCGATGAGCTTGCCCTGCTCGTGAGAGCTGCCGCGCCGACTGTAGCCGGCGGTATGCAGGAGCCCTTCGATTCGTTCCCGCACGGCATCAGAGACGCCGGCCCTGCCGTTGAGCACCTTCGACACCGTGGACGTCGACACGGATGCATCCCGCGCGATCTCCGCGAGCGTGGCGCGACCCGGCGAAACCTTTAGCTGACTCATGCGCTCATGGTAGCGGTCATCCGAGGCCGGCCTGAGGCGAGGAATGCACACCCCGCTCCCTCCTCACCTGTTGACAACGTCCGAGAACCATTGAATACTGACACCGTCGCGGCACGAAACCTTTTCATCCATAGAGCGACACATGCATCCAAAGACGAATCATGGCCGCCGCCATTGGCGACGGCGGCTGGAAAGGAAACTGTCATGGCGTCACAATCCACAGGTTCTTCCTTCTCGAGGCGGGGGTTCCTCGGAATTGCCGGGGGCGTGGCAGCGACCGCCGCCCTGGCCGCGTGTTCGACAGGGGGCGGATCCGGGGGTTCCGCGAAGGCGATCAAGTTCTGGAACATGCCGTGGGGCGGCACCGAGTTCAATCCGCTCGACAAGAAGATCACCGTCGCGTACAAGCCGAAGAGCGGTATGGGCGCCGCCACCTACCAGGAGATCCAGTGGGCGAACTTCACCCAGACCTTCTCCTCGGCCGTTGCCTCCAACACGGGGCCGGCAGTGAGCTCCGGTGGCGGCACGCAGGCGTTCCAATTCGCCGAGCAGGGCAAGATCGCCTACGCCGACAACCTCATCGACAGCTGGAAGAAGAACGGCATCTATGATGACTTCTTCGATGGCCTCGTCGACACCCTCAAGACGGACAAGGGCTACGCGGCGGTGCCCTACAACCTCGACGTGCGGATCTCCTGGTACAACAAGACGCTCATGCAGGAGGCGGGCGTCGAATCGCCGACGGACTGGGATTCGTACCGGAACGTCTGCGCGGCGCTCAAGAAGAACGGTGTCTACGGCTTCGGCCTCGGATCCGGAGCCGGCAGTTTCACCGGCAGCCACATCCTCACGGCCTTCATGATCAACAACGGCGGCGGACTGTTCAACGCGGACAAGAAGCCCGACTGTGTCACGCCCGAGAACATCGAGGCCATGGACTTCATCCTCGACCTCGTGAAGAGCGGCTACAGCGACCCGGCATCTGCCACCTACACGAGTGCGAACGTGCAATCGCAGTGGAAGGCCAAGAAGTTCGGATTCGGATGGGACGGCGCCGGTCTCGCAGCGGGTGCCGTCGGCGATGTCGCGGGCGACCTCGTGGTCGGCAGTCCGCTCACCAGCCCGAGCGGCAAGAAGGGCGGCCTGTACTTCCCGAACAACATCATGATGTACAAGAACACTCCCAGTCAGGCGGGTTCAGAGGCATTCCTCACGTACTACTACCAGAACATGAAGGAGCTGTGGACGAAGAAGACGGGCATCGGCCTTCCGCCGCTCAAGTCGATCTCCGAGACCCCCGAGTTCCAGGCGGACCCGAACAACGTGAAGATCATCAAGGAATGGCAGCCGATCTTCAAGACCTGGGCCGCACCCGGCGGATCGGGCCTCTTCTACAACATCGCGAACACCGTCGATGGGACCGCTCCGATGATCACCTTCGCGCAGACCATCCTCGGTGGCAACACGACCTCGAAGGCTGCTCTCACCGCACTGCAGACCTCGATGGAAGGCCTGATGAAGTAGCACCGGCTTCGGGTGGGTCCGACGCGAGTCGGACCCACCCTTTGTGCACCTCGACCACCTTCAAAGGAGAAGTACATGACGACCGAGTCCGTGATCGGAGCGCTCAAGAAGGCGCGGAGCGGCGTGGGCAACGCCGGGTCGGGCAAACCGGCCAGCGAGCGCGAGCGCAGAAGACGGTTCACCCACTCGCGGGCTTTCGTCTTCTTCGTTCTGCCGTCGTTGATTCTTCTCGTGCTGTTGAACCTGTACCCGGTCATCTATGCGGGGCTGCAGTCGCTTCGCAACGGCGACCTGCTCAGCGCGGGCAATTTCGTCGGCCTGAACAACTACATCGCCATGGTGCAGACCCCGGCCTTCTGGCACGCCGCCGGATTCACCGTCGTCTTCACGCTCGTCGGGGTGTTCGGCAGCTGGGCGATCGGGCTCGGCTTGGCCCTGTTGCTTCGCACCCGCATCCCGGCCGGTGGCGTCTTCAAGGTGTTGCTTCTGCTGCCCTGGGTCGTTCCGGTCGTCGTCTCGGCAACATCCTGGAACTGGCTGGTGGCAACCCCGCAGTCACCCCTCCCGGTTCTCGCCCAGGCTCTCGGCCTCGGGAATGTGCTGTTCCTCGCCGATCCGACACTCGCACAGGTGACGGTCTGTGTCTTCAAGGTCTGGATCAGCTTCCCCTTCATGATGATGATGATGTCCTCGGCCCTGGCCTCCGTCGACGTCAACGTCTACGAGGCATCCAAGGTCGATGGCGCGACCGCGTTCCAGACCTTCGGTCGGATCACCCTCCCGATGATCTCCCGCTCGACCTACATCAGCTGGATCCTGATGACCATCTTCTGCGTCAATGACTTCCCGAGCATCTTCCTGCTCACCGGCGGCGGGCCGGTCAACTCCACCCAGACCCTCGTGGTGCTGGCATATTCGACCGTCTTCCAGAACTTCCAGACCGGACCGGGGGTTGCGATCGCGTTCATGATGACCATCGTGCTCGTGATCATCGCCACGGTGCTGTACCGCCAGATCCGAAAGGTGAACATCGAATGAGCGTCGAAACCTCCCGTGCCGCGATCGTCGGGCAATACAAGACGACCGCACGCCCGATAAAACGCCGCACCCTGAGCCAGGCCCAGGAGCGGGGCAAGTGGTGGCGATTCGTTCTGATCCTCGTCATCTGCGCCATCGTGCTCGTGCCGATTATCGCTGTCGTGCTCCTCTCCCTCGAACCCTCACTCGGCAGCACCGCACGCGGAGTCACACTCGAGAACTTCGGAAAGATCTTCAGCGAGACCTCTGTCGGCGCTTGGCTCGCCAACAGCCTTCTCGTCACCATCGTCACCGTCGTGATCTCGGTGACGGTCGCCGCGCCGGCCGGCTATGTGCTCTCCCGGGGGCGCAGCAGGCTCGTCTCCGGTTACTCGCTCATCCTGTTCATCGTCCAGTCGCTGCCGGTGGTCACCGCGGTCATCCCCCTCTTCATCCTGTTCGCCCAAATCGGCCTCGTCGACAATCTGGCCGGTGTCACGATCATCTATGTCGGCTCGACCATGTCCGTCGCGATCTGGATGATGGCCGCCTACTTCGATTCCATCCCCATCACGCTCGAGGAGGCAGCCTGGATGGATGGATGCTCGGTGTTCGGAAGCTTCACGCGAATCGTGCTGCGCAACTCGCTGCCGGGCGTGCTCTCCACCGCGATCTTCGCCTTCCTCCTCGCCTGGAACGACTATCTGGTCGCTGTCGTGTTCCTGCGATCCGATCAGAATTACACCCTGCAGATCGGCCTGCAGACCTTCTTCCAGCAGAATCAGACCAACTGGGGCCTCGTGATGGCTGTTGCGGTAGTGATGATGCTGCCGCCGGTGCTGCTCTTCGCCGCCCTGAACAAGTACTTCAGCGTCGGCGGGATCGGTGGCTCCCTGGCCGGGCGGTGACCGGACCTGGCGCGACCGTACCCGGCGTCGACCGCACCCTTCGTCAGCGCCGGACCGCCGATTCGCGCTCCACCAGATGGGGAGCGGTCTTCACCGGATCGGTGAGCACACGCCCGTCGAGCACGGACGACACCGTGCCCATGATCCGCCGACCGAGCTCGGTGAAGTCCTGACGGATCGTGGAGAGCGGGGGCGAAAAGTGGGCGGCCTCGGGAATGTCGTCGAAGCCGACGATGCTCACCTCTGAGGGCACGGCGATGCCGTGGTCATCCAGCGCATGAAGCAGGCCGAGCGTCATCTGGTCATTCGAGACGAAGATCGCGGAGGTCATCCCCGCCGCGATGAGGCGCTCCCCGATGGCCCGACCGCTGTCGGCAGTCCAGTCACCGTGCAGGGGTTCGTGCACCGGAAGTGCCCGACGCGCCAGCTCGCTCCTCCAGCCGCGCTCGCGCTCGCGGGCGTCGAGTGATCCCTCGGGACCGGCAAGGTGCAAGATGTCGCGGTGGCCGAGGTCCGCGAGATAGGCGGTTGCCAGTTCGGCGCCGCAGAATTGGTCGATCGATACGCTGGGGAAGCTGCCGTGTCCACTCGAGTCGGCCGTCACGAGCGGGATGTCGAGCTCGAGTCCGTCTATCGCCTCGATCGAGGAGTGGTCGGAGACGACGAGCACTATCGCTTCGACCTGCTGTCTCAACAGCACGTCGATGGCCTGCAGGATCTCCTCCCGACCGGCTTCGGCCATGCTCGCGGTGATGACCTGGTAGCCGGCCTCACGTGCCGCCCCGTTGAATGCCAAGGCGATGCTCGCGGGACCGTAGAGCGGATTGCCGGTGCTCACGAGACCCAGCGTGTGGGTCTTGCGGGTCGCGAGCGCCCGCGCAACGGAGCTGGGTCGGTAACGCAGCTCCCGGATCGCGGCCTCCACCTTTGCCCGCGTCTGCGGACGCACCGTGTTCTCGTTGTTGAGCACCCTCGACACGGTCTGGTGGGAGACGCCCGCAAGGCGCGCGACCTCCATGATGTTCGCCACGAAACCGAGGCTAGCTGATCGCCGGCTTCCCGACGATCAGCCTCCCTGTAAGCCGTGCCCCTTGCGTCACCGACCACCGTTGCGACGCTTGTTATACACGTCGAACGCAACGGCGGCGAGAAGCACGAGTCCCTTGATCAGCTGTTGGAACTCGGACCCGACGCCGAGGATCGACATTCCATTGTTGAGGATCCCGATGATGAGGCCACCGACGATCGCCCCGGTCACCGTTCCGATTCCTCCCGTCACTGCCGCCCCACCGATGAAGACGGCGGCGATGGCATCGAGCTCGAATCCGTCACCGGCCTTCGGGTTCGCCAGGTTCAACTGGGCGGTGAAGACGAGCCCGGCGAGCGCGGAGAGCACACCCATGTTCACGAACAGCAGGAAGGTGACCCGCTGGGTCTTGATCCCCGAGAGCGCCGCGGCATTGAGATTGCCGCCGATCGCGTAGATATGGCGGCCGAACACACTCCGGGCCATCACCGCCGAGTAGATCACGACCAGCAGACCGAGCACGATGAGCACGATCGGCGTCCCGTTGTAACTGGCGAGGAGGTAGCTGATCAGGAGGATGAGTGCAGAGGTGAAGACCAGCTTCGCGATGAACCAGGGCAGCGGCTCATCCTCGACCGCGAACTTGCGGCGCGCGGCCCGCTGGCGAATGCCCTGAGCGATGACCAACAGCGTGGCCAGGATGCCGATACCGACGGTGAGCGGCTCCAGAAAGCTGACGCCCCCACCGAGATCCGGCAGGAAGCCGGAGCCGAGGGCCCGGAAGCCGTCGGGGAAGGGTGAGATCTGCGCGTTACCGAGGGCGATCTGGGTGAGGCCACGAAAGGTGAGCATTCCCGCGAGGGTCACGATGAAGGCCGGTATCCGGAAGTAGGCGATCCAGAATCCCTGCCACATGCCCACCAGGGCGCCAACGACGAGGCAGAGCACGATGGCGATCCCCCACGGAATGTGCCACTGGGTGATCATCACCCCCGCCATCGCTCCGACGAACGCGACGACAGAGCCGACGGAGAGGTCGATATGCCCGGCGATGATCACCATCACCATGCCGATCGCCAGGATCAGGATGTAACTGTTCTGAACGATCAGGTTGGAGACGTTGATCGGCTTCAGGGTGATCCCGGCGGTGGTGATCTCGAAGAAGATCACGATCACGATCAGGGCGATGAACAGTCCGATCTGGCGCAGCTGGCTGGCGAGATAGGTCGTCGCCGACGCGAAGGCGCTTTTCTGCGCGACGGGTTTCTTGGTCAGGTCACTCATTCGTGGTCCTTCTCCCTTTCCTGGGTCATGAGTTGCATGACGCGTTCTGCGGTCGCTTCTTCGCGCGTCAGATCCGCGGTGATTCGTCCCTCCGAGAGGGCGTAGATACGGTCGCAGATGCCGAGGAGCTCTGGCAGCTCCGAGGAGATCACGATCACTCCTTTTCCTTCGTCGGCGAGCGCGTTGATGATGCCGTAGATCTCGTATTTCGCACCGACGTCGATCCCCCGGGTCGGCTCATCGAGGATCAGCACGTCGGGGTTCGAGTACATCCACTTGGAGAGCACGACCTTCTGCTGGTTTCCCCCGGACAGCTTTCCCGTGAGCACCTCGACGTTCGGCGCCTTGATGTTCATGCTCTTGCGGAAGCCCTCGGCCACCACGATCTCCCTGTTCTCATCGATCCAGCCCCGGCGGGAGAGCAGGTTGAGGGCGGCGCCCGAGATGTTGCGCTTGATGTCGTCGATGAGGTTGAGCCCGTAGACCTTGCGATCTTCGGTGGCGTAGGCGATGCCATTGGCGATCGCGGCTGAGACCGTCGTGGTGTCGATCTTCTTGCCGCTCTTGTAGACGGTCCCGGAGATGTTGTGGCCGTAGCTCTTGCCGAAGACGCTCATCGCGAGCTCGGTCCGCCCCGCTCCCATGAGCCCGGCGATCCCCACGATCTCTCCCGCACGAACGAAGAGATTGGCTTCTTTCACCACCGCTCGTTCATGGTCGAGGGGATGGTGCACGGTCCAGTTCTCGATGCGCAACAGCTCCTCGCCGATCTTCGGCGTGTGTGCGGGGAACCGGCTCTCGAGGTCGCGCCCGACCATGAGCTTGATGATGCGCTCCTCCGTCACCTCATCGGCATGCATGTCGAGAGTCTCGATCGTCTTGCCGTCGCGGATGATCGTCACCTCGTCGGCGATGGCCTTGATCTCGTTGAGCTTGTGGCTGATGATGATCGACGTGATGCCCTGGCCCTTGAGGTGCTTGATCAGGTCGAGCAGGTGGGCAGAATCCTCGTCGTTGAGGGCCGCGGTCGGCTCGTCGAGGATGAGGAGCTTCACCTCCTTGGAGAGCGCCTTGGCGATCTCCACGAGCTGCTGTTTTCCCACGCCGATGTCACGGATCTTGGTGATGGGGTTGTCTTTGAGACCGACCCTCGCGAGCAGTTTTCCCGCTTCGAGGTTCGTTTTGTTCCAATCGATCCAGCCGCCGGTCTGCTGCTCGTTGCCGAGGAAGATGTTCTCCGCGATCGACAGGTAAGGGCTGAGTGCCAACTCCTGATGGATGATGACGACGCCCGCGGCCTCGGAATCGTTGATGTTGCGGAAGGCGACGGTCTCGTTCTCGAAGACGATGTCGCCGTCGTAGCTTCCGTGCGGGTAGACGCCGCTGAGTACCTTCATCAGCGTGGACTTGCCGGCGCCGTTCTCCCCGCAGATCGCGTGGATGTGGCCGCGTTGCACGCCGATCGAGACATCCTGCAGCGCCTTGACGCCGGGGAAGGTCTTCGTGATGTTGCGCATCTCGAGGATGTTGGTGGTCACCGATGCTTCTTTCTGCGTTGACAGCGACGAGGAAAAAGGGGTCCGGGGGTGACGGCGGAAGGCCGACGCCACCCCCGGGGCGGGACGAACCTACTTGAGGTCCGCCTCCGTGTAGTAGCCGCTGTCGACGAGAACCGACTTGTAGTTCTCCTTCGTGACCACGGTGGGCTGGAAGAGGAACGTCGGAACTACCTTGACCTTGTTGTTGTAGCTCTTGGTGTCGTTGACCTCTGGCGTCTTGCCGTTGAGCAGGTCATCCGCCATCTTCACGGCTTCATTACCCAGCTTGCGGGTGTCCTTGTAGATGGTGGAGTACTGCTGGCCGGCGATGATCGACTTGACCGATGCCGCCTCCGCGTCCTGTCCGGTGATGATCGGGAGCGCATCGGTGGCGTAGCCCGACGAGGTGAGAGCGGAGATGATTCCGATCGAGAGACCGTCATACGGCGACAGGATGCCCTGCACCTTGTCACCGCCCGAGTAGGTGCTCGCGATCAGGTTCTGCATGCGCTTCTGTGCCGTGGCCGGGTCCCAGCGAAGGGTCGCTACCTGGGTGAATCCGGTCTGGCCGCTCTTGACGACGAGGGTTCCGTCGTCGATGTACTTCTTGAGCGTGTCCATCGCGCCGTTGAAGAAGAACGTCGCGTTGTTGTCGTCGGGGCTGCCGGCGAAGAGCTCGATGTTGAACGGGCCCTTCTTTCCGGTGTCCTTGCCGTCCTTGTCGACCACTCCGAGTCCCGTGAGCAGGCTCGTCGCCTGGTCGACGCCGACCTTGTAGTTGTCGAAGGTGGTGTAGTAGTCGACGTTCTTGTTGCCGTTGATGAGGCGGTCGTAGGCGATGACCTTCACGCCGGACTTCGCGGCCTGGTCGAGCTGGTCGCTCAGTGCCGTTCCGTCGATCGACGCGATGATCAGGACCTTCGCACCCTTGGTCAGCATGTTGCTGATCTGCTGCACCTGCTGCGGGATCTTGTCGTCACCGTATTCGAGGTCGACCTTGTAGCCGAGCTTCTCGAGGTCGGACTTGATGGCGTCACCATCCTTGATCCAGCGCTCGGATGTCTTGGTCGGCATGGCGACGCCGATGAGGGCACCCTTGCTGCTTCCCGATGAGGATGAGCTGCTGGTGCCTCCACGCCCGCCGGAGCAGGCGGCGAGAGAGAATGCGAGCCCGACGGCGGCGATGCCGATGAGAATTTTTTTAGCCTTCACTGTGATTGCCTTTCGATTTATGTGTTGGACGACGTTGTCATGGGTGGTGCCTTCAGGATCCGGCCCGCCCAAGTCGGCCCGATCCCCGCCGAACCGCCGGGTGGCGGTCGGCACGTCTTGTCGCTACATCCGCTGAGCCAGCCGGTAGTAGGCCTGGTTCCAGCGCAGTTCGCGCCCGAAGTCGCGCAGGTTCGTGTTCTTGTCGATCACCACGAGTTCGTTCTTGGCGATCTCGGCGAAATCCTCGAACACCTCGAGACCGAGGGCCGTCGACATCACGGTGTGGTGGGCCGCACCGGCGGTCAGCCAGGCGGCGGCGCTCGTGGCGAAGTCCGGTTCTGGCCTCCACACTGCGCGGGCGACCGGCAGCTGCGGAAGCGGATGCGGCAGATCGACGACCTCCACGACATTGGCCACGAGTCGGAAGCGGTCACGCATGTCACTGAGTGCGACCACGACCGCAGGTCCCGCATCCGCGTCGAAGACGAGGCGAACCGGATCTTCGCGACCGCCGATGCCGAGGGGATGCACCTCGAGCCGCGGCTTCGAGGTGGTGAGCGACGGGCAGACCTCGAGCATGTGGGCTCCGAGGATCAGCTCCTGTCCCGGCGTCAGGTCGTAGGTGTAGTCCTCCATGAGCGAGGCACCACCGGGAAGCCCGGCGCCCATCACCTTCGCCGCGCGCACGAGCACCGCGGTCTTCCAGTCGCCTTCCGCTCCGAAGCCGTAGCCGTCGGCCATCAACCGCTGCACCGCGAGCCCCGGCAGCTGGCGCAACCCGCCGAGGTCTTCGAAGCTGGTGGTGAAAGCGCTGAACCCTCCGGCTTCGAGGAAGGATCGAAGTCCGAGCTCGATGCGGGCACCGTAACGGAGCGAGTCGTGCTTCTCCGCACCGGGAAGAAGTTCGGAAGCGACCTCATAGAGCTCTGCGTATTCGGCGACGAGGGCATCGATGTCGGATTCGGATGCCGCGTCCACGGCCGCAACGAGGTCGCCCACCCCCCAGGTGTTCACCTGCACCCCGAATTGCAGTTCGGCCTCGGTCTTGTCACCCTCCGTGACGGCGACGAACCGCATGTTGTCACCGAAGCGGGCGAGCTTGAGCTCGTGGGTGGCCGCCCAGCCGGCGGCGGCGCGACTCCAGGTGCCGATCCCGGCCTTGACCTGCGGGTTCGACACGTGGCCGACCACGGTCTTGCGCGCCACCGAGAGCCGGGTCTGGATGTAGCCGAACTCCCGGTCGCCGTGGGCGGCCTGGTTGAGGTTCATGAAGTCCATGTCGATCGTGGCCCAGGGCAGCTCGACGTTGGCCTGCGTGTGCAGGTGCAACAGTGGCTTGCGCAGCAGGTCCAGTCCGGTGATCCACATCTTTGCGGGGCTGAAGGTGTGCATCCAGGCGATCACGCCGATGACACCGTCGGCCGCGTTCGCGTCGAGAGCCATCCGTCGGATCGACTCCGAGTCGGTGAGCACCGGCTTCCAGACGATGGTCACCGGGATGTCGGTTGCCGCCCCGAGAGCCGCGGCGATCTCCTGCGACTGGCTCGCGACCTGCGCGAGCGTCTCCTCCCCGTAGAGCCCCTGGCTCCCGGTGAGAAACCAGATCTCGGAGGAGGCGAGATCGGGGAGTATCGAGCGGCTCATTCGGTGTCCTTCTGTCCGTAGACGTTCTGATAGCGGTCGAACAGCGCGTCGATGCTCTTTTGGGGAATGGGGATGACCTCGCCGAGCTGGCGGGCGATGTGCGTGGTGCGCGCCACATCCTCGGCCATGACGGCGGCCTTCACGGCGTCGCGCGGGCTCGAGCCGATGGTGAAGACGCCATGGTTCTGCATGAGTACCGCGCGCGATCGATGACCGGTGAGGGTCTCGACGATGCCTTCGCCGATCGACTCGTCACCGATGATCGCGAAGGGCCCGACCGGGATCTCGCCGCCGAACTCGTCGGCCTGCCCGGTGATGACGCAGGGGATCGCCTCGCCTCGCGCGGCCCACGCCGTGGCGTAGGTGGAGTGGGTGTGCACCACCCCGTTCACCTCGGGCATGTTCCGGTACACATAGGCGTGCGCCGCGGTGTCGCTCGAGGGCGAATGCGATCCCTCGATGACGGCGCCGTCGAGGTCGCAGAGGATCATATTCGCCGGCGTGAGGTCGTCGTACTCGACCCCGCTCGGCTTGATGACGAAGAGTTCGGCGCCCGGCACCCGGCCGGAGATGTTGCCGCCGGTCCAGATCACGAGGTTGTAGCGCACGAGAAGTTCGTGCAGCTTCGCGACATCGGCGCGGACCGTGTCGATGGCATCCTGGGTGGCAGTCATGCGCCTGCCCCGATCTCGATACGCTCGCTGCCGCTCGCTATGAGACCAGCGGCCTCCCGCTTGATCGCCTTGAGCCGGTGCATCACCTCGTTGCCCCCGCGACCGAAGTAGTCGTGCAGGCTCGCGTACTCGGCGAAGAGCAGGTCGTAGGCGTCAGCCGCAGCGGAGTCGGGCGTGTAGACGGCACTATCGACCTTGCCCATCGCCCGGCCCGCCGCGAGTACATCCGCGTAGGCCCCCGCCGCGACCGCGGCATGGATGGCCGAGCCGAGCGCGGGCCCCTGCTCGCTCGCGATGATGGAGATCGGCATCCGCAGCACGTCGCTGTAGACCTGCATGAGGAAGGCATTGCGCAGAAGCCCTCCGGCCACGATGAATTCGGTGACCGGCACCCCGCTCGCGGCAAAGGTCTCCACGATCATGCGAGTTCCGAAGGCCGTCGCCTCGAAGAGGGCGCGGTAGATCTCCTCCGGCCGCGTGGTGAGAGTCGTGCCGAGAAGCAACCCGCTGAGTTCGTGATCGACCAGAACCGAGCGGTTGCCGCTCTGCCAGTCGAGGGCGACGAGTCCGTGCCCGCCCACCGGCTGGTCCTTGACGAGATCGGTGAGGTATTCGTGGATGCCCTGGCCCGCCGCATCCGCCGCACTCCGATAGCTGCCGGGCACCTGGTTCTTCACGTACCAGGCAAAGATGTCGCCGACCCCGGACTGGCCGGCCTCGTAGCCGTAGAGTCCGGAGACGATGCCACCGTCGACGACACCGCACATGCCCGGGACCTCGGTGAGCACATCGGAATTCATGACGTGGCAGGTCGAGGTACCCATGATGGCGAGCATCTGGCCGGGCTCGACGGCCCGCGCGGCGGGAGCGGTCACGTGGGCGTCGACGTTGCCGACGGCGACCGCGATGCCTTCGGGCAGACCGGTCCATTCCGCCGCCCGCCTCGACAGGGTGCCGGCGGATGCCCCGAGCTGGCCGATCTCGTGCGCGACCTTGTCCTCCGCGAAGCCGGCGAAGGCCGGATTGAGCGCGCCGAGAAAGTCGCGACTCGGGTACACGCCATCCTGCAGGATGCCCTTGTACCCGGCGGTACAGGCGTTGCGGATGTAGCGGCCGGTCAGCTGCCAGACGATCCAGTCGGCCGCCTCGACCCAGTGGTCCATCCGCTCGTACGCATCCGGATCCTCTTCGAGCAGCTGAAGCCCCTTGGCGAACTCCCACTCGCTCGAGATGAGCCCTCCGTAGCGTGGGAGCCAGCTTTCGCCACGCGACGCCGCGAGTTCGTTGATGCGGTCGGCTTGGCCCTGTGCCGCGTGATGTTTCCACAGCTTCACGTAGGCGTGAGGGCGGTCCGCATACTCCGGTAGTTCGTTGAGGGGGGTGCCGTCGGCGAGTACCGGCAGGGGTGTGCTCGCCGTGAAGTCGGTGCCGACGCCGATGACCAGGGCCGGGTCGATTCCGGATGCCGCGATGGCGGCCGGCACGGCGACCTTGAGCACCTCGACGTAGTCGGCCGGCACCTGCAGCGCCCAGTCGGGCGGGAGCACCGCACCGCTCGACGCCAGAACGGTGTCCATGACCGCGTGAGGATACTCGTGCGTGCCGGTGCCGAGCTCCGCGCCATCCGAGACGCGCACCACAACGGCACGACCGGACAGGGTGCCGTAGTCGATGCCGATGACGTACTGCTCGGCTGCCGGGACGGGCGTGGGGGAACTCACCTCAGGGACTCCTTTGTCGTGCTGGGGAACGGCTCAGTATCGGAATAATGTTAGCGATCACATTTTTGGAAATGTGAGCGATCACATTTGACAGAAGACTAGCGCCCCTTCCCATTAATCCGCAACCCCGGGCACACTCCCCCTTGCATAACTCCTGCATCCCCCGACAGCGGTGCCCTGGCCCCCCGGGAACACGGGGGCGCCTCCCCCGCCCCTGGCATTCTGCAGGAGTTATGCCTGCTGCATCCCCGCCACCTGCCATCCGCGGACGCTGCTGCTGATTCGCGGCTCGAAATGCAGGAGTCCTCGTGACCGGAGTGGTGCGTCAGACCGTGCAGCATGCATCCGTCACACTGAGCCCTGCATTTCGAACAGTGTCTGCCGCATAGACGGCGGCGGGTGGCGGCGGAATCGGCGGCCGCGCGCACGAAAAAGTCCGGCCCCCGCGAAACCGCGGGGGCCGGACTCGTGACTATCGGGGCGGACTACTTGTTGACGAGCGCCAGGAGGGTCGGGTTGTTCGCGTAGGACTGTGCAGCGTTGTCCTTCGTGACGAGCTCCGGCGGCAGGTAGTAGGTCGGAACCTTGACCGAGCCGTTGTCCGTTGCGTCGGCGTTGGTGGACGCCTTCTTGCCTGCGGCGAGGTCCTTCACCATGGCGACAGCCTGGGCGACGAGCTTCGACGTGTCCTTGTTGATGGTGGAGTACTGCTCACCAGACATGATCAGCGGGATGGAAGCGGCTTCCGAGTCCTGGCCCGTGACAACCGGCATGATCGGGGTCGCCTTGCCGGCGGCCTTGATCGAGGTGATGATGGCGCGACCCAGGGTGTCGTTGGGCGAAAGAACGCCGTTCAGCACCGTGCCGGAGTAGTTACCGGCGAGGAGGGTGTCCATGCGGGTCTGCGCGTTGGCTGCGAGCCATCCGGTGGTCTGCGTCTGGGCGATCGCGGTCTGTCCGGAGACGACCTTGAGCGTTCCATCGTCGATCTTCGGCTGCAGGATCTTCATTGCGCCACCGAAGAACACGGCCGCGTTCGGGTCGGTGGATGCACCGGAGAACAGCTCGATGTTGTACGTCTTCGCGTCGGGGAAGCGTGCCTTCATGCCATCGAGGAGGGCCTGGCCCTGAAGCTCGCCGACCTTCTCGTTGTCATACGCGATGTAGTAGTCGACATCCTTGGTGTCCTGGATGAGACGGTCGTACGCGATGACGACGGCGCCGTTGTCGTGAGCTGCCTTCACCTGTGAACCGAGCTGCTTGCCATCGAATGCACCGATGATGATGACCTTGGCGCCCTTGGTGTTCATGGTCGAGATCTGGGCTGCCTGCTCGGAGGCGGTGTTCGCCGAGGGGGCGTACTGCACGTCGGCCTTGAAGCCTGCCTTGGTCAGGTCGTCGGTGAACAGCTTGCCGGCGAGGACCCAGTTCTCCGAGGTCTTGTCCGGGAGGGCGACGCCGATGACGGATCCGGCCTTGAAGCCCGCGGCGGAGCCCGACGACGCGGCGTCCGTGCCGCGGCTCGAGCAGCCCGAGAGGGCCATCAGTGCGACTCCGGCGATTGCCACAGTCGTGATTGCGATTTTGCGCATTGTGATCACTTTCTTAGTTGTGTGGTTGTGCAGGGGGATTGCTGTGGGGAAGACGGGTCTTCCCCGGTGACTACACCGGCGCTGCTATGCGTTCGGAGTAGTGGATTGTGGGCGGGATGAGGCTTCGGCGCTTTCGCCTCCTGGTGCGATATCCGGGCGATCGATCGGCGTTGAGGCAGGAGTGTCTCCGCTGGAAGCCTTCGGGCCACGAACGAACATGCCGATCAGGGATGGCCTGCCCTGCCGCTTGCTGTAGACATCGATGCCAACGGCGAGCAGAAGCACGAGACCCTTGATGATCTGCACCCGGTCGTTGGAGACGCCGAGCAACTGGAGGCCGTTGTTCAACACGGCGATCACGAGGCCACCGACGATCGACCCGACTACTGTGCCGATACCACCGGCGACCGCTGCACCACCGATGAAGACTGCGGCGATCGCGTCGAGCTCCCAGCCGGTGCCGTCACCGGGACCTGATGCTCCGGCTCGTGCCACACCGACCATCCCCGCGATCGAGGCGAGCACCGACATGTTCGCAATGACCCAGAAGTTGATCCGCTTGATCTTCACGCCGGAGAGTTCTGCAGCGTGCCAGTTGCCACCGACCGCGTAGATGTGCCGACCGAAAGTGGTGTTTCGGGTGACGAAGGAGTAGATCAGCACGAGGATGCCGAGGATGATTCCCGAGATCGGGTAGCTCGTGCCGACGCGGCCGGTGGCGAAGAGGTAGGTGGCGCCTCCGGCGACGACCACCAGGATCACGATCTTCACGATGCTGACCCAAACCGGGGCCGGCTCGGCACCCATGAGCGACTGGGTGCGTCGCTGGCGCAGTTCCTGCCAGACGAGGGCCACGATCACCAGAAGCCCGAGGATCAGGGTGCCATTGCTGTATCCGATGTTCGGACCGAAATCGGGAATCGAACCGCCACCGATCACCGTGAAGGAGTCCGGCACGGTGACGGTGTTGGAGTTACCGAAGAACTGGTTCGCCCCGCGGAAGATGAGCATGCCGGCCAGCGTCACGATGAAGGCGGGCACGCCGACGTAGGCGACCCACCATCCCTGCCAGGCACCGATTGCCAGGCCGATCGCGAGGCCGAGCACGAACGCGAGCAGCGGTGGAAAGTGCCAGCTGACCATGGCGGTCGCTACGACGATGCCGACGAAGGCCGCAACGGATCCGACGGACAGGTCGATGTGACCGGCAATGATGACCATCACCATGCCGATGGCGAGAATCAGCACGTAGGCGTTCTGGTTCACCAGGTTGATCAGGTTGGTCGGGTTGAGCGTGAGGCCACCCGTGGCGATCTGGAAGAAGACGATGATGACGACGAGCGCCGCGAGAATGCCGATTTGGCGACCGGTCCCCTGCGAGCCACCGAACATCTTGCCGAGGTCGCGCAGCTGGAAGCCGCTCTTCTGTGGAGCTTCGGGAGTAGCGCTCATTAGCTGTTAACTTTCTTCTTCGCGGAAGTCATGCTTCTCAGGAGAGTTTCGGGATTTGCTTCGTCGGCACTGAGGTTGTTCGTGATCGCGCCCTCGAAGATCGTGTAGATGCGATCAGAGACGCCGAGCAGTTCCGGCAGCTCAGACGAGATGAGGATGATGCCCTTGCCGGACGCGGCGAGGTCACGGATGATGCCGTAGATCTCGGTCTTCGCGCCGACGTCGATGCCACGGGTGGGCTCATCAAGAATCAGCAGATCGGGGTCGGTGAACATCCACTTGGCCAGGACGACCTTCTGCTGGTTGCCGCCCGACAGCTTGTTGACGCCCTCGTCTACGCGCGGTGCCTTGATCCGCAGGCTCTTGCGGTAGCCCTCGGCGACACGATGTTCCTCAACCTTGTCGACAACGGAGAGCTTCGCGATCTTGGAGAGCTTGGCTGACACGATGGAATCCTGGATGTCGTCGAGCAGGTTGAGCCCGAGAGCCTTGCGGTCCTCGCTCACGTAGCCGAGCCCGTTCTTGATGGCCTCGCTCACGTTCCGCAGCTGGATCTCTTTGCCGTCCTTGAAGACCTGGCCGGAGATGAAGGTGCCGTACGAGCGGCCGAACAGGCTCATCGCCAGTTCGGTGCGACCGGCTCCCATGAGTCCGGCAAAGCCGACCACCTCGCCGCGTCGAACGACGAAGCTCGAGTTCTTGACGACCATCCGCTCGGCCGTGAGGGGATGCTGCACCGTCCAGTTCTTCACCTCGAAGAACACCTCGCCGATGTCGGCATTGCGATCCGGGAAACGGTTCTCCAGAGTGCGACCGACCATCCCGCGGATGATGCGATCTTCGTCTACGCCATCGGCTTTGACGTCGAGGGTCTCGATGGTCTTGCCGTCACGGATGATCGTGATCGAGTCCGAGATCTGCTCGATCTCGTTGAGCTTGTGCGAGATCATGATCGACGAGATCCCTCGGCCCTTCAGCCCGAGGATAAGGTCGAGGAGGTGCTGGGAGTCGGCCTCGTTGAGCGCCGCGGTCGGTTCGTCGAGGATGAGCAGCTTGACGGACTTGTCGAGCGCCTTCGCGATCTCCACGAGCTGCTGCTTGCCGACTCCGAGGTTCTTGATCTGCGTGTCGGGGTCGTCCTCGAGTCCGACGCGGGCGAGGAGGTCTACCGCACGCTTCTTCGCCTGGACCCAGTCGATGACTCCGAAACGGCGCGGTTCGTTGCCGAGGAAGATGTTCTCGGTGATCGAGAGCTCCGGGATCAGCGCGAGCTCCTGATGGATGATCACGATGCCGGCGGCCTCGCTCGAGCCGATGTCCTTGAAGCGCGACTCGTGACCCTGGAAGACGATGTCGCCCTGGTAGGTGCCGTAGGGGTAAACCCCGGAGAGCACCTTCATGAGGGTGGACTTTCCGGCGCCGTTCTCACCACAGATGGAGTGGATCTCGCCCGCTTTGACTACGAGGGAGACCTTGTCCAGCGCCTTGACGCCCGGGAACTCCTTCGTGATCGAACGCATCTCGAGGATGATCGGCTCATTCGCCATCGGACACCTCCGCTATGGCCACCGAAATCGCTGGGAAGCGCGGGTTGTGTACGTTCACAACTGCGAATGCCGCCTGTGGTTTCACGCCGGACTACCTTGTCTCGTTAGGGGGAAGAAATTGCCCGCTAACAGACTAAACCTTGTTTGCGGGCTTGTCGTCAAGTTGTGAACGCAACGAACACGTAACGACTCTGAAACAATCAGTCCCGCCGCAGTCCCGGGGACTGCAGAACCAGCGATGCGGCACCGAGGGCCTCCGCCCGATCGCCGAGTGACGACATCACGAGAGCGGTCGCCTCACCGACGCTCGGCACAGCGTGACGCAGCAGCCCACGCTCGATCGGTGCGAGGAGGATCGACCCGAGCCCGGCGAGCGGACCGCCGATCACGATCACCTCCGGATTGATCAGGTTCGCAATGCTCGCGAGGCCCCGGCCGATCGCGGCACCCGCGTCGTCGAGCACCCTCAGCGTGGCGGCATCCCCCGAGAGGGCGTTCCGCACGATGTCGGCCGTCGTCACCGGCGCCCGGGTGCCGAGGAGCGCCATCATCACCGAGGTGGACGCCACGGTCTCGAGGCATCCCCGGTTGCCACAATGGCAGACGACCCCGTTGTCCGTGATGGTCTCGTGCCCGATCTCCCCGGTGATGCCGAGGCTGCCGGAGAACGGGTGGCCACCCAGGATGAGGCCGGCGCCGATGCCGCTGCCGATCTTGACGAAGACCAGGTTGTCCACCGTGTTGTGCGGCCCCCAGGTCACTTCGGCGAGGGCGCCGAGATTGGCGTCATTGTCGAAGACCACCGGAAAATGCAGGCGTTTCTCGAGGTCCTGCAGGTGGATGCCCACCCATTCCGGCAGGATCGCGCCCTGCACAACGGTGCCGGTGCGCTGGTCGATCGGGCCGGGGATGCCCACGCCGACACCGAGCACGGCCGAGGGCGCGATGTCGCGTTCCTCGAGCATCCGGGCGAGCAGTTGCGACGCACAATCGATGCTCTCTTCGGCTCGATGGCCGAGCGGAAGCTCCAGGAACTGTTCCGCCACGACCGTGAACCCGAGACTCGCGAGAACGATGCGCAGATGCCGGCGCCCGAAGTCGATTCCCACGGCGACAGCACCGTTGTTGGACAGGCGCACGAGCAGCGCTCGACGCCCAGAACTGGTCGTCGGCTCGGTCTCGATCGATCCGATTGCCGCCATGGTCTTCACGATATTCGAGACCGTCGCCGTGGAGAGTCCCGTCTGCCTGGCCAACTCCGCCTGGGTGAGCGGGCCGCTGGCGAGGAGGGTGTCGATCACGCGCTTCTGGTTGAGTTCGCGCAGCGCCGATTGCGATCCGGGATTCCGGGCACCCCGCGGCAGGGGTTGCATCGTTGCAGGCATGACTACGAGAGTGCATCATCCCGAGTCTTGTCGTCAAGAAGTTAACGCAACCGTTATCAAGAAATGAGAGCAGTCACATCGCGTTGCGCTTCGGCGTCTGGCGCTCCGTGCCTCTGGCACGGCGGCGTCGAGTCGCGCTCTTGTGCGGGTCGCGAGTCGCGCTAGGCCGCAAAAGAGTGCAACTCGATGGCCCGGGTCACCTCGACTACCCGCGGGGCGGGGCCGTCGAACCGCGCACGATCAATTCGGGAAGGATCGGCTCGTGCCCGAGGCCCGACTGGCCGTTCAGCTCCGCGAGAAGCATGGCGACCGAACGCCGACCGATCTCGGCGAAATCCTGCCGCACGGTGGTCAGCGGCGGCCAGTAGTGGGCGGCATCCGGAACGTCATCGAAACCGACGACGCTGATGTCGCCCGGCACGTCGAGACCCGCGTCGCGGAAGGCGTGGATCAGGCCGAGGGCCATCGGGTCGTTCGCGGCGAACACCGCGGAGAAGTCCCGATATCGCGAGAGCTCCCGTCCGACGGTGTAGCCGAAATCGGCGGTCCAGTCACCGAGGATCGGGGCCCGCACGTCGAGATCCGCTTCGATCAGCTCGTCGAGGAAACCCGTCATGCGCGCCTCGGCCTCGATCCAGTCCTGGGGGCCACCGAGGTGCAGGATCTTGCGGTGACCCAGCTCGATGAGGTGTCGGGTGGCCAGCCGCGCCCCGGAGGTCTGGTCCACGGAGAGGCTGTGCTGGCCGTCGCGGCCCGTCGAGTCGAGCGTGACAAGCGGTAGTCGGATGTCCAGATCCCGAATCGCATTGAAGACGCGCATCTGGGGCGAGATGACGACCAGTCCCTCGATGGCCTGACTCAACAGGTACTCGAGTCGATCGTGGATGGCTTCCGAATCGGTCGCCGCAAGGCTGGTAGTCGTCACGAGATAGCCCGCATCCCGTGCGGCATCCTCGATCGCGGCGAGGCTCGTGGCCGGACCGTAATTGGCGACCTGGGAGGTGAGCACCCCGATGGTGCGCGACCGACTCGTGACCAGGGCGCGCGCGGCCTGGTTCGGACGGTAGCCGAGTTGCTCGATCACCTCGAGCACGCGATCCTTCGTGGAGCTGCGGATGTTCTCGGAGTTGTTGAGCGCCCGCGAAACCGTCTGGTAGGACACCCCGGCGATCCGCGCGACATCGCGGATGCTGGGGGCGCGAACCTTCACTGGTTCCATGGACAGGGGTATCCGGCTTCGTCGAGATCGGAGAGCGCGGCGACGAAATGCCGCTCGGCAGACCATTATGACCCACGTGGCGCTGCCTGGCGCGACTCAGGGGACTCGCGCGGACGCCCCCGCGGGTAGGGAATCGAATCCCTCGAGCTTCGGAGCCACCGCCGCATCACGGCCGCCCGACTCCGGCAACGGGTCGAGCTCGGCCAGGTGTTCGACCACGCGGATTCTCGCCAGGAGCAACAGCGAATGCGCGGACCATTCCCCTCCCGACCCGTCATCGTCGATGGTGAGAGTGTCGATTCCAGTGCCGAACGGGCGACTCCAGCGGGTGTGGAGATGCACGGTCTTTGCACCGAGATCTCGATCGCCGAAACTCTCCCCCGGGACACCGCCCATGGATGTATCCCTCAAAGGGAATATCTCGCCGCGACGGCCGAAGACAGTCTCGAGACCGAGTCCGGCACGATCCGTTCCGCCCTCGAATCGGCGGAACGGGCCGACGATAGAGCCGAGGTCCACACCCACGGAGGCGAGCGCCGCGGGAACGGTAACGTCTAGAGCGAGAGAGTCCAGTGAAGGCGCCGACCGCACCCTCTCGGCGAGCGCTGCAGCCCGGCTATTCCTGCGTCTCAGCTGGTGGTGGCGCGATCGAGAGCGCCCCGCACGTCGCCGAGGAGATCATCGACACCTTCGATTCCCACCGAGAGCCGCACCAGGTTCTCCGGCACGGCGAGCGCCGTTCCCCGCACCGAGGCGTGGGTCATCTCTGTCGGGTACCCGATCAGCGACTCGACTCCCCCGAGTGATTCGGCCAGCTGGAACAGCTCGGTCGACTCGGCGAAGCGACGCGCGACCGCGGGCCCACCGGCAAGCTGCACCGAGAGCATCCCGCCGAATCCGCGCATCTGACGGGCGGCGAGCTCGTGGCCGGGATGGCCGGAGAGGCCCGGGTAGTACACGCGCTCGACCGCCGGATGCCCGACGAGCGCTTCGGCGATCGCCTGCGCGTTGGCGGAGTGACGGTCCATGCGCACGGCGAGCGTCTTGATGCCGCGAACGGTGAGCCACGCATCCATCGGTCCGGAGACCGGACCGATGGCGAACTGCAGGAAGCCGAGCTTCTCGGCGAGCTCATCGTCGTTGAGCACAACGGCGCCGCCGAGCACATCCGAGTGGCCGCCGAGATATTTCGTGGTCGAGTGGGTGACGACATCGGCCCCGAAGGCGAGCGGGTTCTGCAGGTAGGGCGACGCGAAGGTATTGTCCACGACGACGATGACCCCCGCGGCGTGTCCGATCTCCACGAGAGCCGCGATGTCGCTGATCTTCATCATCGGGTTGCTCGGGGTCTCTACCCAGAGCACCCGGGTATTCGGGCGGATCGACGCACGAACGGCGTCGAGATCCGTCATCTCCACAGTGTCGAGTTCGATGCCCCAGGGCACGAAGACCCGATTGACCAGCCGGTGGGTTCCGCCATAGACGTCGTTGCCCATGATCACGTGATCGCCCGGCACGAGAATCGACCGCAGAAGGGTGTCCTCTCCGGCGAGGCCGGAGGAGAAACTGAAGCCGTGCTTCGCCCCCTCGAGGTCGGCGACGAGGTGCTGAAGGGAATCCCGTGTGGGGTTGGCGCTTCTGGCGTACTCGTAGCCGCCGCGCAGTTCGCCAATGCTCTTCTGCACGAAGGTGGAGGTCAGGTAGATCGGCGGGATGACCGAACCGGTGGCGGGATCGAAGGACTGGCCCGAATGGATGGCACGAGTGGAGAAGTCGGTCACGATGGTCTTTTCTGTGGCGGGGTCAGTCGGACAGGAAGGTGAGCAGGTCGTGCCGCGTGACGACAGCGACGGGCTTGCCGTCCTCGGTCACGAGCAGTGCATCCGCTTTGCCGAAGGCGGCGCGTGCGGAGGTCACCGATTCGTGCACACCGATCAAACCCAGGGGGGCTCCGATAAATTTCCCCACCGGGTCGGTCATGCTCGCGTCCCCGCTGAACACCTGCTCGAGCAGGCTCTTCTCTTCGATCGCCCCGACGACCTCGCCGATGACGACAGGCGGCTCCGCCGAGAGTACGGGCAACTGTGAGACGCCGTATTTCGTCATGATCTGGATGGCGTCGCGCACCGTATCCGAGGGGTGCACGTGCACGAGGGCCGGAAGAGAGCCGCTCTTGTGGCCGACGACATCGCCGACCGTCTTCTCATCGGAGACCTGCGTGAAGCCGTAGGACTGCATCCATTTCTCGCTGAAGACCTTGTTGAGATAGCCGCGGCCGCCGTCCGGAAGCAGGATCACCATCACCGCATCGGCCGGGAGCGTGCGAGCGGCCTTGAGGGCGGATGCCACGGCCATGCCGCTCGACCCTCCCACGAGCAGTCCCTCCTCGCGGGCGAGACGTCGCGTCATGTCGAAGGACTCGGCATCGGAGGAGGCGATGATCTCGTCTACGACCGAACCGTCGTAGGCCTCGGGCCAGAAGTCCTCACCGACGCCCTCGACGAGGTACGGGCGACCGGTGCCACCGGAGTAGACCGAACCCTCCGGGTCGGCTCCGATGATCGTGACCGCGCCGTTCGAGACCTCTTTGAGGTACTTGCCGACACCGCTGATCGTGCCGCCGGTGCCCACCCCGGCGACGAAGTGGGTGATCTCGCCCTCGGTATCGCGCCAGACCTCCGGGCCGGTGGTCTCGTAGTGGCTCAGCGGACCGTTGGGGTTCGAGTACTGGTTGGGCTTGAAGGCCCCGGGGATCTCGCGCGCCAGTCGATCCGAGACCGAGTAGTACGACTCCGGGCTGTCTGGCGCCACAGCGGTCGGGGTGACGACGATCTCGGCGCCATACGCCAACAGCACGTTGCGCTTCTCCTCGCCCACCTTGTCGGGCAGCACGAAGACGCAGCGATACCCCCGCTGCTGCGCCACGAGAGCGAGGCCGATGCCGGTGTTGCCCGAGGTCGGTTCGACGATCGTGCCGCCCGGCTTCAGCAGCCCCTCACGCTCTGCCGCGTCGATGATCCGGGTGGCGATGCGGTCCTTAGACGACCCGCCGGGGTTGAGATACTCCACCTTGACGAGCACGGTGGCGGCGATGCCCTCCGTCACCCGGTTGAGCTTCACGAGTGGGGTATTGCCGACGAGGTCGATCACGGTGTTGGCGAACTTCATAGTGCCGCCAATCTACCAGCGGGCCAGCCGGGGGTTTCCGCTAGACTCCCCGCCCGAGGCACCGCCTGGTCCGGGCAACCCAGTCCTCAGATCTGCGACACCTGCTGCGCATACAGGCGCGCGTAGACGCCACCCTGGGCGGTGAGCTCGGCATGGGTGCCGCGCTCCACGATCCTGCCGGCATCGACCACGAAGATCACGTCGGCTCCGACGATCGTCGAGAGCCGGTGCGCGATCGCGATCGTGGTGCGGCCAGCGGAGGCGGTGTCGAGCGCGTCCTGCACGATCCGCTCGGAGAGGGAGTCCAGCGCACTCGTGGCTTCGTCGAGGATGAGCACGCGCGGGTCCTTGAGCAGCACCCGCGCGATGGCGATGCGCTGCTTCTCGCCGCCGCTCAGCCGATAGCCACGCTCGCCGACGACCGTGTCGTAACCCAGTGGGAACGATGCGATGGTCTCGTGGATGTTCGCGGCCCGCGCCGCCTGCTGGAGCTCGGCATCCGTCGCTCCCGGCTTCGCGTAGCGAAGGTTCTCCGCGATCGTCGCGTGGAACAGGTAGGTCTCCTGGCTGACGATGCCGATGTTGGAGACGAGCGAGTCCTGCTCGAGCTGTCTCACATCGTCACCCGCAAAGAGAATGCGGCCGCCGGTGACGTCGTGGAAGCGGGGAATCAGGTAAGAGACCGTGGTCTTACCCGCCCCCGACGGCCCGACGAAGGCGGCGAACTGGCCAGGCTCGATCGAGAAGGAGACACCCTTGAGAGTGGGAGGCGTGCCGTCTCCGGAGTCGGGGTAGGCGAACACCACCTCGTCGAATTCGACGCGACCGAGACGGGACGGGTCGACCGGGTGGGCGTTCGGAGCATCCGCGATCGCCGGGTGCAGGTCGAGGTATTCGAAGATGCGCGCGAAGAGTGCCTGGGAGGTCTGCAGGTCGAGCGCCACGCGCATCAGTCCCAGCAGCGGCCACATCAGCCGGGCCTGCACCGTGGTGAACGCCACGATCGTGCCCGCGGTAACCGCCACATTCTGGAACAGCAGCCAAGCGGCACAGATGTAGATGACGGCCGGGATGATGGCGAGGAAGATCTGCACCATCGCGAAGAACCACTGGCCGCTCATCTGCTCTCGCACCTGCAGCCGGATCTGGTTGTCGTTCTCGTCGCTGTACCGGGCGACCTCCGCGCCCTGCTGGTTGAAACTCTTCGCCAGCAGGATGCCCGACACCGACAGGGTCTCCTGCGTGATCGCGGTCATGTCGCTGAGCGACTCCTGGGTCTTGGTGGCGATCTTCGCGCGCACCCGCCCCACCCGCCGCTGGGCGATCACCAGGATAGGCATGAGGATGACCGCCACGATGGTGAGCTGCCAGGACAGCACCAGCATGCTCACGAAGGCCGCCGCCACCGTCACCGTGTTGCCGAGAACGCTCGCCACGGTGTTCGTGAGCACGCTCGAAACTCCGCCGACGTCGTTCTGCAGGCGGGACTGGATGATTCCGGTCTTCGTTCGCGTGAAGAAGGCGAGCTCCATCTTCTGGAGGTGCCCGAACAGCCGCACTCGCAGCGCGCCCATCACGCGATTGCCGACGGTGGCCGTGAGGAAGGTCTGCCAGACACCGAGCCCAGCGGAGGACACGTAGATCACGATCATCAGCCCGACGATCTCGAGCAGAACCGGCACATTCGGGCGACCGGATGCCGGGAAGAGGCCGACATCGAAGGCCTGGCGGGTGAGCAGAGGGGGCAGCACCGAGAGCCCCGCACTGACGATGACCAGCACGGCCGTGACCGCGAGCGCTCGACGGTGCGGCTGGAACAGCTGCGCAATGCGGGCGAGCAGGTCGGGGATGCGCGGGGCATCCGCATTCTCGGCCTTCTGGGCATCCGGATCCGAGCCGCTGATGCGGGTTCGCTGCTTGCCCATCCGCCCCACCGGGGTGCTTCCGCCGTGCATTCCGCTCACTCGTTCACCTTACGCACCGACGGTGACACTCCCGTGCGGATTCGCCCCCAGCGCAATGGACCTGCCGGTCGAGCAGGAGCGCCAGCAATGTGTGGAAACCGTCACACGGATCTCGACACGCTCGCTGGCGCTCGCTACTCGATCAGCACACCTGTGCCGGATGAGCAGGAGCGCCAGCGATGTGTCGAAACCGTCACACGGATCTCGACACGCTCGCTGGCGCTCGCTACTCGATCAGCACGCCTGTGCCGGATGAGCAGGAGCGCCAGCGATGTGTCGAAACCGTCACACCGATCTCGACACGCTCGCTGGCGCTCGCTACTCGATCAGCACGGCGGACGGGGCCTCAGCCCTTGGTGCTGCCCGCGAGCAGGCCACGCACGAAGAACCGCTGCAGTGCGAAGAACACGATGAGCGGGACGAGGATGGAGATGAACGCACCTGAGGTGAGCAGCTGCCAGTCCTGACCACGCCCACCGGTGATCTCGGCGAGCAGCTTGGTCATCGGGGCGACCTCACCGTCGGCGAACACCAGGGCGACCAGCAGGTCGTTCCAGACCCAGAGGAACTGGAAGATCGCGATCGATGCGATGGCCGGCATGGTGAGCGGAAGCACGATGCGGAAGAAGATCTGCCCATGCCCCGCGCCATCCACTCGCGCCGCCTCGATCAGTTCTGACGGAAGCTCCGCGATGAAGTTGTGGAGCAGGAAGATCACGAGCGGGAGCCCGAAGATCGTGTGGGCAATCCAGACCTGGGTGTACGAGCCGCTCGCATTCAGCCCCGCGAAGAGCTGAACACCGCCGATGTTGAGCCCGCGGGAAAAGAGGCTCAGCAGGGGAACGAGGGCCATCTGCAGCGGGACGATCTGCAGGGCGAACACGCCGATGAACATCCAGTTCTTGCCCCGGAAGTTCATCCACGCGAAGCCGTAGGCCGCGAGGCTCGCCAGCGTGAGCGGGATGAGCGTCGCCGGCAGCGTGATGGCGATCGAGTTGATGAACGCCTGCCCGAGGTTCAGCTGACTGTTACCGGCCTTCAGAACCTGCGAATAGTTGTCGAAGGTGAACCCGGGATTCTGGAAGATCGTCCACCAGCCCGTGGTGTTGATCAGGGCGGCCGGACGGATCGAGGAGATGAAGAGTCCGAAGGTGGGGACCGTCCACAGAACCGCGATGATCAGGGACGCGATGGTCGCCCCCCGACTCGTCAGGCGCTTTTTGGTGCGCTTGGTGACGCTCCGCTCGGCAGTGCGTTCGCCGGCACCGAGCTGTCGCTGGGTCGCGGCGTCGATCGGCACATCGATGGGTGAGACGGCGCTCATCGGATCTCCCTCTGCTTCTGAATCTGCCGTGCGTTGTAGACGACGATCGGTAAGACCAGCACGAAAAGCACCAGAGCGAAGGCCGCCGAGCGTCCGTTCTCGAATCCCTTCCACTGCGTGTACATCTCGTTGGCGATGACGCTCGTGCTGTTGGCTCCGGCTGTCATGGTCCGCACGATGTCGAACACCTTCAGGGAAGCGATCGAGATCGTGGTGAGCACGACGATGAGAGATGAGCGGATGCCGGGCACGGTCACGTTGATGAACCGCTCCCAGGCATTGGTGCCGTCGAGCTCCGCGGCTTCCAACTGCTCCGTCGGCACGCCCTTGATGGCCGCTGAGAGCACGACCATCGCGAATCCGGTCTGGATCCACACCAGTACGACGATGAGAAAGAAGGTGTTCCACGGCGAGATGGACACGAAGTCGGTCGGTTGCCCACCGAAGAGCACCACGATCTGATTGAGCAGACCGATCTGGTTCTGCCCGGCCGGCCGCGCCGTGTAGACGAACTTCCAGATAATCGACGCACCGACGAATGAGATCGCCATCGGCATGAAGACCAGGATCTTGAAGAACTTCTCACCGCGCGACTTGTCGATGAACACGGCGTAGGCGAGACCGATCGCGGTCGAGAACGCCGGAACGATGAGCACCCAGATGATCGTATTCAGCACGACCCGGATGCCGGTGGGCTGGGTGAAGATCCAGACGAAGTTCTCGAAGCCGATGAACCGGTTACCGCGGTTGTTCTGGAATGCGGCGATCGCGGTGAGGATCGTCGGGTAGACGAGGCCGATCAGCAGCAGGATCAGCGCCGGAGCGAGGAATCCGACCAGCTGGAAGAGGTAGCCGACTCCCTGCTTCGCCCGGTAATCGAGGATGAAGAACACCCCGCCGAGAACCGCGGCAACCGCTGCGGCCCAGGGGACCGATCCAAGGAATATGAAGATCGCCAGCGGAGCGAGAACGCAGACCGCGAGACGGATGATCGTGTAGCGACGTCCTGATCGCGGGGCGATCTCGACGAAGAACAGGATGACAGCGACGACGGCGACGAACGCGCCGACGACGAGGGGGATCTGGGCTAACGCGGGAAGCGTGGAGATCCAGTTGAAGAAATCTGACATTGTGCCCTTTCGAGTACGGCGGTGGACTCATGAGCGTGCATATGTATTAGACACCGGAGCTAAGGGGCGCGGAAAGGCCGACAAAGAGTTTTTCTCTGCCGGCCTTTCGCGCTGGGTACTACCTAGATGACGAGAACTGCTACTTGGACGGCCATGACGCGTCGATGGTCTTCAAGACCTCGTCCGTCGACTTGCCGTTGATCCAGTCGACCATTCCGGTCCAGAACGATCCTGCACCGACCACACCGGGCATCAGGTCAGATGCGTCGAAGCGGAAGGTGGTCTTCGGGTCCTGGAGCGTCTTGATGGCTTCCTGCAAGATCGGGCTCGACGCGTTGGCCGGGTCGAGGCCCTTGTTGGCGCTGATCACACCGCCGAGCTTGACACGGCTGTTCGCCCAGTCAGCGCTCGACAGGTAGGCCTGCACCTTCTGGGTGTCCGCGTCGTTGGAGAACGCGGCAACCATTTCTCCACCACCGGTGACGGCGGGGCCGGCACTGGCATCGATCGGCGGGGTGATGAAGGCCCAAACCTGCTTGTCAGGTCCGACAGTCGCATTGCCGTTCTTGGGGTCCTGGATGAACCCGTCGAAGAAGGATGCCTGGTGCGTCATGGCGCACTGGCCGTTACCGACGACCCGAGCAACATCACCGAACGGCGTGGAGTTGATCGACTTGACGTCGCCAAGACCCGCGTTCACGTACTTCGGGTTGAGGAGGATCTCCCCGACCGAGTCGAAGGCCTTCTTGATGGCGGGATCGGTGAACGGGATCGTGTGATTGACCCACTTGTCGTAGGTGGCCGCGCCGGCCTGGCGAAGAACGAGGTCTTCCACCCAGTCGGTTCCGGGCCATCCCGTTGCCGCATCCGATCCGAAGCCCGCGCACCAGGGTGCGGTGCCGGTCTTCTCCTGGATGGTCTTGGTGAGGGTGAGGAGCTCATCCCACGTCTTGGGAACCTCGACGCCCCACTCCTTGAACTTCGCCGGGGAGTACCAGATGAAGCCCTTGACGCTCGCCATGAGTGGCGAGGCGTAGAGCGTGCCGTCGGACGACGCGTAGTTAGCCCAGTCCTTCGACCAGTTCTTCTTCACGTTGGCTGCTGCCGCAGCGGGCTCCGGCTGGATGTAGTTACGCGAAGCGAGGTCCTTGAGGAGGCCGGGCTGCGGGAAGATCGCGATGTCGGGAGCGTTGCCACCCTGTGCACGAACGCTGATCTGCGTTTCGAACTCCTTGGAGCCCTCGTACTTGATGGTGATCTTGTTCTTCTTCTCCCAGTCCGCCCAGGACTTCTGCAGGAGCTCTGCCTCGGTGTCGACGATCGTGCCGTAGATGGTCACGACTCCGTCGGCCTTGCCGGCGTCGCCGGGGCCTTTGCCGGCGGTGCTGGTGCCCCCGCCGGATGATGAGCAGCCCGCGAGAGCGAGGCCTGCGATCGTGAAGAACACGATCGGTGCGGTGATGCGGCGATGAAGTTTCTTGCTGTGTGCTGCGCTGCGGAGCAGGGTGGGACTCATGTGACTCCTCCTCGTTGAGGGTAGGGATTGGGCCATACGGGTGGATCCAGTCCGCTTCGAGATCGACGCGGGGACGCTCGCCATGGGGAACCGGTTCCATTGGACAAGGTACGGGCGATGGGAGCGTTATGCAAGCGCTTGTTCCGTGCTAGTACCTAACGTTTTAGTCACGCTCCTGTCGATGCCCGTCATTACGGGGATCGGGCGTGGGAGCGCACCCATGGAAATGTGGTGCGTTTCCCACAATGCCTCCCATGTGCATAGGATGAGCCATCGCTCGTCAATGCTGTCGAATTCGAGGTCCTCTTGAGCGCAATCGCTGATGTCGCTCGCCTCGCTGGCGTGTCGAAGTCCACGGCTTCGCGCGCGCTCAGCGGCAACGGCTATGTCTCGGAGGAGACCCGCACGCGTGTGGAACATGCCGCGGCCGAGATCGGCTTCGTGCCGTCATCCATCGCCTCCGGCCTCGCGACCGGACTCACCCGCACAGTCGGAGTCGTCATCCCCTTCGTCAATCGCTGGTTCTTCGCGGAGGTGCTCGAGGGCATCGAGAGCGCGCTGATCTCGGCGGGCTACGACCTCACGCTCTACCAGCTGCACGACGACCCCGTGCGGCGGCAGCGGGTGTTCGACTACTTCCTCGCGCGCAAACGAGTGGATGCGGTGATCGCGATCGGCATCTCGCTGAGCGCTCACGAGGTGCGATCGCTGAAGGGCCTCGGCAAACCCATCGTGGGGATCGGAGGCGAGATACCGGCGATCTCGACCTTGAGCATCGACGATGAGGCCGCGACCCAGTTTCTCACCGAGCACCTGGTGAGCCTCGGTCACACTCGCATCATGCATCTCGGCGGGGACCAGAACCACCAGATGGATTTCGCCGTCCATTCCCGCCGACTGGCCGGCGTTCGCCGGGCTCTCGCGGCCGCGGGACTCTCGCACCCCGACGACTTCCGCGCTGTGCCCTACTCGATTCCCGGGGGCTATTCCGGGGCGCTGGCGGTGCTCTCCAACCCCGCCACCCGACCGACGGCCATCGTCGCCGGCTGCGATGAGATCGCGATCGGGGTGATCCTCGCCGCGCGCGAGCTCGGGATCGCCGTGCCTGCACAGTTGTCGGTCGTGGGGATCGACGGGCACAACCTCGCCGAGCTGTTCGGACTCACGACCCTCGAGCAACACCCGAGCGCACAGGGGGAACATGCCGTGCAGCTGATCCTCGAACGACTGGGACCGGATGCCGGACTCGCGGTCGACGAGCGGATCGGGGTAGCCATCGACTTCGTTGTGCGCCGGAGCACGACGGCGCCGCCCCACTAGGCCCGAAGCGGTCGCATCCACCAACACGACACCGCTGATGGGCACCCTCTCATCGAGGGCACCCATCGCAGGCTGTCGGTGTGCACGGTGATCGTCCCCTATCGTGCAGAACCCGGTGCGGAATATTCTCCGCGAGGCTGTTGCGTCGAAATCATCGGTGGGCTGGCCAGAGGGTAAGGCTGTCCAGAACAACGCTTTCGTGGGGTACAAATTGAGTTCTGTGCGATGCGAAAGCCCCGGGATACGGCCTTCACGAGTCCTCATTATGGTGGACACGGTGAGAAACCGCAAGTACGCTCACTTATGCGGATCTTGGTTACCGCGGCACGAAGAACGGCCCCCGTGTCCGCCTCGAGGGCAGGCACGGGGGCCGTCGCTATGCTGCACCGGAGGGCGCCCCGCGGGGCGTCATCCGGGAATGACTACTTGAGGGTGACGGTTGCGCCGGCCTCTTCGAGCTGAGCCTTTGCCTTCTCGGCGGTCTCCTTGTTGACACCCTCGAGCACGACGCCGGGGGCGTTGTCAACGACGGCCTTGGCCTCGCCGAGGCCGAGGCTCGTGAGGGCACGGACCTCCTTGATGACCTGGATCTTCTTGTCACCGATCGACTCGAGGACGACGTCGAAGGAATCCTTCTCCTCGACCTCTTCGACGACGGCAGCAGCGCCACCGGCAGCAGCGGCCGCGACGGGGGCGGCAGCGGTGACCTCGAAGACCTCTTCGAACTTCTTGACGAACTCGCTGAGCTCAATGAGCGTGAGCTCCTTGAATGCTTCGATGAGGTCGTCGCCTGAAAGCTTTGCCATGATTTTTCTCCTTGTTGTTTCGTGTTTAAGCCGCGCTGTCTAACCCGGTGAGGGAATTAGGAGGCGGAATCCTGCTTCTCGCGCAGCGCGTCGACCGTGCGAACGGCCTTGGCGAGCGGTGCGTTGAACATGTAGGCAGCGCCGAACAGCGAAGCCTTGAAGGCGCCGGCGAGTTTGCCCAGCAGCACCTCTCGGGTCTCGAGATCGGCGAGCTTGATGACCTCTGCCGGCGTGAGAGGGTTACCGTCGAAGTAACCGCCCTTGATCACGAGCAGGGGGTTTGCCTTGGCGAAGTCGCGAAGACCCTTCGCAACGGTGACCGGGTCGCCGTGTACGAATGCGATTGCGGACGGACCCACGAGGTCCTCGTCGAACGACGAGATCCCCGCATTGTTGGCCGCAATCTTGGTCAGCGTGTTCTTCACCACGGCGTACGTGGCGTGCTCACTGAGGGTGGTGCGCAGCGTCTTCAGCTGAGCAACAGTGAGCCCGCGGTACTCGGTGAGCAGTACGGCGGTCGAGTCGCGGAACTTGTCCGTGAGCTCGGCAACCGAAGCTTCCTTGTTCGCCATGTGGCTCCTAGGTGGATTGGTGGTGCATTATGTCTTCGACCTGGACCGCGGCGGGTTAAACAAAAAGGACTCCGGCGCAAGCGCACGGAGCAAACCCGAAAGGGACTTCTCAATACACCTGCGCAGGTTTTCGTCGCATCCATTCAGGATGTTTCGAACCTTCGATCGGGGCTGCTCATCATTTCTGAATAACGGCACACCGATAACCGGCGGTCTTTGGCTTCCCTCAGGGTACGGGATGCGCCGGGGCCGTGCAAATCGTGCTGTGCTCGCGGGCGTGCTGGGCGCGCCTACCCGTCATTTTCGGCTGGCCCCTCGCCCCTTTTCGGCTGGCCCCTCGCCCCGCGGGCCCACCCGTCACTTTCGGCTGGCCCAGCACCCCGAGAGAGCGATTTCTGACGGACGGACACGTCTCGAAGAGCGTCTCGGCCAGGCGCCGCTCGGCCTCGCCGGGCACCATCGCCGGCATGGTACCCCGTCGGGCCCTCCCGTCACATTCGGCGGGCCTAGCAGCACGCGCACCCACCCGTCACTTTCGGCTGGCCCAGCGCCCCGAGCGAGCGATTTCTGACGGATGGAGACGTCTCGAAGAGCATTTCGGCCAGAAGGCCGCTCGGGTTCGCGACCCGGCGCGAAGGGTCTCTACGACGTGGGGGCCTCCCCGTGAAGGTGAGAGCATGGGGCGCAGTTCGACTACGAAGTCTCCCGAGGAGACGGCGGACGCTTCGTGGTGGCGGGCCTCGATGCTGCAGGGCTCGCGGCGCGAGACCTCACCGTCTCAGTTGTCTCGGACGTCGACTTTGTTGCCGCTGGCTTCGCGGATGCAGGTTTAGCGGCATTGGGCTTCCGGGTGCTGCGCTTCGCGGATGCAGGTTCAGCGGTAGTGGACCCCGGAGTCACGCGCTCCGCGTCGGCAGTTTGTTCGGCCGAAGGCGTCTCGACTTGGGGACTCGCGGCCGCACGCCGAGGAGCAGCGGGCTTGTCGGGGGAAGCCTTCGCGGCGCGGGTCCCGCTGATCGCCGGCCTCACCCGCGCAGGCTTCGCGCCACCTGGCGCCTCGGTTGTGGGCTTCACGACCACAGGCTTCACAACCGCAGGCTTCACCGCGGCAGGCTTCACAACCGCAGGCTTCACCGCGGCAGGCTTCACAACCGCAGGCTTCACCGCGGCAGGCTTCACAACCGCAGGCTTCACCGCGGCGGGCTTCACAACCGCGGGCTTCACAACCGCAGGCTTCACCACCGCAGGCTTCATGGCGGCAGGCTTCTCCACCGAAGGCTCCACCACCACAGCCTTCACCGCAGCAGCCTTCACCGAAGCAGGCTTCGCAACGGCAGGCTTCCCAACCGCAGACTTCCCAACCGAAGGCTTCGCCGGCACGGATTTCACCACTGCAGGCTCCGCCGCAGGCTCCTCGCCCGCAACCGAGGTCTCGCTCGCACCGTCCCGCGTGGGCACGACCCGGGCGGATGCCGCCGCCACGTCACTCACGACACCGGGCGGGATCGCACCCCGCGACTCGCCACGCGGTGGAAGCGTGGCCGCCGCACGACGGCGACGGTCCGGAAGCAGCACGAACACGGCGAGCAAGACCACGACGATGCCGAGGACGAGAACCGCGATCAGTAAGCCGCTGTTGGGGGATGCCACGACGGGCGCAGGCGCGGCGAGGGTGAACTTCTGCTGGTAGGCATCCGGGGTCGTCGGCGCGGCGACGCCGGACGAGCCGCTCACGAGGGGTGTGAGTGTTGTGCCGTCGGTGGCGAACCAGGCGGCGTGCGAGTCGTCCCGTATGAGCAGGGTGCCGGTCGGGGCCGTCGCGAGGGCAGTCGCCAGAGCGGGCCCGGAGGAGAAGTCGGCGAGTTCGGGCTGGTCGCTCGCGGGATTGATCCAGACTGTCGCGACGCCGGCTATCGTGCCATCCGTCGCCGAGATCGGGGCGACCCAGGTGTTGGTGATCTGCGTCGGATCTTCGGTCTTCGCGCCGGAGAGGTAGGCGGTGGTCCAAGACAGCACGCGGTGGATGGCTCCCACCTTCGCCGTTCCGTCGAGCACTACCTCGGCACCGGCCTTCGCGCCGAACAGGTCGACGAGCCGGGGCACGAGGCTGACCGCGAAATACTGGCTGACGTTCTCGGGCACCCGCGGCTCGTCGAGGGCGCTCGCGGGGCCGGCCGAGGCGAAGACCGCCGCCGCCGCCAGAACGGCGACGGCGACGGCCTTTCTCAGCGCGAGGGTCGCACTACGCATGGTCCCGCCAGGAATGCTCCGGCTCGAAGCCGAGCACCCTGCGGGCTTTCTCGATGGACAGCAGCGTTTCGTGTTCGCCGAGTTCGCGGGTGATCGTGGTGGAGGGGAAGACCTCGGCGGCGAGGCTCGCGCTCGAGCGGGACATCACGGTGTCAGCCGCGGCGATGATGTAGGCCTCGAAGCCCGGCCGGGCGAGCGCGAGAGCACGCTCGACGGCTTGGGCGCCATCCCGCGCATCGATGTAGCCCCAGAGATTCCACTTGCGGATGCCGGCATCCGCATCGAAGGACGGGAACGGCACGTAATCGGCGACGTCCATCACGTTGGAGAACCGCAGCGCGGCGATGCTCAGTTCGGGATCCCAGCGCACCAGTTTCTGGGCCAGCTGCTCCTCCAGGTGCTTGGTGACCGAGTAGATGCTCTCGGGTCGGGTGTCGTACTCCTCGTCGAGGGGGATGTACGGCGGCGGTGTCTCGAAGGGGATGCCGAGCACCGTCTCGCTCGAGGCGTAGACGATCGTCTTGATTCCGGCTCGCCGTGCGCCCTGGAACACGTTGAACGTCGCCGACATGTTGTTGTGGAAGGTCTGCGAGTCGGGCAGGATCCCGCCGGCCGGCGCCGCGGCGAGATGCACGACCGCATCGAGGCCATCGTGACGGTCGTTGATGCCGAACAGCGCATCCACGGTCTGGCCGTAGTCGGTGAAGTCGACCCTGGTGAATCCGGGGCCGCGTTCTCCGACCACATCGAGGGCATGGACGGCATTTCCGGAGGCACGGAGACGCTCGACGACGGCGCGTCCGAGCTTCCCACTGGCACCTGTGACTGCAATTCGCACGAAAGTTCCTAACAACTGGGGGTGCCTCCAGTCTGACATCCCTCTGCCCCCTGCTCAGGCAGTGGCACGCTCCGCACCAGCCGGAACACCGTGCGGATGCGAGTCGACCGGCGCCGTGATGGGGAGGATGACCCGGAAGCTGGTGCTACCCGGCTCGCTCTGCACCTCAACGGCGCCCCCGTGTCCCTCGACGACGGCGGCGACTATCGCCAGACCGAGCCCCGTGCTGCCCGCGGCACGGGACCGGGAGCTGTCAGCGCGCGCGAAGCGCTCGAAGAGCACAGGCAGCAGGTCCGGTGGGATGCCCGGGCCGTCATCGGTCACCGTCACCACCGCGGTGGTGCCATCGATCGCGACCGCGGTGACCACATCGGTGCCCGCAGGGGTGTGAACCCGGGCATTCGCGAGGATGTTGACAAACACCTGGTGAAGGCGGGCGACGTCGCCGTCGATCATCACGGGCTCCTCCGGCAGCTCGAGCGACCATCCGTGTTCCGGGCCCGCGGCATGGGCGTCGCTCACGGCATCGATCAGCAGCCGGGAGAGGTCGAGCGGATCGCTCTTGAGGTCACGGCCCTCGTCGAGGCGCGCGAGCAAGAGCAGGTCTTCGACCAAAGAGGTCATTCGAGTCGCCTCGGACTCGACCCGCCCGAGCGAATGCACGACGTCGTCGGGAAGGTCGTAGTCGCCCCTTCGCGTGAGTTCGGCGTAGCCGCGGATCGCCGCGAGCGGAGTGCGCAGCTCGTGGCTGGCATCCGCAACGAATTGGCGCACCTTGTTCTCGCTGGCCTGGCGGGAGGTGAGGGCGGATGCGACGTGCCCGAGCATGCGGTTGATCGCGGCGCCGACCTGCCCGACTTCGGTTCGCGGATCCGAGTCTTCGTCGGGCACCCGCACTCCGAGAGCGACCTCTCCGCGGTCGAGGGGAAGCTCGGCGACGCGGGTGGCCGTGGAGACGACGCGTTCGAGCGGCCTGAGCGCGACCCGCACGATCCAGAGCGCGAGGAAGGCGGCGAGCGCGAGCCCCGCCGCGGTGACGATGGCGATGATGAGGCCGAGCTGCAGCAGGGTCGTCTGAAGTTCGCCCAGGGGAAGCGCCGTGACGACGCGCACCCCGTTTGCATAATCCACGGCGATCGCCCGATACGAACCGAGACCGTTTCCCAGATTCACCGTTGTCGCGAATCCGGTCGAAGGGACGCTCGCGAGGGGCTTGCTCTGGGCCGCGCTGAGGTTCACCGGCGTGCCGCTCTGGTCCTTCCGCACCCCGCCGACGGTGGAGCCCGCGACGATGCCGATGACGGTCTCCGGCGCCTGGCGATCGAAAGTCCGCTTCAACTGCTCGTTGGTGAATGGGTCGGAGGACGCATCCCCCGGCTGACTGCCGGGTGGACCGAAGCCTGTCTGGGATCGGCCGTTGGCCGCACTGAGCTGGTCATCCAGACGGTTCATGAGGAAGCCCTGCAGGGCGAGCACACTGATCGAGCCGATCACGATCGCGACGATGGCCAGGAGTCCGACGACGGCGAGGACGAGACGCCGGCGCAACGACCACCGGGGTCTGGCCAGCCGAATCGACGGAATCGTCATCCGGCGGCCTTGATCATGTAGCCGACCCCTCGAACGGTATGGATCATCGGGGCCTCCCCCGCGTCGATCTTCTTTCGCAGGTAGGAGATGTAGATCTCGACGATCGACGATCGGCCGCCGAAGTCGTAACTCCAGACCCGGTCGAGGATCTGCGCCTTGCTCATCACGCGGCGCGGGTTGCGCATGAGGAAGCGCAGCAGCTCGAATTCGGTCGCGGTCAGCTCGATGAGGCGTCCCTGTCGGCGCACCTCGTAGCTCTCCTCGTCGAGCACGAGGTCGCCGACACGCAGCAGGGGATCCGAGGAGTCAGCCACCACAACGGAGGAGCGGCGGATGAGCCCGCGCAGCCGGGCGACGAGCTCCTCGAGGCTGAAGGGCTTGGTCACATAGTCGTCACCACCGGCGGTGAGGCCGGCGATGCGGTCGTCGAGAGCATCCTTCGCGGTGAGGAAGAGGATGGGCGTGTCCTGGCCGTCGTCGCGCAGTCGCTTGAGCACGGCCAGGCCGTCGATGTCGGGGAGCATCACATCCAGCACGACGACGTCGGGCTGGAATTCGCGGATCAGCTGGATGGCGGTTCTGCCCTCGGCAGCAGTCTTCACGTCCCATCCCTCGTAGCGCAGCGCCATGCTGAGCAAGTCGCTGAGGGTCGCTTCGTCGTCGACGACAACCACGCGCACGGGCGAACCGTCCGCGCGGCGGAGTTTCGGACCGGTTGTGGGGGCTGCGGAACTGTGGTTGTTGGAGGTCACCCTCCCTACTATCGCGACATTCCTATGAACTGCCTATGTTTCACCCAAACCTTGCCTGTGCCGTGGCCGTGCCGTGCCGGCCGGTTCGGAGACCCGACTCGGAATGCTCTAACCAGATCCGTACACAAAGATCATCTCGCGGCAATATT
Organism: Frigoribacterium sp. UYMn621; assembly: GCF_040549525.1. Lineage (NCBI taxonomy): Bacteria > Bacillati > Actinomycetota > Actinomycetes > Micrococcales > Microbacteriaceae > Frigoribacterium > Frigoribacterium sp. UYMn621. The sequence goes on along the minus strand of NZ_JBEPTM010000001.1, from coordinate 381,490 downwards.
TCCGTGATTTCCTAGGGAAATGGTTTCAGGTGAGCTGCCGCAGTTGCGGAAGGGCGCAGGGGCGCCGCTGGTGGTGGTGCCCGGGCTTTCCGGTCGTGCGGGCACTCCGGCGGCTCTCCGCACCTGGATGAAGCACGAGGAGATCGCGGACTTCATCGGCGACCGCACCGTCGTCAGCATCGATAGGCGGTACAACCTCGAGGCCGGAACCTCGATTGCAGACATCGCGAGGGAGTACGCCCACACCATCGGCTCCCAGTTCGACGAACCCGTCGACATCATGGGCATCTCCACCGGGGGCACTATCGCGCTGCAGTTGGCTGCCGATCATCCCGAGCTTCTGCGACGACTCGTGCTGGTGTCATCCGCCCACCGCTTGAGCGACCGGGGACGGGCGACGCAGCGATCCGTCGCCGAGCTCCTGCGGGCCGGCCACGACCGGCGCGCAGCGGCGATGTTCCTCGGCAACACGGGGGCCTCTCAGCTGGGCAATGCGTTGCGCTCGGTAGCAGGGCTTCTCGCCCCGCGTTCCGTCGTCGGTCGGGGTGATCTCGACCTGCTAATCACCTTGGATGCCGAGGACGGCTTCGACCTGGATGCCCGCCTCGAGACCATCGCGGCGCGCACGCTCATCGCCGGCGGCCAACGCGATCGTTTCTACTCCGCGGAACTCTTCGAGCACGCGTCCCGGCGAATACCGAACGCACGCCTCGCCCTGTACCCGGGCGCCGGTCACCTCAGCACCTCTCGCAACCCGCGCCTTGCTCGGGAGATCTTGCGATTCCTCGACGCGGCATAGCCGACCCGGATCCTGCCGACCCGGCAGGAATTGCGCCCGCAGACCACTCCCGGCGGCTTCGGCGGCAAATCACCCATCGAACGCGTTCACAACGTCCCTAGGAAGTACGGCTAGCCCTGGTTGCTGAAGGCCGCGTCGAAGGACTGCGCCGGCAGCTCCCAGAGCAGGGAACGCACGAAACCGACGGCTTCGGCCGCGCCGTGTAGCCGGTCCATGCCGGCATCCTCCCACTCCACCGAGATCGGGCCGCCGTAGCCGATCGACCGCAGCGCGCGGAAGGAGTCCTCCCACGGCACATCACCGTGTCCGGTCGAGACGAAGTCCCAGCCGCGATGCGGATCGCCCCAGGGCAGGTGAGATCCGAGGATTCCGTAGCGCCCGTTGGGCGTGCGCAGCCGGGTGTCCTTGCAGTCGACGTGGTAGATCCGGTCCGCGAACTCGGTGATGAACGCCACCGGATCGATGCCCTGCCACATCATGTGGCTCGGGTCCCAGTTGAAACCGAAGGCCGCTCGATGATCGATGGCTTCGAGCGAACGCACGCTCGACCAGTAGTCGTAGGCGATCTCCGAGGGATGCACCTCGTGCGCGAACCGCACTCCCTCCGAGTCGAACACGTCGAGGATCGGATTCCACCGGTCGGCGAAATCCTGGTACCCGGCGTCGATCGCCGATGCCGGAACCGGAGGGAACATCGCCACGTACTGCCAGATCTTCGATCCGGTGAACCCGACGACAGTGTCGATCCCCATCTTCCGCGCCACGACGGCCGTGAGCTTCAACTCCTCCGCGGCCCGTTGGCGCACACCCTCGGGATCTCCGTCCCCCCAGACGGCCGGACGGATGATCGCCTGGTGACGAAAATCGATCGGATCATCGCACACGGCCTGGCCCGTGAGGTGGTTGGAGATCGCCCAGGCTTTCAGTCCGTACCGATCGAGGATGTCGAGGCGACCCTGGAGATACGCGTCGTCGTCGGCGGCACGAGCGATGTCGAGGTGCTCTCCGGATGCCGCTATCTCGAGCCCGTCATAGCCCCAGCCCGATGCGAGCCGAGCCACCTCCTCGAGGCTGAGGTCGGCCCACTGGCCGGTGAAAAGTGTCACGGGATGGGTCGAGGCGGTCATATCTGCTCCTTCACGGGCGGGGGTTCGACGAGGGTCACACTGGTTCCACGTGCGGCGGCACTGGTTTCGATCGCGGCGAGAACGCGTTGCACGGCGAGTCCATCGGCGAATGAGGGACTCCCCGGACCGCCGGATTCGATGGCGAGGAGCAGGTCGCGCACCTCGTGCACGAAGGAATGTTCCCAGCCGAGCATGTGGCCCTGCGGCCACCACGCCGCAAGGTAGGGATGCTCCGGCTCGGTCACGAGAATGCGGCGAAAGCCCTGGGTCTCGATGGGTTCTGTTGCGTCGAGGAACCACAGCTCGTTGAGCTGTTCGAGGTCGAATCGCAGCGCGCCCGTCGACCCGAACAGCTCGATCGAGAGGGCGTTCTTGCGCCCGGTCGCCACCCGCGACACCTCGAGACTTCCGCGCGCGCCGGAACCGAAACTCAGGTTCGCCCAGACCGCGTCGTCCACGGTGACCGGCTCGGGGCCGAGCTCCCCCGGTCGCTCGGTCACGAAGGTGTGAGTGCGGGCCGAAACCTCGGTCACCAGCTCCCCCAGCAGAAACTGCAGCTGGTCGACGGCGTGCGAGGCGAGGTCGCCGAGAGCGCCGGAGCCCGCGGTCTCCCGGCGCAGCCGCCAGCTCATCGGCGCGGAGGCATCCACGAGCCAGTCCTGAAGGTAGGAGGCACGCACCTGGCGGATCGCGCCGAGCCGGCCATCGGCGACGATCTTGCGGGCGAGCGCGAGCGCGGGAATGCGCCGGTAGTTGAAGCCGACCATCGACACGACACCGGCGGCCGATGCCTTGGCCGCGGCGCCCTCCATGGCCTCGGCCTCCGCCAGGGTGTTGGCGAGGGGCTTCTCGACCAGCACATGCTTACCGGCGGCGAGCGCAGCGGTTGCGATCTCGGCGTGGAGGTGTCCGGGCGTGCAGATGTCCACGATGTCGATGTCCGGCCTGGCGATCACCTCCCGCCAGTCGGTGGCGGACTCCGACCATCCGAATGCGGATGCCGCAGCCGCGACTCCGGCGGCATCCCGCCCCACGAGCACGCGCCGCTCGAAGGCGGGAACCTCGAAGAAACTCCCGACGGTGGCCCAGGCGTGGGAGTGGGCGCGACCCATGAACGCATAGCCGATCATCGCGACGCCGAGGGGCCGAGCGGTAGTGGTCATCATCGCGGTCTTACAGCGTCGCCGCCGTCGGATCCCAGTCCTCCGGAAGGGCGGGAGCTGCGGTGACCGAACTCGCCACCTCCACGAAGCTGTGGCGGTCGATCGATTCGCTGATGGAGACCATCGTGTCGAGCACGTGGTACGCGAGCTCGCCGGTCGCGCGATGCGGCCGCCCGGCGCGGATGGCACGCCCCATCTCGAGCACACCGGACCCCCGCGAACTCGTGGACCCGACGGCGGGGAACGAGGTCCACTCCGCCGCGCCGGCATGCTTCACGCGGATCTCCCCGTCGAAGTTGTTCGGATCGGGGAACGACATGGTGCCCTCGGTGCCGGTCACCTCGACGAAACCGTGGCGGTCCATCGGGGAGTCGAAACTGAAGATGCTCTGCGATGACTGGCCGCCCTCGAACTCCGCGATCGCGCTCACGTGTGATGGCACGGTCACAGCGAACCGCTCGCCGGCCTTGGGACCGGAGCCGATGACCCGGGTGTCTCTCGATGTCGAACCGAGCGCGGCGACGCGACGCACCGATCCGAAGGTCTGCATGAGGGTGGTGAGGTAGTACGGGCCGATGTCGAAGAGCGGCCCGGCCCCCTCCTGGAACAGGAATGCGGGGTTCGGATGCCACGACTCCGGACCGGGCGACTGCATCAGGGTCAGCGCGGTGAGCGGCACGCCGATGTCTCCACGCTCGATCATGCGGCGAGCGGTCTGCAGACCCGCGCCGAGAAAGGTGTCCGGCGCGGAACCGAGGCGCAGGCCAGCCTTCTCCGCGGCGGCGAGCAGCGAGAGACCACTCGCGCGATCGAGGGAGAACGGCTTCTCGCTCCACACGTGCTTTCCGGCGGCGACGGCGGCGAGAGCGACCTCCACGTGGGCGGCGGGGATGGTCAGGTTGATGACGATCTCGACATCCGGATGCCCCAGCGTCGCCTCGACACCGCCGGAGGTCTCGATGCCGAACTCCGCCGCCCGTTCCCTGGCCACGGGCTCGTAGACATCGCCGATCGAGTGCACCACGATGTCGGGGAAGGTGGTGAGGTTCTCGAGGTATTGCTTGCTGATCGTTCCGGCCCCGATGAGGCCGACCCCGATGGGGCGGCTCACGCGCTGGCTCCGGCGTTGAGATAGGAGAAGCTGTCGGTGACCGCGTCGAACATGTCGCCGGCGAAGGAATCGAGCTCGACGACGGCCACTTCGAGGCTGGTGGCGGCGGCGATGATGTCCCACACCGGCATGTTGCCCGCGCCCACCGCGAGCTGGGTGGCCGGATCTGCCTCGATCGGGCCGTCCTTGATGTGCAGCAGGCGCACCCGGTCGCCGAGCCGGCCGAGAAGCGCCACCACATCCTGCCCCCCGGCGGCAGCCCAGTAGGTGTCGAGTTCCAGGATGACCGCCGGGTTGAGTCCCGAGCCGAGGATCTCGAGCCCGGTGTCCCCGTCGATCACAGACTCCAACTCGAACCAGTGGTTGTGATAGCCGATGCGGATGCCATGCTTGACCGCGACTTCCGCAGCGGCGTTGAGGGCATCCGCCGTTCGATGGATGTCGGCGGCCGAGAGCCATTTCGCGGGGTCGACGAAGGGGTCGATCACCGTCGGGATGCCGAGGCGGGCAGCCGTGGAGAACACGTCGTCGAGGCTGGCGCCGCCCAGGCTCTCGTCGTCGAGGAACCGGAAGTGGGCGCTCGGCGCGGAGAGGCCGGTCGCGGCGAGACCGGCAGCGAGGGCATCCGCTCTGGCGAGGAAGTCATAGGGCTCGACCCGCGTGAACCCGATGTCGGCGACCCGCTGCATCGTGCCTGCGAAGTCAGCATCGAGTTCTTTTCGCACGGTGTAGAGCTGGAGTGAAAGCGGGGGCGTCGTTGGCACTGGTTCTCCTCGGATCGAGCGGCGATGCTGGTATCGGCGGCGCTGGGAACGCGCTCCCAACAAAATATGCCCGCTTTTGTCGATAGTCAATCAAAAGTATTTTGTTGATCGACATCTATTGACGGCGTGACAGCACGAAGCGCAACTGCTATCAATGAGACATGGTCCTCCTGAGCGTGCCTGCCGTCCCGGTGCTGGGCTCCGCGCGGTCCGGGGACCTCTTCCAGCTGCTGCTCGACGGGGCACCCCGCACCCGAGCCGAGCTCGCCGCCCTCACCGGTCTCGCCCGCTCCACGGTTGCGGTGCGGGTCGACGCCCTGATGGCTTCGGGCTTCGTGATCGCGGTCGGCGGGGCCGCCTCATCCGGTGGTCGCCCGCCCTCTCGATTCGCTGTCAACCCCGCCGCCCGAACCGTGCTCGCCGTCGACCTCGGGGCCTCGCACAGCGTGATCGCGGTGACGGATCTCGCCGGCACAGTGCTCACGAGCCTTCGGGCCGAGATCGCCATCGGGGAGGGCCCGAAGCCTGTGCTCGACCTCGTGATCGATCACGCGCGTCAGCTGCTTGACTCCCTCGGCACGCACGCCGGCGGGTTGGGCGGCGTCGGTATCGGTCTCCCCGGTCCGGTCGATCACACGACCGGCCGACCAGCCAACCCGCCCATCATGCCCGGCTGGCACGACTTCGACGTGCCCGGCTATGTGCGGCGTGCCTTCGACGTTCCGGTGCTCGTGGACAACGACGTCAACATCATGGCGCTGGGCGAGCAGCGCACCCACTGGCCGGATCAGGGCAACCTGCTCTTCGTGAAGGCATCGACGGGAATCGGGGCCGGAATCATCGGCAACGGCCAGCTGCAACGGGGAGCGATGGGCAGCGCCGGCGACCTCGGCCACGTGCGGGTGGCGCGTGGAGCCGACGTGATCTGCCGCTGCGGAAACATCGGATGCCTCGAGGCCCTCGCGGGAGCCCCGGCGATTGCGGCAGCACTCGCCTCCCAGGGAAGCGACGTGCGCACCGGAGACCTCGTCGCGCTGGCGGGGCACGGCAACCCCGCGGCCGTCGCCGCGCTCCGCCAGGCGGGCCGGGACCTCGGGGAGGTGCTCGCGACCTGCGTGAGCCTGCTCAACCCTTCGGTCATCGTGCTCGGCGGATCGCTGGCGACCGCGGGCGATCATCTGCTCGCCGGCGTGCGGGAGGTCGTCTACACCCGTTCCCTCCCCTTGGCGACGGCGCATCTCACCATCGCACTCGCCCGCTCGGCCGACGACGCTGGCATCCTCGGCGCATCGATGCTGGTCGCGCAGCACGTACTCTCCGCCGACGCGATCGAGGCGGTAGTCGCCCTGCAGCCCTGACCCCCCTCTACCCCGCATAACTCCTGCAGTTGTGGGGACAAGTCGGCGCAGACCCCGAAACCGCGGGGCGCCTTCGCCCGGGTGCCGCACCGTGCAGGAGTTATGCCCGGGACGGTGCCACGGGAGACAATGGTGGCGTGACCGTCATCCAGCCCATGCTCTCCCTCTGGGACGAGCCGGCTCCGGATCACCGCGACCGCATCGTCGCGCGGGCAGCCGACCGCGTCGCGTGGCTTCGGGCCCGCAGCCGGGGGATCACCGCGACGGATGCCGCGCGCCTGTCGGGAACCGCGTCGGTGCAGGCCCTCGCCTTCGACAAGATCAACGGAAGCAGCTTCGGCGGCAACGCCTACACCGATCACGGTCGGGCACGTGAACCGGAGATCGCCCGCTGGGTGGAACGACAGTACGGAATCGTCTCCAGCGATGCCCTGTTTCACGCCGCCGGGGAGACGGCACACCTCGCCACTCCCGACGGGCTTGCGGTAGCCGCATCCGGTCATCTCGAACTGGCCGAGATCAAGACGACGAGTTCGGCCTGGCGATCAATTCCGCGCTCGTACCTGCGGCAGGTCTGGTGGCAGCAGTACGTGCTCGGCGCGGAACGGACGCTTCTCGTCTGGGAGCAGCACGAGGACTTCGTGCCGACCAATGCCGAGCCGGAATGCCGGTGGATCGATCGCGACGAGAGCCAGATCCACCTGCTCGTACAACTCGCGGACCAGGTGCTCCGCCTGGTGGCCGACCGGTCGCGCTAGCCGACCGACAGCGAGTCCCCGAGGGCGCCTGTTCCCAGCTCCCTCGAGAGTGCGGGACTCAGCGCGGTCATGAGTCCGAGGGTGAGGAGCCAGCCGAGCGCGATCGTGGTCGCCGCGAGTTCGAGCCTGCTGCCGAAGTCGGTCTGGAACTGCGCGAGCGAGAGAATGCCCCCGACGCCCGCGATCACCGCGACGGCGATTCCGGCAGCGAGGGAGAAGCGGGCGAGTGAGCGGTGCCCGGCCGCGAAGGAGACCTGCAGCATGCCGAGGCATGCCGCCGCGAAAGCGAGTACGGCGACGACCGTATGGATCAGGTCCTGCCAGGTGAAGCTCGCCCCGACCGGCAGCGGGCATCCGGTGGTGCACGTGACCTGCGAGGCGACCAAGAAGAACCCGCATCCGATCCAGAGCGAGACCGCCGGCGCCCAGACGGAGAGAACGGCGAAGCGGGAACGGATGCCGCGAACGGAATATGCGATGAGGCTGCCGCCGGCCACAATGAGGAGCAGTGCGCCCTCGAACCAGTGGGCCGTCGGCTGGCCGGCCGCACCGAGTTCGCTCACGTAGAGATCGCGCCCCTGAGACAGCCGGGCGATCCAGATGATCACGAGCGCCGCGAACACGAATACCGAGCCGAGAATGGCTCCGCCGAACTCGAGAGACCGGCGATGGGGAGGCATCGGCGCGGTCATTGTTGAATGCTACGGCCTCGCATAGTTTGCATCCAATTGACACCGTTGTAACACCGGCGAATCATTGTGCGACTTGACTGTGTTCATGACCACGATGCGAGCGATGGTGATCGCGGCCACAGGGGGACCCGAGGTGTTCACTCCGGCCCGGCTGCCGATGCCGATGAAGGTGAGCGCCGAGGTCGTGGTCAAGATCATCGCCGCGGGGGTGAACCCGATCGATGCGAAGACACGCTCCGGTGCGGGGTCTTCGGCGGCGATCGCGAGCTTCCCCGTCGTGCTCGGCGCCGACTTCAGCGGCATCATCGTGGAGAGTCCCTACGAGAGCTGCCCGTTCAAGCCCGGCGATGAGGTCTTCGGTATGGTCGCCGTGCCACGGCTTGCGGGTACCTACGCGGAATATGTCAGCGTGCCCACGATGAGCATCGCCCGCAAGCCGGCTCGCCTCACCCATGTCGAGGCGGCCGGCGTGCCGCTCGCCGCCCTCAGTGCCTGGGGAATGGTGGTGGATGTCGCGAAGGCACACGAGGCCCAGCGAGTGCTCATCCACGCGGCATCCGGTGGCGTCGGTCATTTCGCGGTGCAGTTCGCCGCCTATTTCGGCGCGCATGTGATCGCCACCGGCTCGGCTCGCAATGAAAGCTGGCTGCGGGAACTCGGCGCGGCGGAGGTGGTCGACCACAACACCACCCGGTTCGAAGACGTCGTCAGCCGCGTCGACGTGGTCATCGACCTCATCGGAAATGTGCAGGATGACACGGGCACGCGTTCCCTGTCGGTGCTGCGCTCCGGCGGCCTTCTCGTGAACGCCCCGAGCGGAAGCTGGCCGACCCTGATGGAGGATTCCGCGGCCGCAGGCGTGCGCGCGACGACCTACAAGACCTCCCCCGACGGCTCCACCCTCGCCATCATCGGGCGGCTGCTCGACTCCGGAGATGTGCACGTGACCGTCGACCACGTCTTCGACCTCGAGCATGTAGCCGAGGCTCACACCGCTATCGAGACCGGCCACACCCGCGGCAAGATCGTTTTGAGCGTGTCGGAGTTCGGTTAGAGAGTGAGCTCCCGCACGTAGTCGTCTTCGAACCGGTCACCGAGCGCGAAGCGCTTCGAGCCGACCCGCTCGAATCCGTGCTTGCCGTAGAAGCGGTTCGCCCGATCGTTCTTGTCGTTCACGCCGAGCCAGATCGTCGCCGACCCGCGCAGTCGCGCGACCTCGATCGTCGCGGACATCAGCTCGGATGCCACGCCGCTGCCGTGTTCACCGGCGAGCACGTAGCACTTGCTCAGCTCGGCCGTCGGGCGAGCGGTGACCACGGCCGCGACATCCGCATCCGTCGGTGCGCCGAACACGAGCATCGTATAACCGACGAAGCCGGAATCGGAGAGAGCCACCAGGATCTCCCGGTCGGGGTCGGCGAGCGAGTTCTCGAAACTCTCGGTGGAGAGGTGACGGGCGACGTGTTCGCTGATCTCGAGCTCGGTGGTGCCCGGTGGGCACGCGAGCCCGAAGGTGACGGCGGCGAGCTCGTGGAGGAGCTGCCCCTCGCCGGATTCGGCCCTGCGCACGGTCATCCGCTCTCCTTGAATATCGAGACCCGTCGCTCGCAGCGGGTGCCGCGAACGCAGAAAGGGAACCACCGAAGTGGTCCCCTTTCCGATAAATCTGGTGCTGCTAGAGGACGTTGACGTCCAGCGGGATGCCCGGACCGAAAGTGGTCGTGACGGTGCCCTTCTGGATGTAGCGGCCCTTCGCGGAGCTGGGCTTGGAGCGCACGATCTCGTCGAGCGCCGCCTTGATGTTCTCCTCGAGCTGCTCGGCGGGGAAAGCCGCCTTGCCAACGATGAAGTGCACGTTGGAGTGCTTGTCGACGCGGAACTCGATCTTTCCACCCTTGATCTCGGAGACGGCCTTCGCCACGTCCGTGGTCACGGTGCCGGTCTTCGGGTTGGGCATGAGGCCACGCGGGCCGAGCACCTTTCCGAGACGACCGACCTTGCCCATGAGCTCCGGCGTGGAGACGGCGGAGTCGAACGAGGTGTAGCCGGCGGCCACCTTCTCGATGAGCTCGTCGCCACCGACCTCGTCGGCGCCCGCAGCGATCGCGGCGTCAGCGGCCGGTCCGGTTGCGAACACGATGACGCGGGCGGTCTTGCCGGTTCCGTGCGGGAGGATCACCGTTCCACGAACCATCTGGTCCGCCTTGCGGGGGTCTACTCCGAGCTTGAGGGCGACCTCGACTGTGGAGTTGAAGTTCTTCGAACCGGTCTCGCGGGCGATTCCGACGGCCTCATTGGGCGTGTAGAACTTGCCCTCTTCCATCTTCTCGGCAGCGGCGCGGTAGGCCTTGGATTTCGTAGCCATTATGCGTCCACCGTGATTCCCATAGAGCGGGCGGTGCCCGCGATGATCTTCTCTGCCGCTGCAACGTCGTTGGCGTTGAGGTCGACCATCTTCTGCTCGGCGATCGAGCGGAGCTGGTCCTTCGACAGGCGTCCCACCTTGGTGGTGTGCGGGGTGCCGGATCCCTTGGCGACTCCGGCAGCCTTCTTGATGAGCTCGGCGGCCGGGGGCGTCTTGAGGATGAACGTGAATGAACGGTCCTCGTAGACGGTGATCTCGACCGGGATGACGTTGCCGCGCTGCGACTCGGTCGCGGCGTTGTACGCCTTGCAGAACTCCATGATGTTAACGCCGTGCTGACCCAGCGCAGGCCCGATGGGCGGTGCGGGGTTGGCGGCGCCGGCCTGGATCTGAAGCTTGATCAGACCCGTGACCTTCTTTTTCGGTGCCATTATTTTCCTCTTCTGTATCGAGCCGACCCGTGTTGGCCGACTCTCCCGACATCCGGATGGATGCGGTGGATTCGCCCCCGAAAGGGCAACCTGTTTATCTTACGGTACATGTCGGCGGCTGCCTATTGAACTGCGGTAAAGAGCGCACGGCGGTCAGGTAAGAGCCGCACAACTGGCGGTTGGTGCTGGCTGTGTGGCCGTTCTGCGCACGAAGTGCCAGTTCTGGTGAAAGCGAAATCGCAGAACTGGCAATTGGTGCGCTCTGGGACCACGGTAGAGAACCGCAACTGCCAGTTGCGTGCAGTCACCGGTTCGGGATGTCTCGACAAGCCCGACCCGGAGAGGCAGCCCCACCCGCAGAGGCAGCCCCACCCGCAGAGCAAGCCCCACCCGCATGGGCGAACGCAAAAAGCCCGCCGCGCGAGCGACGGGCTTTGCGAGGGCGCTGCTAGAGCTTGGTGACCTGGTCGAAGCTGAGCTCCACCGGGGTCTCGCGCTCGAACAGGGAGACCAGCACGATGAGCTTGCCGCTCTCCGCCTTGATCTCGTTGATCGACCCGGGAAGGCCCGCGAACGAACCCTCCTTGATGGTGATCGTCTCGCCGATTTCGAAGTCGACTTCCTGGGGGATGGAGCGACCGACGGCCTTCCCGCCCTTGACGCCGGCCTTGACCGGAGCTTCGACGATCTGCACGAGGCTCTTCAGCATGTTGAAGGCCTCTTCGAAACGCAGCGGTGTCGGGTTGTGCGAGTTGCCGACGAACCCGGTGACACCGGGGGTGTGACGCACGACCGACCAGCTGTCTTCGTTGAGATCCATGCGCACGAGCACGTAGCCGGGGATGCGCACGCGAGTGACGAGCTTGCGCTGCCCGTTCTTGATCTCGACGACATCTTCCATCGGAACCTCGACCTGGAAGACGAAGTCCTCCATGGCCATCGAGACCTTGCGGTTCTCGATGTTCTGCTTGACCCGCTTCTCGAATCCGGCATAGGAGTGGATGACATACCACTTGCCGTAGGCGGCCTTGAGCTCCTTGCGGAACTCGTCGTAGGGGTCGACCTCTGTCTCGCCCTCGGCCTCGTCGACACTCGACTGCTCGGCGAGCTCGGACTCGATCTCCGCCTCGAACGCGTCGTCGAAGGGCACGACCTCTTCGGTCTCGCCCTCCACGAATCCGACCTCGTCCTCGGTCGCTTCGACGGCGGCCTCGGCCTCGTCGGCGTCGTCGATCTCGAGGGCGTCGGCCACGACGGCATCAGCTTCGGGATCCACCGCGAGGGCCACCGCGTCGAGCGCGGCATCGAGGTCGGCCTCGACATCGCTGTCGGTGTCGTCTTCGTCGGTCTCATCGACCACGTGGATGGCACGGCTCTCGGCCGACTCGTCGGAGGCTTCATCCGCGGCCAGCTCGTTGCCTTCCTGCGCTTCGTCCTCCTCGGAGGACTGCTCGGCGGCAGTCGCGAGGTCGATGTCGTCGCGGTTTGTTCCAGACACTGTGAATCTCATTCCATATTTTTTAGGCGAATCGGGCACATCGCGTGCCGCCGCCGGTTCGGGAGCCGCAGCTCCCCCAGATCAGATCGTGCATCCGGATCGTGCGACCCGGACCAGCTGAGGATCGTTATTTGCCGAAGACGGTATTCACTCCGAGTGCGAAGACCAGATCGAGCCCATAGACCAGCGCCATCATGATGACCACGAAGACCAACACGACACCGGTGTAGCTGAACAGTTCCTTGCGGGTCGGGGTGACGACCTTCTTCAGTTCATTGATTACCTGCCGAAGGAAGATGACGAGTCGACCGAACGGGCCGCGGCTTGCGCCACGATCCTGTTTGGCATTCGCGACGATGTCCTCACTCGGCTCGTCGATGACATTTCTCGCCACTTGGTTACTACCTTCGTCGAAACTGTCGACCCGCACAGGTGCGCGAATCGAGCTGCAGGGCGGACAGGACTTGAACCTGCAACCTGCGGTTTTGGAGACCGCTGCTCTACCAATTGAGCCACCGCCCTTCGCAGCCGAACCGTCATCATCCGTCAGCCCGAGTCGCGGTCGCTCGCAAAAAGGGCATAGAAAATGATGGCAGATTTCAACTACCCGCCCCAGTCTAGGCGACGGTCGCGCGGGGCGCAAAGCTGCGGGCGAGCATGCGGGCGAGCCCGATTTCCGGCCGACTGCCGACCGGATTCCTCGCGCCATCCACCGATCGGTTGATGAGCCTCCATCCGGTGCACCGTTGTCGTGGGCCGCGTGGCGCGGGACTATGGGCACATGACAACTCCTCCCCACGTGAGTGTGCGCAACCTGCGCAAGCAATACGGCGACTTCTCGGCTCTGGACGGCGTGAGCTTCGACATCGAAGCCGGCGAGACCTTCGCCCTGCTCGGCCCCAACGGCGCGGGCAAGTCCACCACCATCGAAATCCTCGAGGGCTACCGCGATCGCACAAGCGGAGAGGCCCTCGTGCTCGGCGTGGATCCCCAGCGCGGCGACACCGCCTGGAAGGCTCGCCTGGGAATCGTGTTGCAGTCGACCGGAGAGAGCGGCAATGTGACCGTGCGCGAGCAACTCGCCCACTTCGCCGGCTTCTATGCGAACCCGAGGGACGTGGACGAGGTCATCGCAGCCGTGGGACTCACCGAGAAGGCGAAGTCACGCATCAAGTCCCTCTCGGGCGGCCAACGGCGGCGGGTGGATGTCGCGCTCGGGGTGATCGGGCGTCCGGAGCTGCTCTTCCTCGACGAGCCGACCACCGGCTTCGACCCGGAGGCGCGACGCGAGTTCTGGGAGCTCATCCGCTCCCTCAAGCGCGAGGGAACCACGATCCTGCTGACCACCCACTACCTGGACGAGGCCGCTCAGCTGGGCGACCGCGCCGGAGTGATCGCCGGGGGCACACTCATCGACATCGGCACGATCGACGAGATCGGTGGCGCGGATGCCCGCATCCCGGTGGTGCGGTGGCAGGACGAGAACGGATCCCACGAGGAACGGACGACCGAACCGGCATCCGTCGTCGCCCGCCTGTTCGCCGCGACCGGTGGAGAACCCGCCGGCCTCGAAGTGCGACGCCCGAGCCTCGAGGACGTCTATCTCGACCTCGTTGCGGCGCACAGCACTGAGGACAAGACCATGGATGAACTGGAGCGTGCACTGTGACCACCGCCATCGCGACCCCCAAACTGCCCGCCGGCCGCACCCTCGCCCTGGGGGCGAGCCGTATCGGGTACGAGATCAAGACCTACTTCCGCCAGGGCGATTCGGTCTTCTTCACCTTCCTCTTCCCCCTGGTCTTCCTCACGATCTTCTCGGTGGCCTTCAGCGAGGGCAGCTTCGGCAAGACCGCGAGCGGAGCCAACCTGACGGCCGCGGACTTCTACCTGCCCGGGATGCTCGCCGCCGGCGTGCTTCTCAGCGGACTGCAGAACATGTCGATCGATATCGCGACCGAGAAGAGCGACGGCACCCTCAAACGCCTCGGGGGATCCCCCTTGCCCGTGCTGAGCTACTTCATCGGCAAGATCGGTCAGGTGATCGTGACGGGCATCCTGCAGTCGGCACTGCTGCTCGTCGTGGCGGCGGTGGCCTTCAGGGTCCCGTTGCCTACCGATCCCATCAAATGGCTCACCTTCGCCTGGGTGTTCCTGCTCGGCGTCTCCACCTGTGCGGTGCTCGGCATCGCGCTGAGCGCCCTGCCCCGCTCCGGTAAGAGCGCCACGGCGGTGATCATCCCGATCACGCTGATCCTGCAGTTCATCTCGGGCGTCTATCTCAGCTTCTCGCAGCTGCCCGACTGGCTGCAGAACTTCGCCAGCATCTTCCCGCTCAAGTGGCTGGCGCAGGGGATGCGCTCGGTATTCCTTCCGGATTCGTTCAAGACTCTCGAGATGGGCGGCACCTGGAACCTCGGCGGGGTGGCTCTCGTCACGGCGATCTGGCTCGTGGTGGGACTCGTGGCCTGCCGCCTGACCTTCCGTTGGATCCGCAAGGATTCCTGAGCCGCGGCCGAGCAGGCTGGTGAGAGGCTTGAGCCCATGACCGGAAACCGCTGGTGGCACGTGTTCTTCGCCACCACCATGGCGATGCTCGCGGTCATCAACGTGTTCTCCTGGGCGCCGAGCACCGGCCAACGGATCGGAGCCTGGGCCACCATCGCGCTGCTGTCGATCGTGTATCTGACCGTGGGACGACGAGCGCTCAGCGGAGAGGCCCGCTTCAGGCTGCCGTTCGCTCTCGCGCTGATCATCGGCTCCGGGGCACTCGTCGCCTGCTCGCCGAATCTCGCCTTCGTTCAGGTGATCGCGTTCCCGCTGCTGTGGGTGGTGATCCCCTCGACCAGGGTGGCAATGGTGGCGAATGTCGGTCTCGCTCTCGCGGTGAGCGCCGGATTCATCGTTTCGGTGGGAACGGGCTCCGAGAACCTCGCGCAGACCGCGCTCATCCAGAGCGTCTCGCTCGTCGGGAGCCTGGCGCTCGGGCTGTGGATCAGTCGCATCGCCGACCTGAGCGCAGAGCGCCTTCGTCTTCTCGACGAACTCACCGCGACGCAGGCCGAGCTCGCGGCCGCAAACCATGACACCGGGGTCGTCAGCGAACGGGAACGACTCGCCCGGGAGATCCACGACACGATCGCCCAGAGCCTCACCGGGATCGTGATGATGTGCCAGCGCGCCCAGCGCGAACTCGCCCATGAGCGGCTCGAGCCCCTCGCCGGCCAGCTGCGCCTGCTCGAACAGAGCGCTCGGGATGTGCTGGTCGAGACGCGCTCGCTCGTCGCGGCGAGCGCAACGGTCGACCTCGGCGGCGGCATAGCGGCCGCCCTCGAGAGGCTCGCGGAACGCTACCGCCGGGAGTCCGGGATCGCGATCACCGTGACGGCGGAGGTCTCGGTCGAGCTCGATCGCGACACCGAGGTCGTGCTGCTGCGGTGCGCCCAGGAGGCGCTGGCCAACGTGCGCAAGCACTCACACGCGACATCCGCCACTGTGCGGCTGGTCACCGAGCTGCACACGGCGACTCTCGCCGTCACCGATGACGGCACCGGCTTCGACTCGAGTGAGGCGGAGCCCGGTTTCGGGCTGCCCGGAATGCGTGACCGCCTCGCCCTGGTGAACGGCGCGCTCGCGGTGTCCAGCGTGCCCGGCGGAGGCACCTCCCTCTCGGTGTCCCTGCCGATCGGGGTCGCCGCGTGATCCGCATCGTGGTGGCCGACGACCATCCGATCGTGCGCAGCGGCATCGTGGCGTTGCTCCAGGACGCTCCGGATGTCGAAGTCGTCGGCGAGGCCGCGAGCGGTACCGAGGCGGTGGAGACCGCACTCCGGCTGAAACCAGAGCTCGTGCTGATGGACCTGCGCATGCCTCTTCCGTCTCGTTCCGGCGATGCCTCCGTCGGCGAAGTGGAGATCGACGGTGTGGCCGCGACCCTGCAGATCCTCGCCTCGGAGCCCGGCATCCGTGTCATCGTGCTGACGACCTATGAGTCCGACGAGGCGATCCTCTCCGCAATCGAGGCCGGGGCCACCGGCTAACTGCTGAAGGCCGCGCCGCAGGAGGAGATCCTCGCCGGCATCCGTTCGGTGGCTCGCGGTGAGGTGGCTCTCGCGCCCTCCATCGCAGCGCTGCTGGTGCGCAGGGTGGCGAAGCCGGCCGCGGTGACGCTGAGCGCCCGCGAGAGCCAGGTGCTCGCACTTGTCGCTGACGGAAACAGCAACCCGTCCATCGCGAAAGCTCTGTTTCTGAGCGAGGCCACGGTGAAGACCCACCTTCTGCATGTCTTCGAGAAACTCGGTGTGCGCGACCGAACCCGCGCCGTGACCCTCGCCATGGAACTCGGGCTGCTGAAGCGCTGAGGCAGCAGCTGCACTGGTCGAATGGCCCGAGTCTTGCTAGCCTTTACCGATTCGTTACTAAACGGTGGCGAATCCCGAACACGCCCGAGTCTCGACCTCTGACGCAGAGGTCGCTCAGGGCAGAGGACTCACCCTGTGCCACAGCAACAGAGATCGGCCCTGAAGAGGGTGACCTCCAAGGTCACCGCCATCGGCGCACTGTTCGGCGTCGCCGCGCTCATCGTGTCGACGTCGCTTCCTGCGGCGGCGCTGTACCGCGCGGATTCCGCGGCAGCCCTCACCCGCACCAATTCGTCGTTGCGCGACCTTGCTCCCACCCAGTCATTCGCCGCGAGCGCCGAGGCGACTATCGCCGCCCCGACCTCCGCTGGTCGCGACGGCTACGCGGTCACCCTTCCTCCCCCGCCGCCCCCGGTACGCCAGGCCAAGCTGGCGAACTTCACCCCCCGCGGCAGCATGTTGTACACGCCGAACCCCAATGGCACCATCCAGTGGCCCTTCCCCCGGTACGTGCCCATCGCCAGCGGATTCGGTGCACGATCGGCCCCCTGTCGTGGCTGTTCGTCGTACCACGACGGTCTCGACTTCCTCCCGGGAGCCGGTGCGCCCATCGGGGCGATCGCGCCCGGGGTGGTGACCATCGTCGGACAGGACACCGGCGGCTACGCCTCCTACGGCACACGCGTCGTCATCGAACATGTGATCAATGGGCAGAAGGTCGAGAGCCTCTACGCGCACATGATCGCCGGATCACCGACCGTCGCGGTCGGCCAGACGGTCACCGTGGGGCAGACCCTCGGGCTGGTCGGCAACACGGGCGCCTCGACCGGCGCACACCTCCACCTCGGCATCTCCCTCGACGGAAGCTTCGTCGACCCCTACGCCTGGCTAATCGCCAACGCCAACTAGGGGTCGGCCGTCACCTCAGACGTGCACGCCCACCAGCACGGGCTCCGGCTGCAGAACGACGCCGTAGGCACCGAGTACGCGAGTCTGGATGTAGCGGGCGAGCTCCGCGACCTGGGCGGCGGTCGCACCCCCCGTGTTCACGATCGCGAGGCTGTGCTTGCTCGAGATCGCCGCGCGCGAACCCGGAAGCCGGAAACCCCGCGTCACACCGGAGTGCTCGATCAGCCAGGCCGCGCTGAGCTTCACGCCGCCCGCGGCTGAGACGGTCGTCGGGGCCAGGTGCCCGGGGACGTAGGACTCGAGCGGAGTCACGCGCGGAGCCACCGCGCCAGACGGGCCGTCTTCCTCCGGCCAGCGCGGAACATCCGGGGGGAGCGAGCGAGAGAAGGCCGCGCTCACAATCGGATTGGTGAAGAAGGAGCCAGCGCTCACCGAGTCGGGATCGGCCGGATCGAGAATCATGCCCTTCGCACGCCTCAGCGCGAGCACCGCGGAGCGCACCTGAGCGAGCGGAAGTCGGTCGCCAACGGAGACGCCAAGAGCGGTCGCGAGCTGGTCGTACTCGATCGGATCGCTGAGGGCACCATCGTTCTGCGCGAGCGCGAGATCGATCGAGATGACGATTCCTGCCCGGCCGCCCTTGAGAGCGGATCGACGGTAGCCGAGCTCGAGTTCGGAGGCCGGCAGGCGCAGGAGTTGCCCGCTGAGGTAATCGAGGAACTCGATGGAGACCAGCGAGGAGGAGAGCTCCTGCCCGTAGGCACCGATGTTCTGGATCGGAGCCGCCCCGCAGGAGCCGGGGATGCCCGAGAGCGCCTCGATGCCCGCGAGACCCTGCTCGACAGTGAGGGCGACGAGCTCATCCCAGGACTCGCCGGCCTGCACGCGCAGCACCACGCTCTCGCCCGGCAGCCGTTCGATCCCCCGGGTGACAACATGGATGACCGTGCCAGGCACTCCGTCGTCGGCCACGACGAGGTTCGAACCGCCACCGAGGGCGATCCAGTCCTCACCGCTCGCCCAGACCTCCCTGGCCGTCTCGACGAGCCGATCGGCGGTCGCCGGCGCGAAGAATTCCGCCGCGGGGCCGCCGACGCGGATGGTGGTGAGTTCTCGAAGGTCCATCGATCAGGCCACGCTCACGCGTACCTGCGCCTTTCCGAGGACCGTTGCGCCGGCGAAGGTGACGGTGAGGTCGATGCGCGCGACGCCGGCCTCGAGGGCGCCGACCTTGGCGGTGACGCTCACGAGCGCCCCCTCCGCGGCATCCACGGGCACCGGCCGGGTGAAGCGCACCTGGTAGTCGAGCACGCGTCCGGGGTCTCCGATCCAGTCGACGACCGGCTGCACCGCGAGGCCCATCGTGAGCATCCCGTGCGCGAGAACGCCGGGGAGGCCCACCGACTGGGCGACGTCGTCGCGATAGTGGATCGCGTTGAAGTCGCCGGATGCCCCGGCGTAACGCACGAGCGAGTCGCGGCTGAGCGCGAACTCGGCTTCAGCCACCACCTGCCCGATCTCGAGGGACGACGCCGTGATGCCGCTCATTCGTCACCCCGCACGACGAGGGTGGAGGTCGCGGTGACGACGTGCTCGCCGTCCGCCCCGACGATGGATGACTCGGCCGTGACCATGGAGTGTCCGCCGAGCGACTTGATGCTCGCGACGGTCAGCGTCGCGGTGAGTTCATCGCCCGCGACTATCGCGCGGCTGAAGCTGAAGCGCTGATCCCCGTGCACCACACGCGAGAAGTCGATGCCCGCATCCGGCTCGGAGAGCAACTGGTGCAGGGTGCGCTCCTGCACGACGACCGGGAAGGTGGGCGGTGCGACGAGGTCGCGGTAACCGGCAGCTTGGGCGGCGCCCACGTCGAAGCAGAGTGGGTTGGTGGCGAAGACGGAGCGCGCGAACTCGCGGATCTTCTCCCGCCCCACGAGGTAGGGCTCGGTCGGCGGAAAGACCCGGCCGGCGAGCTCGGGGTTCACTGTCATTCGGTTTCCTTGGGCACGGAGAGAGCCTAACGACGGCGGCCCCCAAAAGAGAAAGCCCCGGTCACCAGCGATGGTGACCGGGGCTTTCTTTAGGTATGGAGAATTACTGGCAGCTGTCGCACTGCAGGTCGTCCATCGGGTCGACCGGTACTGCGTATCCGCCGATGAAGCTGTTGTCGTTGTCCATGGGAGCCTCCTGAAGCTGATGGGTGGAAAGTTTGGTACTCCGTCACCGCTTGTTCACAATCGGTGCCGTCGTGGGTTCTTACTATATAACCGGAATGACACTCCTGTCATTCCACTACATCTAGTGTTTTCGGCGTGTCGCGATATTTCTCCGAAGAAATGAGGCGCACCGGTCTGATCACCCCCGAAACGCGCCCGGAACGCCCCAGTTCACGGGCGTCTCGTTATCAGAATGAGACTTTTGGGAGGCCGTGGGCTAGCCTGTCGGGATGACTTCTTACGCCGCGAAGCTCGGTGCCCTTGTGGCCGCGGGCGCTCTCATCGCGACTGTAGCCATCCCCGCGTATGCCGTCGTCGGCTCCGCGGCCGCGGTCACCGGCCGCCCGGCAACGGTCCAGACGGCTTCGGTTGTCTCCTCTGTGGCGATCGTCGCCCCCTCCCGCGACGGGTACTCGGTGACCAAGCCCCCGCCCGTCGTGATCGTCGCCGCGGTCGGTAAGGCTCCCGTTGCGAACCGCTTCAGCGGAGTGACCGTCAACCCCCCGGCCCCCTCCTACAGCGGAGCGGCGGTGCTCGCCTACGCGGCCCAGTTCGTGGGCGTCGTGCCCTACGGCACCGGCAACAGCCCCCAGACCAGCTTCTCGTGCGACGGATTCACCCAGTACGTCTTCGCCGGATTCGGCATCAGCCTGCCTCGCGGAGCCGACCACCAGGCTCGCCTCGGAGTGAGCATCAGCAAGGCGGATGCCGTCGCCGGCGACCTCGTCTACTGGCCCGGCCAGCACGTGGGCATCTACGACGGCGCCGGTGGCATGTACAACTCGCCACGCCCGGGCCGGTACGTGGAGCACGTGGGCAGCCTGTGGGGCTCGCCACTCTTCATCCGCCTGACCGTCTAGAACCGGTCGCCGCACTTCACATTCTCTAAGGACGACGATGTTCACGGATCTGCCCGAAGCCCAGTTGCGGTCCTATGAGAGCAGCCAGGTCGATCCACCGGATTTCGATGCGTTCTGGGATGCGACCCTCGCCGAGTCGCGCGGGTTCGATCTCGCACTGACCGTGGCACCCGTCGATTCGGGGTTGCGCACCATCGAGGTCTTCGATGTGAGCTTCGCCGGATACGGTGGTCACCGGGTGCACGCGTGGCTGCGCCTTCCCGTCGGTATCACGCAGCCACTTCCCGCCCTGGTGGAGTTCGTCGGGTACGGCGGCGGTCGCGGTCATGCCGTCGAGAAGCTGTTCTGGTCGTCGGCCGGATTCGCGCACCTGCAGATGGACACCCGCGGACAAGGGTCCATCTGGAGTCCCGGCGATACCGCGGACCCGCACGGCTCCGCCCCGAGCAGCCCCGGATTCATGACGCGGGGTATCGAATCCCCGGAGACCTACTACTACCGCCGGGTGATCACGGATGCCGTCCGGGCGATCGAGGCGGCCCGATCGTTGCCGGCGATCTACGCGACCCGGATATCGGTGCTGGGATTCAGCCAGGGCGGCGGGCTCGCTCTCGCCGTCGCTGGCCTGGTCGACGGCCTTCGAGCGGTCTTCCCGTTCGTGCCCTTCCTCTGCGACTTCCCGCGCGCGATCACGATCACCGACAGCGATCCCTATCGCGAGATCGGGCGCTACCTCGCCGTGCATCGCGCGAAGGCCACGGCAGTGCAGAAGACGCTCGGCTACTTCGACGGCGTCAATTTCGCCCGGCGCGCCACGGCCCCGGCCTGGTTCTCGACCGCCCTGATGGATACGACCTGCCCGCCGTCCACCGTGTTCGCCGCCTTCAACGCGTATCGCGGCGAGAAGAAGATCGTGGTCTGGCCGTTCAACGCCCACGAGGGTGGCCAGATCGAGGACGAGCTGGCGGCCCTGCGCATCCTGACCGCCTGACCGCCTGATCACCTGGCCACCTGGCCACCTGATCGCCTGGCCATCTGGCCACCTGATCGCCTGGCCATCTGGCCGCCTGACCCCGAAAGCCTCAGCCGGCCGCGCGAGCAAGGTAGTCGCGGTGCATCTCGGTCTGGGCGAGGGCCGAGTAGAGCAAGAAGTCCACGAGCCCGGACCAACCCGCCGACCAGGTGAGGGACGAGGCGATCTGCCAGGTGCTGGAGTCCGGGGCATCCGCGAGCACTGCGGCGACCTCCCGCGACCGGCGCCGATGGTGTTCGGCGGTCTCGGTTGCCCGATCGGCCACCCCGGTGAAGCGGTAGCCGTGGCCCGGCAGCACCTCGTGGTCGGGGTACTCGCGCACCCGATCCAGGCTGGCCAGATAGTCGGCGAGGGGGTTGGTGACGCTCGGGGCGCCGAGGCCGAGCCCAGCGTACATCATCGGCAGGAGGTGATCACCGGTGAAGAGCAGTGATCGCCCGTCATCACGAAGGCACAGGTGCCCGGAGGTGTGGCCGGGTGTCAGCATGCCGCGCAGGTCGAATCCCGGGATGTCGAGTCGCTCGCCGTCGGCCAGGGTGCGGTCTGCGGCGGGCGGTACGAAGCCCGAAGCCTGGGCGGTGATGCTCAGGATCTCGGCGCGGCGGTGCTCTGGCACGCCCCAGGCGTCGAGCTGCAGCCTCACCGCATCCGTGTCTCCGGGGCCGTCGAAGGGAGAGCCGGTGGCGGCAGCCTCCGTCTCGTGCAGCTGGAGCGGGGCCCCGGATGCCTCGCGCAGCCGCTCGGCCATGCCGATGTGGTCGGGGTGCAGGTGCGTGGAGGTGATGGAGCGCACATCCGCAACAGAGGCACCGAGGCCGCCGAGCACCTCGCGCAGAGTCGACCAGTTCTGCGGCGAATCCCAACCCGGATCGATCACGTGGAATGCGCCGCCGGAGTCTCGCAGCAGGTAGAGCAGGGAATAGGGGAGATAACCGCCGGGCATCCGCTGGGCCACCGCCCAGACGTCATCGCGCACCAGCTCCGGCTGCGGAATCGTGCCGGAGCGCGACGCCTCGAACTGGGCAGGACTGGTGGGATGCATGGGGCCCTTCCGGCCGGGGAGGCGAACGCCTCCGAAAGAAACGATACGTCCGGTGGAGATTCCCGGTGTTTACTCACGCTCGCCACGACCAGAATGGAGGGATACCTCCCCACCCCCAGGAATCGAGCCCCATGTCTGCACTCACCCTGCCAGTGAAACTCGGCTACAAGGCATCCGCGGAGCAGTTCGCCCCGCGGGAGCTCGTGGAGATCGCCGTCGCAGCGGAAGCCCACGGCTTCGAGAGCGTCGCCGTGAGTGACCACTTCCAGCCCTGGCGCCACACCGGCGGGCACGCGCCGTTCTCTCTCGCCTGGATGGCGGCGGTGGGCGAGCGAACCTCGTCGATCCAGATCGGCACCTCGGTGATGACCCCGACCTTCCGGTACAACCCTGCCGTGCTTGCGCAGGCCTTCGCGACCCTCGGCTGCCTGTACCCGGGGCGCATCATGATCGGGGTCGGCACGGGCGAGGCACTCAACGAGGTGGCCACGGGCTTTCGTGGGGCCGGGGAGCAGGACTGGCCCGAGTTCAAGGAGCGGTACGCCCGTCTTCGCGAGGCGGTGTCCCTCATGCGTGAGCTGTGGAGTGGCGACCGCGTCACCTTCGAGGGCGAGTACTACTCCACGCACGACGCGAGCATCTACGACCGGCCGGACGGCGGCATCCCCGTCTACATCGCCGCGGGGGGACCCGTCGTGGCCGGCTACGCGGGTCGCGCCGGAGACGGCTTCATCTGCACCTCCGGCAAGGGAATGGACCTCTACACCGAGAAGCTCCTCCCGGCGGTGGCTGCCGGTGCCGAGAAGGCGGGACGCGATGTCGCCGCCATCGACCACATGATCGAGATCAAGCTCTCCTACGACACCGACCCCGCACTCGCGCTCGAGAACACCCGCTTCTGGGCTCCGCTCTCGCTCTCCGCCGAGCAGAAGCACGACCTCACCGACCCCATCGAGATGGAGAAGGCGGCGGATGCGCTGCCGATCGAGCAGGTCGCCACGCGCTGGATCGTGGGCTCGGATCCCGACGAGACGGCAGCGAAGATCGGCGAGTACATCGACGCGGGCTTCAACCACCTGGTTTTCCACGCGCCCGGACACGACCAGGCCCGCTTCCTCGAGTCCTTCGAGCGGGACCTCGCGCCGCGGTTGCGCGCGCGCTAGACACCTACCTCCTCGCTGGGAGGCTCGATCGATCGGTCGTGGCGGGACGGATGCCCGGCAGCGGAGGCGAAGGCGGTATCAGACGGTCGCGGCGAGCACCCGGGAGGCACGCACGGCGGCGAATGCCCGGTCGAGGTCGGCGATGAGGTCCGCTTCGTCCTCGATTCCCACGGAGAGGCGCACCAGTCCGTCGTCGATGCCGAAACGCGCCCGGTCGGCCGCCGATACCTGCGCGTGCGAGGTCGTGCCCGGATGCAGGATCATCGACCGCACATCGCCCATGTGGGTCATTCGGCTGAAGAGCTCGACCGAGTCGATGAGGGTGCGGGCGTCGTCGATTCCGCCGGCCAGGGTGAATCCGAAGACGGATCCGGCCCCGCGCGGCAGATAGCGCTCGGCGAGCGCGCGGTGTGGGCTGGATGCGAGACCGGGGTAGTCGACGGACTCCACCTCCGGCTGCTTCTCGAGCCATTCGGCCACGGCGAGCGCGGTGCGCGAATGACGCTCCACCCGCAACGAGAGGGTCTCGAGCCCCTGAAGCAGAAGGAACGCGTTGACGGGCGACAGAACCGGGCCGAGCCGGGCCGCGATCACGGTGCGGGCGTACTCGATGAATGCCCTCCTGCCGAAGCGGGTCACCATTGAGTCGCCCTCCTGGCCGGCCAGCGGTGCAGAGAACTGCGGGAACTTCTGCGGATACCGCGCCCACTCGAAGGTGCCACCGTCGACGATGACCCCGGCGAGGGAGGCACCGTGGCCGCTGAGGAACTTGCTCGCGGAATGCACCACCACGGAGGCGCCATGGTCGAGCGGGCGAAGCAGATATGGCGTCGCCGCCGTGCTGTCGACGATGAACGGCACCCCGGCGTCCCTGGCGAAGCCCGCGACGAGGTCGAAATCGATCAGGTCGTTCTTGGGGTTGGGGATCGATTCGGCGAAGACCGCGCGCGTGCTCGGCCGCAGCCGACGGTGCCATTCGGCGAGATCGTGCGGGTCATCGACGAACTCGACCTCGATGCCGAACCGCACGAAGTTCTCGCGGAAGAGGGTCTTGGTTCCCTCGTACAGGCTCTGGGTCGCGAGGAAGTGGTCTCCGGCCTTCAGGATGCCGAGCATCGCGACGGTGATCGCCGCCTGGCCGCTTCCGACCAGCAGGGATCCCACACCGTGTTCGAGAGCGGTGAGGCGATCCTCGACCACCACGTTCGTCGGGTTGCCAACGCGCGAATAGGTCCAGGCTCCGTCGTGGCCGGCGAAGCGGTCGCGTGCGTGGTCGAAGGAGTCGAAGACGAACCCGGCTGTCAGGAAGATCGGGGTGACCCGCGCGCCGTACCCGTCGCCGATCCGCTCGCCCGCATGCACCTGGTCGGTGTCGAAACCGAAGTGCTCGCTGCCGAAGGGCAAGGGGGTGGATGTCACGGGAATTCTCCTCTGGGTGCGCCGCCCACGCTACGGCGGGGAGCCCAAGCGGACAATCCACCTCTTCACACGGCGACACATTCCCCCGCCCACCACGGGGATCGACCTAGTGTCGAGGAGCACACGCGGGCCCCACAGGAAGACGAAGACCATGACACGACTCCAACACTTCGGCTGGTTCTTCGGTCGCGGATTCGGCCCACAGGGCTGGGGTCGCCCCGACTACCGGTGGAACTACCGCTGGACCTCGCCGAAGCTCTACCAACAGTCCGTGCGCGAGCTGGAACAGGCCGGCCTCGACCTGCTGATCATCGAGGATGCGCTCTCCCTCGGCTCCCCGGAGACTCTCGACCTCCGCGTGCGCGCGGCCTATGGCGGGCCGAAGCTCGATCCGCTCCTGCTGACCCCCTACCTCTTCGAGGCGAGCTCCCACATCGCGATAGCCCCCACCGTCAACGCGGGTGCCTACCCTCCCTACCTCGCCGCACGCCAGTTCGCCACCCTCCAGCACCTCAGCGACAACCGGTTCGGCATCAACCTGGTGACCGACGTGAAGAGTGCGCGCCACTTCGGGCTCGAGGAGCTGTCGCACGACGCGGCCTACGATCGCGCCGAGGAGTGGCTCACCGTGGTGCGTCGCCTCTGGCACAGCTGGGACGAGGGAGCTCTCGTTCAGGATGCCGTCACCGGCCAGTTCGCGGACGGCAGCCGCATCGATGCCTTCCACCACGAGGGTGAGTACTTCACCCTCGACGGTCCGCTCAACGCCGTGCCATTCGAGGAGGGGGATCCGCTCATCGTCTCCCCCGGGGGTTCGGGCCGCGGACTGTCCTTCGCCGGCGGCAACTCCGACGTGCAGCTGGCGCTGGCACCACTCACCGTCGAGAGTGTGCGCGCCTATCGCGCAAAGGTGCACGAGGCCGCCATCGCGCGCGGCCGCCGCGCAGAAGACATCAAGATCCTGTTCGTCTTCAAGCCGGAGATCGTGGCGAGCCAAGAGGAGGTGGATCGAGTGGTCGCGGCATCGCTGCATCCGTCCGACGCCGAGGTGCGGGCGGTTCTGGCCGGCCAGTCGAGCGACCTCGAGACGGATCTCACCGTCCTCGATCTCGACAAGCCACTGGACATCTCTGTGTTCGGCCAGCACGTGTCGCGCGGCACAATCAACGGCCTGCTCGGCGGTTCGGACAGCTTCGAGACGCAGACCCTTCGCGACCTCGCCGTGCGCAAGGCCCGCAAGGGCCGCATCGCCGACGGCACCGGTTTCGTCGGCACCCTCGGCCAGGTCGCGGACTTCATCCAGCGCCTCGGAGACGAGGCCGACAACGACGGGTTCATCTTCTCCGGAGACCTCCACCCGGTGACCGTGCACGGATACCTCGATCTCCTCGTGCCGGAGTTGCGCAAGCGGGGCGTGCTGCGCCACGAGTACGGCACGGCAGGCGCGAGGGGCAACCTGCTCGACTTCTGATCCGCGTCAGGCCGTCTCGCGGGAGTAGAGAAGGTAGTCCCCGTCCTCACCGGTGAGCCGGTACCCGTCGCGCTCGTAGAGCCATCGGGCGGGGTTTTCGCGATGCACCCCGAGGTCCAGGCGGCGGATGCCCGCGGCCGCCGCATCCGCCGCGAACCACCCGAGCAACCGTGCCCCGAATCCGTGGCGCCGGTGCGGCGGAAGCACGGGCATCGTCACGAGGGCCGCTCCGCCGTTCCGGGGCATCCACATCGCATAGCCCGCAGGTGCACCCTCGGCCTCGAGCACGCCCGTGCGGTCGAGGTTCGCGATCCAGAGCTCGAGGTTGCGATCGAGCGCGGCCGTCCACCGCTCCACGCTCTCCGGCTCGATCTCACGCAGGTACAGCCTCTCCCCACGAAGGATCATCGGGAGATCCGTGGCGGTGGCCGCCCGAAGAGGGAGGGTGGCGTCTTCGGCGGAGCTCATGCCCGCGAGTCTACGAGCACCGCATCCGCGGAATTACTTTTCCGGATCCGCGTCATAGTTGCCCTCCGGCCGCGTCGCTCCTTCTATAACGACCACATGACTCATGTGGTCTGGATCAAGGAGGATCTATGAAGTTCCGAAACCTCACGGGGACCCACGGCGGACGCATCGTGCTCGCGGCGGTGCCGGTGGCCGTCGTCGCCACCGTGCTCATGGGCGGAGTGGCCAACGGCGCCGTGCCGGTGTCATTCGCTGTCTCCGGCAGCCAGTTTCAGATCAGTGCCTCCCAGCTCGACGGCACCGGGTTCTCCCAGTACGCGGGGGTCACCAACGACACAGCGGGCAAGCCCCACCAGGTGGCCATCGCCAACATCGCGTCGGCGAATCTGGCCGATCTGTGCCAGTCCGTCGTGACGGATACCCCGCTCGGCAAGGTCGGTCTGCTCATCACCGCGGGTGGCGGCGGGAAGCCGGCGACCGCAACGGACCTCCAGATCGGCATGACAGACCTCAAGGGCGACTCCACCTTCAACAACATTCGCATCGGGGTGGATGCCTCGGCCGTGAAGACCAGCCATAAGGGCACGGCGGGAGACTTCGCGCAGGATGCCGACTCCCTCAAGATCGTCGGGCTGCAGCAGACCGCGTGGTCGACCCAGGCCTCGGTCTTCACCCTCACCGGAATGCACCTCCAGCTCACGGACGGCACCAAGGGGTGCTTCTAGTGGCCGCCCGTCGCGCCGCATTCTCGGCCTGGCGGCGCAACCGGCCGTTCACCGGAGGGCTGCTCGCCGTCCTCGCCGGGGTGGAGATGTTCTTCTCCGGGCAACTGGACGTGGGCAAGATCCACGTTCAGGTGGGGATCGAGGGATTGCAGGCCACGATCATCCCGCTGCTGATGGTGTTGCTCGGCATCCTCGCGACCGTCATGCCGGTGCACCGCATCTTCTACGGCGTGCTCGTGCTCGCGATCTCGGTCTACTCCCTCGTGGGGGTGAACCTGGGCGGATTCTTCATCGGGATGCTTCTCGGTGCCCTTGGTGGCATCCTGATCGTCGCGTGGATGCCACGGGCGGCACGTCACGAGACCGCGGAGCCGTCCAGGGCCGTGAGGGATCGGGCCCCCGTCGAACCGAGTCGATCCTGAACGCGGCCCGGTCGCGCCGGCCCGCACCGACGACTCTCCTGGTCGCGGCGGTGCTCGTCGTCGCGCTCTCGGGGATCGGGGCGGCGAGAGTGCCGAGCGCGGGCATGTGCATCCCGTTTCTCATGCAGTGCGGGTCGGGGCAACCGTCACCCGCACCGAGCCAGAGTCCTCGACCGAGTCCGGACCCGGTCGTGCCACTTCCCGACGGGATCGGCCCACCACCCCCACCGGCTTCCGGGGCACCACCGGCGCCGGCCATCGGCGTACCGGATGCGGGCGCCCCGACGTTCACCCTGCCCGCCGCTCAGCTGGGTGGCTCCTCGATCTCGATCTCGGGGCTCCACTCCGTGACCGTCGTCACGGTACCCCTCGCGAACGGCACCCGCACGACGGCGCTCAAGATCGTCGCCGACGGTGTCACCGTGCAGGACTTCCTGCTCGATGTGCGAAAGGCCACAGGCCCGTCCTTGGTGACCACCGCCACGACGATGCAGCTGAAAGGGAATGTGCAGGTCTATCTCGACTCGCTCACGGCATCTCTGCTCGATGGCACAGCACTCACCCTTCTCGCGAACACACCACCACCGGGCAACGAACTACCGCCGACGATGCTGCGGGTCACCCTCGGCCTCGTCGGAGTCACCGCGAACTCGATCGCCTTCACCGCGCCGCACCAGTCGCTGAAGTAGCGGACTGACAGCCGGTGCCGAATGGGTTCCCCCCTCCCGCCGAGGCGCAGGATTCCGATCAGCGTCGTCGATGTGCCCGGCGACGCCGTGGGTGAAAGCGGGGCGACCGGTCGAGCGTCGAGGGCGGGTCCCGCTAGCGGGAGATCTGCTGGAGCGCCCAGGAGTTGCCGTCGGGGTCGCCGAAGTAGGCGTAGCGGACGCCGCCCATGTCGCTGATTCCCGACACCTCCACACCGGCACCGAGAAGCTTCTCCCTGACGGCATCGAGGTCATCGACGACGAGGTGGAGGCCGTTGACTGCCGGCGCATCCGAATCGACGAAACCCACGCCGATGGCGATCGAACAGGCCGATCCCGGAGGGGTCAGTTGCACGACCCGCATGCCATTGCCCGGCTCGACGTCGTGGTCGACGAGGAAGCCGACCTGATCGACGTAGAAGGCCTTGCTGCGGTCCACGTCGGTCGAACGCAGGGGCACCAGTTCCAGTCGCATGTCCACGGCAACTCCTTTTCCCTCGCCATTATGGCGCGCCCGGCGCCGGGTCGATGCGACGCGTCCCGATGTCGCACCCGCCGAGTAGTCTCGGCCCATGATCGGAACCCTTGAACTTCTCATCATCGACTGCCCAGAGCCCCAGAAGCTCGCGCGGTTCTACTCCGAACTGATCGGAGCCGAGATCGTCGGATTCGACACCGACTGGGCCGAGATCGTCCCGCCCGGCGGAGGGCGCCCGATCATCGCGTTCCAGCAGGTGGAGCGGTACACGCCTCCGCGGTGGCCCAGTCAGGATGTCCCGCAGCAGATGCATCTTGACGTGAAGGTGGAGGACTTCGAGGTCGCCGAAGCGGCTGTGCTCGCACTCGGAGCGACCAAGGCCGGATCGGAGACGCCCACGTTTCGCGTCTACCTCGACCCCGCCGGGCATCCGTTCTGCCTGATCATGCCAGGGGACTGACCGCCGCTAGAGCGAACTCACGCCCGGTGGGCCGGATGCCGTGGAGCCGAATCCTCACCGACGGCCAGGTCCACCACCTCGGTCTCGTGAGAGACAGGGTGTGTTCGCTCGAGCTTCGCGCCCTCCACGTCGACGTCCGGGATAATGCGGTCCATCCATTTCGGAAGCCACCATGCCGATTTTCCGAGCAGGTGCATCGCGGCCGGGATGAGCAGCATCCGCACGATGAAGGCGTCGAGAAGCACTCCGAAGGCCAGCCCGAAGCCGATCGGGCGAATCGTGGAGGACTCCGAGAAGATGAATCCGGAGAAGACAGAGATCATGATGATCGCCGCCGCCGTCACCACCGATCGACCGGCATGCAGGCCACGCTGCACCGCGATCTTCGCCGGCGCCCCGTGGGCGTAAGCCTCCCGCATGCCGGAGACCAGGAACAGCTGGTAGTCCATCGCGAGACCGAAGAGCACCCCGACCTCGATCACGGGGAGGAAGCTCAGAATCGGCGCCGGATCGTGCACTCCGAACACCGCGCCGAGCCATCCGTACTGGTAGATCGCGGTGAGCCCGCCGAAGGTGGCGAGGAGCGACAGCACGAAGCCCGCCGTCGCGGTGATCGGCACGAGGATCGAGCGGAACACGAGGATCAGAATCAGCAGCGACAGCCCGACGACCACCACGAGGTAGATCGGAAGCGCGGCGGAGAGCTTCTCTGACACGTCGATGTTCGCACTCGCGTTGCCGGCCACCCCCAGGGTGATCTTTCCGGAGCCGGACGAGATCGGAGAGAGATCGCGCAGATCGTGAACGAGAGCTTCCGTCGACACGCTCGACGGGCCTCCCTTCGGGATCACCTGGAAGGCGACGACCGTGCCATCCGTCGATGCGCCGATCGGAGCGACCGCTGCCACATTGCCCACGGAGGTGATCTTCGTTCCGATCGCGATCTCCTGGCGCTGGAGTTCGTCTCCCGTGGCGGCCGCGGGCAGGTCTGCGACGACGAGAAGTGGGCTGTTCTGCCCGGCGCCGAACTTGGCTTCGAGGGTCTTGTACGCCTTGTACTGGCTCGAGGTTGTGGCCTCCGACGACCCGACGGGCAGTCCGAGACGCATGTTCATGGCGGGCAGGGCGATGACGCCGAGAACCGCGACGCCGACGACGAGCGTGACGATCGCGCGCCAGGTCTTCATCGGAGTATTCGGCACTCGCTTGGCGCTCGCATGCCCGATGGCCAGGCGTTCCTTCTTGCGCAGGATCCGGAGCCCGACGAGCGAGAGCATGGCCGGGGTGAAAGTGATCGCCACCAGGATGGCCACCGCGACAGCCACAGCGCCGACGGTTCCCATGAGACCGAGGAAGGGGATGCCGGTGATGTTGAGCGCGAGCAGCGCGACGATGACCGTGGTGCCGGCGAAGACCACCGCATTGCCGGAGGTGCCGTTGGCCAGTCCGATCGATTCGTGCAGCGGCATCCCCTGCTTCAACTGGGTGCGGTGCCGGTTGAGGATGAACAGCGAGTAGTCGATTCCGACCGCGAGGCCGAGCATCACGCCCAGCACGACCGTGACGGAGTTGAACTCCACGATGCCGGAGAACGCCATGGCCCCGAGGGTCGCGGCGCCGAGTCCGACGCCGGCACTGAGAAGGGGAAGGGCCGCTCCGATGAGCGTGCCGAGCATGACCATGAGCACGATCGCCGCGACGATGACACCGACGACCTCACCCGGGCCGAGGATGCTCGGAACGCCCTGGGCGATGTCCTGCGACACGTAGACCTTCACCCCGTCGACGCCGGCCTCGGCCTTCTTCTCGACCGCGGTCTTCAGGGCGGGAGAGACGAGGTTGGTCGATTTGGTGAATTGGATGGTGGCGACAGCGCTGCTGTCATCCTTCGAGACGAAACGGATGTTCGACGACAGGTCGAGAAGCTGGGATCCGAGTTCGAGCTTGGTGCTCTGTTCATCGAGGGTCTTCGCGTTGGCATCGAGGGTCGACTGGTTCGCGGTGAGGCTCGACTGCTGGGCGGTCAACGCGGCCTGCTGCGCCTCGAGCTGTGCCTGCACGGCTGCGGGCGCACCCGCGGCCGCGGCCTTCGCCGCGTCGAGCTGCTGCTGGGCCTGGTCGAGTTGTGCCTGGCCCGCAGTCAGTTGTGCCTGCGCCGCCGCGAGCTGCTCCTTGCCTGTGGTGATCTTCGCCCGCCCATCCGTGACCTGCTGCCGGTTGTCGTCAAGCGTCGCTTGCGTGGTGAACGGGTTGTTGGCCGACTTCACCCCACTCATGTCGGCGATGTCCGCGAGAAGCTGCGTGACATCCGCCTTCTGCGCCTCGGTGAAGGCCTTTCCCGAGGTCGTCTCCAGCACGAGGCTGCCGCTTCCGCCGCTCGCCTTCGGGAACTTCGCGTTCAGTTCATCCTGCACCTTGGCCGTCGCGGTGCCGGGGATGCTGATCGACGGGGACGGAGTGCCCGCGAACAGCGCGTATCCGACTCCCGCGAGGGCGATGATCACCACCCAGGTGACGATGACCGTCCAGTGACGGCGTGCAGAGAATCGTCCGAGGCGATAGAGGAGGCCGGCCATGTCGAATCCTCGTTCCTTTCAGTGGTGAGTGCAGGTGTGGTGAGTGCGGTGCTGTCGTGCGGAACGGGGCGCGCCGGTGCACCCCGCGATATCAAACTGTGGGCGAATATCCAGATCTGATGGTGTCGGTGAGCCGGGCGAGAAGGCGGTCCCAGTCCGCTCGCGCCGCGGGATCGGTGCGTCCGGCCGACTCCTCGAGCCAGCGCTTCGCGATGACGACGACACCGTTCATGAGGGAGCCGACGAGCACTTCGGTGTCGAGAGTGTCCGCCTCCGGATAGCGCCTGGCGACCTCACGCAAGAGGCGCTCGGCGGCACGGGCGAATGTCACATCGGTGAGCGCGCGCCCTCGGGCATCGTCGGCATCCTCGACGCCGAGGACTTTCACGACAGAGGCGATCACCGTGGGCAGATCGACGTGCTGCAACATCTCGGCAAGCTCGGTGAACATCGACGCTCGGCTGCCGTCGCCGACCGGGCTTGCGGCGACGGCGGCGATGAATTCGTCGATGATCACTTCGAGCTCCTCGGCGGAGAGGGCAAGGAGCACTTCGTCGACGGACGCGAAATGATTGAAGACCGTGCGCCGCGCCACATCCGCTCGCTCGGCGAGCTCGTCGACGTTGAACCGGGGACCGCCGCGCTCCTGCACGAGATCATGGGCTGCGGCGAGGATCGCCGAACGATGGCGCTCCTTGAGAGCGGCCCGCCGATCGGGTGCCGTTGACATGATCACGTCGCTCACACTAAGTGCAACGATGCACTCAGTGCATGTCTTGTCATCGAACTTCCAGCAAAGATGCACCTGGGTCGCAGCCACGGGTTTGGATCGATCTGGAGGCGGGAGGCGTCGGGAGGATCTTTCGAACCTCAAGGCCCGGGCTGAACACCTCTTCGGCGGGCGCCGACCCACCGTCGGTCGTGGGGACGATGATAGGAGAACGCCGAGGAAGGGCCGATCAATCCGCGACGGGGAGGTGCGCATGGTGAGCCCTCGAGTGCTCACGCTCGACGATGCCCGCCGCATCGCGGTGCGATCGCAGCTGCTCGATGCCGAACGGCCGGGCGATGTCATCGAGGTCGCCGAACAGCTCGGCGCCGTCAAGATCGATCCGACTCGGGTCATCGCGGCCTGCGAGCACACCGTGCTGTGGTCGCGCATCGGTTACGCCTATGAACCCGGCCAGCTGAAGGATGCCGTCGAACGGGATCACCTGCTGTTCGAGTTCGATGGGGCATTCCGCCCGGTCAGTCTTCTGCCGCTGATGCTCCCCGCGATGCGGCAATGGCCTCGCCGGGAGAGCACCCGGCAATGGCTCGACGCCAACTCGCGCTTCCGGTCGGAGGTGCTGGCGCGGCTTCGCGCCGATGGGCCGCTTCTCGCGAGCGACATTCCCGACACCGCCGACGTGACGCGGCCGCCGGATGGATGGTTCGGGTCCAACCAGGTGCCGATCATGCTGGACTTCCTCAGCCGACAGGGCGAGGTCGCCATCGTCGGGCGCGAGGGCAGGCATCGCCGCTGGGACCTCGCCGAGCGCGTCTACCCGACCGACCTGCCCGAGCTGGAACGCGAAGAGGCCGATCGGCAGTGGGACGAGAGACGACTCCAGGCCGCCGGGATCGCTCGGCAGAAGTCCCCCTGGACACCGGTTGGAATGGCCGGCGAGCCCGTGCGGATCGAGGGACTGCGGTCCACCTGGCGGGTCGACCCGGCGGCACTCGCGACGCTCGACCAAGACGCCGGAGGGCGCGTCGCCTTCCTCAACCCCTACGACGGGTTGCTCTTCGATCGCCCGCGGCTTCGGGAGATCTTCCAGTTCGAGTACGTGCTCGAGCAGTTCAAGCCGAAGTCACAGCGCAAGTACGGCCTGTTCGCGCACCCCATCCTGATGGGCGATCGCTTCGTCGGCATGCTGGAGGCAGAGATCGATCGCACCGAGAGCGTGCTGAGGATCGCCGCGGTACACGAATTCCTGCCCTTCGACCCGGAGGAGGAAGAGATGGTGAGAGGGGAGATCTCCGAGCTGGCTCGGTGGCTGGGTGTCGAGGTCGCCGAGGTCGCCGAGGTCCGACGTTAGGTCCTGGCCCAGGCTCATAGCAGCGGCTCAGGGATTGGGCATTCCCCCGTCGACGTGGAGCGTCTCCCCCACGACGAAACTCGACTCGGGTGAGGCGAGGAACACGTAAGCCGGCGCGAGTTCTGCGGGCTGCCCCACCGACCGAGGGCCGTCTCCTCCCCCGTTGTCGGGAGCGCCGACGGCGGCTGGCCGCCCGCGGTCTGCAGCGGAGTCCAGATCGGACCGGGCGCCACCACGTTCACGCGGATCCCCTGCGGGGCGAGCTGCTGCGCGAGTGCCTTGGAGAAGGTGTTGATCGCGGCCTTGGTCGAGGCATAGTCGACCAGCAGCGGGGACGGCGTGTAGCCCTGGATCGACGAGGTGTTGATGATCGTCGATCCGGGCGCGAGGTGCGGAAGGGCGACCGCCTTTCTCCCGGCCGCCTCGATCAGTCGGATGGTGCGGTCGGCATCCTCCTGCTCCGATGCGAGGTAGGAGATCGCGACATCCGCTCCCTCCCTGGCGAAGGCGATAGCGACGGCAGCGCCGATGCCGGAGTCACCGCCGGTGATGAGGGCTTTGCGGCCGGTGAGGCGGCCAGCGCCGACGTAGCTGTCTTCGCCGACATCCGGGGCCGAACTCTGGGCGTCTTCCACTCCCGGCCCGTCCTGATGCTGCTCGGGTGGGGTGATGTCGGGGTCGCGGGTGACGGGGTTTCCGAAGGTGTACTGGGTGATTGCCATGCCCAGCACGGTACGCGCGGAAATAGTCGGGGTCAGGGGCTTGAATGTGCGCACTGGTGGTGATTACAGGCCTCGGCTCCCGAAATCTGTCGACGCCTTCGGCAGTCGATCCAGGATCACACGGGCGAGCGATCAGGCGGGGGCTGAGCGACGGTAGGTGGTGACCTGCACCCCGGATTCCAGAGCTCGGGTCTCCGCGCGGGAGAGGCTCACCCGGGGAAACCCCTCGGGGAACAGCTTCTTGCCGGTGCCCAACACCATCGGGTACACCGCGAGCCGGTATTCGTCGATCAGGTCGTGCTCGGCCAGCGTGCGGATGAGCCCGGTGCTGCCCCAGACGCGGATTTCGCCGCCGGGCTGATCGCGGAGCGCACGCACCGCAGCCGGGACATCCGCACCGAGGAGGTGCGAGTTCTGCCAACCGAGCTCGGTGAGCGTGCGGGACGCGACGTATTTGGGAACGCGGTTGTACCGCCTGTTGAGCTCCCCCCTCAATCCAGCGTCGTTCTCGTCCCAGACGCCCCAGGAGGAGGCCCAGATCTCGTAGGTCTTGCGGCCGAGCAGGAGAGCCTCGGTTGCGCTCTCCCAGGAGCGGATGATCTCCGCCATCTCGCCACGCACGTCGCGTGCGTCATACTCCGAGGTCCACCCGCCGTGCTCGAAGCCACCCTCGCGATCCTCGTCCGGAGCCCCGCCGGCCTGGACGACGCCGTCCAGGGTGATGAATGCCTGCACGACGATGGTGCTCATCTCGGTACTCCTCGGCCAGTTCGGGGCTGACGTGCTCGGTCAGCGGGTGAACCGAGTCGACATCCGAATCCGCACCGTGTCAAGGAGCACCGCCTCCGGAGGGCGCGCGCCCGCTAGTGGTGGTGTGCCCGCGGGTGTGGCGGCGAGGCTGTGGCACGAATCACCATGTTGTCGATGTTGGGCAGCTCATGCCCGAGCAGATGCTCGGCGTCGTGGGCGATGACATCCGCCTCGGACACCGACACGTCTGCCACGGTGATGGTGGCCGATCCCTGCAGCCGGTGGCCGACCCACCTCAGCTGAACGTGGGGCACTGCGAGCACGCCCGGCGTCCGCGCCAGTGCGCGCTCGGCCCTGTCCACCAGCTCCGGCTCGATACCGTCCATGAGGCGCCGCCCGATACTGCGAACGGTTCCCCACAGCAGCACGATGATCGCCGCCGAGATCAGGAGTCCGATGATCGGGTCCGCGAGGGGGAAGCCGAGCATCACACCGACGGCGCCGAGAACGACGGCAAGAGAGGTGAAGCCGTCCAATCGAGCGTGCACACCGTCTGCGACGAGCGCGGCGGATCCGATCTTCTGCCCGACGCGGATTCGATAGATCGCGACCGCCTCGTTTCCGGCGAACCCGATGAGGCCGGCGACGGCGACCCACCAGAGATTGTGGATCGTCTCTGGGTGCACCAGACGACTGATGGACTCCCAGGCCGCGACGACGGCCGACAGTGCGACGACGGCCACGATGAAGAGTCCGGCAAGATCCTCGGCGCGACCGTAGCCGTAGGTGTACCGGCGCGAGGCCATCCGCCGTCCGAGCACGAAAGCAATCCACAGGGGCACCGCGGTCAGCGCATCGGCGAAGTTGTGGATGGTGTCGGCCAGGAGTGCCACCGAGCCGCTGATGAGGAAGACGACCAGTTGCAGGAGTGTCGTGCCGAGCAGGATGAACAGGCTGATCTTGAGCGCCCGCACCCCTGCGGAGCTGGCCTCGAGGGCATCATCGATGGAATCGGCCGCATCGTGGCTGTGAGGAACGAACAACCCGTAGAGGAAGCCCTTGAGGCCGGTCGGATGCGAATGGCCGCCGTGGTCATGCCCGTGGTCGTGCTCGTGCTCGTGCTCGTGCTCGTGCTCGTGCTCGTGCTCGTGGTCGTGCTCGTGTTGGTGGTCATGCTCAGCACGCATGGGGGAATGCTCGGTCACTCGGATGCCTCATCCCGCTCGTGATGATGGCGCGGAGTCCCGCCGAGCGAGTGCTCCGCCTGGAAGATGGCATCCGACACGAGTTGTGCCGCGTGCTCGTTCTCGAGGTGGTAATAGACGCGGGTGCCTTCCTGCCTGGTCGTCACGAACCGCGCCAGCCGCAGCTTCGCCAGGTGCTGCGACACCGCCGCCGGCGGCTTCTCGAGCGTCTCGGCGAGCTGGTTCACCGACTTTTCCCCGTCGCGGAGGGCGAGGATGAGCCGCACGCGAGTGGCATCCGCCAGCATGGAGAACACCTCCGCAGCGAGCTCCACGAATTGGCTGTCGGGTTCCCTGCCGCATATCCGCTTATCTGCATCCATACGCAGATTATTGCACGATGCTCATTGTGGACGGCACCCAGCGGGTCGGGCGGGAGGAGCGTCGCGCTGAAACAGGGCCGCACTGGGCTGGTCCACACTCTCCCCGGTCATCACCCCGCGGGGACGAATGCCCGACTCGCCGTCGCGGACCAGGGTTGATATATACCCCATGGGGGTATATATTTCGGTGATGGCCCCCTCACACGATCAGCCAACACATCTCACTCCTGACACTCATCACGCCGGATCCCCCGCGCAGCATGATTCGCCGGGTGGGATGAGCCACGCCGGCCATGGTGACCATGTCGGCCAGTTCCGACGCCTGTTCTGGATCATGCTCGTCATCGCCGTTCCCGTCGTGGCGTTCAGCGACATGTTCGCAATGATCCTGGGCTACTCACTGCCCGACGGCTTTTTTGTGGCGTCGATTTCACCCGTCCTCGGAACGGTGCTCTACGTGTGGGGCGGGCGCCCGTTCCTCACCGGTGCCGTGTCGGAGCTGAGAGCGCGCAAGCCCGGAATGATGCTCCTGATCGCGCTGGCGATCACCGTCGCGTTCGTCGCATCGTGGGCTGCCAGTCTCGGCCTCATCGATCGTCAGTTGAATTTCTGGTGGGAGCTCGCCCTCCTCATCGTGATCATGCTTCTCGGACACTGGATCGAAATGCGGTCCCTCGCACAGTCGTCAACCGCCCTGGAGTCGCTTGCGGCGCTGCTGCCGGATGAGGCGGAGCGCATCGACGGCGAAAATATCGTGGTCATCTCGCCCGCTGACCTGGTGGTCGGGGATCTCGTCATCGTGCGACCCGGCGGCCGTGTTCCGGCGGACGGGGAGGTCACCGAAGGCACAGCGGACGTCGACGAATCGATGATCACCGGCGAATCCCGGGCTGTCGCTCGCGGTCCCGGCACCCAGGTCGTTGCGGGAACGGTGGCCACCGACAACGCCATCCGGGTGCGTGTCTCCGCGGTGGGAGGCGACACGGCGCTCGCCGGCATCCAGAGGCTCGTCTCGGAGGCGCAGAATTCGTCGTCACGAGCCCAGCGGTTGGCCGACGTTGCCGCCGGCTGGTTGTTCTGGTTCGCCCTGGGATCCGGCGTGATCACCGCCATCGTGTGGACCGCCCTCGGATCACCACAGGATGCGGTCATCCGCACGATCACCGTGCTCGTGATCGCCTGTCCACATGCTCTCGGCCTGGCGATCCCCCTCGTCGTCTCCATCGCGACGGAGCGAGCCGCGAAGGGTGGCGTCCTCGTCAAAGACCGTCTCGCGCTGGAGAACATGCGCACCGTGAACTCCGTGCTCTTCGACAAGACCGGAACCCTGACCAAGGGAGAGCCGAGCGTCACCCGGTTTGCCGTCACGACTTCGGCTTCGGATCGGGATGTGCTCTCACTCGCGGCGGCCGTCGAAGCAGACAGCGAGCATCCGCTGGCCAGGGCCATCGTGGATGCCGCGAAAGCGCGCGGTCTCTCGATCCCGAAGGCGACCGACTTCCAGGCGTCGACGGCTGTCGGGGTCACGGGGGTCGTGAACGGCAGCGAGGTCAGCGTCGGTGGACCTGGCATGCTCGCCTCGCACGCCGCCGATCCGCTCCCCGAGACGCTCGCGTGGCAACGCGAGGGGGCGATCATC
This sequence comes from Frigoribacterium sp. UYMn621, assembly GCF_040549525.1. Classification (NCBI taxonomy): domain Bacteria; kingdom Bacillati; phylum Actinomycetota; class Actinomycetes; order Micrococcales; family Microbacteriaceae; genus Frigoribacterium; species Frigoribacterium sp. UYMn621. Next base: position 342,355 of record NZ_JBEPTM010000001.1, on the reverse strand, counting down.
CTTCACGTGCTCCGGGACTCGACAGTGATCGGCGCCATCGGGCTCGCCGATGAGGTTCGCCCAGAATCCCGTCAAGCCGTCGATGCCCTCCGCGCACTCGGGATACAGGTGGTGATGATCACCGGGGACGCCCACGCCGTCGCCCAGTCCGTGGCGGATGACCTCGGCATCGATCGGGTATTCGCGGGGGTGCACCCGGAGGACAAGGCAGCGAAGGTCAGCGAACTGCAGCGTGAGGGCCATAAGGTCGCCATGGTCGGGGACGGCGTGAATGACGCACCCGCGCTCGCCCAGGCCGACGTCGGCATCGCCATCGGGGCGGGCACCGACGTGGCCATCGCCTCCGCCGGCGTGATCCTCGCCAGCGATGACCCACGATCCGTGCTCTCGGTCATCGAGCTGTCTCGCAAGACCTACCGAAAGATGAAGCAGAACCTCTGGTGGGCCGCCGGCTACAACCTGATCGCCGTGCCGCTCGCCGCCGGAGTCCTGGCGCCCATCGGTTTCGTCCTCCCGATGGAGGTCGGCGCATTGCTGATGTCTGCATCCACGGTAGTCGTGGCTCTGAATGCCCAGTTGCTTCGCCGTCTCGACCTTCGCCCCGGGGCGAGCGTCGCGAGTCTTCTTCCGCAGAACCCTGGTGGCCGAGAGGGTGTCACGGAGCCGGACGAGCAACTCCAGGCGCTCGGGTCGGATGCCGCGCCACGGTCATGAGCGCCGAGCGTGTTCCCGGCCAGTGCGCAGCATCGACTCAGGCCGCAGCTCCCCGGCTCGGCTAGCGTTGGCATCATTCGAAGGGGTGGCATGGTGAGTGTGATCCGAGCGTCTGACTGGATCCTCAATCCCTCCGCGCTCCGGAAGACCCTGCTGCTTCTCACGGTCGTCGTCGCGGTCGTGGCCGGCCTTCTCGCGATGCACACGATCTCGTCATCGATGGGCGATCATGCTGGCGGAACCGGCGCAGCAAACGCGATGCCAGCAGACTTGCACCATGCCGACGCCATGGAATCCACCGGCGGCTCATCAGCGGGATCGCACGGATGTTCCGGCGTCTGTGATCCTGGCCAGGTGATGACCACCCTGGCGTGCGTGATCGCCCTTCTGGCCACTGCCGTGATGGCTGCCGGCGCACGACGAACCGAGTGGTCGGGCCCGCCGCGTCGGTCGCGCAACTTCCTTCGCCCGGCACTCGCGGCCGCCGCGTCGGCCGTCCCGCCAGCACCGAACCTCGACGCCCTCTCCATCAGCAGAACCTGATTTCGTGCGCCCGTATGCGGGCTCCCCCTGCACCGAACTCACCCTCTCTGATTGGACAAACACGCATGCCAAAAATTCGTACCACCGTCGTCATCACCGTCATTCTCGCCGCCACGCTCACTCTTGCCGCCTGCTCCAGCTCGCAGCCGATGGGCAGCATGAATGACGGGGATTCCGCGTCATCCGCTCCGCGCTCCTCCCAGGGGGCCTTCAACGACCAGGACGTCGTGTTCGCTCAAATGATGGTGCCCCACCATGAACAGGCCGTCGAGATGTCGGACATGATTCTGACCAAATCCGGGATCGACCGCCGGATCAGCGCGTTGGCCACCGACATCACGGCCGCGCAGGGCCCGGAGATTGCCACGATGAACGCGTGGCTCACTACCTGGGGCGCATCGGGCACGGGCATGTCGGGCATGGATCACGGCGACACCGGAATGATGTCGGACTCGGAGATGACCGGCTTGAAGGATGCCTCCGGTACCGAGGCCGGACGCCTCTTCCTCACAGGCATGACGGCCCATCATGAGGGTGCGATCACAATGGCCGAGACCGAGGTGAGCGACGGCAAGAACGCGGCGGCGATCGCCCTGGCGAAGAAGATCGTTTCTACCCAGGCCGGCGAGATCCAGAAGATGAAGGACATTCTCGCCACCCTGTAGGGGCACCCGGGGCGGCCGTCGTTCGATCGAGTCGACGGCCGCGCTCGGATCGGCTCTCGGTCGGCTGTCCGCCGATCGACCCATCCGAGCCGGGCTCGAGAACGGCCGAGACCTTGCGCAACCAGCGCTTCTGTAGCGGGAGCGGGACTTGAACCCGCGACACCACGATTATGAGCCGTGTGCTCTAACCACCTGAGCTACCCCGCCGGGACGTAACCAGACAAACGGGTTACGAGAGCCCCCTGTGGGAATCGGACCCACTACCTCTTCCTTACCAAGGAAGTGCTCTACCAATGAGCTAAGGGGGCGAAAGCAGCGCGCGACTCTCCACGCGCCATTTTGGCACCGTTAGAGAATAGCATCCGCGGCGGGGCCCGCCGCGCCGCTACTCGAGGGCGAGGATCACACCGGGCTCGAAGAAGTCGGGAAGCGTGATGCCCGGCAACTCGAACGCGCCGAAGGCCGGTCCGGATCCGCTCAGCCTGAGGCCCTCCGGCGTCTGCACCGCACCCATCCGGCCGAAGAGTGTCACCGGGAGGCCGGCCACCGCGTGCGGCGGAAGAGTCACGTCGAAGTCATCCCGGGCCGCTACGACGAGCACGCTCTCCTCGGCTGACTCCCGCACAAAGACCAGCACCTCGCTGCCGGCATGCAACCAGCGGATGCCGCCACCATTCAATGCCGGATGAGAGGTTCGAAGGTGGATCAGGCGCGAATAGAGGGAGATGGTGTCGGCGGCCGCCGCCTCGGTTCCCCAGGGCATCGGAGTGCGGGAGTGCTCGCCGTCCGTGCCGGTGAGTCCGAACTCGTCGCCGGCGAAGACGACGGGGATGCCCGGCAACGTCACCGAGAGACCGAACGCGACAGGAACGGTGCCCGGCCGGGCATGGGTGAGGAAACGTGGGGTGTCATGGGTGTCGAGGGCATTCATATTGTGCAGCCGCACGCGCCACGGGAACGCCGCGGTGAAGCGGATGTGCGCCGCATGCACCTCGATCCCGCTGTAGCCGGGGACGGTGCCGAGCGCCATGCCGATGCCGCCGGGCGCGAGGCTCCCGGGCTCGGAGAGCCAGCCCCAGACCGGCCGGGTGAAGTTGGCGTACGTCATCGCACCGTGCCAGGCGTCCCCGGGAAAGTCGCTCGCGGCATCGTTCGTCGACTCCCCGAGCAGAATCGTGTCCGTCTTCGTGGCGACCATAGTGCGGCGGATCGTGCGACGCACCTCCAGGTTGAGGTCCTGGTCGAGATAGCGTCCGGTCATGTTGGAGACATCGATGCGCCAGCCGTCGAGGTTATAGGGCGCGCCGAGCCACTTCGCGACGACAGACTCTGGGCCGTCGATGAAGCGTCGGCGCAGCTCGGCCGAGTTCCAGTTGAACTTGGGGAGGCTCGGCACCCCGAGCCACGACACGTAGCGATCCTGCTGCTCATCGAGCCAGTAATAGAACTCGCTCTCCGGGGCCTCCGGCGAGAGGTGGGAGGCCCGGAACCACTCGTGGGCGTCCCCGCTGTGGTTGGAGGTGAGGTCCCCGATCACCCGCAGTCCGCGCCCGTGCGCCGCGTCGATGAGTGCGACGAGCGCCTCGTCCCCGCCGAGCAGCGGATCCACCTCGGCGAAGGACAACGCGTCGTAGCGGTGGTTGGACTGCGCCGGAAACACGGGCGTCAGGTAGATGAGGTTCACCCCGAGCGCCACCAGATGGTCGAGATGCTCGGCGATGCCCGCGAGATCGCCGCCATAGAACTGGCGGGGAGTGTCCGCACCCACGTACACCACATCATCCGTCCACGCGGCCGGCACGGCCCAATCGGGCAGTTGGCGAGCGGATGCCGCTGCAGACCGGGCGAATCGGTCGGGGAAGATCTGGTACATCACCGTCGACGAGGCCCAGTCCGGTGCCGCCGGGTAGGTCACCATCCGGAAGTCCTCCGAATCGAGGGTCTCGATGGTGTGGACGCCGGTGGCGTTCACCCAGACCGAACCGCCGTCCGCGAGGGAGAGCAGCCAGCGATAGCCGTGCACCGGGTTCTCGATCTCGATCTCGGCCTCCCACCACTCCCACCCGTCGACATCCGCAACGGGCGAGGCCACGGCGAACCGCGGCTCGTGGTCGGGATTGGAGCGGGTGTGCACGGCGATGACCGGTCCGAAGCCCGCGGGGATGCGGATGCGCACACGCACGTGGTCACCGAGCTGGGGTGCGGAATCGGAGACATAGAGGGGAGAACCGTCGTGGTGCGGCGTGTTGACGATACCCATGGGGACCCTTCGATGGCCTGCGGGGCTGAATTGCCCGCCGATACTGATGTCGAAGGTACCGTAGCGCCGTTACGGCCCGATTACGACGGGAGTTCGGTCATCCGCTCGTGATCGAGAGCAGCCCGAGGATGCCCACGGCGTAGACGACGACCACGGTGAGAGAGTCGACACCCATGCCGAGGATCCGTCGGGACGGTCGAAAGATCAGACCGACGATATAGATCAGAGTGAGCAGCACCGCGAGGGCGGTGAGGTAGATATCGCTGGAGTTGGCATGGGACAGCACCGAGGCGCCGGAGATGATCGTCGCGACGAGGAAGAGAACAGGCAAGAAGGCGTTCCCGCCGAAGATGTCGCTCATCGCCAGATTGTCATCGCCCTGCTTCACGGCTTGAAGCCCGGTGGAGATCTCGGGCAGGGATGTCGCCAACGCCAGGAAGGTCGCCCCGAAGAGCACCCCCGACAGACCGATCTGCGACGACGCGGCATCCCCGGCCCGCTCGAGCACCACCCCCGCGACGAGGGTGGCAAGGGCGGAGACGGCGAACACGATGGCGGCTTTCGTCACACTCATCTTCTTGTCGGGAGTGTGGCGTCGATGTCCGCGGGGATGCGGAGACGAGTCCGGTGCCGCCCCGTCCTCGTGCCAGGGCAGGTGTGAGCCGGAGCGTTGTACCAGCATCAGGCCGACAATCCAGAGGGCGGCGATGACGAGCACATCCGGGGTGACCCGGGCAAACACGAGCCCGGCGGGAAGCTGGCTGCCTGCGACGACGACAGACAGAACCGCGACGACGACCACCGCTTCGAGCACCAATGTCAGGGAGGCGGCCCGGTAGGTCAGCGGCCGCACGCCCTTTCCGCGCCGTCCGAAGAGATCGAGGACGGCCAGCACGACTGTTTGCATCGCGATGCCGCCCAGGATGTTTCCCGTTGCGACCTCGATATTCCCCGATAGTGCGGCGCTGACGGTGATGGCGATCTCGGGGAGATTGGTGGCAACCGCGAGAACGATGAGTCCGCCGAGGGCACTACCGAGGTGCAGCCGCTTATCCAGGACATCCGTCGTTTTGGAGAGTTGGATGCCCGCCACCCAGATGACGGCCGCTCCCGCGACGAAAATCAGCACAAGCAGCCAGAGGGGCAGAGTGTTCACGTCTGCAGACAGTACGCTCTCTGCCACTCCGGCGGGCGGCCAGCGGCTCCGCGATTTCGGGCAACGGGGGATGCAATAAGGTTTTCGGATGAGCCTCGACATTCGGCAGGGTTTTTCTGCGCCCGCAACCGAGACCACCACACTCTCCAGCGCCTCCGGAAACGAATGGTGGCGCTCCGCCGTCATCTACCAGATCTACCCTCGGTCCTTCGCCGACGGCATGGGTGACGACGGCCTCGGCGACCTCATCGGCATCACCGAACGGCTTCCCGCGATGGTGGAGCTGGGGGTGGATGCCGTCTGGCTCTCGCCGTTCTACACCTCGCCGCAGAAGGACGCCGGATACGACGTCGCCGACTATTGCGACGTCGACCCGATCTTCGGCACCCTCGCCGACTTCGCGGCACTCGAGAAGCGGGTTCACGAACTCGGCCTCAAACTCATCGTGGACCTCGTGCCCAACCACTCGTCCGACCAGCACATCTGGTTCCAGCAGGCCTTGGCCGCGCCAGAGGGGAGCCCAGAGCGCGACCGCTACATGTTCCGCGAGGGCACGGGCCTCAACGGCGAACTACCGCCCAACAATTGGGAATCCGTGTTCGGCGGCTCCGCCTGGAGCCGACTCACCAACCCCGACGGCCGTCCCGGCCAGTGGTACCTTCACATCTTCGACTCCTCGCAACCCGATCTCAACTGGCAGAACCCCTGGGTGCGCGAACAGTTCCGCGACATCCTGCGGTTCTGGCTCGACCGCGGCGTCGACGGTTTCCGGGTGGATGTCGCACACGGCCTGATCAAGGCCGACGGCCTTCCCGACTACACGGCTCCGGCCGATGGCGGCAGCATGGGCGGCAGCGGCACCCTGGGGCTCGAGCCTCAGATCGACGCGAATCTCGACAACGACGTCACCCGGCCCTATTGGGCCCAGGACGGCGTGCACGAGATCTACCGCGACTGGCACTCCGTGCTCGAGGAATACGAGGGCGACCGGGTTCTCTGCGCCGAAGCCTGGGTGGAGCCCTTGACCAAGCTCGCGCGCTGGGTGCGACCCGACGAGATGCAGCAGGCCTTCAACTTCTCCTACCTCGAGACCCCGTGGAGCGGCCCGACGATGCGGGCGATCATCAACGCCTCGCTCGCCGCGTTCACCGGCGTCGGCGCTCCGAGCACCTGGGTGCTCTCTAACCACGACGTCGTGCGTCACGCCTCACGCCTCGCGGTGACCGCCGAGAACCCTCAGGGCCACGGGATCGGACCGCGATCCCCTGGCCACCCCTTGCGCTCCCTCGGACTTCGACGCGCGCGCGCCGCGACGACCCTCATGCTCGCCCTGCCCGGCAGCGCCTACCTCTACCAGGGCGAGGAGCTCGGGCTGCCCGAGGTCATCGACCTTCCCGACGAGGCGCGCCAGGATCCCACCTGGTTCCGCACCGACGGCGAACGCTACGGCCGGGATGGATGTCGCGTGCCGATCCCCTGGGAGGCCGACGCGCCGTCCTACGGCTTCGGTACCAGCGGCAAGAGCTGGCTCCCGCAACCGGCGGACTGGGCTCCCTATGCCCGCGACTCCCAGCGGGACGTCCCCGGCTCGACTCTCGAGCTCTATCGCGCACTTCTGGCCGAGCGCTCCGTCGCGGACCTCGGACTCGGTCATGTCGAGTGGCTCACGGGCTACCCGGATGCCGTCGTCGCGTTCCGTAACGGGTCTGTCACCGTGATCGCCAACACCGGTGCCGAGCCGGTCGACCTGCCCGCCGGGGAGATCATCGTGGCCTCCGAGGGCTTCGCTGGACGCTCGTTGCCGGGTGACACCGCGGTCTGGCTTCGCGCCTAGGTCTCTAGGTCTGCAGGTCTCTAGGTCTGCAGGTCTCTAGGTCTGTAGGCCTCGATACGGTCGCTGCGCGACCCACCCGACCGACGGCGGGTCAGTTCGCGTTGGCCTTGAGCCAGGCGAAGGGGTCAACCGGGGTGTTGTTGAGGTGGATCTCGAGGTGAAGGTGAGCACCGGTCGAGGCGCCGGTGCTGCCGACCTGGCCAACCTCATCCGTCACCTTGACCATCTGGCCGACCACGACTCGCACCGAACCGGTGAGCATGTGCCCGTAGATGCTCTGCACCTTCTGGCCGTTGATGTTGTGGTCGATGGTGACGTTGTTGCCGAGGCCACCGTGGTCGAACTCGACCTTGCTCACCACTCCATCGGCGATGGCCTGGATGGCGACGCCCGAGCCCGGCGTGAAGTCGACGCCCTCGTGGAAGGTGGAGCAGAATCCACATCCGGGCACGGAACGCGGACCGAATCCATAGGTGATCGGCACCGGCACGGGGAACGGCCACTGGATCGTGCCGTTCGGATCGTTGGTGTAGGCGCTGCTGCGCGCGGCAGCCGCGTACTTGGTGGCGATCTGTTGCACGAGAGAGACGACGGTGTAGGCGTCCCTGGTGGGCGCGGCGGCCGCGGCCGCGGCATCCACCCGCATGTTCTGCACCGCAGGGGCCTCGGCGGGCACGGCCGCGCTGAGGGATGCTGTGGTCGCCGACGCACTGGATCCGGAGGAGACGGGCAGGAAGGCGCTTGCCGGCAGGGAGGTGGAGACGAGCAACGCGGCGGCTCCCGCCATCGCCCCGACGGTCATCAGCTTGCGAAGCACCCGCCGCACCGCGTTGCGGCGGAGGGGCGCCGCCGGGAGCGCGGCCGGTGTCAGCGCACGAACCCGGCGCGCGCGCTTCCGGGGCTGTGAGGATCGACGCTCCGCCAGCTCGCGACGTGATCGCGCGGGCGGCAGTCCGAGGTCGCCGCTCACACGAGTCCCGGGAGGCGCACAGGGAGATCGTTCCCACACGCGCTCGAGAGAACACTGGACGATGGTGACACGACTGCTGCTCCTTGCGGGAATGCGCGGCACCACTGGACTGGTACGGCCACACGGATACTTCGCCTGCCAAGCATCACAATGTGTATACGAAAGTAACGAATTCGTTAAGAGTAGCTAAACGCGGCCAAGAAGGCCAGCCCCGCAAGCGGGGGCGAACGTCAGTTCGCGTTCGCCTTCAGCCAGGCGAAGGGATCCACCGGCGTGCCGTCGAGATGGACCTCGAGGTGGAGATGGGCGCCGGTGGAGTGTCCGGTGCTCCCCACCAGGCCCAGTTCCTGGGTCACGGTGACCTGTTGGCCCACCACCACCTTGATGGAGCCGGCGAGCATGTGGGCGTAGAGGCTCTGCACCTTCTGGCCGTTGATGTTGTGGTCGATGATCACGTGGTAGCCGAAATTGCCGTCATATGCGGCATAGGTGACGGTGCCGTCCGCTATCGCACCGATCGGCGTTCCCGCTCCGGGGATGAAGTCCACGCCCTCATGGAACGAGGAACAGCCTCCGCAGGGGGAGACGCGCGCGCCGAAGCCCGAGCTGATCGGAACTGGCGACGGGAACGGCCACTGGATCGTGCCGTTCGTATCGTTCGTGTACGAGAAGCTCTTCAGTCCGAACTTCATGCGGGCCTGCTGGATCGTGTTGACCACGGTGTACGGGTCCCGGGTGGGGGCGGCATCCGCGGCTTCATGGTTCACGATGAGGCTTTGCACCTGGGAATTCGAGGTGGTGGGAAGCTCGGGCGTCAGAGCACTGGCCGAGTTCATCTGCAGCGCCACGGCCGGGAGGGAGGTCGCGACGAGAAGTGCGCCAGCACCGAACATCGCGCTGACGGTGATGAACTTGCGCAGGAGCTGCCCGCGACGGGGGGCCGAGCGACTCACGGTCGGGCGAACCGTTGTCGTGCGGACCGCTGATGCACGGGGAGCACTCGGTCGCGGGGTCGCGGCACGAGCCGAAGTTTTTTTTGGAGCTCGGGTTTTCGGGGCGCGGGCTCGGGGTTCCTTGAGTGCTCGGGGTGCCTTCAGGCTGCGAACTCGGGACGCGGATGCCGCCGTCTCCTGTTCCCTCAGGGCTCGGCGTGAGGTGGCGGCGGGCTCGGCCGCTGTCGTGTCGCTGCGCTCCGTGTCACGTGACTCTTGGTCACGGGCGGACTCGGCGCTCCAATCGAAGCCGGCCACGCTATCGGTTCTCCGGATTCACCGATGATGCAGGCATGGATGAGGGATAGGCGTTCAAGCTGATGGTCCTCCAACAACAAATACAGCGAGCTGGAGAACTCGAGTACGTCTGTAGGTCAGTGATTCTTGGCGCTAAGCCCCTGGTGCAAGCCCTCGGAACTTATAACGAATAGGTAAAGGGTACGACACTGCCGCCCAAACGGCAATCGCTCCAGCGTGCGCGGAACGATGCCGTCCATCGTCGCAGCGCAGCCTGAACCGGCGCTCAGAGTTCTGCGAACAGCCGCTCGAGCCCGGCGGCGAGCGTGGGTTCGGCGGCCAGGACGAACTCGCGAGACGGCGGCGCGCCATCCATCCCGGTGACTCGCGCACCGGCTTCCCGGGCGATGAGGGCACCCGCGGCGTGATCCCAGGGGCTGAGCCGCCGCTCGAAATAGGCGTCCAGCCGACCACAGGCGACGGCGCACAGGTCGAGGGACGCGGCGCCCATGCGACGGATGTCCCGCACCCGGTGGAGCAGTCCGCTGAGCACCTGCGACTGCTCCGAACGGATGTCCGCGAGATACGAGAACCCGGTGCCGACGAGGGCCTGGGAGAGCTCGACCGCCGGAGCGACGCGGATCGGCGAAGCGCCGAGGTATGCCCCTCCGCCCTCCCGCGCGGAGAAGGTCTCGCCACTGGCGGGGTTCGCGACCACTCCGGCGAGCGCGCGCCAGGTGAGCGGATCCGGATCCCCCTCGACCACCGCGATGCTCACGGCGTAGTGCGGAATCCCGTAGAGGAAGTTGACGGTGCCGTCGATCGGGTCGACGACCCAGGTGAGACCGCTCGTGCCGGTCTCCGCACCGCTCTCCTCCCCGAAGAATCCGTCGTGAGGTCGCAATTCGGCGAGTCTCGAACGGATGAGCGCCTCGGTCTCCCGATCCGCAAAGGTCACGATATCTTCGGTCGACGACTTGCTCGCCGCAACCTCGACCCCCTCGGAGCGGCGCAGTTGCGCGAGAGCAGCCGCCTGCACGGCCACGGTGCGGGCGATCTCGAGCAGTTCGGCCGTCATGGATTCCTGGCTCTCGGTAGCGGTGCGCTGATGAGACACGAATGGCCCGTCTCGTATCGAGCCGGGCCGTCGGTCGTGCAGGTGCTGCTGTGGCAAGTGCGAGATTCGAACTCACGAAGTCGTAGACGGCTGATTTACAGTCAGATCCCTTTGGCCACTTGGGTAACTTGCCATGCACATCGACCACGGGCCGAACGCGCAAATAAAGGATACAGGGTGAATGGCTCCCGCGAAATCGAGGGCGGGGTGAGCGAGGCCATAAGATTCAGTCGGTCACACGACGATGGGTGAGAGGACGGGTGGATGGCTGGCATCCAGGAGGTCGCGGATGCCGCCGGCGTGTCCACCGCCACGGTGTCCAGGGCCCTGAGCGGCAACGGCCACGTCTCCGACATCACGAAGGCACGCGTGACAGCCGCAGCCGCGGACCTCGGCTACGTCGTGAGCTCGAACGCCTCGAGCCTCGCGAGCGGGCGCACCAAGAACATCGGCGTCGTCATCCCCTTTCTCAACCGGTGGTTCTACAGCTCGGTGCTCGAGGGGGCCGAACGTTCGCTGCTGAGCAATGGCTACGACCTCACCCTCTACAACCTCGGTGGGGGCGGGGAAGAACGACGCAGTGTCTTCGAGCACTTTCTGCTGCGCAAGCGGGTGGATGCCGTCGTCGCGATCTCCCTCGAACTCACCCCGGTCGAGCTCGCCGGCCTGCTCGCCCTCGGCAAGCCGATCGTGGGCGTTGGCGGACCGCTGAAGGGCGTGCGCACCTTCAGCATCGACGATGTGGCGGTCGCTCGGCTCGCGACGGAGCATCTGCTCGCCCTCGGACACGTGTCGATCGCCCACATCGGCGGCGACCAGGAGTCGGAGCGGGACTTCCACCTGCCCACCAACCGGCGGGTCGGATACGAGGCCGCGCTTGAAGCCGCGGGGATCTCGCCGGATCCGTCGCTGTTCCGGTCTGCGGACTTCACCATTCCGGGTGGGTACGCGGCGGCGAAGCAACTGTTCGGCAACCCCCGGACCCGGCCGACCGCCGTGTTCGCCGCATCCGACGAGATGGCCATCGGCACCATCCTGGCCGCACGCGACCTCGGACTTCGGGTGCCCGCCGATATCTCCGTGATCGGCATCGACGGCCACGAGCTCAGCGACTTCTTCGGGCTCACGACGGTTGCGCAGTTTCCCGAGCTGCAGGGCCGCCTTGCGGTCGAGTTGCTCATGGACGAGCTGCACCCCGATCGCCGAACCCTCGGTTCGTCGAACACGCCGCTCCCCTTCGAACTCATGGTGCGCTCGACGACGGCGCGTCCATCGGCGCGGTGATCGCCTAGGGTGACGGCGCCACGTCGGCTGCGTAGCCTGTGGAGTACCTGATGACGTCATCCAGGTACTGCTGTGACCCGTTGTACGCGAGCACCGCCTGCCGCCAGCCGCTTTCCGTATTCAACGCCTTGCCACCGGCGCGGCATAGGTAGCCCGCCGCGGCGAGGGTCGCGTCATCGATGTTCTGTGGATCCTGTACCCCATCGGCATTGCCATCCGCATGCCAGTTGCGCCAGGCCTCCGGGATGAGCTGCATCGGTCCGACGGCCCGATCGATGCTCGCATCTCCGTCGATCGTGCCCCTATCGGAATCGGGGATGTTCGCGACGGCTCCCCCGGCGAGCGGCACCCCGAAGATCGCGGGGGTGGCCGTGCCATCCGCGGCGATGTGCCCACCGAAGATCGTGCCGTGGCGCGACTCGATGTCCCCGATGCCCGCCAGCGTGTTCCAGCCGATTCCGCACTCACGACTCTCGAACGAGATAGCCACGCCGGCATAGGCGGCGAGCGCCCTCGACGGAATCCCGGTCTTCTTGGCGGTGGTTGCGACCCAGGCCGGATCGGCGAGCGCCGAAAGGGCGGGGCCGGCGGGGACCGCCGCTGCGGTAACGGGCGCGGCCGTCGCGAACCGCGCGAGCGGGGTCGACCGGCCAGCGGCATCCGGAAGCCGATGAAGCGCAATTCCTCCCGGCAGCGCGAACACCACGATGGCGCCGATCACGGCCACGGTGACCACCAGGCCAGCCACGGAGATCAGGATCACGCGCAGAATCGACATCGGCTCCTATCTTCGCCCGACCCGCCCGTTAAACTGCTGGCATGGCTGACCCAACTTTTGACATCGTGAGCAAGGTCGACAAAATGGAGGCCGATAACGCACTCCATCAGGCACAGAAAGAGATCGCCCAGCGGTACGACTTCAAGAACGTGGGGGCAGAGGTGGACTGGAGCGGCGAGAAGCTGTTGCTCAAGGCCTCCTCCGAAGATCGCGTGAAGGCGGTGCTCGAGGTGCTCGAGGCCAAGTTCATCAAGCGCGGCATCTCCCTGCGCAGTCTCGACACCGGGGATCCCTACGCCTCCGGTAAGGAATACCGCATCGACGTCTCGCTCAAGAACGGCATCTCCAGTGAGGACGCGAAGAAGGTCTCGAAGCTCATCCGCGACGAGGGCCCCAAGAGCGTGAAGGCGCAGATCCAGGGCGATGAGTTGCGCGTCACGTCGAAGAGCCGCGACGACCTGCAATCGACGATGGCGCTTCTCAAGGGCGCGGATCTCGATATCGACCTTCAGTTCGTCAACTTCCGCTGAGCCCTCCGCGCACCCGAACCAGTGGTCTCCTTCATCGTCAACTTCTTTGCGAGCTCGGTCTTTGCGACGATCGCGCTGGTGGTCGACATCGTGATCCGCGTCCTCGCGGTGATCATCGTTCCCCAGAATCGCAAGCCGCAGACCGCGATGGCCTGGCTCCTCGCGATCTTCCTGATCCCGTACATCGGCATCGTGCTCTTCCTGCTGTTCGGCAGCAGAAAACTCCCGCAACGACGACGCGAGAAGCAGGTGGAGATCAATTCCTTCATCCTCGAGACCACCGAGGGGATGGATCGGGTCGAAAAGGAAGTCGACTTCCCCGGTTGGCTTGAGCCGATCGTGGAGCAGAATCGCACCCTCGGCTCGATGCCTCTCGTCGGAGGCAACACGGCGAAGCTCTACACCGAGTATTCGGAGTCCCTCGCCGCCATGACGGAGGCCGTCGAAACGGCCAAACGCTTCGTGCACGCGGAGTTCTACATCCTGTCGTACGACTCGACGACGAAGCCGTTCTTCGACGCTCTCGAAGCGGCGGTGGCGCGAGGGGTGACCGTTCGCGTGCTGCTCGACCACGTGGCATCCATCCGCTCCCCCGGCTACCTGCGGACCATCCGCCGCCTGAAGCACATCGGCGCGAACTGGCACCTGATGCTGCCGATCCAGCCCTGGCGTGGTCGCTGGCAACGACCCGACCTGCGCAACCACCGCAAGCTGCTCGTGATCGATCGCACCCTCGCCTTCACCGGCTCGCAGAACATGATCGACCGCAGCTACAACAAGCGGGGAAACATTCGCCGCGGCCTCAGGTGGAAAGACCTGATGGTGCGGTTCGAGGGACCGATCGTCGCGGGTATCAACGCCCTCTTCGTCACCGACTGGTACAGCGAGACCGACGAGTTGCTCATGCGAGAGACCGACCGCATTCCGGACGAGAAGATCAGGGACGCGATCGACGCCCAGGTCGTTCCGAGTGGCCCCGGATTCGATCTGGAGAACAACCTGCGACTGTTCGACTCGCTCGTGTACAGCGCGCAGCGCCGGGTGATCATCACGAGCCCGTATTTCGTTCCGGATGACTCGATGCTCTACGCCATCACCAATGCGGCGTATCGCGGGCTGGATGTGCAGCTCTTCTGCTCAGCGGTCGCCGACCAGCCCGTGGTGTTCCACGCGCAGCGGAGCTATTACGAGGCCCTGCTGCGAGCCGGCGTGCGCATCTGGCTCTACAAGTCGCCGACGGTGCTGCACGCCAAGCACTTCACGATCGACGATGAGGTCGCCGTGATCGGCTCGAGCAACATGGACATGCGCTCCTTCAGCCTCAACTACGAGATCTCCGTCATGCTCCACGGGCGTCATATCGTCTCGCAGCTTCGCGAGGTGGAGGAGTCCTATCGCGAGCAGTGCACCGAACTCCTGCTCGATGACTGGCTCACCCGCCCCCTGCGTTCGAAGGTGCTCGACAATACCGCGCGACTGACGGCGGCCGTGCAGTAGCTCGGATCCGTCGGGAGTCCGGTCTCCCGTTCCCGAATGCGAATCAGTCCGAGGCGCGAGAGACGGTCACCATCTCGTCACGGGGCACGACCTTGATCCTGGCGCGTCCGGTCGGCTCGCCGAGGGCCTTCTCGTGCTCGTCCAGCCGGTGCCAGCCACCGAGATCGGTGAATTCGACCCCGCGTTCCTGGAGCAGGTCGACGACGGACTGCTCATCGGGGTGCGTCGGCGCCCACCAGTTCGCCTGGTCGTTCACGACGTGCTTGATGGTCTCCATCGCGTCGCTCTTGGTGTGACCGATGAGGCCGACCGGTCCGCGCTTTATCCACCCGGTGGCGTAGACGCCCGGCAGGGGGTGGTCAGAGTCATCCAGAACCTGGCCCTCACGATTGGGGATCACCCCGCGCTTCTCATCGAAGGGGATCTCTGCGAGCGGCGACCCGAAGTAGCCGACCGCTCGATAGACAGCCTGCACCGGCAGCTCCCGGATCTCCCCGGTGCCGATCACGCCGCCCTGACCATCGGGTGCCGTACGTTCGAAGCGGAATCCCGCGACCCGGCCGTCTCCGGTGACTTCCACCGGCTTCGCGTGGAAGTGCAAGTGCAGCCGACGGGATGCGGTGCCGGCATCGCGAGCGCGCCACTGCGTGAAGACCTTGTCGATGACCAACACCTGCTTGTTGGTCGCGATGGCCGTCTTCGAGGCCTCGTCGTAGTCGAAGTCCTCGTCGTGCACGATCATGTCCACGTCGCGCAACTCGCCGAGCTCGCGCAGTTCGAGCGGCGTGAACTTCACCTGCATCGGACCGCGACGGCCGAAGACATGAACGTCGGTGACCGGTGACGCGAGAAGGGCGTCGTAGACGTTCGACGGGATCTCGGTGGGAAGCAGGTCGTCCGCGTGTTTGGCGAGGATCCGGGCAACGTCGAGAGCGACGTTGCCGTTGCCGATCACCGCGACCTCCTTCGCCGTCAGCGGCCACGCGCGCGGAACATCAGGATGACCGTCGTACCAGCTCACGAATTCGGCCGCACCGTAGCTTCCCTCGAGATCGATCCCGGGGATGTCGAGGTCGGCATCCCGCACCGCGCCGGTCGAGAAGATCACCGCGTTGTAGTGCTTCTTCAGGTCATCGAGCGTGATGTCGCGGCCGTAGAGGACGTTTCCGAACAGCCGGATGCGACCGGTGTCGAGCACCTCCCGCAGCGCGGTGATGATGCCCTTGATGCGTGGGTGGTCCGGAGCCACGCCATAGCGCACCAGCCCGTACGGTGCCGGAAGCTGCTCGAAGAGGTCGATCGACACGTCGAAGTTCTTCTCCGCCTTGAGCAGGATGTCCGCCGCGTAGATTCCGGCGGGACCGGCGCCGACAATGGCGAGTCTCAGTTTCGTCATGGGTTCCTTGTTGGTTTGCGGCGGCTCTCGACGGGCTCGCCGGCCGGCAGCATCGGTTCGGTCAGTTGGAGCGTTCGACGACACTCTCGGCGAAGCGGGTGAGCGCCTTCTTCACCGGACCGTCGGGAAGCGGCCCGAGCGCCTCGACGGCCTCCCGCGCCCAGCGGTGTGCTTCGTCGAGGGTCTTCTGGGTCACGCTGTGGGCGCGCAATTCCGCGATCGCGAGAGCGAGCTCCGCCTCATCCGGCTGTTCCGCAGAGTAGTGGGCCGCGTTCACGTCGCGTTCGATGCGAGTGAGGAGGTCCGCGGCATCCACGTCGGTCTTCGCGAGGTCGCGCAAATACAGCAGCGGCAGGGTGGCCACACCCGAGCGCAGGTCGGTTCCGGGGGTCTTGCCCGTCTCCTCTTCACCGGCCGCCAGGTCGATCACGTCGTCGATGAGCTGGAAGGCGACACCGATCTTCTCGCCGAAGACCTTCACCGGGGTGCGGTACTCCTCCGGCGCATTGCCGAAGATCACTCCCATCTCCGCCGCGGCGGCGATGAGAGAGCCGGTCTTGTCGGCGAGCACCTGGATGTAGTGGTCGATCGGATCTTCGTCGTCACGAGGCCCGATGGTCTCGTGCAACTGGCCGAGACAGAGTCGCTCGAAGGTGTTGGCCTGCAGCATGATGGCGCGTTCCCCCAGACCCGACATGAGTTTGGATGCCCGCGCAAACAGCAGATCACCGGTGAGGATGGCCACCGAATTGCCCCATACGCTCTGGGCACTGGGTACCCCGCGGCGCATGCCTGCCTCATCCATCACATCATCGTGATACAGCGATGCGAGATGGGTGATCTCGAGGGCCTCTGCCGCGATCACCACCTCAGGGGTGTTGCCGGTTCCGAGCTGGGCCGTGAGGAGCGCAAGGGTGGGACGCACCCGCTTTCCCCCGGCGTCGAGAAGGTAGCGGGTGGTGGCGTCCGCGATGTCGTCGGCGAAGGAGACCTGGCCGAGGAGGCCGGTCTCTACCTGTTCGAGACCGTCTTCGATCGCCGCGGCGAACCTGCGTTCACTCGCGGAGGAGAAGAGCTTCTCACCGAGTCCGAGTGCGGAATTGAGCGAATTGCGGCGGCGGGCGAGGGGCGCGCTGGGAGTCACGAGGTCGGCCTAACCGTCGAGGGCGGAAACGAAGCCCTAGGGCTTCGGAGCCGCCGGGCTGTCCGGGTTGGTGGCGACATCATTGTCGACGACGGTTTCGATCACGGGCTTCTTCGGCGCCGCGGTCTTGCGGGTTGCCCGACGGGTGACAACGCGGGCGGGCTTGTGCCCGCGGTGCAACGCCACGACACCGGCGGTGAGGTTGCGGTAGGCCACGCGAGTGAAGCCGGCGCCGCGGATCCACTGGCTGAGGGTGACCTGGTCCGGCCAGTCGCGGATCGAATCGGCGAGGTACGTGTACGCCTCGGGGTTGGAGCTCGCCGCCCCGACGATCGAGGGCATCAGGTAACGCATGTAGGCGCCATAGCCGGCACGGAAGATCGCCCGAGACGGGGTGCTGAACTCGCAGATCACGAGTCGACCACCGGGCTTGAGCACCCGGTACATCTCGGCGAGGGCCTTCTTCGGGTCTTCGACGTTGCGCAGCCCGAACGAGGCGGTGACCGCGTCGAACTCACCGTCAGCGAACGGCAGGTCGGTCGCATCCGCTTCGACGAAGGTGATGGACGGATGCTTCTGCCGGCCGACCTCGATCATGCCGGCCGAGAAATCGGCGGCGACGACGTCGGCACCACTCTTTGCGAGCGCGACGGAACTGGTTCCGGTGCCGGCCGCGATGTCGAGGATGCGTTCGCCCGCGACGGGCGCGACGGCCCGCGTGGTGGCGATACGCCAGATAAACGAGTTGCCCATGGACAGGACGTCGTTCGTGCGGTCGTAGTGCTTAGCTACACCGTCGAACATCTCGGCAACCTCTTTGGGTTGCTTGGTCAGATCTGCCTTTGCCACGCACACAAGTGTAGTTCAGGCTTCCTGTGCATCCGTGGCTCACAGCATGCCCCGGCTAGTGTTGGCCGGGTGACCGCATCCGCGCCCTTCGACGACGGTGCCGCGGTGCCGTCCCTCACGGTCGAGACCACCCCGACGGCGGATCTCGGCCCGCTCGTGCCGCTGCTCGAGGCGCGGCATCCGCTGCTCTGGATGCGACGCGGTTTCGGTCTCGTCGGGCACGGTGAAGCGCTTCGGCTCGAGTTCTGCGGCCCCGATCGCGTGCGTGACGCCGCGGTCGCCTGGCAACGGATCTCCGCTGCCGCGACCGTCACCGATCCCTTGGCGCGGACGGGAACCGGGCTGCTCGCCTTCGGGAGTTTCGCGTTTTCCGACAGCTCGGCCACGACGAGTGTTCTCCTCGTGCCGTCGATGATCATCGGGCGGGACAAGGGCCAGAGCTGGATCACCCGAATCGCGATCGGTGACCTCGAACCCCTCGTCGTGCCGCCGCTCGAACCCTACGGCCAACGATTCCACGTCGACTTCCACCCTGGCACGGTGCCCGGCGCGGACTATCGGGACGCGGTGGCGACCGCCGTGCGGCGCATCCGCTCCCACGAGGTGAGCAAGGTGGTGCTCGCCCGCGAACTGGTGGGCCAGCTGCCGGATGGCGCGGACATCCGTCGCATGATCGATGTGCTCGCCGCGGGCTATCCCGACTGCTGGACGTTCGCCGTCGACGGCTTCATCGGGTCGAGCCCGGAGACACTCGTCACCGTCGATGCCGGCTCGGTGACCGCGAGGGTCCTTGCCGGCAGCGCCGCGCGCGGGCTGGATGCCGCGTCCGATGAGCAAGCGGCGACCGCGCTCGCCACCTCGACCAAAGACCAGGATGAGCACCGGTACGCGGTGCAGAACGTGCTCGCGTCGCTTCGGTCACACAGTCCGAATGTGATGGCGAGCGACATGCCCTTCACCCTGAAACTGCCGAACGTCTGGCACCTCGCAAGTGACATCGAAGGGGATCTCACCGACGGGTCGACCTCGCTCGACCTCATCGGTTCGCTGCATCCGACTGCCGCCGTGGCGGGGACACCGACGGCGGATGCCCTGCGGATCATCGGGGAGCTCGAGCCCTTCGACCGCGGCCGGTACGCCGGCCCCGTCGGTTGGGTGGGAGCGGATGGAGACGGCGAGTGGGCGGTCGCGTTGCGCAGCGCGCAGTTCGATCGGGACGGCAGGGTCACGGCCTACGCCGGTGCGGGCATCGTCGCCGAGTCGGTGCCGGAGCGGGAGCTTCTCGAGACGCGCATGAAGTTCCGGCCCATCGTGGAGGCGCTGGACTGAGGCGAAGGCCTGCGGCTCTGGACTGAGGCTGGACCGAGGCGATGGCCGAGGCGGGCGCGATTCGTTGGCTACTCGACCGTCGGCGGCGTGAGGGCCGGACCGCCGGTTAGGCGTCGGCCAGTCGCCCCTTCTGTTCGGCCACGTCGTACTCGGCGACCGGCCAGGTGAGGTGCAGTCCCCGAAGCGCGTCGAGCAGCAGGTGCTGCACCGCCACCCTCGCGTACCACTTGTGGTCGGCGGGGACCACGAACCACGGGACATCCACCGTCGAAGTCTTCTCGACGGCGATCTGGTAGGCCTCCTGATACTGGGGCCACAGCGCTCGCTCGTCGAGGTCGCCGGGGTTGAACTTCCAGTTCTTCTCCGGGTCGTCGAGGCGCGCCCCTAGTCGCTCCTTCTGCTCGTCAGCGCTGATGTGCAGCATGACCTTCACGATGGTGGTGCCGCTGTCGACCACCTGCTTCTCGAACTCGTTGATCGCGCTGTAGCGCTCTTCGATCACCGCGGGCTCTGCGAGGTTTCGAACCCGCGCGATGAGCACGTCTTCGTAGTGACAGCGATCGAAAACGCCGAGGTGTCCCGCCGTGGGCAACTGCTTGCGCACGCGCCAGAGGAAGTCGTGCGAGAGCTCAGCCTTGGTCGGCTTCTTGAACCCGTAGATCGTCACGCCCTGGGGGTCGACCCCGCCGACGACGTGCTCCACGATTCCGCCCTTGCCCGCGGTATCCATCGCCTGAAGAATCAGGAGAACAGAGCGGGTGCCGCCGAAGCGGCTCTCCGCCCACAGCCTCTCCTGCAGATCGCCGAGCTCAGCACGGCCTTTTTCGAGCAGCGCCTTGCCAGCGGACTTGCCGCCCTCCATCCCGGGAGTCGACGATGGATCGACCTCGGCAAGGGAGAATCCCGCACCCACTTTGAGCACCGCGCCGGGGTCTTCGGTCCATACAGTTTTGGCCATAGGCCAGATGGTACTCGCGGCAGGGGATATCGCCACCGGGGGTCACGACCCGGGGCGTCGACACGTCGGCGTCGCGCTCTCGCCGCGCGTGCCGCCCCCTTCTCCGTCCATCCGCGCACCGACGCCCGCCCCTCCCTCCATCCGCGCGCCGACTCCCTCCATCCGCGCGCCGACGCCTCCTTCTCCGTCCATCCCCGCGCCGACCCCCGCCCCGCGCCAGATCGAGTCGGGACAACACGCGGCCAAAACACTCCCGAAGTCGCATCTACCCCCGACTCGAATCCCCGGCAGAGACACCACCCCATCGAGTCGGGACTACATGCGACCAGGACACTCCACAAGTCGCATTTACCCCCGAGTCGAACCCCCGACGGAGACACCACCCCATCGAGTCGGGACTACATGCGACCAGGACACTCCACAAGCCGCAACTACCCCCGACTCGAACCCCCGACGGAGACGGCAGCAGCCGGCGGCGGCAGCAGCGGCGGCAGCCAGCGCCGGCAGCGGCGGCAGCAGCCAGCAGCAGCGGCCGCCGGCGGCAGCGCGCAGCACGACCACCCATTCCGCGCGGAACGGCTCCGATCAGCGCGGAAGCGGCACCTCGACGAGAGTCGGCGTCTCGGATGCCGCGAGCGCCTCATCCAATTCGCCTCGGTTTCGCGCCACCCGGTAGTCCCACCCGTACGCGGTCGCGAGGGCGCGGAGGTCTACCGCCTGCGGCGTGTACTGCACCCGGTCGAAGGCATCGGCGGGAGCCGTCGCGGCCACCTCCAGCCCGTCGAAGATGGTGCCGCCGCCGTCATTGCCGACAATCACCTGGATGCGGGGTCGCACTTCTCCGCCGCCGAACAGGAGCGCGCCGACGTCGTAGAGCGCGGTCAGGTCGCCCACGAGCACGCGGGTGATTCCGGATGCGCTGCCGCCGTCGGAGTCCTGGCTCGAGAGTGCGATGCCGATACCCGTGGCGATCGTGCCGTCGATGCCGGCGAGCCCCCGGTTGGCATGCACGGGAATGCGCTTGCCCGCAACGACCATGTCTGCTTCGCGGATGAGCCGGGATGCCCCGAGCACGAGCCGGTCGTGCGGCCAGGTGACGCGCCACACCGACTCCACGAGCATCCGGCGGGTCACCGGCTGTCGGAAGACCGCCAGCTGCTCCCGCGCGAATTCGCCCGCGCGCTCGTCCGACGCCGGAGCGGGGGAGGGATCGACGGCCAGTATGCTCCGACCGGCATGAACCCAGCTGCCCAGCCAGTTCCGTCCCTCCGTTGTCTCATCCGGCGGTCCATCGTGAGTGACGGTCGTGTCGATCGTGGCCGCGCGATGGCCCGGGTTGTAGGCATCAGCGGTGACGCCGCGAACGATGTGGACGAGAACGTCCGGGCGGTTGAGGAGCGTCGGAACCTGGCGGCTGAGGGTGGGATGCCCGAAGACGACGGCACGTTCGACGCGGCCGCCGAACTCTGGGTCGTCGAGCAGGCCCCGGTAGGCGACGACGAGGTTCGGCCCGAAGTGCGCCCCGCTCGACACCTCTGCGAGCAATGGCACCCCGAGGGACCTCGCGAAGGCCTCGGCAGCGGGCCCGGCGCCGTGCCCGGCGATGACCACGGTGTGGGCGGCATCCGGGATCCGGCGCGGCTCTTGCGGCGGCTCCTCGGCGAATCCGTGTTCGCGGACGTCCGGCAGTTCCTGGACAGGCCCGGACAGCGGCTCCCGGAACGAGAGGTTGAGCTGCACCGGTCCCGGCGTCCTCGTCGCTGCGGCGTAGGCCTCGCCGGCCAGGGCTGCAGCCTGCGAGTCGTCGGAGGGGGGCGCGACATCCCGCACCCAGGCGACGGCGCTGCCGAAGATGCCGACCTGGTCGGTGGTCTGGTTGCCCCCGATGCCGCGGAGCTCCGCCGGGCGATCGGCGGTCAGGAGGATGAGGGGAATGCCGGAATGGTGAGCCTCGAGCACAGCCGGGTGGAGATTGGCCACGGCCGTGCCAGAGGTCGTGATGATCGCGACCGGGCGGCCGGTCTCCACCGCGATGCCGAGGGCGAGGAAGCCGGCAACCCGTTCATCGATGCGCACCCGGAGGCGCAACGTGCCATCCCGCTCCCACGCCGCGGCGGCGAGGGCGAGGGCCTGCGACCGTGAACCAGGGCACAGCACGATGTCACGCACCCCACGGCCGATGAGCTCACCGATCAGCGCAACGGAGAACGCCGTCGCCGGGCTGCCTACCGCCACCGGACCCGTTACCGGGGTGCTCACTTCTCGGACGTGTTGTTCTGGTCGTCGTCGAGCTCGGCGAGCCGCGCTTCGAGCTCACGGATCCGCTCGTCGCGCTGCTTGTCGGCGCCGAGCCGCCGCAGGAATTCCGGATCGTCATCCGGAGCCTTCGAGCCTCCCCCACCGGTGGCCGCAACGCCCGCGCCACCCGAGCGCTCCTTGCCGAGTGCAAACCAGAGGATGCCGCCGAATGGGGTGAGGATCACGATGAGAACGGCCCAGAGTGTCTTCGGCAGCGCTCGAACACGCGACTCCTCCGTGCGAATGCAGTCGATGAACGAGAAGATCGTGAATGCCACGAAAAGCACTGCGAGTATCACTGAGAGCCGAGCCATGTGCAGATTCTAGGCCGGGATCCTGCACAGAGAGCACGAGCTCTCAGGCGCACGTGCCTAGACTGTTTGGCGTGTACTCGCGCCAGTGGATCGTCTTCTCTCTCATCAGGGTTGGCACTTTCGCCGCGGCCCTCGCGATCCTTCTTCTGGTGGGCATCAACGTCTTCGTTGCCGCCATCGGCGCGGCGATCATCGGATTCTGCGTGTCCTACATCTTCCTGCGCAAGCAGCGCGAGGCCGTGTCTTCCAGCATCGGTCACCTGCGTGACAACAAGGATCGGGATCGCGACAACGAACTCGAGAACGAGGCGCTCGATCGGTTCGAAGAGCCGCGCTGATCGCATCCGCACTGGTCCCAACCGCCCTGGCCCCGGTCAGAAGGCGATCGCGGCGGCAAGCGCGACGCCGAACACCAGGGCCGTGAAACTCGTCAGCTTGAGGGCGAGGATGAACTCCGGAGCCGTCTTGCCGGTGAGCGTGATCACGACGGCGGGCAGCCCCGACAGCAGCGAGAAGTACACCAGCGGCGCCTTCACGTAGAAGATCGAGAAGAAGATCAGGATCAGGTACGGCACGGCAACGAAGATCGCGAACAGGATGCGCGCGGCCCGCGTGCCGACGAGCACCGCGAGCGTGCGTTTGCCCGACAGCGTGTCCTGGGCGATATCGCGGATGTTGTTGACCATGAGCACCGCGCAGGCGAAGAGTCCCGCCGCGACGCCACCGAGCCAACTCTCGATGTTCACCGTGCCGACCTGGGTGAAGGTCGTTCCGACAGTGGCGACGAGTCCGAAGAAGACGAAGACGAAGAGTTCACCCAGGCCGTTGTAGCCGTAGGGCCGCTTGCCGCCGGTGTAGAAATACGCGGCAACAATACTGAGGGCTCCGATCGCGAGCAGCCAGTAATAACCGCTCGTGATGGTGAGAGCGAGCCCGGCAAGGCCGCCGAGCCCGAAGAACACGAGCGCGACGGTGAGCACCGTTCTCGGCTGTGCCGCACCGGAACCGGTGAGCCTCGACGGCCCGACACGGTTCTTATCCGTGCCGCGCACGCCATCGGAGTAGTCGTTGGCGAAATTGACGCCGACCTGCAGGAAGACGGCCACCGCCAGGGCGAGCAGCGCGCGCACCCAGTGCCAGCCGCCGTCGGAGAGCAGGTGAGCCGCGCCAGTGCCGAGCGCCACCGGGGCGATCGCGAGAGGGAGAGTGCGAAGTCGCGCTCCGCCGATCCAGTCGCCGGCCGTGGCCTTGCGGATGACCACCCGGGGAGCCTTCCCGCCCGGCCGGCCGCCCTTCTTGCCCACGCTGTTGCGAGAGCCCGCGGAGCTCGAATTGACGCTGCGGGGATCGATGCGCTTCTGGACGGGTCTGCCTGCGTTAGCCACGGGTCGAATTCTACCGACCGGGGCCGGGGCGACCGCCCCGCGACGCCGCGAAAGCGGTGAGGGACCGGCGATCCGGCTTACCGTTCGGCAGCTGGGGCACGCGCTCCACCCTCACCAGGGCGACCGGCGCGGATGCCCGCCCGAGGGCGGCGATCACCGCCGCCTTCACCTCGGCGAGCGTCGCCGTCGCGGAGGTGAAGATCACGGGCACTTCGCCCCACTCGGCACTCGGGGATCTCACGGCAACGGCATCCGCGAGCCCGGGCATCGCGTGCACCACCCGCTCGATCGCGTCAAGCGACACCTTCTCGCCTCCCGAGATGATCACGCTGTCGAGTCGCCCGGTCACCCGGAGTACTCCGTCGACGATCTCGCCGGTGTCGCCCGTGCGATACCAGCGCGCCCCGGCACGGCTGACGAAGGCGGCATCCGTGGCGGCGGGGTCGCCGAGGTAGCCTTCGGCGAGTACGGGGCCGGCGAGCTCGACCTGGCCGTCGACAATGCGCGCCTCGACCGCGCCGATCGGGATGCCGTCATAGACGCAGCCTCCGGAGGTCTCGCTCGATCCGTAGGTCCTCGTGACGTTGAGACCGAGTTCGATGGCCCGCGCGAGCAGTGCGGGAGGCGTGGCCTGGCCGCCCACGAGAATGCGGTCGAATCGACGTACGACCGCGAGGAGGTCGAGGTCGTCCGCCGCATCCACCAGTCGGGCGAGCTGGGCCGGCACGAGCGAGGTGAAGCGCAGCTCCGCCTCCAGCGCGCGGGAGGCCGCGGCGAACTCAGCGGCGTCGAAATGCCCACTGCCGAAATACACCGGTGCGAACCCGCTGGCCAGCGAGCGCACGAGCACATTGATGCCGGCGATGTAGCGGGTCGGCAGCGCGAGCATCCACTGGCCGGGACCGCCGAGGGAGGATTCGGATGCCGCTGCGCCCGCCAACAGGGCGTCGGCACTGAGCGCGACACGCTTCGGCACGCCGGTGGACCCGCTCGTCTCGATGACGACCGCCACCCGCTGGTCCACGGTGTCGGGCATCCTGGTGCGGGGAGTCCCCGGCAGGATCGCGTCCCCTCCGGCCAGCGCGTCACGCAAGGCGACGAACACCGCAGCGGGATCGTCTGCGGCGGTGGCGCGCAGTGGCCGGGTCATGCTCTCGATCCCAGCACGCTGAATATACCGACCAGCGTGAGCGGGTTGGCGAGGAGGCTCAGGATGATCGCTGCGAGCCCGAGAGACCTGCCCTGGCGAGCGAGCACTGCCACCATCCCGAGGACCGACGCCAGGGCGAAGAGGCCGATGACGAACCACGCGAGCACAGTGGCCGCGCCCCAGGCACCCCCGCTTCCGGTGGCGATCGCGACCCATTCCAGGGCCGCCGCAAGCACCGACAGAGCGAGGGCTACGACGCCGAGCCGAGGGATGCGTCGGCTCACGGCCCGGGACGGTGCCGCCAGCGGGCCCGGCTCCGCGCGATCCGAAGCGGAGACCTGAACCGGGTCGAAAGACATGAGTTCAGGGTAATCGAGCCCGCTGGGACGGGAGCGCGGTATTTACTTCTGAACGTCGATGGAGAAGCGGACTCCGCCCTCGTCATCGATCTGGGCGTCGAGCACCTTGTCGTCGAGCACGAGCGCGGCGTTCTGCTCGACGAATACCTTCGCACCGGAGCTGACGATCACGGTGTCATTCGGCTCGGCCTGTGTGGCGACGGCGAGCGAGAGGTCTGTGGCACCGGCCTCTGAGGCGCTGATGCGCAGCGCGGCATCCGCGACATCGGGGGTGCGTTCGATGATCGTCTTCACGACGGTGGAGGCTGAATCGGTGAGAGTGAGCATGATTGGTCCTTTCGATGGGGCGAATGGAAGGTGGCCACGCTTCCGCACTCGGGCGGCCAGCGCAAGTCCTGACAGCAGACACGGAGGGTTCTCCCACCTCCGGGCACAACACAGCCGCCTCATTCAGCCGCGGTGCGCCAGACTGGTGTCATGTTGCCATCGCTGCCTGACATGCTCTCTTCCGCACGCGTCGTGGCGCTGCCGCTTCGCCAGCGATTCCGGGGCATCGACTGTCGAGAGGTGATGCTGTTCGAGGGGCCCGCGGGGTGGACCGAGTTCTCGCCCTTCCTCGAGTACGGCGACCACGAAGCATCAGCGTGGCTGGCCGCGGCCATAGATTTCGGCTGGCTGCAGGCCCCCGCGCTCTTCCGCAGCCAGATCCGGGTGAACGCCACGCTCCCCGCCGTTGCGCCGGATGCCGTGCGGGAGATTCTCGACAGGTTCCCCGGCTGCCGAACCGTGAAGGTCAAGGTCGCGGAGCCCGGCCAGCAGCTCGCCGACGATGTGGCGCGGGTCGTCGCCGTTCGCGACTATCTCGGGCCGGAGGGCCGCATCCGCCTGGATGCCAATGGCGGCTGGAATGTCGATGAGGCGGAGCACGCCATCCACGCCCTCGCGCCGAGCGATCTCGAGTATGTGGAACAGCCCTGCGCGACAGTCGACGAGCTGGCCGACATCCGCACGAGGGTCAAGTACATGGGCCTTCCGATCGCCGCCGATGAGAGCGTCCGCAAGGC
The DNA here is from genome assembly GCF_040549525.1 of Frigoribacterium sp. UYMn621. Classification (NCBI taxonomy): domain Bacteria; kingdom Bacillati; phylum Actinomycetota; class Actinomycetes; order Micrococcales; family Microbacteriaceae; genus Frigoribacterium; species Frigoribacterium sp. UYMn621. The sequence continues at coordinate 315,532 of NZ_JBEPTM010000001.1, read as the reverse complement.
GGAGGATCCGCTGGAGGTCGCGAAGGCCGGGGCCGCCGATCTGCTCGTCATCAAGGCGCAGCCGCTCGGAGGGATTCGCGCCGCCCTGCGGATCGTGGATGCCGCCGGGCTTCCCGTCGTCGTCTCGAGCGCGCTGGAGACCTCCGTCGGCATCTCGATGGGAGCGCACCTCGCCGCCGCGATTCCCGAGCTCGCCTACGACTGCGGGCTCGCGACCGTGAGCCTGCTCGCCTCTGACATCACCGCCGACTCGCTCGTCGCGGAGCGGGGACTGGTGAATGTGCACCGCGTGACGCCGGATGCGGACCTGCTCGACCGGTACGCCGCGGATGCGGACCGGGTGGAGTGGTGGAACGCCCGTCTCGAACGGTGTCTGGCGCTGCTCCCCTCCTGACCGGCGGTCTGCTGAGGGGCCGTCTGCCATCGGAGCATCGGGATCCATCCGGGCTCGTCGCGAAACGGGCCGTTACGCACCGCCCTGCGCGAATACCCTGTCATCGTGCCAGATTGGGCAGCTTCGGAATATCGACGGCCATTCCATCGTTGTCGATCTATGCACACGCATACACATTGACGGGAAGAGACACTGATGGCAACGCAACTGGAACTGGGACTCGACACCTTCGGTGACGTCACCAACGAGGCGGATGGCACACCCGTGCCGTACGCCCAGGTGCTGCGAAACCTGGTCGCCCAGGGCGTGCTCGCCGATCGGGTCGGACTGGACTACATCGGCGTCGGCGAACATCACCGCAAGGACTTCGCGGTCTCCGCCCCGGAGGTCGTGTTGGCGGCGATCGCGGCGCAGACCGAACGCATCCATGTCGGCACCGCCGTCACCGTACTGTCATCGGATGACCCCATCCGGGTCTTCCAGCGCTTCGCCACCCTCGACGGCATCTCGAACGGGCGCGCCGAGGTCATCCTGGGGCGCGGCTCGTTCACCGAATCCTTTCCGCTGTTCGGTCTGGATCTCGCCGACTACGAGCGCCTGTTCGAGGAGAAGCTCGAGCTCTTCGCCGCCGTTCGCCAGCAGAACCCGGTGAATTGGACCGGAACGACCCGCGCTCCGGTGGTCGACAAGCGCGTGTATCCCGTGGTCGAGAACGGCTTGCTCCCCGCCTGGATCGGCGTGGGAGGCAGCCCGGAATCCGTCGTGCGCACGGCACGCTACGGCTTCAATCTCATGCTCGCGATCATCGGCGGGGAACCGGCCCGCTTCGCCCCCTATGTCGACCTGTTCCACCGCGCCCTCGCCCAGTTCGAACTGCCGACACCGAAGATCGGGGTGCATTCGCCCGGGCACATCGCGGAGACTGACGAGCAGGCCCGCGAGGAACTCTGGCCACACCACTCGGAGATGATGAGCCGCATCGGCAAGGAGCGAGGCTGGGGCCCGATGAGTCGGGAGTCCTTCGAAAACGAGGCCGATACCGGCTCGCTTTATGTCGGATCGCCGGAGACCGTCGCGCAGAAGATCGCGTCGACTGCCCGCGTGCTCGGTCTCGACCGTTTCGACCTCAAGTACTCCAATGGCACCCTGGCCCACGAGAAGCTGATGTCGAGCATCCAGCTCTTCGGCACAGTGGTGGCACCGCGGGTGCGCGAGCTCCTCGCCGAAGGGGCCTGACCGGGAGTCCGCCGACCTCTAGCCGTCAGCGGGCCGTGGTGTCACACTATTGACATGGCGAAACACGGCAAGAAGTCCAAGTCCGAGCCGACCGGCAAGTCAGCCCCCGCGCAGAAGAAGGCCGCGCACAAGAAGGTCGAGGCGGATGCCACGCTGACCGGTGTGCTCGACGAAGCGCTCACCTATGTGCTTCGGCATGCCGCGGCGGCGTTGCGCGGCACGATGGCCGAGGCGCTTCGCCCCCTCCACCTCTCCGCGGCGCAGCACAGCTGCCTCGAGTTGCTCGGGCGCAGCCCCGGCATGTCGAGCTCCGATCTCGCCCGGGGCGCCTTCGTGAGCCGGCAGTCGATGAACCTCGTGCTCCGCGGCCTCCAGGATCGCGGCCTGGTCACCAGGCCCGACACCGCACCCCAGGGCAGGGCGCTGCCAACGACCCTCACCGCAGAGGGCCGCCAACGCCTCAATGCGGCGAATACGGTCGCTCGATCGGTGGAGAAGCAGATGCTCGCCGCCGTGCCCGAGAAGCGTCGAGCCCGTTTCCGCGCCGATCTCGCGGCGTGCGCCGCGGTGCTCACGCCGGCCGACTGAGCCGCCGGGCGGCCGTGCGGCGACTACACGCCACCGCCTCCACCGCCCCCGCCGCCGCCACCGGACACCGCCCCACCACCGGAGCCACCGCTGGTGCTGCTGTAGGCGGACGACGCGCTGAGAGACACCGAACCGATGCTGCTGGCGAAGGCGGCCGCATTGAAGGTGCCCGTGCCGACGTACCACGACGGATTCTGGCCCGTCTCTTCGTAATATCGACCGAGTTCGGCCGCCCAGGCCTTCTCGATCCCGAAGAGCACCGCGTACGGCAGCAGCCTCTCGTTGATCGTGACCACCTGGCGTCGATCGTCAGTGCGGACGGGAGCGCGCTCGGCGCCGGTCGGCGACTGCAGAAAACGCAGACGGTCCGCCTCCGCGAGTGAGATGTACTCCCGCAGCCCCGCAAGATACTCCCGCAGCTCGACGCCTTTGGCATCCAAGGGCACGTGCGAGACCAGCACGACGGTGGTGGCGAAGGCCACAACCGAGACGCCGACGAAGACAGCCAACAAGACCGGGTTGCCGTGCACCGAGGCTAGGGAGGCGATGGCGAATGCGATTCCCGCGCTCGACGCGAGCACTGACGCGAGCACCAGCAGCCCGATGACGCCGGCGGGCCGAGGCCGGCGGTATCCGTTGGTCGTGGCATCCGCCGTGACCCGCTTCATGAGGACCGCGAGCCGCTTGACCGCCTTCTGATCGTTCTTTTTGAGGTCGCGCTGCTCGCCCTCTGTCAGAGTGTCCCCGAAGATGGCGTGCAGGAATTCCGTGGCGTCGGCATTCGCCCCCTCTGCCGTCGAGAACTCCAACTCGTAGCCCGGCTTGCGGCTGAACCCGGATCCTTCGACCGCGACGATTCGCAGGTTGCCCGACACGGCGAGCGCGAGAATCTGCGCCGGCGTGGACTTCCCCGTCGTTGCCGTGATCAGCGAAGACAGGAGCAGGCTCGCGCCCTTCGGCGGCAGGTATTCGGGCACGATGATGCCGCGACCCGGAGCATCCCTCAGCCGGCTCCGGCGGATAAACAGAGCCCGTGCCGCAACGAGCAGTGCGACGAGCATGCCGAGAAGCGACAGGCTCGGCCACGGAGCCGACAGAAACGAGTCGTCTCGCGGGGTGAAGGTGCCGGGGTCGAAGCCGATCGCAAAGCTGAGGTTCTCCCCCGGCCCGAGGTCGGTCGCCGATGCCGCGAAGCCGTCCTCGGTCCTCGTCATGGTCGCCGGGCCGCTCGCGCCCTCGAGCCCGGATGCCGCATCCGCTCGCCCCGAGAACCGTGTCTGGAGGTCCGCCGGCAGATGAACCTCGGCCGAGACCTTCGCGAAGGGCTGCTTCCATCCGGTGCCGTTGGTGTCCCAGTAGAACTCGTCGGCCTTCGTGTCCGCGAAATACCGGGTCACGTTGTGCGAGGTGTAGCTGATGACGTAGGTCTGCACACCGTGCACGTAGCCCGGGTCCGCCACGGTGAGCGACAGCACGCCGTCGTTCGAGGAGGTCTTGTACGCGCGTGCTCTGCCCTGCTCGTCGGTCACCGATGTGACCTTGAGATCGGTGGGATGCCCGTCGAAACGATCGATGAGCTCGCGGCGGATCCCGTGGTTCTGATCGGACGCCGGGAAACGGGCGACCAGTGTCTCGACGGTCGTCAGGGTGGAGCGGCCGGCAGAGTCCCGAGCGAGCGTGTAGTCGCCGGTGAAACTGTCGAACGCGAAATCGTCGACTCCCGAACTGACGCCGACGGGGGCCCCGTCCGTTGCGGGCAATGCGGGCCCGTGGCTGACCGCTGCGATCGGCCCAAGCGCGATTGCTGCCGATACCGCGGTCACGAGAAGGAGACGCCTCATGTGCCCCAGCGTAGGGGAGGGCGATGGCCCTTCGACCGGCCAGCGGCATCAGATCCGCCGGAGCGGTTCCGCTGCGGGGAGCGCCGCTACTCCACAGGGAGTCGATTCTGCGGCTCCGAGGGCTCCTGGCAGGTGCGCCTCCTAGGCTGGTGGGGTGAGCACAAGCGACGATGTCCTTGCTTCGGGCCCCGCCTTCGGCGACCTCAGGCAACTCCGGGACGACTTCACGCGCTTCATGATGCAGTACAAGTTCGGCATCGACGAGGTCATGACCAAGATCACGATCCTGCGCGAGGAATTCGGCCAGCTTCACGACTACAACCCCATCGAGCACGTCTCCTCCCGGCTCAAGTCGCCGGACAGCATCATCGCGAAGATCCAGCGCAAGCAGCTCGACCCATCGTTCGACTCGATTCGTGAGGCGATCACCGACATCGCGGGCATCCGCATCACCTGCAGTTTCGTCTCCGACACCTATCGGGTGTTCGAGCTGCTCGCCGGCCAGCACGATATCCGAGTGATCACGGTGAAGGACTACATCGCCGCGCCGAAGGCGAACGGCTACAAGAGTCTTCACGCGATCGTCGAGGTGCCGGTCTTCCTCTCCCACGGGGTGGTGCCGGTGCGGGTCGAGATCCAGATCCGCACCATCGCCATGGACTTCTGGGCCAGTCTCGAGCACAAGATCTACTACAAGTACGACGACGAGGTGCCGGCTGAATTGATCGCCGGGCTCAAGGAAGCGGCGGACACCGCCAGTCGGCTGGATGCGGATATGGAGCGGCTGCACGAGGAGGTGCGCGGGCTCGGGGCGAGAACCACGACACCCCCACCGGAGAGCGTCACCCCGGACGAAGCGGTACTCCAGCAGTTCCAGAAGTTCCGCGAGAGCTTTGGCCCTCCACGGTCGCTTCCGGACCGTCACTGATTTCCTCTCCACCCCCTGAAGCCGGTCGATGCCTTCGTATGGGATGCCTCCTCGAGCCGAGACGACACTCTCCGCAGAGGCTCCGGGGCACCAGTCCTAGTCGGAAGCGGCGAGCGGGGTGCCCTGGTGGAATTCCACGCGCCACCCGTGCGCCGTGTTCCGCCACAACGACGATCGGCGGGCACGCGAATCGCCGGCGGTCGACACGTAGCCGAGCAGCACCAGCCCCGGTGCGGGAACACGCGCCTCGAGCTCAGTCACGAGAAGGCCCGCGGATGACTCGAACTCCCCGATCGCGGCGAGGAGCTCCGTGCGCCCCCATAGTCGCCCCGACGCTCCGATCTCGGTGAACTCCGGGGAGAGCAGGCTGGCAACGGCGGCGCGATCGCGACGCACCGCCGGGTCGAGCAGCCGGTATTCCGCTGCGACGGCGGCCGCGACATCCGTTTCGGCGATCGTGCCCTCGAAGCCCTCGGCGCGTCCCTCCCGCAGCCAGAGGAACACACCGTCGACGAAGCCCGCCGGTCGCACCCCTGTCACAAATTCGGGCCTGAGGGCCCCGAAGATGTGGGGAAAGAGGGAGCCGTTCCCGCCGTCCTGGTAGCGCACGGGGATGCCGGCCCGACGAAGCTCCTCCTCGTCGATCACCAACACGACGAGCTCCTCCGGGTCGTCCCGGTAGGCGAAGCCCGCTACCCCGGCCACCTGAGCAGAAGAGGAGGCGTGGATGAAGCCGACCTGTTCGAGCGAGGCACCGCGAGTGGACACGCGGTACTCGCCCGTGACGGCCGCGGCACTCCAGTCCGCGACGTGTGCGATGTGCAGCAGTGACATCGACGGCCCGTCCGTGGTTTCAGGTCGCTGTTACAGGCCGCTGTAGGTGTGCAGGCCCTTGAAGAACAGGTTCACGATGGTGAAGTTGAACATCACCGCAGCGAAGCCGACGATCGCGAGGTACGCGGATCGGGAGCCGCGCCAGCCGCGGGTCGCGCGGGCGTGGATGTAACCGGCGAAGATGGTCCAGATGATGAAGGTCCAGACCTCCTTGGTGTCCCATCCCCAGTAGCGGCCCCAGGCGTGCTCTGCCCAGATCGCGCCGGCCATGAGGGTGAAGGTCCAGAAGACGAAGCCGACCACGATCACGCGGTACGCGAGGGTCTCCAGCTTCTCCGCGGTCGGCATGGTGTCAAGGAACTTGAGGTTGGCGAACTGGTTCGCCTCCCGCCGGGTCTGGATCAGCTGCACCAGTGAGAGGCCAGCGCCGATGGCGAAGAACGCGGTGCCGAGGGTCGCGACGAAGACGTGGATCACCAGCCAGTACGACTGAAGTGCGGGCGGAAGCGGCACGACATTCACGTAGAAACCGACGGTGCCGAAGCCCAGCACGATGAGCGAGAAGCCGGTGATGTACGCCCCGAGGAAGCGCAGGTTCTGCCAGGCCTGTACGGCGATGAACACACCGACGATGATCGCGGAGGCCGTGAGGCTGAACTCGAACATGTTGGCCCAGGGCACCCGGTGGGCGGCGACGCCGCGCAGCACGGTCCCGACCACGTGCAGGACCCACGCCAGGATGGTCAGCGCGAAAGCGGCCCGCTCGAACCGGTTCGACCGGCGAGCGGGAGCCGTCACAACCGGGGCGCGATCGAGGACCGCCGTGCCCCCCACGCGCGACATCTGGCCCACGCGCACCGGTGACGCGACGACGGCCACCGGGGACTCGGCGGAACGCTTCGCCAGGTCGAGAGTGAAGGCGATGAAGGCGAAGAGGTACACGCCCATTGCGGAGTAGACCGCGGTGAGGGAGTACGACGCGAGGGCAGCAGAAGTCACGGATCCAGCCTAAGCCCGAGTTGCTGGGAGTGACGCTGGGCGATGGCTGTGACCGCTGCCTCCAGCGTCGGATCCTCACCGCGCGCAAGGCCGGCGTATTCGATCCTCATGCGGCCACCCGAGAGCTCGATCACCTTGATCCACAGACGGCGACGCGGGATGAACAGCGAGGTCAGCAGGCCGGCGAGCACGCAGATGGCGAAGAACAGCACCCAGCCCTGGGTGGGGTCGCGGTGCACGTCGAACGAGACGAAGCGCTGCACACTCTTCGACAGGTCGGCCTTGTCTGAGGCGGGCGCCTTGTTTTCGAAGGTGATGGATCCGAGGCCGCCGGGGATCTGCGCGGTCTCCCCCGGCTTCAGCCGAAGCGCCGAGGTTCCATCGGCGGTGCCCGGTCCCGCGAGCGGGGTCATCTTGTCGGTGTCGAGCACGAACACCGACTTGGGAACGCCCTTGTTGATGCCAAGGTCGCCCTTGAACACGACGAGCGAGAGCACGGGGTTGCGCAGGTCGGGATAGACCGAGCCAAGCACCCCATCCGAGCTCTCGGCGGCCGTCGGGTAGAAGAACGCCCGCATGCCGAGCTGGGAGGCGAGTCCGTCCGGCACCTTGATGATGCCGAGCGAGGTGAGGTTGGCGTCTTGCGCGAGGAACGGCACGGGCTCGGAATAGACGACCTTGCCCGCCGGATTCTTCACGGTGACCCAGGGGGCGTAGCCGTTGCCCAGCAGGTAGATGTCGTTGCCGCCGAGGCGCAGCGGGTCGTTCACCTTGACCACGGCCTTCGTGGCCTTGCCCGTGGAGTCGAAGGTCGTGACATCCGCGGTGTAGTCGATCGGCTGGCCGAGGGCGTTGTCGTTCTTCTCCTCGTACTTCACGGCGAACTTGTCGAGGCGCAGCCGGTAGGGCTGCAGGTCACTGTCCGAGAAGAAGCGCCCCCTGGTGAAGGAGTCGAAGGTGAGGCGCACGTTGGCGAAGGCCTGCCCGACGACCAGCACCTTCTGGCCGGTGTAGCCGACACCGCCGCCGACTCCCACGGCGAGGAGGATGCCGATGAGGGAGATGTGGAAGACCAGATTGCCGGTCTCCCGCAGGTAACCGCGCTCGGCCGAGGCGGAGAACTCGGGGCCGTCGGGTCCGCGACCGTCGAACAGCTTGACGCGATACCCCGCCTTGCGCAGCACGGCGCGGCCGGAATCGACGGCGGAGGCCGCCGTGAGAGAGGGGCCCGTGGCATCCGGTTCGATCTCGAATGCGCTGAAGGCGCCGAGGCGCTCGAGTCGCGCGGGGGTCTTCGGCGGCGGAGAGGCGAGGGCCTTGGCGTGGTGGATCGTGCGCGGGATGACGCATCCGATCAGCGAGATGAACAGCAGAAGGTAGATCGCCGAGAACCACGCCGAGGTGTAGACGTCGAAGAGCTGCAGTTTGTCGAGCACCGGCGCTGCCGAGGGGTTGTTCGAGAAGTACTGCGTCACCCCGTTGGGGTCGGAGCTGCGCTGGGGGAAGACGGATCCGGGCACCGCGGCGATCGCGAGCAGCAACAGCAGGAATAGCGCGGTGCGCATGCTGGTGAGCTGCCGCCAGAAGAAGCGGACATAGCCGATCGGCCCGAGCTTCGGCTGCGTTATGCCGTCGCGGGGTGCGGGTGTGGGGGAATCGATGTGATCAGAGGGGCGACTCATAGTTTCCGACGATCACCCCCTGCAGCTGGTTGACGATGATCTGCCACAGACCGGAGACCATGAGGAGCCCGATCAGGATGAGCAGCGATCCGCCGACGATGTTGATCACGCGGATGTGGCGCTTGAGCCAGGCGACCGAGCCGGTGACCCAGTTGAGGCCGAGTGCCACGAGCAGGAAGGGGATGCCGAGGCCGAGGCAGTAGACCACGCCGAGGAGCACCCCGCGCCAGGCATTGCCGCTCCCCATGCTGAACGAGAGGACCGCTGCCAGGGTCGGCCCGATGCACGGAACCCAGCCGAGGCCGAAGACGATGCCGAGCAGGGGCGCGCCGGCAAGCCCGGTGGTGGTGCGCCACCGGGGCTTGAACTCGCGCTGGAGGAAGGTGAACTGCCCCACGAAGACGAGCCCCATCAGAATGAGGATGACGCCGGAGATGCGGGTGATGACTCCGAGCCAGGGGATCAGCAGGGCGCCGGCTGCAGCCGCGAGCAGGTTCAGCGTGATGAAGACGACACTGAATCCGAGCACGAAGAGCGCCACACCGAGCAGGAGGCGCCCGCGCTGACGCGCGCCCTGGACGTTCTTCTCCGCGCTGCCGGCGAATCCCCCGATATAGGCGAGGTAGCCCGGCAGAAGCGGGAGCACACACGGTGAAGCGAAAGCGACGAGACCGGCCAGCAGCGCGATGGGCAGCGCCAATCCGAGGTTGCCCTCCAGGATCAGATTCCTGATGTCCACTACTTGCTCTCGGCGAGCGTGTCGGAGATGAGGGTATTCAGGATGGACTGCGACTCGAGCTGGCCGACGATGCGCGCGGCGGTGCGGCCCTTGGCATCCAGCACGAAGGTCGTGGGGGTGGCGGTCGGGGCCACGGCCCCGGCGAAGGCGATCCTCGCGGCGCCGCTGTCGACATCCATCACCGAGGGATAGGTGATCTTGTAGGTCTTCTCGAAGGAGAGGGCACCGGGCGACTGGTCGAAGATGTTGACGCCGATGAACTTGACCCCGTCGGACTGGTACTTCTCGTACAGCCCCTGCAGGAAGGGCGCCTCCGCCCGACAGGGGGCGCAGTTCGCGTACCAGAAGTTGACGACGGTCACCCGGGCGCGGTCGTTGGAGACGGTGAGCGTCTTGCCGTCGACGGTGGTGCCGGTGAAGTCGATCGGTGCGGTGCGTTTGGCCGCGGGGATCTGCACGGGCAGCCCGGAGTCATCCGTGTAGTTGGTGCCGCCATTGCCATAGTCCTTAGCGAGCGAGTCGGAACTGCAGCCGCTGAGAGCGAGGGCTCCGACCACGAGTACCGCTGCCACCGTGAGGCGCGCTCTCACACCGCACCCGTGTCGATCGATCCGGCCAACAGCTCGGCAGCGGGGTCCTGATAGCCGACCTCGACGAAGGAGTCGCCGTCTTTGCGCAGGGTCGTGATGCTCGACAGGTGGCAGCGTCGTTCGCGCGGGTCGTGGAACGGTCGCTTTCGGGCGACGAATCGCTGCACCATCACGATGGGCATCTGATGGCTCACCATCACGACCTCGCCGCCGTCCTCCCTGTCCCAGGCATCGCCGATCGCGGACATCATGCGGTCGATGACGCTCACATAGGGCTCACCCCAGCTCGGCTTCCAGGGGTTGATCACCCAACGCCACATGCCGGGCTTGGTGAGCACCGCAGGGCCGAACTCGAACTTCTTTCCCTCGAACCTGTTGGTCGGCTCGATCAGTCGCTCATCGGTGACGATCTCGAGGCCGAACTTCGCGCTCCACGGGGCGGCGGATTCCTGCGCACGCTGGATGGGGCTGGCATACAACGCGGTGATGGGATGCCCGGCCAACTGGCCAGCCGCGGCCGTCGCCATCCGCTGTCCGAGCTCCGAAAGGTGGTATCCCGGCAGCCGCCCATAGAGGATGCCCTCCGGGTTATAGACCTCTCCGTGCCGGACGAGGTGGATCAGGGATGCAGCCACGCGCCCAGTCTACGTTTTGCGCTGCTGCGGGAATCCCGTGAACGGTGCCGGGCGCCCGGCCGCTGCTTGCGGGTGGTCGCGGACAACCCGGGCCTGCACGCCGACCCGGAATGACCGCGCTGGCCCGGGCGCCGACGACGACGACACTCTAGACCGGGATCGGCCCGGTCCCTAGAGTTGTCCGTGAAACGGGCAAGGTCGCCCGTTCCGACGAGAAAGCAGGCATCCCGATGGCTGGAAAGTTCGAGCTCTACACCGACAAGGGCGGCGAATACCGTTTCCGCCTCAAGGCCGGCAACGGCGAGGTCATCGCGCTGTCTTCGGAGGGCTACTCCTCCAAGGCCGGCGCGAAGAACGGCATCGAGTCGATCAAGAAGAACGCGGCAGACGCCCCGGTCGTCGAGATCGAGTAAATCCCCACCCCGATTCAGGACGGATGCCCGCGGCTATGGCCGTGGGCATCCGTCTTGTAGGGGCGTGCCTGCTACCGTGACCTGCATGAACAACGACGCCCCCGACCCCCGCCAGGCCGCCATCGAGGCGGGCCGCGACCTGCAGACGATCCTCGAGGCGCACATCGCCCTCCTGGCCTCCGGAACGGACCAGGACGACGCCGCGGTCGAGGTCGACCGCGAGCTGTGGGAGGCGGTCGGTGCCTATGGCGAGGCGCTCGACGATCTCTACGACGACGAGGACGAAGAAGAGGACGATGAGGCGGAGGAGCTCACCTTCACCGTGCGCACCCGCTACGACTACACCGTCATCGACGAGAAGGCGTTCCTCGCGGCGGGCACGGGAGTGGGCGCCGCGGTCTCCGCGCTGCTCGAACGGGCCGGCGGCAAGCCGGTGAACGCGCTCGAGGTGGCCTCGCTCGAGACCGGCAGCGGCATCCTCACGGTGCATCTCAACAATGAGCTACTGGTCTCCGCCGACTTCCAGGCCGCCGACGAAGAGACCGACCTGCTGCTCGTGGCTCCCAACGAAGACCTCGTGTACGTGCTCGACGAACCCGTCTACGACTCTCGCGCCGAAGCGGAAGCCGCCGCCAAGAACCGCTAGACCCTGGGTTCTCAGACCAGGAAGTCGACCGAGGCCTGCGCCGTGACCTGGGAGCGAATGAAGGCTCCGACCTTCTGGTGCTCCGGGTGCACCTGGTAGGCCTCCAGGCCCACCTCGTCGTCGAAGTCCACGATGAGAGCGAGATCCCAGTGGTTGGGTCCGGTCACCACCGTCGGCCCCACGCTCAGCGCCCGGATCGACGGCACGACGCCAACGAGCGATTCGAGGCCCGAGACGATCGAGGCGATCTTCTCCTGGCCCTCCGGGCTCGCGGCATCCGCGACCTTCCAGGACACGACATGTTTGAGCATCTTCTAGACCTCCAATAGGGCGGCGCGCAACCGCTCGGGATCCACGCGCCAGATATTGTGCACGCGCCCGTTGATCAGCACGACCGGGATCTCGTCCGCATAGCGATCGAGCAGGGCCTCGTCATCGAAGATCGACAACTCCTCCATCGTGATGACGGGAGCGGAGGCGTCAGACCCCAGTTGCTCGATGACGGTGCCGATCGTCTCGCGAGCGGCATCGCACAGGTGACACCCCGGTTTGCCGATGAGGGTGATGGCTGCCGTGGACACGAAACAACAGTATCGGCGTTGCGCGGGGCCGTGCGGCGAATGGCCCAGAACTCCCGCGTAGCATGGTGCGACATGCCAGCCTCACAGCCCGACTCGGCGTCCGCTCGCCCGATCGTGGCGTTCTTCGACGTCGACAACACCCTGCTGCACGGCGCCAGCGCGTACCACGTGAGCCGTGCCGCCTGGAAGCGCGGTCATGTCGGGGTGCGCGACCTGCTCAGTTTCGGATGGCACCAGCTGCGATTCGTGACGGTCGGGGAGAACGTCAAGCACTTCGCCAGCGCGCAGGAACGTGCCCTGGGACTCGCGAAGGGGCTTCCCGCCGACGAACTCACCACGCTCGCCGATGATGTGTACGAGCGCGAGATCGAGTCGCGGCTCTGGCCGGAGACCGTCGAACTCGCGCGCGAGCACCTGCGCAAGGGCCACGAGGTCTGGCTGATCACGGCCGCGCCCGTTGACATCGCTGCGGTGATCGCCCGTCGGCTCGGCCTCACCGGCGCCCTCGGCACGATGCTGCGCGCTCGGGACGGCAAACTCACCGGCGAATTCGACGGTCCCGTGCTCCACGGTGCGCGCAAGGCGATAGCGGCCGAGGAGCTCGCGACGTCTCTCGGAGCGGATCTCGCGGACTGCTGGGCCTATTCGGATTCCCGCAACGACATCCCCCTGCTCGAGCTGGTGGGCAACCGCATAGTCGTGAACCCGGATGCCGCGCTCGCCGCGCACGCGCGAACGCACGACTGGCCGATCATGCGGCTCGACCCCGCGAGTATCCGGGCGGCAGTGCGACGGGTTCGCCGCGAGGGCCGTGCCGTGCGCGCGGAAAACACAAAGCGCCAAGCCGGATAGGCCTGGCGCTCGGTAGTCGGGCCGCGCACGGGGCGCGGTCCCTCACACGACGCTACTTCTTGTTGCGACGCTGGTGACGAGTCTTGCGAAGCAGCTTGCGGTGCTTCTTCTTCGCCATGCGCTTGCGACGCTTCTTGATTACGGAACCCATAAAGACCTCAACTGTTGTTCGGAAGACGACCGGATTCGATCAGAACCACGGAAAAATTGCCTCGGGCTATCTTAGCCGTCCCGCTGTCGACCTGCTAACCGGGGGTATCGGGGCGGATGCTCCCGGTTTTTCGGCGAGAGCCATCCGCGCACGCGTGAGGGCGAGCCCCGGGGGCAGTAGCGGCCGGGCTAACCGACGTCGGAGATCGGCGTGTCGATGGCCGCGACGACCGCGGACTCCGGCACCCGGAACGAGCGGCCGAAGCGGATCGCGGGCAGCTCGCCGGCGTGAACGAGACGGTAGACCGTCATCTTCGACACCCGCATCATGTCGGCGACTTCCGCCACCGTGAGAAAGCGCACCTCGGAGAGATCGCGTGCCATGTCGGGTGCCCCTTGTCAGGTTCCAGCGATATTGGGAACAGACACACTCGATCGCCTGTGTTACTGGAGTGCTAATCGGTAACTGTAGGGGCTAGTGTGACTCGCTGGCAACAGCCCAGTTCGGGCGAGACGCACTGCGCGGCAGAACGGACTAACGATCGCCCTGCCGGCCGAGCTTCTTCTTGATCGGTTCGATCACCCGGCGTTCGAGATCGTGCTGGGCATCCTGCAGCCGGATGCTCGCCTCGGCCGCCCTGCGGCCAATCGCAGTGCCCGCATCCGTCGGATGCTGCAGCGTCTCGGCCGCCCGCCGGAACGGCTCGGGCACCTGAACGCCCGACCACGCCGCGAACACCGTCGAGCCCTCGTCGATGCCCCCATCGAAGTCCGCACTCAAGAAGGGGATGAGCCAGTCCTCGAGGTCTTCGAGCGGGCTCGTGTCGAGACTGTAATAGCGGTGCTGACCCTCTTCCCGCACGGTCACCAGATCGTGGTCCCGCAGCACCTTCAGATGCTTCGACACGGTCGGCTGGCTCAGCCCGAGCTTCTCGACGATCTCACCGACGCTGATCTCACCCGCACTCGCTCGACCGTGCGCGGTGTCGGACGCCGTGTACCGGTCGAGCAGCACCCGCAGGAGGTCGCGTCGGGTCGCATCGGCAACCACGTCAAAGATGTCAGCCATTCCGACAGGCTACCGGGCACGACACGGGGGTACCATGACAACCTGTCGCGAGGGGACTAATGGCCACCACACCGTTTGTGCGCGCCGGGATCCTTGGTCGAGCACGGGATTCGTTCACAGATCTCGCCTCGGCATCACCGGCGCGGTTCGCCGTCGGCGTGTTCATCGCCCTGATCGTCGTCTTCACCGCACTGCTCTCGGTGCCGGCCGCGTCGGCAGCGCCATCCGGAACCAGCTTCGCCGACGCCCTCTTCACCGCGGTCTCGGTGGTCTGCGTCACCGGGCTCACGACCGTGGACATGGCGACGAACTGGAGCGCGTTCGGCAATGGCGTCATCCTCGTCGGTGTGGAGATCGGCGGGGTCGGGGCACTGACCCTCGCGTCGATCCTGGGGCTCGTCATCTCACGCAAGCTCGGCCTGAGGGCGAAACTGATGGTCGCGAGCGACAGCAACCCGCTGCGGATCCAGCGGGGGCCCATCGCGGAGGGCCAGGCGGTACGGCTGGGGGAGATCGGCGGGCTGCTCGCGACCGTCGCCATCAGCACTCTGGTGATCGAAGCGGTGATCGCCGTTGCGCTCCTGCCCCGAATCCTTCTCGGAGGAGTCGGCCTTCCCGACGCGATCTGGCAGTCGATCTACTTCGCGGCGATGGCCTTCACCAACACCGGCTTCGTGCCCATCACCACCGGGCTCGCCCCGTATGCCCACGATCTCTGGTTTCTCGGGGTGCTCATGCTCGGAGTGCTGCTCGGCAGCATCGGCTTTCCGGTGATCTACGTGCTCTCCCGCACCCTTCGAAAGCCGCGGCGCTGGTCCCTCCATGCAAAGCTCACCCTCGTCACGAGCGGAATCCTCCTCCTGATCGGGGCCGTCGCCTATTTCGGGCTCGAGTTCGCCAATCCCCACACCTTCGGTGGCCTCGACGGCGGGCAGCGAGTGCTGCAGTCGTTCTTCCTGTCGGTCATGACCCGTTCGGGCGGCTTCGCGACCATCGACATCAGCCAGCTCAACGGATCGAGCCTGCTCGTCACCGACATGCTCATGTTCATCGGCGGAGGCTCGGCCTCCACCGCCGGCGGCATCAAAGTGACCACCCTCGCGGTTCTGTTCCTCGCTGCGTTCGCCGAAGCCCGCGGCAAGAGCGAGGTCGAAGCATTCGAACGCCGCATCCCCACCGATGTCGTACGCATCGCCGTGAGCGTTGGGCTGTGGGGCGCCACCACAGTCGCCGTGTCGACGATCGTCGTTCTCCAACTCACGGGCGAACGTCTCGACTTCGTGCTCTTCGATGTGATCTCGGCATTCGCGACCTGCGGGCTCTCCGCCGGCCTCACCGAGAACCTTCCGGACTCCGCGAAGTACGTGCTCGCGGCAACGATGTTCCTCGGACGCGTTGGTACAGTGACACTCGCCGCGGCCCTCGCGGCGAGTACGCGGCGACAGCTGTTCCACCGAGCGGAAGAGAGGCCCATCGTTGGTTGATCCCATTCCGGCCAATGCTGCCGTGCTCGTGATCGGACTCGGTCGGTTCGGCACTGCCGCCGCCGGCGAGCTGATCCGACTCGACCGCGATGTGCTCGTGATCGACACCGACCCCCAGCTCGTGCAGACCTGGTCGGAGGTCGTGACGCACGCCGTGCAGGCGGATGCCCGCAACATCGACGCCCTGCGGCAGATCGGGGCGCAGGACTTCTCGATCGCGGTCGTCGCGGTGGGATCATCCATCGAAGCCAGCGTGCTGATCACCGCGAACCTCGTGGACCTCGGCGTGCCCCAGATCTGGGCGAAGGCGATCAGCAAGTCCCACGGCACGATCCTGGAGCGCATCGGCGCGAATCACGTGATCTTTCCCGAGCTCGAGGCTGGGGAGCGTGCCGCCCACCTGGTCTCCGGACGGATGCTCGACTTCATCGAGTTCGATGACGACTTCGTGATGGTGAAGATGCATGCGCCGAAGCCGATTCGCGGCGTGCCGCTGTCTGAGTCGGCTGTGCGGCGGAAGTTCCGGATCACCGTCGTCGGGGTGAAGACCCCTGGCGAGGACTTCACTTATGCCACGGCAGAGACGGTGGTCTCCGACCAGGACCTGATCATCGTGAGCGGCAACTCCGCGGACATCGAGAGATTCGCGAACCTGGAGAAGTAGAGCCGGTCGAGTAGCGAGCGCCAGCGAGCGTGTCGAGACCACGGCCCCGGATCGCGGGTCTCGACACGGCCGCGGGCGGCCTACTCGACCAGCACACCCACTGCCGGTCGAGTAGCGAGCGCCAGCGAGCGTGTCGAGACCCCGGATCGCGGGTCTCGACACGGGCGCGGAGCGCCCTACTCGACCAGCACACCCACTGCCGGTCGAGTAGCGAGCGCCAGCGAGCGTGTCGAGACCACGGATCGCGGGTCTCGACACGGCCGCGGGCGGCCTACTCGACCAGCACACCCACCGCCGGTCGAGTAGCGAGCGCGAGCGAGCGTGTCGAGACCACGGCCCCGGGATCGCGGGTCTCGACACGGCCGCGGGCGGCCTACTCGACCGGCACACCCACTGCCGGTCGAGTAGCGAGCGCCAGCGAGCGTGTCGAGACCACGGCCCCGGGTCTCGACACGGCCGCGGGCGGCCTACTCGACCAGCGGGGCCGCCAGCTCGCGCGCGCGGGCGAGTGCCGCGGCGGTCGCCCGGTCGAACACCGACGAGAGGTCGGCCTTCTCCAGCTCCCAGATCGCTCGTTCGGTGGTGCCCTTGGGGCTGGTGACCCGGCGACGCAGCTCCGAGGGGTCCTCGCCGGAGGCCTCGAGAAGCTCCGCTGCGCCGAGGAAGGTGCCGTTCACCATCGTCGCGGCCTCCTGCCAGGTGAATCCGAGCGCCACGGCGGTCTTGGTGAGCTGCTCGATCAGGTAGAAGACGTAGGCGGGGCCCGATCCCGAGATCGTGCTGAGCGCGTCGATCTTCGACTCGGGGATCTCGAGCACCTGCCCGACCGTGTCGAACAGCGTGAGCGCGAGCGCGACATCCTCCGGCGTCGCCCGCGAACCGGCGCTGACGCCGGTCACTCCCCTGCCGACGAGCGCGGGCGTGTTGGGCATCGCCCGCAGCACCACCTGTGACACCAGAGCCTCCATGGTGGCCGTCGTCACTCCCGCGGCCACGCTCACGACGATGGCGTCCTCGGCGAGCGCGGGGGCGATCTCGCGAAGCAGGTCGGGCACCATGGCCGGTTTTACCCCGACCAGCACGATGCGGGCTCCGGTCACCGCTGTCACATTCGCGGCCGGATCGGTTTCGAGAGCGGAGGAGGTGACGACCTCCGACCGCAGGGCAGCGGCCTTGGCCTCCGTGCGATTGGTGACGCGGATGCCACCCTCGACGGTGACCGACGGAGCGAGCAGTCCGCTGAGGATCGCTCCCCCCATCGAACCGGCTCCGAGAATGGCGATGGTCGGAAGGGTGCTCATCACCTCATCCTAGGATTGACCGCATGAGCACCGAAGGCAGCAAACGCGCGATCATCGCGGCGATGTCCGCGAACCTCGGCATCGCCGTGGCCAAGTTCATCGCGTGGGGGGTTTCCGGGTCAAGCTCGATGCTCGGCGAGGGCGTGCATTCCCTCGCCGACACCGGCAACCAGGTGCTGCTGCTGCGCGGTGGATCCGTCGCGAAGAAGCAGGCGGATGCCGAGCATCCCTTCGGCTTCGGACGCGAGCGCTACGTCTACGCGTTCGTGGTCTCGATCATCCTGTTCAGCGTCGGTGGGGTCTTCTCTCTGTACGAGGGGATCAACAAGATCCAGCATCCGCATCCCCTCGAGAACGCGTGGATCCCCATCGCTGTGCTGCTCATCGCCATGGTGCTCGAAGGCTTCTCGCTTCGCACCGCCGTGCGGGAGTCCAATCACATTCGAGGCACGGACAGCTGGTTCGCATTCATCCGCCACGCCAAGGCACCGGAACTGCCGGTCGTGCTCCTCGAGGATGTCGCCGCCCTCACCGGCCTCTTGTTCGCCTTCGTCGGCGTGGTGCTCACGATCATCACCGGCGACGGGATGTGGGATGCCATCGGCACCATCTTCATCGGGGTGCTGCTCGTGCTCGTGGCCATCGTGCTCGGCATCGAGACCAAGAGCCTGCTGGTGGGCGAGGGCGCATCTGCCGACGACACCGTGCGGATCCGTGATGCGATCAACGCCGACTCGGACGTCGAATCCCTCATCCACATGAAGACCCTCTATCTCGGACCGGATGAGCTTCTGGTCGCGGCGAAGGTCGCGTTCCCCACCAAGATGAAGCTGGCCGAGGTCGCCGCGGCGATCAACAACCTCGAGGTGCGCGTCCGCACCGAGGTGCCCATCGCCCGGGTCATCTACATCGAGCCAGACGTGTACGTGGCGCCCGGCGAGGGCAACCCCTCCACCGAGGCCATCATCATTCGAGCGGCGGACTGACGATGCCGGTCGCCCTGGTTCTCCGGCACGCCGAGATCGCCCACCTGGGCAATCTCGAACCGGTTCTGCGCGATCACGGCTACGAGATCCGTTACCTGGATGTCGCGGCGGAATCCCCGCACGACCAGCCGGATCCCGAGCTCGTCGTGGTGCTCGGTGGTGACATGGGCGCCTACGAGAAGGAGGCGCATCCCTATCTCGTCGACGAGCTCGACTTCCTGCGCGAACGCCTCGCTCGGGAACGCCCCACCCTCGGCATCTGCCTTGGCGCGCAGCTGATCGCCGAGGCACTCGGCGAGACCGTGCGCAAGGGCAAGACCGTGGAGATCGGTTTTCGCGACGTGACACCGACCGAAGCGGGTCTCGACTCACCCCTGAAGCACGTGGCCGGCGTGCCGATGATGCAGTGGCACGGTGACACCTTCGGGTTGCCGAGTGGAGCGGTGCGGCTGGCGAGCTCGAGCGCATATAGCAATGAGGCTTTCGCCCTCGGGGATTACGTGCTCGCCGTGCAATTCCACCCGGAGCTCACCGCCGATATGCACGAGCGGTGGGTCCTGGACGGCGCCCCCGAACTCGCCTCCCTCGAGATCGAACCGGAGGATCTGCGGCGGGAGGCCCTCACCAAGGCTCCCCCGATGCAGGCCGCGTCCGTCGCGATGTTCAGCGAGTGGCTCGGGGCGCTCTAACTCCCTCCGGGTGGCGGGGGCGCTGTCAGCGCTTGCTCACGAAGAAGTCGAGCAGCAGCTCGGCGCACTTCGCCTCTTCGACACCCGCGTAGACCTCCACGCGGTGCGGCATCCGCCGGTCGCGCAGCAGGTCGTAGACCGAACCGGCCGCACCGGCCTTGGGGTCCCAGGCGCCGAAGACAACCACGGGCACCCTCGCGGACAGAATCGCCCCGGCACACATCGCGCAGGGCTCGAGGGTCACGATGAGGGTCGTGTCGGTGAGGTGCCAGTCGCCGTTGGCTGCCGCAGCGGCCCGCAGCGCGAGGATCTCGGCGTGAGCGGTCGGGTCCTGGCGAAGCTCGCGCTCGTTTCGCCCTGCCCCGATGACGGCACCGGATGCATCGAGCACGAGGGCGGCCACGGGAACGTCAGCGTGCTCCAAGGCCAGCTTCGCGCTCGCGATGGCCTCGAGCATCCGCTGGGTGTAGAGCGGCGGTACGACTGTCAACGCGCCCCCTCCTCTCGGCTAGATTGAGCCTATGCGAGTCCACGTAGCCGACCACCCGCTCATCACCCACAAGCTCACCGTGCTGCGGGACAAGAACACGCCGTCGCCGACCTTCCGTGCCCTGGCGGAAGAGCTCATGACACTCCTGGCCTATGAGGCGACCCGCAATGTGCGAGTGGAGACCGTGACCGTGCAGACTCCCGTGGCCAGCGCCACCGGCCTCGCCATCAGCCAGCCGCGACCCCTCGTCGTTCCGATCCTCCGCGCCGGACTCGGCATGCTCGAAGGCATGGTCAAGCTCATCCCCACGGCCGAGGTCGGCTTCCTCGGAATGGTGCGCGACGAGGAGACACTGCAGCCCACCACTTACGCCGAGCGCCTGCCCGACGATCTCTCCAACCGCCAGTGCTTCGTGCTCGACCCGATGCTGGCCACCGGGGGTTCGCTCATCGCGGCCATCGACTTCCTGCTCGCCCGCGGTGCGGTGGATGTCACGGCCGTCTGCCTCATCGCGGCTCCCGAAGGCCTCGCCGCAGTCGAGGCGGCGATGGAGGGCCGAGACGTGACGATCGTGCTCGGCGCCGTCGACGAGAAGCTCAACGAGGTGGGCTACATCGTGCCGGGGCTCGGAGACGCAGGAGATCGCCTCTACGGGCTGGTCTAGGCACGGATCCTGCGCGCTGGCTTGACTTTGTGCCAGCCGCTGCAAGATAGTTGTGGAATGACTGTTTCCGCGCCTGCTCCGATCGCCCCCGCGGCATCCGGAATGCAGAGCGTGGTGTGTCGAATGTGTGCCTAACGGTCCACTCCTGAGTCGGATTCCGCTCGTGACGAGTCGAGAATCCCCGGGTGTCCGCCCCTCATAACGAGCGGCATCCCGCATCGCACCACCTGAAGTATCCCGAAGGATCACACCCTCATCATTAGAGGCCCTTCACCCCTCTCAAGGACTCTCGACACATGTCTCTCGCAACCATCGACCGCGTTCGCCCCTCCACCGCCCGTCGCCTCGCGCCGGTCGAGCCGGCACCCGAAAACACGCCGCCCACCGAGGCACCCGCGCACATCCGCGCCGTTCCCGGCGGCACCGAAGCACGCGGCTTCGTGCTGTACGTCGGCGTCGACGAGCTGAAGGCCGCCGCCGCCGGAACCGACCTCGGATCGATAGTCGAGGCGCTGCGTGCCCTCACCAAGCAACTCGTGCCCGCGTCCGAGACCTACGCCGCAGTCGCCCTCGCGCCGCAGGGCGCCGGCGGGCGTGACGTCGAGGTCGTCCGGCTCGCGCTGCAAGACCCTTCGGCCCTGGCGAAGCACCGCCAGCAGCCCGAGGAGGAGAAGCCGCGCGGAGGAGTCGTGGTCGACCTGTCCCGCAAGCGTGTCGTTCTGGATGACGAGACCGCCGCCCTCACCTACAAGGAGTTCGAGCTGCTGCAGTACCTCGTGCTCCGCGAGGGACGCACGATAGATCGCGCCGAACTGATCGCATCACTGTGGTCAGCGGGCGATGACGATGCCCCCAACGAGCGCACTATCGACGTTCACGTGCGCCGACTGCGCTCGAAGCTCGGATCGTACGAAGACATCGTGCGCACCGTTCGCGGTGTCGGCTACCGTTTCGATCGACACGCGGATGTGGCCATCCGCCACACCAGCACCCCGAGCCCGGATCTGTTCTAGGGGTTCAGAGCGCGGTGGACGCCGCGTCCGGCTCGGTCTTCTTGGAGTGGCTCGCCAGGGCGTCGCGCTCGGCGAGCAGGGAATTGAGGGTGACATTCTCGAGTCCGGGGCTCGTGACGTCGTTGAACGGGCTGTCCAGCCCCGTCTTGGCATACACCGCCGCCGCGTAGGCCGAGGCGGTGGACTGCAGTTTCGCCGCGGCCCGCTGTGACTTCTTGAGGGAGACACGGCTGCCGCCAACGGCCTCAGCGTGCTTGCGCAAGGCCTTGATGAGGGCCTTCAGCGATGCATCGATTTTCTTGGACATGGCCTCATTGTCGCGCATGAAGGTAAACAGACCGCACGGTCAATTTTTAGCGTCATCACGTATGCTCAATTCCTCGTCGCCACCCGATGTCCGAAGGACGAATCCATGAGCCGATCCCACTCCCGCGGGTGGCGAACGGCGATCGGGGCGGTGCTGCTTTTCGTCCTCTCGATCGGCGGGGCCGTGCCGGTCGCAGCGGCGGCGCAGCCGGAGGGTGCGTCGGAGAGCTTCAAGGTCGCAGTGCCCTCGGCTCCGGGATCGACGGCGACCGTCGGCATCGACGTCGACCTGTACCTGCCCTCGGCATCCCGGCCCGCCCCGGCGGTGCTCCTGGCTCACGGTTTCGGTGGGTCCAAACGCTCACTCGCCAAGGACGCCGAGCGCCTGCGCCGCGAGGGCTATGTCGTGATGGCCTACTCGGCCCGGGGATTCGGCCGCTCCGGGGGCCGGATCTCGCTCGACGCGCTCGACTTCGAGGTCTCCGATGCGAAGCGACTTGTCGATGTGCTCGCCAGCCGCCCCGAGGTCGAGAAGCGCAACGGCGATCCGGTCGTCGGTGTGGTCGGCGCGTCTTACGGGGGCGCCCTCGCCCTCATGCTCGGTGCCACGGATCCCCGCATCGACACGGTGGTCGCGGCCATCACCTGGAACGACCTTGCGCAGGCTCTCGTTCCGCAGGCGGACAGCGCGATGCCCGGAGTGTTCAAGCAGGCGTGGGCCACCCAGCTCTTCGGTGCCGCCGCATCGCCATTCGAGGGAGCCTGTGGACGGTTCACCGCGGCGCTCTGCACCCTGTACACCAAACTCGTGGGCGGCGGGCAGCTCGATGCCGCCGATCGCACGCTGCTCGAGGCATCCTCCCCCGCCTCGGTTCTCGGCAAAATGACCGCACCCACCCTGCTGCTGCAGGGCAGACAGGACACGCTCTTCGGCTTCGACCAGGCGGATGCGAATGCGCGCCAGATCGCGGCGGCCGGCGCGGAGGTCCAGGTCTCCTGGTTCGCGGGAGGGCACGATGGGGGGCAGATCGCCGGCACCACCGCAGAGGTCGACGAGTGGCTTTCCGCCCACCTGAAGGGCGGGTCATCCCCGCGCTCCGCTTCGGAGCCCTTCTCGTTCACGGTGCCCGCCTCGGCCCGCGGGTTCGCCGAGACCCGCGTCGCCGCACGCTACCCGGGGCTCGACGGCACCGGCGCGAAGACGCTGCCGCTGAAGGGTCGCTTCGGCATCGTCATCAATCCGCCCGGAGGCCTGCCCGCGACGATCTCGTCGCTCCCCGGCATCGGGTCTGTCGACTCGGTCATCGGCGGCATCGGCAGCGGGATCGCCGGCACGGCGGTGCAGCCGGCACAACAGGCCAAATTCGCCACCGGGGCGATCAGCGCGCCCTTCGTGCTCGCCGGCTCTCCCACCGTGACCGTGGATGTGCGATTGCCCCGCTTCCGGGACCGCGCTCCCGCGACCTCCACCGCCCCGGTCGAGGTGCTGCTCTTCGCCCAGCTGAGGGTCTCGGCGGGGGGCTCCGACGTGGCCGTCGGCGGAGGGGTCGCACCGATCCGCGTTTCCCTCCCGGCGGATGGTTCGGCGACCCGAGTGCAGGTGCGCCTTCCCGCGACGACCTGGCAATTCGAGAAGGGCGACACGATCGCCCTCTCGCTGCGCACGACGGATGCGGGCTACCAGGGCTCCCCCACTTCCTCTGCGTTCGTGGTGAACACCGAGGGCACGCTCTCGCTGCCCACCGTCGTCGCGACCGCGCCGGCCGTCGGCGGCGGAGCTCCATCGACGGCTGCACTCATCGGCATCCCGATCGTGGTGCTGCTCGGGCTGATCCTCGCCGTGATCGCGGCACTAGCCGATCGGCGTCGCGACCGGGTCGTGCCCGCACCCGCGCCCTCGCGAGCGGGAGTGCGACCGGATGACGCACCGCCGCTCGTCATCCGCGGGCTCACCAAGGACTATCGCGCGGGATTCCGCGCGGTCGACGACCTCACGTTCACCGTCGAGCGTGGCCAGGTGCTCGGGCTGCTCGGGCCGAACGGTGCGGGCAAGACGACCGCTCTTCGCATGGTCACTGGACTGCTCCGGCCGGATGCCGGGGAGATCGAGATCTTCGGCGAGAGGGTGTCGCCGGGCTCCCGCGTGCTCACCAGGGTCGGCTGTTCCATCGAGGGACCCGGCTTTCTCTCCCACCTCTCCGGCCGCCGCAATCTCCAGCTGTTCTGGGCGGCATCGGGGCGCCCCCGCTCCGAGGCTCGTCTCGATGAGGCGCTCGCGATCGCGGACCTCGGCACCGCGGTCAATCGTCGCGTCGGCGGCTACAGCCAGGGCATGAAACAGCGGCTCGCCATCGCGCAGGCGATGCTCGGGATGCCCGAACTCCTCATCCTCGATGAGCCGACCAACGGACTCGACCCGCCCCAGATCTTCGCCCTGCGCGGCGTGCTCCGGCGCTACGCGGAGACCGGCCGCACGGTGATCGTGTCGTCGCACCTTCTCGGCGAGGTCGAACAGACCTGCTCCGACGTCGTGGTGATGGCGCGCGGGCGCCTCATCGCGGCCGGTCCCGTCGCCGAGCTGGCCGGCGACAACAACGAGCTCACCCTCGAGGTGACGGATGTCGACGCCGCCGCAACGGCGCTGCTGGGGCTCGACGGGGTGGAAGCCTCGATCCTCACCGAGGGGACCCTCCGCGTGTTTCCCTCGCAGAACAGCGCCGAGTCTGTCGTCGCCGCGATCGCCGCTGCCGGTGTCGGCATCCGCTCCGTCACACGCGGCCGGCACCTCGAGGAGACATTCCTCGCTATGGTCGGCTCGGAAGGGATCGTCTGATGTCCACGACCGCACCCTGGACTCCCGGACCCATTCGGGAGAGCGCCGAGACAGTGCGGCGCACGCTGCCGATCCGGGTCGAGTTCGCCCGGCAGATCAGCCAATGGCGCGTGCGGGTGGTGCTCATCATCTTCGGCGTGCTGCCTATCGTCGTGCGGCTCGCCTTCCTCATCGGCGGAGCGGGCGGGCCTGCGGCCGGGCGGACGGATCTCGCGGCGTTCGCGCAGGCCAGTGGCACGACCTTCACGGCCTTCATCCTCGTGATCACCGCGGGGTTCCTGCTGACGCTCGTCGTGGCGCTGCTGTTCGGTGACATGATCGCGGGCGAGGCATCCCGATCCACCCTGAAGTACCTCCTGACCATCCCGGTCGGTCGAACCCGCCTGCTGTTCGTCAAGGTGCTGGTGGCATGGACGGTGCTCGTGGTGGGCATCCTGATCCTCACCGGGATGTCTTTGCTGGTCGGCACGATCTCCTACGGCAGCGGAGGCATCCAGATTCCCGTCGGGCCTCAGCTGGGCATGGCGGAGTCGCTTCTGCGAATCCTTGCCGCCGTTGCGGTCATCTGGCTCCACCTGTCGTGGGCTGCCGCGCTCGGCACGATGTTCACGGTGCTGGCGGAGGCGCCGCTCGCGGCGGCGGGTGGGGTGGTGATCACGTCGATCCTGTCGAGCATCCTCGAACGCATCCCCGATCTCGGCATCGTGCGCAACTACCTGCCGACCTGGAACACCGACGCCTTTCGCGAATTCTTCGCGGCGCGCATCGACTACGGACCGGTCGTCGACTCGGTGCTCTCCGCGCTCATCTACGCACTGATCTTCACCGCGGTCGCGGTCTGGTGGTTCCGACGCAAGAACATCTCGAGCTGAGCCCGCGAGGACCGAGCTCAGTGGCCGCGAGCGATCCACTCCTCCAGGTGGGGCGCCTCCGCGCCGATAGTGGTCGATTCACCATGCCCGGTGAGCACGAGGGTTTCGGGCGGGAGGCTGAGCAGTTTCGTGGTGATCGACTCGATGATCGTGCCGAAGTCGCTATAGGAGCGGCCGGTCGCCCCCGGACCGCCCTGGAAGAGGGTGTCGCCGGTGAAGACGGTGCCGAGGTGCGGGGCGAAGAAGCAGACCGCGCCGGGCGAGTGCCCCGGGGTCTGCAAGACCTCGAGGTCGACGCCGGCGATCGTGACGACCTGGCCGTCGACCAGGCCTCCGCTTGGAGCGGTGTCGGGGTACACCACATCCCAGAGCATCCGGTCACCGTCGTTGAGCAGAACCGGGGCACCGGTGGCGGACCGCAGCGCGGCCACCGCGTCGATGTGGTCGTCGTGGGCATGGGTCAGCAGGATGGCCCTGAGCGAGCGCTGGCCGACGGCCGAGAGAATCGCGTCGGCATCATGAGCGGCGTCGATGACGATGCACTCGCTGTCGTCTCCGACGATCCAGACGTTGTTGTCGACCTCCCAGGTGTCCCCGTCGAGGCTGAACGTGCCACTGGTGACCAGGTTCTCGATGTGAGCGTTCTCGATGTGAGCGGCCACTACATCACCACCACGGAGCGCAGCACATCGCCGCCGGCCATCGTGGCGAAGGCCCGCTCGATGTCCCGGATGCCGATGCGCTCGGTCACGAATTCGTCCAGGGGCAGGCGCCCCTGCAGGAAGAGATCGGTGAGCATGGGGAAATCGCGTTCGGGCAGGCAGTCTCCGTACCAGCTGGACTTGAGGGAGCCACCGCGACCGAACACGTCGAGCAGGGGAATCTCGAGCATCATGTCGGGGGTGGGCACGCCGACGAGCACGAGGGTGCCGGCCAGATCACGGGAATAGAAGGCCTGACGCCACGTCTCCGGGCGCCCGACCGCGTCGATCACGACATCGGCACCGAAGGTGTCGGTGAGCGCCTGCACGGCGGCGACGACGCCGCGCTCGTCGAGACCGCTCGAGTCGATCACCTGGGTGGCACCGAGTCTCTGCGCCGTGACCAGCTTCTTCGGGTCGCGGTCGATTCCGATGATGGTGCTCGCTCCGGCCAACCGCGCACCGACGATCGCGGCGCTGCCGACACCGCCGCACCCGATCACCGCAACCGAGTCCCCGCGACCGACATTGCCGGTGTTCATCGCGGCGCCAAGACCGGCCATGATCCCGCAGCCGAGCAGGCCGACCGCGGCGGCATCGGCATCCGGGTTGACCTTCGTGCACTGTTTCGCATGCACGAGGGTTTTCTCGGCGAAGGCACCGATCCCCAGAGCCGGGCTGAGCTCGGTGCCATCCTCGAGGGTCATCTTCTGGCTCGCGTTGAAGGTGTTGAAGCAGTACCAGGGTTCGGCACGCACGCACGCGCGGCACTCGCCGCAGACCGCCCGCCAGTTGAGAACGACGAAATCGCCCACCCTCACGTTCGTGACACCCTCACCGATCGCGCTGACCCGTCCGGCGGCCTCGTGGCCGAGAAGGAACGGGAAGTCGTCGCTGATTCCGCCCTCGCGGTAGTGGTAATCGGTGTGGCAGACCCCGCAGGTCTCGATGTCGACGACGGCTTCGCCGGGCCCGGGATCGGGGACGATGATGCTGACGAGTTCGACGGGCGCACCCGGGGAACGGGCAATGACTCCGGTGACAGTTGTGGGCACGAGAGCACTCCTTCGGCGGCCGCGGGCGGTGCGGCGATCATTTTCACCCTACCCGCCGGAGGTTTCGAGTTCGCGCGGCGCCGAAAGATGCCGGCGCCCGTTCGACGGCAGCCAGGCAGCGGAGCGACTTGGCAATCTCCCAGAAAAATAACGGTTCGATAACTAGCGCTTCGTTACCGTGCTGTTATACAGTTCAAGAGCAGAAGTTGTTTGCTGTGGCAGCTTCTGCGGAATGTGATTGCAGGACACTCTTGGTGCAAGGGAGAGGGTCGGTTTCTCGCCTCTGAAACCGACCCTCAATCCTGTTTAAGGCCCGATTCGCACCTCCACCTCCCCGTCATGAGCGCTCCCTTTCCGTAGAGTTGCACTCGGGTTGAGAGGAGACCCGTGAGCGACAAGACGACGGCGGTCACCGCCTGGGAAGCCCTGTTCCGCGCCCAGGTGTCGGTGATGCGCTACCTGAACGCGGAGTTCCCCAGCGGGGAACTCTCGCTCAACGAGTACGACGTGTTGTTCAACCTGTCCCGCCAGCCCGGACAGCAGCTGCGCATGAAGGATCTCAACCGACACCTGCTGCTCACCCAACCGAGCGTGAGCCGACTCGTGGACCGGCTGGCCGCGCGCGGACTGCTGGCGAAGTCCCACGACCGGGACGACGCGCGCGGGGTCAACGTGGCCCTCACCCCGGCCGGTTTCGAACTCTTCCGGCGGGTGGCGCGAAGCCACATCGAATCCATCGCCGAGCGGGTGGGAGGCAGCCTCAGCGTGACCGAGCTCGAGACGCTCACCGAGCTGTGCGACCGGCTGCGGCTCTCGGGTCCGAACTAGTCGCCGGGGCCCACCACGGGGGCGTGCGAACCCAGGTCGTCGGCGAGAGCCTGGAGGTCACGCGCAAGCGCGCGGGCACGGTCGGCGACGCCCAGATTCGACGTCGTGCCCGAATGGGGCTGGGGAGAACCGGTCGTCGTCGAAGACTCCGCGGTATCGCCTTTCACCACATCGAGGTCGAACACGACCCTGTCCGCCCGATGCCACGTGCGAAACATCTCGACCGGGAGGCCCGCCGCATCGAAGCTGGTGCCTTCAAGAAGCAGCAACGGCGACCCGGCCGCCACCCGAAGGCTTTCAGCCTGGGACGGGGATGCCGCGACCGCGCGCACCTGCCGTCGGCCCGTCACGATGGAGATGCCGTGCTTGCGTCGCAGAAGTGAATGCAGCGATGCGTTGGTGAGTTCCTCCGGTGATAGCGCAAGGGCGGAGGGCAGCCAGGTGTGGATGAGGGCGATAGGTGAGCCGGCGGCCGAGCGTAGACGATGGAGAGCGACGACATCGCGGACGCCGAGCGTGGATTCTGCAAGAGCGTCCCGCTCAGGGGAGAGGGAGAGCACCTCGGTGGTGACTTCGTCGAGTTGCGTCGAGAGGCCAGACATCCGCTGTACCAAGCGATGGTGCTCCCCGGGCGGAGCGACCACACTGCCGCGGCCGCGGCCGCGCAGCACCAGGCCCTCGCCGGTGAGGGCGAGCAGCGCTTGACGAACGACAGAGCGGGAGATCCCGAACTTCTCCGTGAGCTCAGCCTCGGTCGGCAGCATCGAGCCCGCGGGCAGCGATCCATCGGTGATCCGAGATCGCACCACAGCGCTCAGCTGCGCGTGCAGCGGTACCTTTCGAGCGGGGTCGACCGCGTCATCGGCGAGCTCGTCAAGCCACATGCACTAACTCCTTAGGCGGGAACGTCCATCTTCTGCGCGGTGCGCCAGACGTGGTCCCACCCGGGTGCCAGCTGAGCCGCTCGCTCCAACGACAGTACAAGACTGGTCTCCCGGGCGATTCCCTTGCCCGCGATATCGAATGCCGTTCCGTGGTCGACCGAGACGCGTACCACCGGGAGTCCAACGGTGATGTTGACCCCGTCATCCCCGTAGACGGCCTTGAAGGGCGCATGCCCCTGGTCGTGGTAGCAGACGACGACGAGCTTGTATGCGCCTCGGACGGCTGCGGGGATCAGCGCGTCACCGGGCAGGGGGCCAACGACGTTGAGTCCGCGTTCACGAGCGGTCGCGACGGCGGGCGCCAGGATGTCGGCATCCTCGTCACCGAAAAGCCGATTCTCACCGGCATGTGGGTTTAACCCTGCGACGCCGATGAGCTCGTCCGGGGATCCCATCGACTTGGCGAATGCGCCGGCGAGCTCGAGCACGTTGAGCGTCCGTTCTACCGTGATGTTCTCGATCGCGGTGCGCATCGACACGTGGGTGGTGAGGTGGAAGAAGTACAGCTCGCCGGCGGAGAGCACGAGCGAGAAGTTCTGCACGCCGAACTCGTGGGCGAGCAGTTCCGTGTGCCCGGGCCAATTGTGCCCGCCGGCGTGCATCGCCGCCTTGTTGAGGGGCGCTGTGACGATGCCGTCGACCTGTCCTTCGCGGGCGAGGCGGCAGGCCTCGACGACGAAGCGGTAGGAGCCGTCACCGGCGACCGGGCTGAGTTCGCCGAGCGGGACATCTGCGAGAGAAGGCCCGGTCTGGATGAGTTCGATAGTGCCCGGGAGGTTGAGCGCCTCCGAGACCGCTGTGATGACGATGACCTTCTCGGGGTCGCCGCCCACGTTGACGACGCCTCGTCGCATGGCAGCTTCGTCGCCGATCACGATTGGGATGCACCGGGAGCGCAGGTCATCGTGGCCGAGAAGGGTCTTCGCGGTGATCTCGGGGCCGATTCCGGCGACGTCACCGAGAGTGAGGGCGAGGCGGGGAATGGTCATGACGATGCTCCTAGCGTGGGTTGTTTGAGCAGTTCGGGAAGAAGGTCTGTAAGAGCGGATGTCGAGCCGAAGCCGCCGGCCTTGGTCACGACGGTGAGGCCGTGCAGGCGCCCTCCGTCGATGACGGAGATCGGGGTTCCCTCCCCGATCGAGCGGGAGACGACCAACGACTCGGCATCGAACCGGTCGAGCACCGCGCGGGCGCCCTCGCCCCCCATCAGCACCAGCGATCCAACGCCGAAGCGGGTCACGACGGCGTCGGTGATCGCGGCGAGTGCCGCCGCGATGCGCACGGGAGCGAGTTCTGACGGTGCCGTCTGCGCGGAGGGGCTGAGGATGACGACGACCCCAGCGGATGTTCCGCGCGTGACGTTCGCGCGAATCCACTCCGTCATCCCGTCGTCGCCGTCGGGGCTGAGTATTTCCTCGAGTCCCGGGGCGAGGGAGAGCACGCCGGTTGAGGTTTCGAGCAAGTGCGCGTGCTGGGCGCGTGAGACATCGTGCAGCGAGCTGATGACGACCACGGCCGGACCGGCGGAAGTCCGCGACGGTGACGCCGCCCCGCGGCCCGCCTCCACCGCCCCCCTTCTCCAGACCTTCGCCATCTGGGTCGCGAGGCCGGCCGAGCCGACCGGTACAGCCCGTGCTCCCAGCATCTCGACGGCCGCGGCGACCAGTGCGAGGTCAGCATCGGTCGACGCGTCGACGGTGACCACGCGCGCTTCGGCGGCAGCGATGACGAGGGCGAGCTGCGAGGCTCCCCCCTGCGCGAGTTGGATGGCTACCGCGCCGGGGAGAAGGTCGGCGAGCGCACTCGTGGTCACGGGGGTCACCGGGTCGCGGCCGACGGAGGTCGTCTCGACTCCTGCGCCGTCCACCAGGAGGAGACCGCCCTCCACTGTTCGCCCCATCCCCGGGTAGGCGGGACAGACGACGGCGATGGAGTCTGGATGCCGATGTGTCCAGGCATCGAGGGCGCCACGCACCTGGCTGTCGACCGAACCGCGCATGGTCGAGTCGATCTTGACGAAGAGACGGTCGATGCCCGCACCCATCAGAGCCATCACGGCGTCCGTCGTGCGGATTCGCGCCGCATCCGTCGGCAGGGAACGGGAGTCCGTGACCACCGCGAGCACCGATCCGGGTGTCGCCGTGATCGCGACTGGTTCGCCGAGGGTGAGCCGCGTTTGCCAGCCGAGGGAGGCGAACTGCACCGCGGAGTCGCCAGCGCCGGTGAGGTCGTCGGCAACGATTCCGGCAGAAAGCAAGGTCACGGCCTCATTCTGCGGCAGCGTCGCGACGGAAGGCACACGCATCAGGAGAATCCGTTTCCGCGACCAAGGGGAGGTGCGATCTGAACTGAGATTCAGCTGCCATGGCGAATCTCCTCACGTCTTGAGCCGCAGTTTATACGTACACGATGTACTTACATTAGGCAGTCAGCAGTCGGGGGGTCAAACCTGGGGCGGAAGTGTGGACCCCTTGGCAGATGTCGAGCGAGCCCGTCATCGGCGGCCCCTCCCCGTCTTCAAGAAGCACGGAGAGAGTCTCTTCACGGCTCTTCACCGTGGCGCGAGCGGGACCATCAGCTGCGCTGACGATTGTCCCGCCGGAGTGTGGAGACCTATTCCTGCGCGGGTCGCGCCTCCAGCTGACGCCGCTGTCGAGCCCTCGACCCGAGGATGATGGCGATCGACCGCGGAGCCGCGAGCAGCGCCCGGATGACTCTCGCGGGATGCCGTCTCGTGATGCTCCAGAAGGGCCCTCCCCGGTGGCCGGGCGGAGACTCGAACAGGGCGACCGCGAAGATGATCGGGT
Source organism: Frigoribacterium sp. UYMn621 (assembly GCF_040549525.1). NCBI lineage: Bacteria > Bacillati > Actinomycetota > Actinomycetes > Micrococcales > Microbacteriaceae > Frigoribacterium > Frigoribacterium sp. UYMn621. The sequence goes on along the minus strand of NZ_JBEPTM010000001.1, from coordinate 283,718 downwards.
CGCTCACCCGGTCCACGACGAGACGCGCCTGGCAGTAGATCTCGGAGGGCAGGGTGATCTCCCTGTGCGCCCGGCCGATCGCGACGAGGAAGGGTCGGAGGGGCTCATGGCCCTGCACCGCGTCCACGAGCGCGACGACCTCATCCTGTTCCTCCGGGGTGAGGCTGTTGCGGAACATCGAGACGAAGTAGTCGATGTACGTCACGGCACGGCGATCGCGCGCGAGGGGGCCGAGCTGGTCGTGACCGGCGACGAGCATCGTGCTCACCCGGTCGAGGGATGGCACACCGATACCTCCCATGGGAAGCTCGACTCTTCTGGTCCAGAGCTGCTCGAAGGCTTCCGCCGGTGGCACATAGAAGCCCGGAAAGATGTCGTACACGTCAACCGGGCAGACCACCGTGGGATGGACGAGTCGCAGGAAGACCGGGGGAAGAAAGCCCTTGGTATAACCGGGGAAGCTCCGCGACCAGCCGACCCCCTCGAGAGCGAGGATGAGGTGGAGCTGGTGAATCGGCTCCACGATCACGGTCGCGGTCGGCGAAACCCGGGGAGAGACGAGGCCGAGCTGGGCGAAGATGGTGCCGCCGGCGGCGAGAGCCCGGATGCCGTGCTGCTCGCAGAGCTGCCAGACGAGCACTGCGACGCGCACCTTGTCGCGGCGGAGGCGCGCCTGATCCGACGCGCTCGTCGACGCGTCGGGTTCGCCCGGTGTCGGCATCGTCGTCATGACACCCCCTCCTGCACACCGTAGTGGAATACCGGACCCCGGCCCGGTATCTCGTACTGTGGAGAGCATGACGCCGCCGCGAGATCCCGACACCTCACCGACGATCGTCTGGCTGCGGGACGACCTCCGGGTCGCCGACAATCCCGCGCTCACGGCGGCGGCCGAGCGGGGGGCGCCGGTCGTGGTGCTCTACCTGCTGGATGAGCAGAGCCGCGGCATCCGTCCCCTCGGTTCGGCGAGCCGATGGTGGCTGCATCACAGCCTCGAGGCTCTCAGGGCCTCCGTGAGCGAGATCGGAGCGACCTTCGTGCTGCGGCGGGGCGCTGCCGCCGTCGAGCTGCCCCGCCTGGTCTCGGACATCGCTGCGGGAGCGGTCTTCTGGAACCGCCGCTACGGTGGCCCGCAGCGTGAGGTGGATGCCGCGCTCAAGTCGAGCCTTCGCGAGCTCGGTCTCATCGTGCAGAGCTTCCAGGCGAACCTGTTGCACGAACCATGGACCGTGACCACCGGATCCGGTACCCCGTTTCGGGTGTTCACCCCGTTCTGGAAGTCCTGCCTCGCCGCCGCCCCTCCGCGAGAGCCGTTGCCCGCACCCACCTCCCTCGACGGGGTGGAAGGCGTCGACGGCGATTCCGTGGGCGACTGGGCCCTGCTGCCCACCCGCCCAGACTGGGCCGGCGGCATCCGGGAGGCCTGGACTCCCGGCGAACGTGGCGCCCTCGCACAGCTCGAGCACTTCGCCGCCCACGACCTCGCCCACTACGACACCGCTCGGGATGCCCCGGGGGGAGAGGCGACCTCCCGCCTCTCGCCGTACCTGCGGTTCGGCGAGATCAGCCCGTTCCAGGTCTGGCAGCGCACGCAGCGGGGCGAGCTCGACGCCGCAGCCCGTCGCAACGCGCCCAAATTCCTCAGCGAGATCGGCTGGCGCGAGTTCAACTGGAACATCCTCTTCCATGCGCCGGACCTGCACGAGAAGAACTTCCGTACCGACTTCGACGCCTTCCCGTGGCAGGCTCCCGACCCGCGCGATCTCGAGGCCTGGCAGCAGGGCCGCACGGGAATCCCCTTCGTCGACGCCGGGATGCGCGAACTCTGGCAGACCGGCTACATGCACAACCGGGTGCGCATGGTCGTGGCATCCTTCCTCATCAAGAACCTGCTCGTGGACTGGCGCATCGGCGAACAGTGGTTCTGGGACACTTTGGTCGACGCCGACGAGGCCAGCAATCCGGGCAACTGGCAGTGGGTCGCCGGATCGGGGGCGGATGCCGCACCCTACTTCCGCATCTTCAATCCCCTGCTTCAGGCGGAGAAGTTCGATCGCGACGGGACCTACCAGCGCCGGTACCTGCCGGAGCTCGGAACCGACGACTACCCGCAGCCGATCGTCGACCTGAAGAAGTCGCGGGACCTCGCACTGGCGGCGTACGAGGTGGTGAAACGGGCGGGGCAGTCCGGCTAGCTCCTCGGACGCCCGCCGATCGTCGCGACGGCGATGGCCCCGGCACGCGCGCCGGCCGCCGCCGCGGCCATCGCCCCGGCTCCGGACACCCAGGCCGCGAGGAATCCGGCCGCGAAGGCATCCCCGGCCCCGATCGGATCGACGACGGTCACCGGGATGGCAGCGACCATCGTCGTCGGCATGCCACGTTCGGCGACCACGACACCGGCAGTGTCGAGGGTGAGGGCCACGATCTCGAAGCGCTCGCCGAGCCGCTCGGCGATCTCGATCGGATCGTCGAGGCCCGTGAGCACCCTGCCCTCTTCGAGGTTGGGGAAGAACAGGTGGGCACCGTCGATGGTGTCGAGGAACCGGTCGACCCCGAAGTCGGTGATGAACCCCGCGGAGGCCGGGTCGACCGAGACCCGCACGCCCAGAGCGCTCGCCCGCTGCAGCAGGCCGCGCAGCGCGGCCTGCTCGGTCTGGGAGAACACGCTGTAGCCGGTGAAGTGCAGCACAGCGGCGCCGGCGAGCAAGCGGTTGGGCACGGAGTCCGGGGACAGCTCCGCGTTGGCACCCTTCTCGGTGAGCATGGTGCGACGCTCCCCCGCGACGATCACGATGATGGCCCCCGTCGGCAGCTCGTCGTGCCCCGAGAGGTGCGGGGTGACGCCGCTGTCGGCGAGCAGCGCGCTGTGCCGTGCGACATCATCCGCTCCGACCAGGCCGATGAAGTCGACGGATGCCCCGAGCGAGCCCATCCACGCGGCCGCGTTCGCTGCGGATCCCCCCGCCCGGTTGCGGATGGATGCCGGCGTGTCCGTGTCGTCGCGAATGGCGCCATCCGGCACCACCACCACGTCGTCCACCACATCGCCGAAGACGACGATTCGGCGAGAGTTGGCGAGGAGATCAGACAAGCGCTGACCATTCGATCGCGATCTCAGCGGCCAATCGCACGTTGTTGCGGGCGAGATCGAGGTTGACCTCGAGACTGCGGCCCTCCGAGGCGTCGACGATATACCCGAGCAGGAAGGGGGTCACGGCCTTGCCGTGCATTCCGGCTTCATCGGCGGCGGCGAGCGCCTCGATCAGCACCCGGTCGTGCTCGGTGGGATCCCACTGTTGCTCGCGCGGGATCGGGTTGGCGACCACGATCCCCTGGCCATGGCCGAGGGCATCCTGGCTGCGCATGATCGCGGCGACCTGGGCGGCGGACTCGACAGACCAGTCGATCGTGTACGCCGACTCGGTGAGCCAGAAGCTCGGGAAGATGGTGGTGCGGTAACCCACCACCGGCACGCTGAGGGTCTCGAGCCGCTCGAGGGTCGCGGCGATGTCGAGCACCGACTTCACGCCGGCACTCACCACCGTGACCGGGGTGACGGCGAGCGTGGAGAGGTCGGCCGATTCGTCGAAGGTCGCACTGGCTCCGCGGTGCACCCCGCCGAGACCACCGGTGGCGAAGACCCGCACTCCCGCGAGAGCGGCGAGGTGCGCGGTGGCGGCGACGGTGGTCGCCCCGGATGCTCCCGCGGCGGCGAGCACGGGAAGGTCCCGCACACTCGCTTTGGTGAGATCCTCTTCGGCGATGCGGCGCACGCCCTCGGTATCCAGCCCGATCTGTGGCACCCCGTCGAGCACCGCGATGGTCGCCGGCGTCACTCCGGCATCGCGAAGGATCTGCTCGAACTCCTGGGCTGCTTCGTGATTGCGGGGTCGCGGAAGTCCGTGGGAGATGATCGTGGACTCGAGAGCCACAACGGGGCGCCCATTCTCCAGGGCCTCGGCGACTTCGGCGGAGACGGTGAACGCGGGGCTGGCGGATGCGGTTGTCATAGGGCTCCAGACTATCGGCGCCCCCTCATGACCGACTCGTCGACGCTCACAGCGATTGCCCCCAGAGCGTCGACCTCGGCTCGATCCTTGGCAGATAGAACTCAGTCGCCACGGCCGCCGATGACAGGTGCCGCGTTCGCGCTCATCCGACTTCTCCGGTGGAGGAAGCCCGGCTGTCGGACCTGCCCTCTGCGATGAACGCCAGACGCTGCAGAGTCTCGGCGTTCCGCCGATACAGCGCCACGTCGAGCAGGGGGCGCGGCACCCACGAGGCCGGGCCCGCGACGGCGTACTCCTCGATGCGCACGACGCAGCCACGCCCGCGGGGCTTCACATCGATCACCACCCGCGCCTCCCCCAGCGGCCACCCCTTCGGCTGCATCACCAGGTGGCGGGGAGAGTCGTATTCGAGCACCGTTGTCTCGTCATTGATGAGCGCCGGCCAGACTCCGAAGGAATGCTGGAGAGCAGAGCCGACGGCGGGCCAGTTCTCGTCGACGTCCCGCATGCGGGAGGCACCCACCACCCAGGTCGTGAAGACCCACCCGTCGTCGAGCACCGCGAAGACATCCTCCGGGCTGCACGCCAGCTCGCGAACGTTGACCGACATCCGGCGCCTCTTTCACTCATGTGCGTAGGACTTCCATGATGGAGGAAAAGAAGGGTGGGGATGGGTTCTCGAAGCACCCTTGATTGCCACCCCTCACCGGACTAGGGGGCCGGCTGCACACACAAGGATCGCGGCACACTTATGCTTGATTGTGCTCACTGTTCTGATCCCCTGGCGTCCCCAGCCCTCGCGGCTCGCGGCCATCGACGCGGTAGTGGACTGGTACGTGCGCAACCTCGGTGATGTCGACATCCGCACCATCGATTCCGACGACGAGATCTTCAATCTGGCGCGTTGCCGCAACCTGGGAATGAACTCGATCGAGGATGCTGGCGAGGTCGTCGTGATCAACGACGCCGACACGATTCCCCAGCTCGAACCCCTGCTCGAGGCGATCGCCGCGGCATCCACTTCCGGCCTGGTGCACCTGCCCTATACCCGCTATCACTGGCTCGGAACTGCTGGCACCGCACAGTTCACCGAGGGCATCCCCCTGGACGAGTGTGAATTCGAGCTCGTGAACGGCGCGTGCTCCGGGGTCTACATCACGACACCGCAGAGCTGGTGGAGCCACGGCGGCCAGGACGAGAGATTCCGCGGGTGGGGCTTCGAAGATGCGGCCTGGTATGTGGCGCACGAGACCCTTCTCGACGAGGCGCCTCGTCGCCATGAGGGAGTCGTCTACGCGTTGCACCACGCGGCACAGGCACGCGAGGGTGACCAGTACGACGCGAACGCCGCGCTGATGGAGCAATACCGCGAGGCCCGGTCCAGCCGGGCCGCGATGCGTCAGCTCGTGGGAACCGACGCGACCGCGGAGAAGGCCCGGCGGCTTCCCGCCTCCTGACGCAGCCCGGCAGAAAGCGACGCGAGCGCCGCACGAGCCGGGAGCTCCAGTGCGTCGCGCACGGCTGCCTCCAGCTCGTCCACCGTCGCGGTGTTCGGAGCGAGCGCGATCCCGAATCCCGCATCCTCGAGGGCTGCCGCCCCGGCGAACTGGTCGGTCGAGAACGGCAGCACCACCAGCGGCACCCCCGCCGTCATCGACTCGGTGACGCTGTTGTTGCCGCCATGGGTCACGGCGGCGGCGGCTCGGTCGAGCAGGGTCACCTGGGGAAGGAACTCGCGCACGAGCCATTCCGCCGGCAATTCGCCGAGTTCGGAGCGGTCGGCGGACCCGATGGCGATCGCACCACGGACCCCCACCCGCTGGAGTGCCTCGCACACGCAGGCGAGCACATCCGCCCGCACCGACAGGAAACTGCCGAAGCTCACGTAGACGAAGGGGTCATCGCTCACCGCGAGCCAGGCCTCGACCTCGGGATCTCGCGCTTCCTCGCGCACCGCGGAGCCGAGGAAGCGGTGTGGCGGAAGGATCGCTGTGCGGGCGGGCGGAGAGAGCTCGGCCGGGTAGTTGAGCAGCAGAAGCTCCCCGTGTTCACCGAAGGCGCTTTCCGAAGGTGGCGCCTTCGGTGCCAACTCGGCAAGGGCGGCGTTCCATTCGGCGGTGAAGGACTCGCTCACCCGGTCGCAGAGGCCGCGCAGCATCCGCAATTCCTCGGCCGTCGGGTCGAACGCCGCGGGCCAGGCCGGTGGGAAGCCGTAGACCTCATCACCGACGGGAAGGGCGGACGGATGCCCGAGCACGACGTCCGCGTAGGCGACACCCGCGGCGACCAGAGCCAGCCGCGCGCTGAAGGCCAGGTGGTCCACGATGATCGCGTCGGGCTGGATCTGTGCGACAACGGCCTGCACCTCCCGGGCCACGCGCACCGGCTCCCACATCAGATCGCTGAGTCGCGCCTCGGCCTGGAAGGCCAGTGTCTCCACCATGCCGCGCCGGGTCGCGTCGAAGAATCCACGCAAGGCGTCGTCCTCCCCGGTGGGTTGCTGTTCGGCCCGGATCACTCCGGGGTTCGAGCCCTTGCCGAGCTGCAGGTTGACGCGTTCGAAACCGAAGGATTCGACGATGTCTGCGGTGGCGGGACCGGTGGCCACCACCACCCGTTCGCCGGCATCACGCCAGGCGGTGCCGAGGGTGGCGAGGGGCAGGAGGTGAGAGGCGTAGTCGGGACTGATGATGAGGAGGGTCACAGCGTCGTCCCGTTCACAGCGCCGTTCCATTCACAGTGCCGCGAACGACCAGCCCCGCGATTCACTCTCCTCGTCGTGCACTCCCTGGTAGACATTCGACAGTGCACGCGCCATCGCCTGGATCGTGAAGCTGCGCTCCACCGTGTCGCGGGAGGCGGTGGCGCGGTCGACGGTCTCCTCGGCGATGGAGGCATCGAGGGCCTCGACCATCGCCGAGCGAAGCAGCGCGACATCCCACGTCGGAGTCAAGAAGCCGGTGACACCGCGCTCGACGTAGGTGGCCGGGCCGCCGCCGTCCGGGGCCACGACGAGCAGTCCGGAACCCATCGCCTCGAGAAGCGCGATGCCGAACTCCTCCTTGAGGCTTCCGCAGACGTAGATCCCCCGCGGGGCGGCGAGGCCGGGCAGCCCGAAACGGGCGGCGGCGACCCACCGGGCGACGGTGTCGTTGCGGCGATGGCCCGAAAGCACCAGCCCGGCGGCAGACCGGTTCTCCGGCGCGATGATGGCGTCCATCAGCTCGAGCTGTTCACGTTCGTCGGCAGACGGATCCACCAGGTTTCCGCCGATCAACAGCAGGTTCGCCCGATCGGCGAGGGCACCGTCGGCCCAGGCATCCACGATCGTGGCCATGCCCTTCACCCGGTGGAAGCGACCGACACTGACGAGAAGCGGGAGGTCGCGCCGATGCTTGGGCAGGTCGGCGAGTAGTTCGCGCAGCTCCCGAATGGCAGGGCTCGCGGGCTGCCCGGCCGCATGGCCGGCACTCTCGACCACGGCCTGGTCCACGACCTCGAGGTCGATGCCCTCCGGCACGATCGTGTGGCGTTCCGGGTGCGCCGTGATGTCGATCCCCACGAGCTCGCGCATGTCGAGCTCGAGCGATGGCCGCGGAAACAGCACGGTGTGTGCGGCGTTCGCGGCGAGCTGCTGCACTAGGTGCGTACGGAACCAGAAGTGTTCGACCTCGTCCACCTCCCCGAAATTCTGCCGGGTGAGACGACCGGAGAGGTCGAGGGAGTGGATGACCGCGTGCGGGTCTGGCGCGACAGTGAAGACGACGGGGATGTCGAGCTCGCGGGCGACATCGGCGGCGGCGAGGCTGCCGACGTCCGCCATCCGCAGATGCAGCAGGTCCACTCCGCCCGCGGCGCGCAGCATGCGGCGGATGCCTCGGCGCGCGGCCACACGCAGCGGCCAGGCGCTGGCGGACTGCACCGGTTCGCTCAACAGTGGCACCCGCCCGTAATCGTGACCCCACGCGCCGGTACCCATGTCGACGACGCTCTTCAGCGCTTCGTCGACCGATCCGCGTGACAGGGTGATGACACGCTCGACCCGGGGGGAATCATCCTCGCTCGCGACCAGGGCATCCCCGAGGCGCACGAGCAGGGTGGCGATGCCGCCGTTGTCCCCGCTGCCGGCCTGGGTCAGACCGGCGTCGAGGTCGGCGTGCAGGAAGAGCTGGGCGATCGTGAGGCCGCGACGTTCGGTGTCCATAGGGGCGGATTCCGCGGAGAGGTCGACGAGGGAGAGGCGCGCGACATCGCCGAGATACCCCTCTGACCGCGCCAGCTCGTCGAGCACCGCGAGGATCTCGCGATCCCCGTTTCGCTGGCCGAGGGCGGAGACCGCTGCGACGCGCACCGATTCCTCTTCGAAGATGTCGGTGGCGATGCGCAGGAGTGCCGGGGTGGCGACGGACTTGCGCACCAGACCGAGAGTCTCAACGAGCCGGTAGCGTGCGCCGGGCTCGTCGACTCCGAGCAACGCGGACTCCAGCCCGATGGCCACATGCTCCGCGACCGGGGATCCCCACTGTTCGAGGGTGCGCTGCGCGAGCATCCCACCGAATCCACCGGCGGACACGAGTCCGATGAGCCGACCGACGGTGTCGAAGCGCGGAAGTCGCAGGCTCAGAGCCCAAGCGGCGTGCTCACGCATGAATCCTCGGCTGCTCGACAGCAGTCGCGACAGGGCGATATCCGCCTGCTCGTCGAAGATCTGCGCGAGAGCGTGGGTCGCGGCGATGGCGGCGAGCTGGTCCTCGCTGTTCAGCGCGTTTGTGAGCACTCGAACCGTGCGGGCACCACCGTCACGACTGGCCTCGAACGCGAGGTCGTCGGCGAGACGCATCGAGTCGACGACCCGGTCCGCCCGCAGCACTGCGTCTAGAGATGTCTGGATGCCCACAACCCCGATGATAAGCGTGATCCGGCTGATAGAACGATGGGCTTGTGCTGGGTATTCGACGCGTGGTAGCCGAGGCCGCCGCGCGGCAACCGGCATCCTTTCGGCTAGCGTGGTGACGGCTCGCGCGGTGCGACGCCCCTCAAGACATTCGGAGACACAGGTGCGCGTAGTAGCAATCGGAGACGTCGGCGTGATCGACGAGATGATCCACATTGGCGATGAAGCGATGTTCGAGGCCTTCGTCGACGCGATGCGCGCACGCGGGCTCGATTCCCTCGTGGCCGTCTCCGCGAACCCGTCAGAGACGATCGCGCGTTACGGCGCCGACGGATTCGGGATCGAAGCCGTCCGTGGCATCGGATTCGCGCCCTCCGCGGGTGGCCGCGCCGCTCAGCAAGACCGCCTCGACCGCGTGCTGCGCACCGCCGCAGGCGAGACCGGCCTGCTCGCCGACGACGACTCCGCGCTCGCCGTGATCGACGCCATCCGGGGCAGCGATGGTGTCGCGGTCACCGGCGGCGGCAACCTCGCCTCCACCTGGCCCTCCCACATCTTCGAACGCCTGGCGATCGCCGGCATCGCGAAGGCCCTCGGCAAGCCCTTCGTCGTGAGCGGCCAGACCCTCGGGCCGCAGCTCAGCGATGAGGACTCTGCCCTCGTCGCACGCCTGCTCGGGCTCGCTCAGCTGGTGAGCGTGCGGGAGTCCGCCTCGCTCGCGGTGGCGCAGAGCCTCGACGTGCCCGCCGATCGGCTGCGACTCGGCGCGGATGACGCCAGCTTTCTGTTCGATGAGACGCTTCCTGCGCTGCCGATCTGTGTTGTCACGCTCGCCAACCATGTGGGGGATGCGGATCGCGACGCCGTGACCGCAGCCATCGCCGACCTCCTGGACGAGATCGTCGAGACCACGGACCTCGACATCGTCTTCCTCGCCCACTTCGGTTCGCTCGATGAGGCCCGGGTGCGCGGCGACTCGGTGGTTCACCAGCGGGTGATGGCGCAGATGATCTCGCAGCGCGTGCTGGCGGTCGTGCCTCCGGATGCGCCGGGTGCCGCCCGGATCGCCCGCTCGGCTTCCCTCGTGGTCACCAGCCGTTACCACCCTGCGGTCTTCGCTGTGCCGGCCGGGGTCCCGACCATCGGAATCCCGGTGGACGAGTACACCCGGGTGAAGCTCACCGGCGCACTCGAGAACTTCGGGCAGCGCGGCATCCTGCCCGTCGCGGCGCTGCTCGCCGGGGACGGCCCGGAGCTGCTGGCCCGGGTCTGGGCCGATCGGGTCGAGATGACGACGGCCGGCCGCACCATCGCCGACACCCAGCGTGCGGCGAGCGCCGCCTGGTGGGACCGGGTGGCGACGGTGCTCAGCCCCAGGTCCTGAGCTCGCGCAGCGTCGCGCCGATCGCCTCGGTGATGGGGGCGCACGCGATCTTCGCTGCCATGCAACGCAGTACTGGCGGAGTCAGTCTCCGGGATCGACACAACGGGCTACCGGCTCCGGAGAGTCGATAGCCCGTTGCGGTGGCGCTGCTGTGTGGCGTGGCGCTGCGGTGTTGCGCTGCTGGCGGTGATTGTGCGGTTAGTGGCGGGATCCGGTGTGGGTCGCGTCGTGACTCGCATCGTGGCCCGAGTCGTGACCAGAGGCAGCGCCATGGTCGTCGCCGATGTCGTGCCCGGCGCCGTCGTCCGCGGCACCGGAGTGGCTGTCCTCGCCGACGTCGTCACCCACGCCCTCGCCGGCCTCGTCGGCGTCGTCGACCCGACCGATGCTGTCATCACCCTGGGGGTGATCGGCATCCGTCGGCAATCCGGACGACGGCACCGGTCCCGGGGTGGTGCCCGGCGTCGCGGGGATCTGCGAGTCGTCGGCCGTGCCATTTCCGCGAAGGCCGTTGTCATCGGTCACCGGGGCGGGGGAAACGGAGGTGGCTGGGGTGCGGTCCTCGGCACGACCCGCCGGGCCGCTCTGGGCCTGCGCCGACGCGACCGCGCCGATCGACAGGGCGCCGGCGAGGGCGAGCGCCACGATGGTGACTGTCTTCTTGGTGGTGAACATGGTCTGGCCTCTCAGAATCACCGCTTCAGGCGGTGGGGCTGTGTGGCTTATCGGCCACAGGTTGAGTCTGAGAGCCGCGGATGAGACGCAAGGGAGGCTCGGATGAGAGGGTTCTTAACGTGGACGATCGATCGGACACTCGATCCCGCTGGTCGCAACCCGATGCCTCGGACTACCGTCGACCGATGCCCGTCATCAGCCAGACCGGAAGCCCGGCGGCTCGCGGGCATGCTGACCTGCCCGCCCTCAGTTCTGCGGGAACCCCAAATTGATTCCTCCGTGCGAGGGGTCGAGCCATCGACTCGTGATCGCCTTCTGCTGTGTGTAGAAGCGCACGCCCTCGGCACCGTGTGCCTTCGTGTCGCCGAACAGGGAGGCTTTCCAGCCGCCGAACGAGAAGGTGGCCGCGGGCACCGGGATCGGCACGTTGATGCCGATCATTCCCACCTGCACCTCGTTCTGGAAGCGACGCGCCGCTCCTCCATCGTTGGTGAAGATCGCGGTGCCGTTGCCGAAAGCCCCGGCATTGATCAACGCCACGCCCTCCTGGTAACTAGAGACGCGCACCACCGAGAGCACCGGGCCGAAGATCTCCTCGGTGTAGACCCGGCTGGTGGTGGGCACGCGGTCGACGAGAGTCGGGCCGAGCCAGAAGCCGTTCGGGTCGCCGTCGGGCTGCACGCCCCGACCATCCACCACGATCGTCGCGCCGTCCTGCTCGGCGACCTCGATGTATGAGGCCACCTTGTCGCGGTGCACCTCCGTCACCAGGGGACCCATGTCGCAGTTGCGACGCCCATCCCCGGTGACCAGGGTGCGCATCCGCTGGGTGATCTTCTCGATCAGCTCGTCGGCGACCGGCTCCACGGCGACGACGACCGAGATCGCCATACACCGCTCACCCGCCGAACCGAACCCCGCGTTGATGGCCGCGTCGGCAGTGAGATCGAGATCGGCATCCGGAAGAACGAGCATGTGATTCTTCGCCCCGCCGAGAGCCTGCACCCTTTTGCCGTTCGCGGTGCCGGTCTCGTAGACGTAGCGCGCGATCGGCGTCGATCCGACGAAGGAGATCGCCGCGACATCCGGACTCAGCAGAAGTCCGTCGACGGCCTCCTTGTCGCCGTTCAGCACGGTGAAGACGCCGTCGGGCAGTCCGGCTTCCTTCCAGAGCTTGGCCAGCCAGATCGCCGCGCTGGGGTCTTTCTCCGAGGGCTTGAGGATGACGGCGTTGCCTGCCGCGATCGCGATGGGGAAGAACCACATGGGCACCATGGCCGGAAAGTTGAACGGCGAGATGACTCCGACCACGCCGAGAGGTTGCTTCGTGGAATAGACGTCGATCCCGGTCGACACCTGCTCCGAATACTCGCCCTTGAGGTGGTGCGCGAGTCCGGTTGCGAACTCGACGACCTCCTGGCCGCGGCTGATCTCACCGAGCGCGTCAGAGAGTACCTTGCCGTGCTCGGAGGTGATGATCTCGGCCAGCTCCCCCTTCTTCGCCTCCAGCAGTTCCCGGAATCTGAAGAGCACCGCCTGGCGTCGCGCAAGCGACAGGTCGCGCCACTCAGGGAATGCGGCCTTGGCGGAGGAGATCGCGGCCTCGATGTCGGCGGTGTCGGCGAGCGAGACATTCTTGGTCGCGACACCGCGAGCGGGATCGAACACGGGGGCCGTGCGTCCCGAACTCGACGGGAACTCGGCACCGTCGATCCAGTGCGGCACGGTGGGGAGGGTCTCGGTCGGGGCAGCAATCGACATGCCGTGGTTCTCATTCCTCTGGGGTCTTCTGCGCGCGGGGCTCTCCCAATGTAGGCCCGGCGCGGGGTGCAAGCCAGCGCAAGAAGCGCGCCCCAGCGTGTCGGCCCGCGCTATTGTGCCACTCGCCGACCGGGCGGGGGCGGGGTCGAACCTGCCCGAGCCAGTTGCGGTGTTCACACAACAGAGCTACTGTACTTGTGTACCTGTACAGTGGAGGGCTCGTGGAAATCGTCTTGTCGTCGAGTTCTGGCGTGCCGATGTATGAACAGATCAAGTCCCAGATTCGTTCGGCAATCTACGGCGGCGAGCTTCTAGTGGGGGAACAGCTTCCCTCGTTGCGTCAGTTGGCGGCCGACCTGCGGGTGAGCCTGATGACAGTCACGCGGGCCTATAACGACCTCGTCGCCGAGCGCGTCGTCATCAACGAGCACGGCCGGGGTTTCCTCGTTGTTGCGGTCGACGTCGACAGTGCCCGAGCGGCCCTGAGCAGCCGACTCGACGCCGCCCTGATCGAACTCGCTGCAGCAGCACGCGGCGCCCGCGTCACGCGCGCCGAACTGGACATCCTTCTGGATGAGAAATGGAGCAACCGATGACAGCATCAGTCGTGAAGGTGACCGGCCTGACGCACTCCCAGGGGACATTCCGCCTCGACTCCGTCGACTTCGATCTCCCCACCGGACTCGTCATGGGTTTCGTCGGTCCCAACGGGTCGGGCAAGACCACAACGATCAAAGCGCTGCTCGGGATGTTCCACCCCGACTCGGGGAGCGTGGAGCTCTTCGGCGGAGAAGCGCCCGGAGCCGCCTCCACGACAGAGCGCGTGGGTGTGGTGCTCGACCAATTGTTCGTCTCACCCGACTGGAAGGTCGGCAGCCTGACGTATCGGGTCGGCGCCTTCTTCGCGAGCTGGGATCGTGCCGCCTTCGGTGATTACCTGGAGCGTTTTCGCATCAGTCCGTCCGCTCGGGTGGGCACCCTGTCGCGAGGCGAAGGCGTCAAGCTGTCCCTGGCGATGGCTCTGGCCCATCACCCAGACCTGCTCATTCTGGACGAACCAACCAGCGGGCTCGACCCCGTCTCGCGCGCCGATCTCGTGGACATTCTGCGGGAATTCATGATCGATCCCTCTCACAGCATCCTGTTCTCAACACACATCACCTCGGATCTCGACAGCCTGGCCGACCTGATCCTCGTGATCGACAATGGCCGGATCGCGTTTTCGGGCGCTGTCGATGCGCTCCACGAGGAATTCGCGATGGTGCATGGGACCGAGAAGCTCACGCCCGAGGCACGCGCCAGCGTTCTGGGCCTTCGGCGCACCGGGAGCCGATTCGACGGACTCATCCGCGCCGAAGCCACACCGCTCTTCGGCCCGACCACAGTCATCGACGCTGCCAGCACTGACGACGTCATTGTTCACATCGCCCGAAACGGCTCCACCCCTCAGGAGGTCCACTCATGATCGCCAAGTTCGTCCTTTTCGACATGCTCAACTTCGTGACCCCCGTGAAGCGGGTCGCCCCGGCCCTGTTCCTGGTGCTGGTGGCTCCGGCGGTCGCACCGTGGCCCGCCGTCGGCATCGGCTCGGCGGCGATCGTGATGAGCCTGCTCGCGTCGAATCCATTCGCCACCGACGAGCGTGGACGACTCGACACCCTCTACGCGACGCTGCCGATGAGCAGGCAGAACATCGTCGTCGGGCGGTATCTCGCCCTCGTCGTGATGTACCTCGTCGTTGCGGTGCTCGCAACTGCGTCCACCCTCTTCGTGCAGATCGCGAGCGGTGATGCTGTCGACTTCTGGTTGCTCGGCGTGGTGAATGTCGCGTCACTGCTGATCTTCGCCGTTGGCCTCGCTGTGCAGTTGCCGTTCTTTTTCAGCCTCGGGTTCACGCGTGCTCGGCTCATGACCTTCATCCCCGCCACCCTCCTTGTCGGGGGCGCCGCGCTCGCGTCACAGCTGGGACTGATCCATGGAGCACAGCTCACTCGGCTGATCTCGCACAACCTGGATATCCTGTGGCCGACCGCGTCCCTCCTCTGCGCCGCCGCCCTCGCGGCCTCCGTGGTGATCTCCGCGATGCGGTACCGTCGTCGAGCCCTGTGAGGCATCCGTGGCAGGTGGGGGACACGCGCGAGATGTGGCTGAAACGAGGGGGAAACACCCGTCTCGGTGGGTGTTTCCCCCTCTAGCTCGCAGTTCGAAGGACGTGGACCCTTCGTGTGGACTGCGAGCGGTCTGGGGTTACGAATCAGTCACCCTCGTCACGGGACTGCCGCATGATCAGTGGAAAGCTCCAGCCGCGTTCGCCGCACTCTGGCCGCGACGAACGAGCAGCAAAGCGCCCCTACTTCCCCCGCATCCTTCCTCCCTGCTCATGTGTCTTCCCACGGCAATGGGCGTTCGAACGGAATGGGATCCAGCGGAATGACGACGACGGGCCGATGTTGTCGGTGCGCCAGATGAACGGCGACGGAGCCGTTGAACATCTCCTGAACCGATCCGGTCATGCCGGCGCGGCGGGTGCCGACCACGATCATCGACGCATCGACCACCTCGGCGAGGCGTCCGAGAGCCCGTGCGGGATCGCCGGCGAGCTCTCGGGTGCTCCAGCTGTCATGCTCCGGGCCGAGCAGCCTTGAGAGTTGCGCCAGAAGATTGGCCGGGACACCGGAGTGTCTTTCGTCGCCCATATCCGGGTCGATCGGCATCGAACGAACGTTCCCGTCGCGCAGTTCGTCGATCACGTACCGACCGGCGTCAACCCAGGCGCAGATGAGCTGGGTGCCCAGTCGAGTAGCCAAGGCCCGTGCCTGCTCGACGACGACATCGGACTGCCCGGTTGCAACCCCCACGACCAGAGGTCCGAAGGTGGGCGAGGCTTCGCGTGCGGCGGTCACGGGGGCTCCTATCTCTAAGCGCACAGAAGTGCTGAGATAGGGACTGTTGTCGGCAATTCGCCGAGGTTGGTTCCGGTGAGCCCCACCGCCGGAGCGCTTTCGCGCTTCTTCTTAAACAATTGCACGTGTCGTTCCCAAAGGGAAGGCCTGGCCTCGGGATCCAACGATTCGCCGTAGGGCTACGTGCCCGCCGAGGTCAGCGCAGCGCTTGCCTGGCTTGTGCACAGGAAGCCGATCGAGCAAGGGGATCCACGGTCGAGTCATCGCTACCGTGTGGTCCGGCCTCTTGATGGAAGGTCGATTGGTCAACGTAGTTGGCTGAGCCAAAACCCACACAAACACTGGGGTCGAAAGAGTCGATCAGATCGATTTTTGGCCAAGACCTGGCTCCATACTCTTCCAAGTGTGGGCAGAATGTGCGCAGAAACAGAAACGGACCAGACCACATTCCACAAGAAATGCAGGTCAGGCCCGTTGTTCCAAGTGCGCCCGGAGGGATTTGAACCCCCGACCTATTGATCCGTAGTCAATTGCTCTATCCGCTGAGCTACGGGCGCATTCGCTGGGCGCAAAACCCAACCTGACGACTATA
Organism: Frigoribacterium sp. UYMn621; assembly: GCF_040549525.1. Classification (NCBI taxonomy): domain Bacteria; kingdom Bacillati; phylum Actinomycetota; class Actinomycetes; order Micrococcales; family Microbacteriaceae; genus Frigoribacterium; species Frigoribacterium sp. UYMn621. The sequence goes on along the minus strand of NZ_JBEPTM010000001.1, from coordinate 267,496 downwards.
CCAGCCGATTCGACCGGCAGGATTCCCGCCCGGGGATTCGAGTTCGCAAGCATTCCCCCAGTCCGGTGCGGGAGACTTCTGCCATGGAGATCGAGCCAGCGTTCGTCAAGGCGCGTCAGCGCGGGGCGTGCCGACCATGACCGCGGGATTCTCGATCAGTCTCGCGGTGGTCTGCGCGCTCATAGTGGTGGCCCGGTTCGTGCTCCCCCAGCTGCCGCTCGCCCGAGCCGGCGTGCGAATCAGCGGCGCAGAGGTGGCCCTCCTCGGCGTGGGCGTCCTCGGCCTCACGTTTCACTGCACCGCGATGTTCTTCCGCCAGCTCTTCGGCGGCATCCCTGCCGTGCGTCCCCTCGTCGACGCGGTGAACGGCATGGGTGTCGCCAGCATCGCGCTCTATGTCGTGCCCGCCGCGCTGGTGCTTATCGGCCTTCGACGCCAGCACTGGATTGCGCTGGCGGTGATGACGCTGGCCCTGGTCGCAGTGGGCCTCACGATGTATCTCGGCAGTCCCCTCCGCCTGCACCTCGCCTCCATCTTCCTGGCGGTGGTGCTGCTTGTCGGCGTTCTGTCGCTGCTGGTCAGGGGGCCCTGGCAGCGCAGAGAAGCCGGAGCTGCGGCACCGCTGGCATGAGGTCAGCGCTGGCCTGGGGTCAGTGCGGGCGGTGCGGCACTCTATTGGAGGCGCGTGGTCGAACTGAGACGAGCGCGGAAGCCCCCGCTCACCTGCACCGAAGCGAGCACGGGATGGCCGAGCAGCGTCTCGAGCGAATCCAGTGCTGTCTCCACGGTGTCCACGATGTCTCTCGGTGACACCCCTCGACGGGCGGTGGCCGACACCTTGAGCACCGGCGTGCGACGCACCCGGTAGGTGGAGACATGCGAGGAGACGAGCTCCGGATGCCCGTCGAGCGCATCCTGCACGAGCTGTTCGGCGACCTTCGAGTCCACGATCGTCGACCCCTCCGAGGTCGCCGCATCGTCCACGAAGCGACCCGTATGACCGTGGCCCTGCCTGAAGATGAAGGCCAGCAACAGGATCACGATCACGGCGAGGGCCGCCAGCACGGCGATCCACCACCAGTCGATGGTCGTGCCCGCGAGCGGAGCGGAGGCGAAGAACGACGAGAGGTTCGCGCGCACCCCGGGAGCGAGATCCTTCCAGGTGCTGCTCACGGTCGGGATGCTGCCGACCGCGATGGCCGCGCCGCCGACGCCGAGGAGCAGCACGCCCACCAGCACGATGACCACGCGGTTGAGTGCGCGATTGGTGTTGTTCATGCTCCGACCTTTCCGGACTCGGCGACGATGATCTTGGAGCGAATGCTGCGCCGCAGGCTGTACCCGTGCAACTGTTCGTCGACCGCGGCGACGACGGATGCCCCGTCCACAGGCAGCCCGGAGGTCGGAGTCACCCGCACCACCGCCTCCCGGTGCGAGACGCTCACGCGCACGCTGTCGGGGTCCACGTTGCCGGCGCGCGCGGCGTGCCGGGCGAGCGCGGACGCGATCACCTCGTTGTCGACGATTGCGGCACTTCGCTCGGTCAGGAGCTCGTGCCGGGCGGTGCGGCCCGGCGCGAGGGCCGGAATCACGAGGGCGAGCCCGAGGAGGGCGACGATCGCCCCCACCCCGATCACCGTCGCCACAGGGTAGCCGGGAACGTCCACGAGGAAGTCCGCGGCGGACCGCGGACTGGCGAGCAGTGGCGGTTGCGAGGCGAGGGCGAGCACGATCTCGGTGCCGACCAGCACACAGGCCACGATCGCGATCACGGCGACCACGATGGCGAGGGTCGAGCGCGGCGAATGGGTCTCGCGCCGGCTGATGCGGCGATAGAGACTGCTCTGGTTGCTCATCGAACCCTGTCTTCCTGCCGGATGTCGGCACTCTGCAAGCGAACGACCACGCGGGCGACGCGATAGCCGGTGAGGTCATTCACCCGCGAACGGATCTGGCCCTGGGCGCGAGAGGCGCGCTCGAGGATGCTGCCTCCGGTGCGTGCGACCACCCCGGGGTCGGTGGTCACCCGGTCGAGGGAGACGGAGCGGATGGCGCTGCGCACGGTCAGCACGAGCTCGCCGCGCTCGTCCGAGAGGTCGACGCCGACGGTCGCGGCATCCACCCCCAGCGCCGAGGCGCTCACCGCCGAGGCGACGCGGCCGAGGGCGCGCGCGCTGACGCTGGTGCGGCCACGGCCACGGTCACGGTCGCGATCAGCTGTCTCCGCTGTCGTCATGACGAGGAACGCTTACCTCGAAAGACCTCGACGAGGCTGCTGAGGTCGAGCCGTCCGTCGACAACGCGCCCGACGACGGCGCCGATCGCCATGGCGACGGCGACGAAGAAGAACGCCCAGAAGCCGACGATCGCCCAGGTGAGAGCGAGCACCGCTCCGATCAGGATGCCGGTCTTGGTCGAGGTCACAGGACTCGTGCCTCGACCTGGTCGTCAGCGTCATCGGAGGGCAGGTGCACGTCGTTGACGGTCACGTTGACCTCGGTGACCTCCATGCCCACGAGGGTCTCGATCGCGCCGATGACGGCGGACCGCACACCGGCGGCGACGGTCTGCAGCGGCACCGGGTACTCGGCCACGATGCTCACGTCGACGGCGACCTGGGTCTCGCCGACCTCGACCTTGACACCCTGGGTGAGGTCGGTGTTGTTCATGGCCTCGCGGATGGCGCCGAGGGCGCGGGCCGCTCCGCCACCGAGTCCGTAGACTCCGCTGACATCGCGGGCCGCGATGCCCGCGACCTTGGCGATGACGGCATCGTTGATGACGGTCTTGCCGGTGCTCGTGGCGGCGGTCGTGACCGAGGGGGTCGAGACGTTCTGGGGGCTGGTCGTGTTGGCCATGGGGGTGTCTCCTCTAGATGTGAAAGCCCGGAACACGCGTGGCATTCGGGCCATTTCGTTGTATTCATAGAGGAGACGCACGTCGACGCCGATTCGTCACGTCGAATCGCAAAACTTTTTGAGCGGAGTCAGCCGATGGACCAGAGTGTGATTTCCCGTCTGCCGACGATGGGAGTCGGGCGCACCGACGACCAGTCCCAGGCGGTGAGCCCCCTCGAGCTCTTCTACGATCTCGTCTATATCTTCGCCGTGGGCCAGCTCTCCCATCACCTGCTGACCAACCTGAATTGGGAGGGCGCCGCCGAGACCGCGATCCTGCTCGTGGGCATCTTCGCGGTCTGGGCATTCACCAGTTGGGCTGGCAGCCTGCTGGACACCTCGCGCCTGCCCGTGCGCGCGTTCGTCATCGGCACCCTCTTTCTCGGGCTGCTGATGAACACCACGATCGGCGAGGCTTTCGGCGACCGCGGCGGGCTGTTCGTCGCCATCTATCTCGCCTGCCAGGTGTCGCGGAGCATCTTCGTCGTGTTCGCCGGCGTCGACTCGATCATGCAGGACCATTTCTTCCGGATGCTCGGCTGGACCGTGATCACGGCGCCGTTCTGGATCATCGGAGCTCTCGTGGATGGCCCGCCCCGGCTCATCCTCTGGGGGGTGGCGGCGTTGGTGGATGTCATCGCGACCCTGTTGTCCCATCCCGGAATCCGCCGCCGCACGGAGACGCGCAACTACGAATTCGCCGGGGAATACCTTCTCGAACGGTGCCGGCTCTTCTTTCTGATCGCTCTCGGAGAGACTGTTCTGACCTCGGCGGGGGTCTTCACGCAGGAGCCGCTCACCCCGCTCCGACTGGTCGCCCTGCTCGTGGCGATAACCGGAACTGCAGCGATCTGGTGGAGCTATTTCGTGCGCTCGGAGGAAGAGGCCCTCGACGCGCTCGAGGAGACCGATGACGAAGCGAAGATCGGCCGGAATGCGATCTATGCCATCGCGGTCATGCTGGCCGGGCTGGTGCTCGCCGCCGTCGGGGACGAACTGAGCATCGCGCATCCGGATGGCGAGCCATCGCTGGCCGCCAGCATCACGCTGTTCGGCGGGCCGGCGCTCTATGTGTTGGCTCAGGCCGTATTCCAGAAGCGCACCAAGGGGCGTGCGATCTCCTCTCGCCCGATCGCCCTCGTCGCGTTCGCGGCCGGAGGGGTCGCGTCGCTGTGGCTGCCGACGCTGCTCGCCGCATCCCTCGCCACCGCCATCATGATCGGGGTCGCCGCACGCGACAGCGTGATCGAGGCTCGGGAGAAGGCCGCGCGATGACGGTCATGTCACATTCGTGACGTTCGTCTAGTTAGTGAGATGCACACTGCTATCGTGGCGCGATGACCAGTGAACGCGATCCGGCGGAGATCACCGCCAACACCCGCGAGCTCGAGACGAACATCGTCACCGACTTCTCGGAGCAGCTGAGCTACGGCGAATACCTTGCGCTCGACGACGTGCTGAACGCCCAGCACCTGCGATCGAAGCCGGCTCACCACGACGAGATGCTGTTCATCATCCAGCACCAGACCAGCGAGCTCTGGCTGAAGCTCATGATCCACGAGCTGAGGTCGGCGCGAGCGGCACTGCAGCGGGACGACCTCGGGACCGCGTTGAAGCGCATCGCGCGGGTCAAGCACATCCAGGTGTCGATGACCGAACAGTGGTCCGTTCTCGCCACCCTCACGCCCTCGGAATACGTCGAGTTCCGCCGCTTCCTGGCGACGTCATCCGGATTCCAGTCCTACCAGTACCGCGCCGTCGAGTTTCTGCTCGGCAACAAGAACGCGAAGATGCTCGACGTCTTCGCCGCCGAACCGGAAGCACAGGCGATCCTCGGTCGACTGCTGGAGGAGCCGACGCTGTACGACGAGTTCCTACACTTTCTCGCCCGCGCCGGATTCGCAATTCCCCCCGCCGTGTTGGAGCGCGATGTGACCCTCGCCCATGTCTTCACGCCGCAACTCGTTCCGGTATTCGTATCGATCTACCAGTCGTCCAGTGACAACTGGCGGGTCTACGAGGCGTGCGAGGAGTTCGTCGACCTCGAAGACAACTTCCAACTGTGGCGCTTCCGCCACCTGCGCACCGTCTCTCGCACGATCGGCATCAAGAGTGGCACGGGCGGCTCGAGCGGGGTGCAGTTTCTCGAGCGTGCCCTCAGCCTCACGTTCTTCCCCGAGCTCTTCGCCGTGCGCAACGAGATCGGAGCGTGATGGCCCCGATGCGCGCCGGACGCGCACTGATCGACGAGCGGTGGATCGACGGCACGATCCTTCCCGGGTTCTGCGACAGCCACGTGCACCTCGCGCTCGTCGAGGCCGCGGCGCTGATGCCCGGGGGCATCGCCCGGGTGATCGATCTCGGCTGGGACCCGGATGTCGCGCGCCACTGGCCCGCGCTGGCAGAGTCCGGCGGCCCCGGCGTCGATATCGCCGGGGCGATCCTCACCTCCCGGGGAGGGTATCCGGGATCCGCCGGATGGGCTCCTTCTGAGGCCGCACGGGAGATCGACACCGCGCTGGAGGCAGAGTCCGCGATCGGCGAGGTCCATGCCATCGGCGGCCGGGTAGCGAAGATTGCCCTCAACAGCGCGGCCGGCCCCGTGTGGAACGACGACCTGCTCGAGGCGGTCGTGTCCATCGCGCATGGATCCGGGCTGCCCGTCGTCGCTCACGCGGAGGGCGCCGGCCAGGCGGCGCGGGCTCTCACGGCGGGCGTCGACGCCCTCGCCCACACCCCGTGGACCGAAGAGCTCGACGACGAGCTGCTGCGCAGAATGGCCGATCGGATGTCGTGGATCTCGACTGTCGACATCCACGGCTACGGCTCCCGCGGCGCCGACTTCGACCGTGCGGTTGGCAACCTCGAGAGGTTCGCCGCAGCCGGGGGACGCGTGCACTACGGCACCGATCTCGGCAATGGCCCACTGCCGACCGGACTCAACCACCGCGAGCTCGGGGTTCTCGCTGCGGTACTTCCGAGCGCCGAATCGGTGATCGAATCCCTCGCCGGATTCCTTCCGCCGCTGTCACCGCCCCTCACCGCATCATTCATTCCCGGGCCGGCATACGACCAACCCGCCGACCTCATCGACTGGCTCAGCACGAGCATTGTCGTACCCATCAGCCACCTCGAGGAGACCCCCAGATGACCACCGACACCGCCCTGCCCACCGGCCGCGAACTCGACGAGACGGATCCGCTGGCCGAATTCACGCGTCGCTTCATCCCGAGCGACGAGGTCGTGGCCTACCTCGATGGCAACTCTCTCGGACGCCCCCTCTCGGTCACCGTCGACCGGGTCTCGGAATTCATCACCGGCGCGTGGGGCTCGCGACTCATCCGCTCGTGGGACGAGCAGTGGATGGAACTCCCCTTCAGCCTCGGAGACCGGATCGGTCGAGTGACCCTCGGCGCTGCCGCGCGCCAGACCGTGGTGGCCGATTCGACCACGGTGTTGCTCTACAAGCTCATCCGGGCGGCGGTGGACCTGCACCCGGAGCGCACCGAGATCGTCATCGACACCGACAACTTTCCGACGGATCGCTACATCCTCGAAGGAGTCGCCGCCGAGCGCGGGCTCAGCCTCCGCTGGATCGAAGCCGACCCACAGGGCGGGGTGACGGCAGAGCTCGTGCGAGCCGCCGTCAGCGAGCGCACCGCGCTCGTGGTCCTGAGTCAGATCGCCTACCGCTCGGGATACATCGCCGACGTGCCGGCCATCACCGAGGTGATTCATTCGGCCGGCGCGCTCGTTCTCTGGGATCTATGCCACTCGGCCGGCTCCGTGCCGGTGAAGCTGGACGAGTGGGGCGTCGATCTCGCGGTGGGGTGCAGCTACAAGTACCTCAACGGCGGGCCAGGAGCGCCCGCTTTCGCCTACGTGGCCTCGGCTCTGCAAGACTCGCTTCGCCAGCCGATCTGGGGATGGATGGGCGCCGACAACGTGTTCGCGATGGCCGACGGCTTCACGCCTGCGTCGGGCATGCGACGGTTCCTGAGCGGCACCCCTCCGGTGCTGGGGATGGTGCCGATGCACGACATGCTCGAGCTGATCGAGGAGGTCGGGATCGACGCGATCCGCACGAAGTCCCTTCGCCTCACCGACTTCGTGATCCGGTGGGCAGAGGAGCATCTCGCCGAATTCGGGGTGACCGTCGGCGGACCGCGTGCCGACTCCGAGAGGGGAAGCCACGTGACCCTGCTGCATCCGCAATTCCAGAAGGTCACCGGGCTGCTCTGGGAGCGGGATGTGATCCCGGATTTCCGCTTTCCCACCGGGCTCCGCATCGGGCTTTCGCCGCTCAGCACGAGCTTTGCCGAGGTGGAGCTCGGGCTGGAGAACGTGCGGGACATTCTGCGGCACCTGATGCCATGAGCCGGATGCCCGACGATACGGAGTCGCGGCCGGGCAGCGCGACCTCGCTCGTGCGGTCCGTCATCGGTCTCTATCTGCGGCGCCTCGACGGGTGGATCGCGTCGGCCGACCTGATCGCACTGCTGGAGGATCTCGGGGTGCCCGCGGCTCTCGGTCGCACGGCGATCGCCCGGGTCAAGCAGAAGAAGCTGCTGGTCTCGGAGCGCAACTCCGGCGCTGCGGGCTATCGCCTGGGTGAGGACGCCGCCGCCATGCTGCGGGCCGGGGATCGGCGCATCTTCGCGCCCCGGCGAATGGCCGCCGGCGACCCGTGGTGCCTTCTCTCCTTCTCGATCCCCGAGCACGATCGCGCCCTGCGGCACCAGCTGCGGCGCCGCTTGCGCTGGATCGGCTGCGGGACCGTCTCGCCCGCACTCTGGATCTGCCCCGCATTCCTCTCTGGGGAGGTCGAGGAGATCCTCGACGAGCTCTCGCTGCGAGAGCACTCCAAAGTATTCATCGCCACGGATGCCCGCGGGGCGGCACCATTGCGCGATTCGGTGTCGACCTGGTGGGACCTCCCACGAATCGCCGCCCTGCACGAGGGATTCATCGCCGAAGCATCCGGCCTGCTGTCAACGTCGCCGACCGACGGCGCGGATGCCTTCGGCCGGTACGTGCGCGGCATCGACAGCTGGCGCCCGATCCCGTATCTCGACCCCGGACTCGGCGTCGAGCTGCTGCCGACGCACTGGGCGGGCGATCGCAGCGAGCAACTCTTCGCCAGGCTCGGCGCGCGGCTGGCCGAGCCGGCGCTCGCGCACGTGTTGGCTCGCGTCGCCCCGCACTGATCGGCGGGTAGTTTCGCGCTGACGGGCAAGCCGGCTCGCGCCCGGTGCGCCTCAGGCCCACTGCTGACACCGTGCCCGGTTCTGCCCCGCCGGTCTGACGGGCGCGCAACCTCGACTGCCCACCTGTCCGCTTTGCGATATGATCAATTTATTAATTCATAAAACAAGGGACGAATCATGCGGACAGTCAGCCGACTGATGTGGCTCCTCGGGGCGAGTTTCGTCACCGTCGACGGGGTGTACCTCTTCTGGAGCCTGCGGGCCGAGAACTTCGAACTCATCGGACTTCTCACCATCGGACTCTCCGGCGTGCTCTGCCTCCTGATGGCCTTCTACTTCGGCCAGGTCGTCAAGTCCGCCGGGGTGAACGTCTGGGCCGAAGACCGCGAGGATGCCGAGATCGATGACGGGGATCCCGAGGTCGGCTTCTTCAGCCCGTGGAGCTGGTGGCCGGTGCTGCTCGGTGCCGCCAGCTCCCTAGTAATCCTCGGACTCGCGATCAGCGCCTGGATCGTGCTGATCGCCGTGCCGCTGCTCGTGGTCTGCATCATCGGCTGGGTCTACGAGTACTACCGCGGCAACTTCGCGCGATGACTGTCGATGGGGGGACGATCGCCCGGCTTGATGACGCTGTCAACTCATGGAATCGTGAGGGCATGTCTGAATACACCGACGCCCATCGCCCGCTCTATGAGGTGAAGGCCAACCTCTTCAAGGGTCTCGCCCACCCGGTGCGAGTGCGCGTGCTGGAGGTCCTCGCCGGGGGCGACGACGTGTCGGTGGCGGATCTGCTCGCCGACACCGGCCTCGAGGCATCCCACCTGTCCCAGCACCTGTCGGTGCTTCGACGCCACAACCTGGTCGTCGCGGAGCGGCGTGCCAGCCAGGTCTTCTATCGGCTGGCCTATCCGAAGGTCGCCGACCTGCTCTCCATCTCGCGGGCACTGCTGGTCGAGATCCTGCAGACGACACAGCAGCAGCTGGCGTCGACGGTGAGTATGGCCGAATTCTCCGATGACGATCGGCAACCCTAGGAGCCCCATGCAACTCCAGCTACTGATAGACCGGATGATCGACCAGGCACTCGAGCTCGACCCGGCAGGCTCCTACAGCATCCTGATCGGCAAGTCTCCGGCGACGGAGCAGGACTGGCCGACGGGCAAGAAGGTCTACCGCTGGTGTCCCGTCGTGCAGACCCGTCTCGTGCCCAACTACAGCGTGGTGCTCGCCCCCTCACCGGACAACCTCCGCACCAGCAACCTGATCGAGTTCCACGGTCGCATCCTCAACGGGGATGTCACGCGGTACACGATCCGGGCGTTCTCTTCCTCCGGCCCCGACGCGCCCTAGCGTCGGCACTTCGGTCACCGCGAGGCGCCTCCCGAGAGTTGGGGGGCCGAGTCAGGCGCGCTCGAAGACCGCCGCGAGCCCCTGCCCGCCGCCGATGCACATGGTCTCGAGCGCGTACCGACCGCCGCTGCGCTGCAGCTGGCGCGCGAGGCCGGCGAGGATGCGCACCCCCGTCGCGCCGATCGGATGACCGAGCGAGATACCGCCGCCGTTCACGTTGATGCGCTGCCAGTCGGCATCCCCGAATCCCCACTCGCGCGTGACGGCGAGCACCTGCGCCGCAAAGGCCTCGTTCAACTCGATGAGGTCGAGATCCTTCAGCTCGAGTCCCGCGCGATCGAGCGCGAGGGCCGTGGAGGGGACGGGACCGAGGCCCATACGAGTGGGGTCGACGCCGGCCCGCGCCCAGGACACCAGCCTTACCAGGGGCGTCAGCCCGAGCTCGGCCGCACGCTGCGGCGTCGTGACGATGCAGGCCGCCGCCGCGTCGTTCTGTCCACTGGAATTGCCCGCGGTGACGGTGGCGTCGGGATCGCCTTTCGTCACCGGTCGGAGAGCGGCGAGCGTTTCGAGGGAAGAGTCGGCCCGCGGATGCTCGTCGGTATCGACGATCACATCGCCCTTCCGGCCGGGCACGGTGACGGGCACGATCTCGTCGTCGAAGAGCCCGGCCCGCTGCGCGGCGACGGCACGCTGGTGGGAGCGCAACGCGACCTCGTCCTGTTCCCCGCGGGAGATCCCGTAGTCCCGCCGCAGGTTCTCCGCGGTCTCGACCATGCCGCCCGGCGTCGGATAGAACCTGCCGCCGGCCGTCACTCGCCCCCGGGTGAGCGCGTCGTGGAGCATGAGCCCGGCACCCGTGACGCCCCGCCGCCCCTCCACGGTATAGAGCGGCGCGTTGCTCATCGACTCCACGCCCCCGGCGATGACGAGTTCGCTCGCGCCCACCTGGATCTGCAACGCGGCATCCAGCACGGCCTGCAGGCCGGAGCCGCATCGACGGTCGACCTGGTAGCCGCCGACGGTCACCGGGAGTCCCGCGTCGAGCGCGGCCACCCGCGCGATGGGAGGGGCCTCTGAGGAGGGATACCCCTGCCCGAAGATCACGTCGTCGACGGATGACCCGTCCAGTCCGCTGCGGGCGACGAGCTCCTCGAGCACGCGAGTCGCCAGCGACAGTGCCGACACCGTCGCGAGGGACCCGCCGAACCTCCCGACCGGGGTGCGCAGCGGCTCGCAGATCACCACCTCGCGCAGTTCGGTCATCGCTCGAGCGCGATCGTGAGGGGTGCGCCGGTCGCCGCGACGACCTCGTCGACGGTCACCCCCGGTGACAGCTCGACGAGCACGAGCCCGTCGGCGGTGACGTCGATCACCGCGAGCTCGGTGATGATGCGGTCGACGCAGCGCACGCCGGTGAGCGGAAGGCTGCACGTCTCCACGATCTTCGCCGAGCCGTCTTTGGCCACGTGCTCCATGAGCACGATCACGCGGTCGGCGCCGTTGACCAGGTCCATCGCGCCACCCATGCCCTTGATCAGCTTGCCCGGCACCGCCCAGTTCGCGATGTCGCCGGCCACCGAGACCTGCATCGCGCCGAGTACGGCCGTCGCGATGCGGCCGCCGCGGATCATTCCGAAGCTCGCTGCGGAGTCGAAGTACGACGCCCCCGGGAGCACCGTCACCGTCTCCTTGCCCGCATTGATGAGCTTGGGATCCGCCTCGCCCTCCCACGGGTAGGGCCCTACGCCGAGGATTCCGTTCTCGGAATGCAGCACGACGGTCACCCCCTCCGGGATGAAGTTCGGGATGAGCGTCGGCAGTCCGATGCCGAGGTTCACATAGCTGCCGTCATGCAGCTCGAGAGCGGCCCTCGCGGCCATGTCGTCACGGGTGAGTGCCATCAGTTGTCGCCTCGCTGTCGAACTGTCGTCTTCTCGATTGGCAACTCCGTCGCCTGCTCGGTGGTGAGCTGCACGATGCGGTCCACGTATATCCCGGGGAGGTGCACTTGGTCGGGATCGAGCTCTCCGGGCTCGACGATCTCGTCCACCTCGGCGATCGTGATGCGGCCGGACATGGCGGCGAGCGGGTTGAAGTTGCGGGTCGACTTCTCGAAGACCAGGTTGCCGTGGCGGTCGCCCTTCGCGGCGCGCACGAGCGCGAAGTCTGCCCGGATGGCCTCCTCGAAGACGTACTCGCGCTGCTCGCCGAGAGCGCCGAGCACGCGGGTCTCCTTCGCCGGGGACTGCACGGCCACCGTGCCATCCGCCGCGTACTTCCAGGGAAGTCCGCCCTCGGAGACCATCGTGCCCACCCCGGTGGCGGTGAAGAATCCGGGGATGCCGACGCCGCCGGCCCGCAGTCGCTCGGCGAGGGTGCCCTGCGGGGTCAGCTCGACCTCGAGCTCGCCCCCGAGATACTGGCGGGCGAACTCCCTGTTTTCGCCGATGTACGACGCGATCACCCGGTCGATGCGCCCCGCCGACAGGATCTCCCCGAGCCCCCAGCCATCCACTCCGCAGTTGTTCGAGATGACCTCGAGATGATCGGTGCCCTGTGCGAGCAGCGCGCGGATCAGCACGATCGGCACCCCGACGAGCCCGAACCCGCCGACCGCGATCATCGCTCCGCTCGGGATGTCGGCGACGGCATCCGCCGCCGATTCGTAGGTCTTATCCATGGGTCTCCTTCGTGTCGATGTCGGCAAAGATGTCTCGAGCGATCGCCAGCGCGCGGTTGGCCGGGGGAAGCCCGGCGTAGAGCGCGGTGTGAAGCATCACCTCGGCGATCTCGCTGCGGGTGAGGCCATTGGTGAGCGCGGCCCGAACATGCATCGCGATCTCGTGCTCATGGCTGCCGGTCACGAGGCTGGCGAGGGTGGCGATGCTGCGATCCCGTCGGGACAGCCCCGGGCGACTCCACACGTCTCCCCAGGCGTACCGGGTGATGAACTCCTGGAATCCCGCTGTCTCAGCGGTGACCTTCGCGTCCGCGGCGTCGACGTGGGCGTCACCGAGCACAGCGCGTCGGGTGCGCACCCCACGGGAGTGCAGGTCGTCACCCGACGCGAGCAGCTCGGCGAGGATACCGGCGGCCTCGACGGGCCTCTCGATGGCGGCGAGGTGGGATGCGTTCGGGATCTCGACGTAGTGGGCGCCCGGTATCTGCACGGCGAGGTGCGCGACGGCGCCTGGCGTCGTCACGGGATCCTCGCTCCCGCCCACAGCGATGGTCGGCACGGCGATCGCCCCGACATCGGCCGTGCGGTCGAAGTGGGCGAGCGCTCCGCAGCAGAACGCATAGGAGGCGTCATCGGTCTCGGAGAGATCCTTCAGGATCGTGGATGCGACGGCAGGCTGCCGGACAATGAAATCGGCGGCGAACCAGCGTGCCGGCGTGCCGGAGACGAGCGAGGGGGTGCCCTGGCTGGTCACCTGGGCGAGACGATCGATCCAGGTCTGCTCGGTGCCGATCTTCGCATCCGAACAGAAGATGCCGAGACTGAGCAGGCGATCCGGATGGCGCAGGGCCAGCTCGATGCCGATCGCGCCGCCGAGGGAGACTCCCGCGTAGTGGAATCGGCCACCGCCCGCCTCATCGACGATCCGCAGCACGGAATCAGCGAGTTCCGCCATCGTGAACGGCTCCGTCGCGGCCGGGCTTGCGCCGTGCCCTGGCAGGTCGAATCGCAGGATGCGGGTCGCCCGGCGACCACCGCTCGCGGTGAGCGCGGCGACGGCCGGACTCCAGAGCGAGCTGGTCGTGCCGAGCGACGGGCCGAGCACGAGAAGCTCGCTCGCGGTGCTCGAGGGCTCTGCGGGATCGATCGTGCAGCGGATGAGGGGGACAGTCATCGGGCGCTCCTCGTGTGGTGTCGTGACGCGTGATATCGAGAGAGGGCGGCGTCGACGATGAGGTCGGCCGTGGCGTTGACCGACCCGGGAGACAGATCGACGACCCTGCCATCGAGCTCTGCCGCGAGCGCGGCCCCGAACGACAGGTCGGCGGTGCTCAGCTCGATCGCGCGGGCGACGACGGTGCCCGCCGCGGCGCGACCGAGATCGGGGACGAGCTGGGAGACGGCGTGTTCGGCCCAGGCGATCCCGCCATCGGAGTCGACGGTGGCGCGCATCCGCTCCGTGTCCACGGAGAGAGCCGAGAGGAAGGTCGCCGTCGTGTCGCTGCTCTCCACCGCCAGTCGCAGCAGCGATCGGAGCGCGAGCCATTCGGCGTGCCAAGCGCCGGCCGGCCGCTCGTCTTCCGCCGCAAGGCTCGAGAACACCGTCGAGAGGTGGCCGGGCGCCTGAAGGGCTGCCGACCTCACGAGCACCGCCGCTGTCGGGTTCCGCTTCTGGGGCATGGCCGACGAGGACCCACCGGAGCCCTCCGACAGCTCACCGATCTCGGAGCGCGCGAGCACGAGCACGTCGGTCGCGACGCGGCCGAGAGTGCCGATCACGAGGGAGAGGGCCGCCGCGAGACTGGCGACGATGCTGCGCTCGGCCTGCCAGCTTCGCTCGGGGTCGGCGAGACCGAGTCTCGCGGCGAGCGCCGCACGGAGTCGCGCACCGCTCTCAGCCGACCCGCCGAGATCGGCGAACGCGGTCCCGGTGCCGACGGCCCCGGCGAGCTGCACCGGCAGGGTGAGTGAGTCGAGGCAGGACCGCGCCGCCTCGACTCCGTCCAGCCAGGAGGCGGCCTTCACGCCGAAGGTGAGGGGGGCGGCATGCTGGGTGAGGGTGCGCCCGACCATCAGGCTGTGCCGATGCTGGTCGGCGAGGGCGGCGAGACGAGCCGCCGCGTCGGCGAGCGAACCGGAGACGAGACCGAGGGCCCGCGTCGCCACGAGCATGAGGCCGGTGTCGAGGATGTCCTGGCTCGTCGCGCCGCGATGCACCCAGTCCCCGGCGCCCGCGTGGCTCGCCTCGGCCTGGTCGCGCAGCTGGGCCACGAGGGGAATGACGGGATTGCCCCCCTCCCGGTTGCCGCGGGAGATCCGCTCGAGGTCGAGGTGCGACACCTCGACGGAAACATTGGCGACCCAGTGCGGCGCCTCCCCGATATCGTGCCAGGCGAGCATCAGCGCCCGCTCGACCTCCACCAGCGCCGCGAGCACGGCGTCGTCGTCGACGCCCGGTGTCGCCAGCGGGTCGAGCAGGCCCCAATCACGCACCCGCATCCACTCCGTAGTCGAAGAACACGGTCTCCCCAGCCCCCTGCAGGCGGATGTCGAACCGGTAGCTCGCCTCCCCGTCCGGCTGGGCCACGAGCGTCGCCCCGCGCTCGCCGAGCTCCTGCACTACGAGGTCGGGGGCATCGTCTCCGAAATAGGCGCGGGTGAACAGGTGCTGGAGAAGCCCCCGGGCGAAGATCGTGACCATCACATAGGGCGAGGATCCGGCTCGCATCGGACCGGGCTTGACGGTGGTGAAGGAGAAGTGGCCCCACCCGTCGACCGCGGCGCGGCCGAACCCGGTGAAGGTGTAGCCGTCGCGGTGAAGACTGCCGCGTTCGGAGACCACCGACCCCGTGGCATCCGCCTGCCAGATCTCCACGAAGGCATCGGGCACCACCTCGCCGGCTCCGTCGAAGACGGTTCCGTGCAGCCGGATCGTGCCGGGGGCGTGGGGAGGCAGCAGTCGGTCTCCCCCGTCGTACGGGAGCGCGTAGCCGAAGAACGGTCCGACGGTCTGGGACGGGGTCTGGTGAAGGCCAGTCATCGATCGTCTCCCTCCTGCTCCATCCGGGTCGCCTTCGATCCGGTCAGTACGATGTTCCAACGGTAGCCTGTCGCCCACTCCGGCTGCGTCACCTCGTGGTCGTAGGTGGCAACGAGGCGGTCGCGCGCGGACTGCTGTGTGATGGACTGGAGGATCGGGTCGAGCGCGAAGAGCGGATCCCCCGGGAAGTACATCTGCGTCACGAGACGTTGCACGAACTGGTCGCCGAACAACGAGAAGTGGATGTGTGCCGGCCGCCAGGCGTTGCGGTGGTTCTTCCACGGGTAGGGACCCGGCTTGATCGTGACGAAACGGTAGCTGCCGTCATCACCGGTCACCAGTCGGCCGGTACCGGTGAAATTGGGATCGAGCGGAGCCGGATGCTGGTCGCGCTTGTGCACATACCGCCCTCCCGAGTTCGCCTGCCACACCTCGAGCAGCTGGTTGCGCACCGGACGGCCCTCGCCATCCAGCACGTGCCCGGTGACGATGATCCGCTCGCCGAGGGGTTCACCGGAGTGCTGGATGGTGAGGTCGGCCTCCTGGGCGGTGACGTCACTGTGGCCGTAGACGGGAGACACGAGTTCGATCTCCTCGGGGTCGGCCCGCACGAGATCATTGAGCGGATGCCTCAGCGTGCTGCTCCGATACGGCGCGAAGCCGCGTTCCGGATGGCCGCGCGAGGCGTCGCCGGCCTCCTGGGCCGCCGTGATCTCGGCCGAGATCTGCGACTGGGTGGGGAGTTCCACGATCAGATCCCGTCGATCGGAAGGCCGGTGTACTGCTCGGCGAGGCCCTGGAGAGCGAATCGCGAGCCGGTGACGTAGTCGAGCTGACCGATTTGGCCACGGTACCGGCTCTGCGCCTCGGCACCGGTGCCTGTGGTGTGCAGCATCTCGGTCATCCAGCGGGAGAAGTACTGCGTCTTCCACTGGCGCGAGAGCGCGCGTCCGCTGTAACCCGCGAGCGACCCGGCATCCCCCGCGTAGTAGGAGCTGAGGGCCGCGCCGAGCATCGCCACGTCGGAAATGGCGGCGTTGAGCCCCTTTGCGCCCGTCGGGGGCACGATGTGGCCGGCGTCGCCGACCAGGAAGAGCGCCCCGTGATTGAGGGTTGAGGCGACGAAGCTCCTCATGGGTGTGATCGACTTCTCGGTGATCTCGCCCTCGCGCAGGGTCCAGCCCTCCACTCCGAGCCGTTCGTGCAGTCCTTCCCAGATGCGTTCGTCGCTCCACTGGGCGATATCGTCATCGGGTTCGACCTGCAGGTAGAGGCGCGAGACGGAGGGTGAGCGCATCGAATGCATGGCGAAGCCCTCGGGATGCAGCGCGTAGATCAGCTCGTCGGTCGAGGGCGGGACATCCGCGAGGATTCCGAGCCAGGCGAATGGGTACTCCCGCTGGTAGCTCGTGATGGCACCGGACGGGATGATCGAGCGGCATACCCCGTGGAATCCATCCGCTCCGATGACGAAGTCGGCGTCGACGGAGTAGCTCTGGCCGCCGTGGACGAAGTTCACCGAGGGGCGGGGGGTCTCGATGCCCCACGGAAGCACGTCGCTCGACCCGAAGTACACGGCCGAACCGGCCTCGTCATGGGCGAGCATGAGGTCGTTGACCACCTGTTGCTGGCCGTAGACCGTGACCGTGCGTCCGATCAGCTCGGAGAAATCGACGTGGTGACGGGTGCCCTCATACTGCAGGTAGATGCCGTCGTGCACGAGTCCGTGCTCGCGAAGCCGGCCGTCGAGGCCGAGGGAGGCCAGCACGTCGACCGATGACTCTTCCAGCACCCCGGCGCGGATGCGCGACAGGATGTACTCGCGAGATCGTGCCTCGATGATCACGAAGTCGATTCCGGAGGCGGCGAGCAGGTGCCCGAGAAGCAGGCCGGCTGGTCCGGCCCCCACGATGGCTACGGTGGTGCGGATCTTCATGCTGGCCTTTCGCAACGGCGGGATCGGTACGCTCACTCTGGTCCGTAGCCGACCGGCCTGGGAAAAACCTTCCGCCCAGCGGAAGTCAGGAACGCCATCCCAGCGCCCGCGATATCCCCCGCGCGGCCACACTCACGGCGAGCGGGAACTGCGGGTCGGCGCTGAGCTCGGCATGCGCCACGATCGATACCGACGCGATCACCGCGTCGGTATGGTCGCGGATCGGCGCGGCGGCGGAGAACGAGTCCGCGGTCATCTCGTTGATCGACACGGCGACGCCGGATGCCCGGATCCCGGCAAGACGCGGTCTCAGCTCGGCCGCGGTCGTCATGGTGTTGGGCAGATACTTGCGAGGGGCGGATGCCACAAGCTCGTCGAGCAGCTCCGGGGGCGCCCAGGCGAGGAGCACCAGTCCCACGCCGGTGGCGTGCAGCGGCAGCCGGGTGCCGACATCCGAGATGACGGGAACAGCCGAGCGCCCCGAGACGCGTTCGAGGTAGAGCACCCCGAGACCGTCACGCACGGCGAGGTGCACGTTCTCCCGGGTGAGGTCGTAGAGGTCCTCGAGAAAGGGACTCGCAACCGTGCGAAGGCGGCGCGCGGTCGGCGCGCGCACCCCGAGCTTCCACAGGCGCATGCCCACCCGGTAGAGGCCGTCGTCGCCGCGCACGATGCCGCCCCAGGCCACCCATTCCCCGACCAGTCGATGCGCGGTCGACAGGGGGAGCGTGGCCCGGTGGGCGATCTCGGTGAGGCTCAGCTCCGACGCGCCCCCGAACACATCCGCGATCGCGAAGACCTTCTCGGCGACCGTTCGGTGGTCCTCGGAGCGATTGCCGGACATGGAGACAATCTAGCTGGCGGCTCACCAATGGCCTAAGGATGTGCCACGGCAACGGCCCCCCGAACCGCCCGGAAGGGTGGTGTCGAGGGGCCGCCTGCCGACGACGAATCAGCCCTTGGCGCCCGCGGGGGTCGTCACCGGCGTGATGCCCAGCTGCTTGAGCGCCACATTCACGAAACTGTTGGTGAAGGTGTCGCTGTACGTGATGCTGGAGGTGTCGACGCCGATCGCGTTCTCCATTTGGAACACCGTCTTCGGTCCACCGGCGGGCATCAGGCCGTCCGGGAGGAACTGGCCGTAGTCCTCCTTGAGCGCCTTGACATAGTCCGCCTTGGAGATCGTGGCGTTCTGCACGAACGACTTCGGCAGCTTGTCCGCGACATCCTGGGCGGTGTGGGTGCTCATCCAGTGCATCGTCGCGGTGAGGGCCGTGACGACCTTCTGCACGACTGCCTTATGCGAGTTGACCCACGACTCCTGGGCCAGCAGGCCAGCGGCGGGCCAAGCACCACCGAGGGCGGCATTGGCACCCTTCGTGCTCGCGAGATCGATCGCCGATGTCGCCAGCTTCTGTGATTCGAGGGCGCCGACGGTCGGCTGAGTGGTCATCACGCAGTCGGCACTGCCGCGCTGGAGTGCCGCGATCGCGGTGGCTCCGGCGTGAACGGCGATGGTCTGGTAGTCGGTCTTCTTGACCCCAGCCTTCGAGGCGATGAACTGCGTCAGCTCATCGGTGCCGGAGCCGAGGTCGGTCACCCCGACGGTCTTGCCCTTGAGATCCGCGCCGGAGGTCACGTTCGACTTCGGGGTGCACATGATCCGCTCCCCCGGTGCTCCCGAGAGCTGGATCAGGTTGATGACCTTCTTGCCTTTGGACTGGAAGTCCACCGAGTGGATGTACCACGCTCCCGACAGATCAACCTGTCCGGAGACCATCGCCTCCTCTGCGCCGACGCCGCCGTTCTGCTCGGTGGAGAGTTGCATATCGACGCCGTACTTCTTGTAGTAGCCGAGGCTTTCCGCCAATTGATACGGGAGGTAGATCTGCTTGTCGATGCCTCCGACCATCATTTTGACGACGGGGAGGGTGGCGCTCGATGCCGAGCTCGCGGTGGACGGGCTGCCACTGCACCCGGCGAGCCCCAGCGACACTGCTGCTGCTGTGGCTGCGACGACAGCGACGATGCTGCGCTTGTTCATCTTGTGTGATTCCTTTCATGGTGCCGGAGGGATTCCGGCGGACTGGTGGGGAGCGAAAACTCAGATCGCCTGTGCCTCATAGCGCGACGGCGGACGCCACTTGAGCACGACCTTCTCGAGGAGGGTGATGAGGTACTCGGCGCCGAGAGTGACGACGGCGATGATGACCATGCAGGCGAACACCGTGTTCGGGTCGAAATGCCCCTGGGCCTGGCTGATGAGCAGACCGATTCCCTTCTGTGCCCCGAGGACCTCGGCCACCAGCGCGCCGATGATCGCGAAGCCGAATGCGGTGTGCAGGCTGGCGATGATCCACGTCATCGCCGAGGGGATGGTCACGTGCCGAGCGATCTGAAGGGGAGACGCGCCAAGCACTCGCACGTTGGCAACCAGGTTCTGGTCGACCTCGCGAACGCCCTGGTAGGCGTTGAAGAAGACGGCGAAGAAGACCAGCACGGCAGCCAGCAGGATCTTGGGAAAGATTCCCAGGCCGAAGGCCACGATGAAGATCGAGCCGAGCACGATCCGGGGGATCGAGTTGAGGATCTTGATGTACGGGTTGAGCACATCGGACAGGTACCGGTTGGAACCGAGCAGGATGCCGATGATGACGCCCGCGACCGTGCCGACCAGGAAGCCGTAGAGCGCCTCCTGGACTGTCACCCACAGATTCGCCCAGATCGTGCCGAATGCGGTGCCTTCCGTGAACAGGGTCACAAGGCTGTTCCAGATGTCGCTCGGGCGGCCGTAGAAGAATTTGTCGACCCAGCCGACGGCGGTGAACCACTGCCATCCGCCGATCACGACGACGATGACCAGAGCGCGGCCGGCCCACACCCACCCTGTCCTGTGTGCGCGAGCACGACGAGCCGTCTCCTGCAGTGTCGACTGCAATGGGAGCGGCGGGATCGCCGACGCTTCCGTCTGTATCTCGTTCTGCTGCCTGAGCACGCTCATGCTGCCACCGCCGACGACAGTTCATACGCCCGGGAGACTTCGTCCTTCAACGAGGCCCAGATCTGACCCTGGATCTCCTGGAACTGCCGCTCGTGGCGCAGTGTCTGCACGTCTCCGCGGGGGCGGGGCAGATCGATCTCGAAGATGTCCTTCACGGTGCCGGGACTGCTGGTCATGATGACCACGCGATCCGACAGCGTCACCGCCTCATCCAGGTCATGGGTGATGAAGAGCACAGAGGGGCGCAGCTCCTCCCAGAGCTGCAGCAGTTCGCCCTGCATGATTGCCTTCGTCTGCACGTCGAGTGCTCCGAAGGGCTCGTCCATGAGCAGGATCCGAGGCTGGTTGATCAGTGCGGCCGCCATCGCCACTCGCTTGCGCATACCCCCGGAGAGTTGGTGGGGGTAGCGGTCTTCGAAGCCGGAGAGACCCACCCGCCGCACCCAATCCAGCGCCATCTTCGTCGCTGCAGCCTTCGACGTGCCCAGCAGGATCGGGCCCATCATCACGTTGCCGAGCACCGTCTTCCAGGGAAAGAGCGAATCCGCCTGGAACATGTAGCTCACACCACTCGTGATGCCATCGACACGCTGGCCGCCGACCAGAACATGACCCTCGCTCGGGCGTTCCAGTCCCGAGACCTGCGCAAGGGTGGTGGATTTGCCGCAGCCGGTCGGGCCGACGATCGCGCAGAATTGCCCGGGTTCGACGGCGAACGTCACGTCATCGATGGCAGTGAAGGTTTCGCCCTTGGGGGTCAGGTAGCGCTTGGTCAGGCCGACGATATCGATGCGCGCGGCATCATCCATCGCGCCCGTGCTGGTGCTCGCTGTCGCGGGGGGTGGCGGTGTGCCCATGCGCATAAGACCTCTCTGTCTGTGTGGTGCGTGTGTCAGGAAGCCTGCCGCCGTCGGTCTCCCCCTGTCGCGCTTGTGCACCATTCGCCTGTTCTGCGCATTGCCCGGAGTTTCACGCATTCTGCTCACACGCTTGGCGCCCCCGTCGCGGCGATAATGGAGCGTGATGCGACGACGGATCAGACGACTCTCGAGCCAGATTTTTCTGGCGCAGTTGGTGATTCTCGTCGTCTCGCTCGCCGTGGGCTTCGCCCTGTTCGCCAATGCCGCTCGCGCCAATCTGGATCATGAATACCAGTCGCGAGCGGCCGCGATCGCGCAGACCTTCGCCGAGAACCCCTCGGTGAAGGACTGCATGGCGACGGAGGATCCTGCCTGCCAGCCGATGCTTCAGCGCGTCGCCTCGGCAACGGCTCGCCGCACCGGCGCCTCGTACGTCGTGCTCATCGACATGCAACGGGTGCGACACAGCCACCCCGATCCCGAGCTGATCGGAAAAGCGGTCTCCGAGCCCATCGTCGCGCTCGA
Source organism: Frigoribacterium sp. UYMn621 (assembly GCF_040549525.1). Lineage (NCBI taxonomy): Bacteria > Bacillati > Actinomycetota > Actinomycetes > Micrococcales > Microbacteriaceae > Frigoribacterium > Frigoribacterium sp. UYMn621. The sequence continues at coordinate 245,997 of NZ_JBEPTM010000001.1, read as the reverse complement.
CGGAAAGGTGCACCTGGGGGTGAATGTGGGGGCAACCGGCATCAACGCCAGCGCTCGTGTGCCCCTGTACTCCGCGGCCCGAACCTTGATCGGTGAGGTCTCGGTCGGCATCCGCGAGAGCTCGGTCTCAAGCGAACTCGTGGCGCAACTGCCCTCCTACGCCGTCTGGGTCGCCGCCGTGCTCATCATCGGCGCGCTGGCATCATTCGCTCTTGCCACTCTTCTGAAGCGCCGAACCTTCGGGCTGGAGATCGATGAGGTGGCGAGGCTGTTCCAGGAGCGCGAGGCGACGCTCCACGGCATCCGGGAGGGGGTGATCGCCAGTGATGCTGCGGGCCGGATCACCGTCATCAATGATGAGGCCCGGCGCCTACTCGGCCTGCGATCGGATGCCCTCGGCCGTCGCCTCGACGAGGTGCTCGGTACTGGGCCGCTCTCGGAGGCTCTCGCCGGTGATTCCGTGGTGAGCGACGCGATCGTCATCACCGACGACCACTGCCTGGTGATCAATCGGATGCCCGTGATCCTGGCCGGACGACCACACGGGTCCGTGGTCACACTCCAGAATCGAACGAACCTGGAGGCGCTCACGCGCGAGTTGGATGGCGAACGCAGTTTCACCGAGTCGATTCGGGCGCAGCAACACGAATTCTCCAATCGCCTGCACGCGATTGCGGGTCTGCTGGAACTCGGGCGGCCGGAGGAGGCGTTCGCATACATCGAAGAGATCCGCGGCAGCACCGCCGACTTCGATCAGAACCTGCGCAGCTACATCGGGGCACCCCAGATCGTCGGCCTCCTGTTGGGCAAGGCAGCCGAAGCTCACGAGCGTGGCATCGACTTCACCATTTCGCCCGAAACCCGGTTGAGCGAGGCGCCGGGCCATGTACAGGCGCTCACAACCATTCTCGGCAATCTCATCGACAACGCATTCGATGCGCTCGCGGAGAGCCGGCCGCCCCGCCGCGTCGGGGTGCGTGTGGTGGAGGCACCGGAGTCGCTGGTGATCTCGGTGAGCGACAACGGGCCCGGCCTGCCCGACGGTGCGATCCCCCAGATCTTCAGCAACGGGTACACCACGAAACGGGGCTCGGTGGTGCGGCACATCGGCCTTGGTCTGTCCCTCGTCGAGAAAACGGTCGGCCGGTTCGACGGGTCGATCACCGTGTCAGAGGGGCCGGGGGCCACTTTCACTGTCGTCCTGCCGTTGACACCGGTGCCCGCGCCGCAGGTGCACTCGTGACGAACAGTCCCATGACGGTCCTCGTGGTCGATGATGATTTCCGTGTCGCCTCCCTTCACGAAGCCTTCGTACAGCGGGTCGAGGGATTCACGGTGGTGGGCAAGGCTCACACCTCGGCCGAGGCACTTGAGCTCGCGGCGGCTCTGAAACCCGATCTCGTGCTCATGGACATCTACCTCCCCGATGTGGACGGCCTGCGCACCCTTCAAGAGATGCTCCAGTGGCCGTCGCCACCCGCCGCGATGGTGATCTCGGCGGCGAACGACGTGGTCAATGTGCGCTCGGCCCTGAGGCTCGGGGTCACCCACTACCTGGTCAAGCCATTCAATTTCGCCCAGCTCGCGGAACGGCTCGCCGCCTTTCGCGCCACGTCCGCGCAGATCGACGAGCTGCCCGAAGAAGCGACCCAGGGCGACATCAACCACATCTTCGACCTGATGCGGCCCACCACCGCCCCCTTGCGGCCGGAGCTCAGCAGACTCGCCCCGACTCTCAAGGGTGTGTATGACGCTCTCGATGCCAGCACGACGGCGCTGTCGGCCAGCGAGGTCGCTGAGAATCTGGGGATGAGCCGAGCCACCGCCCAGCGTTCCCTCACCCAGCTCGAGCAGAGCGGTGCGATCGCGCTGGAGTTGCGATACGGCCGAACCGGCCGTCCAGAGCACCGCTATTCGATCCGCCGCAGAGCCGAGCGATAGAACGTCGCTAGGCGGCCGACCGCGGGAGCCGACCTAATGGGCCCCGAAGCTCGCCCTACCGCCCAAACAGCTTGGACAGGAAGCCCCCGCTCGCGGGCTCCTTCTCGTGACCCTGGCACCGCTGACTCTTCGGCACATTCTTCATGACCTGGTCGATATGCTGGCCACAGCCCGCCCAGGTGGTCTTGCCGCAGACTCGGCACGTGACAGCTCTGCACATTCCATTTCCTTTCGATGCGGATGACCCACTGGGGACACTATACCCCCGGGGGTATAAAATGAACCTCGGAGGCTCGGATGAAAACGGTGATCGTCGGTGGAGTGGCAGGCGGGATGTCTGCGGCTACGCGGTTGCGTCGGCTTGACGAGAGCATGGAGATCGTGGTTTTCGAACGCGGACGATACGTCTCGTTCGCCAATTGCGGGCTGCCGTACTACGTCGGCGGGGTGATCGGCGACCGGGACTCGTTGCTGCTCCAGACGCCGGAATCGCTCGCTTCGCGTTTCGCGCTGGACGTGCGCGTGGAACACGAGGTCACCTCGATCGACCCCGACCGCAAGGTCGTGCACGTCACGGATCTCCGCGATGGCACGCCCCGGGAACAGTCCTACGACTTCGTCGTGCTCGCCGGTGGTGCCACCGCCTCAGTCGTCGATGCGGCCTCAGCCATTCCGAGTTACACCCTCCGGAGCGTCGATGACGTCGATCACATCACGGCCACCCTCGCGGCCATTGCCGGGCAGGCTCGGGCCGTGGTCATCGGCGGCGGATTCATCGGCCTTGAAGCCGTCGAGAACCTGATCGGGCGCGGGGTGGGGGTCACTCTCATCCAGCGAGGCGCTCATGTCCTGTCGCCCCTCGATCGCGAGATGGCGGCGCCCGTTCTCACGGTGCTCCGCCAGCACGGTGTCGACGTGCGCACGGGCACGACCGTAGTGTCCGCATCCGACGGCTTCGTGCTCTTGGATGACGGATCCCGGGTGCGCGCAGACCTCGTGATCGAAGCAAGCGGCGTTCGACCCGAGGTGTCCGTCGCCCGCAGCGCCGGCATCACCATCGGACCGACCGGAGGGATCGCCGTCGACCGGCGGCAGCGCACCAGCGACCCGGCGATCTTCGCCGTGGGCGACGGGGTCGAGAAGATCGACGCCGTCGACGCCTCCCCCACCCTCGTCACGATGGCTGGGCTGGCGAATCGTCATGGGCGGGCCGCCGCCGATGCCATCGCGGGCCACCCCGAGCCGGCCTGGCCGGCCCTCGGCACCTCGATCGTCGGGGTCTTCGAACTCACCGTCGCCATGGTCGGCTGGAGCGAGAAGCGACTCATCGCCGCTGGCCGGGCACACCGGGTCATCCACACCCATCCCGCTTCCCACGCCACCTACTATCCCGGTGCCGAGTCCATGGCGCTCAAGCTCCTCGTCGACCCGGAAGACGACTCGATCCTCGGCGCGCAGATCGTGGGTGGGTCGGGTGTGGACAAGCGGATCGACGTGATCGCGACGGCCATCGCTGGCGGGCTCACCGCATCCTCCCTCGCCCACCTCGAACTCGCCTATGCACCGCAGTACGGCTCCGCGAAAGATGCCGTGAACATGGCCGGCTATGTGGCGGACAATCTCAGCACCGGGATGACGAGATCGGTGCAGTGGCACGAATTGGACGCGGTGCGCGGCAACGGCACGGTGCTCGTGGATGTGCGCAGCTCAGCGGAATTCGCCGCGGGTTCCATCCCGGGCGCGGTCAACATCCCGCTGGAAGAGCTTCGGCTGCGTCACGTCGAATTGGAGGGTCGCCCGCTCGTCGTGCACTGCCAGGTCGGCCAGCGCGGACACACCGCGACTCGGCTATTGACCCAGCTCGGGCATGACGTCAGAAACCTCGACGGCGGCTACCAGACCTGGGTCGCAGGCATGTCCACCTTCGACCGTGAACCCGAGTCGACGCTCGTATGAACACCACCCTAGGAGATACCGAATGAACACCACTGCCCCCCTTCCCGAGGCCGGGTCGGCGGAGTCCGCCGCCGAGACCAAGAAGATCCTCAATCGATTGCGGAGGGCGCAGGGACAGCTCACCGCGGTGATCGCTGCCGTCGAGAACGGTGGCGACTGCAAGACGGTCGTCACCCAACTCGCGGCGGTATCCGGCGCGCTCGACAAAGCCGGCTTCACCATCGTGTCGTCAGCGATGCGCCGATGCGTCGCCACCCCGGATGATCCGGACAACACGCTCACGGTCGATGAACTCGAGAAACTCTTCCTCACGCTCGCCTGAGTCTCGGGCCAGAAAAAACAGATGAGGGATGATGGAGTCTGCCGGGTGAGGGAGACTGATTCCAGCGCTTCTCGAAAGGCATCTCGATGACCGTACTGACCAGTATCCCCAGTCCCCCTTACGCGTGGTCCCAGTTCCACCTGGGGCCGCTCACGGTTCACACCTACGCGATCTGCATCCTGACCGGCATCGTCGCGGCAGTCTTCATCACCCAGCGCCGGCTGAGCAGCCGGGGTGCGGAGCCGGGGGTCGTGCTCGACATCATCATCTGGGCGGTGCCGATCGGCATCGTGGGAGCGCGTTTCTATCACGTGTTCACCCACGTCGGCGATTACTTCTTCCCCGGCGCGAACCTGTGGAACGTCTTCGCGATCTGGGACGGCGGTAACGCCCTCTACGGTTCACTGCTCGGCGGTGCCCTCGGCGCCTACATCGGCTGCCGGCGCCACGGCATCCGCTTCTGGTCGTTCGCCGACGCCCTCGCCCCGGCGATGCTTGTCGCCCAGTCCCTCGGCCGCTTCGGCAACTACTTCAACCACGAACTCTTCGGGCTGCCGACCACGCTCCCGTGGGGACTTCAGATCGAGTCCACCAATGCCAAGTTCCCACCCGGGCTCGCCGCCGGCACCCTGTTCCACCCGCTGTTCCTGTACGAGATCATCTGGAACCTGATCGGTGTCGGGATCATCCTGCTGGTAGAGCGCAAGCTGCACCTGCGCTGGGGCCGGGCCTTCGCTGTCTATCTCATCTGGTACGGACTCGGCCGCAGCTGGCTCGAAGCGATTCGCATCGACCCGACGAGCGACGGATTCCTGGGGATCCCCGCCAATGTCTGGGCCTCCTTCGTCGCGGTCGCCCTCGGTGTCGCGCTCTTCGTCATCCAGAGCCGACGCCACCCCGAACCCGAACGTTCGGCCATCCGCGACGGGTGGGTCCCTCGCGCGATGCGTGGCGCTTCGCCCGCCGAAACACCGGGACCGAGCGCATCCGAAGAATCCGTGGAAACCACCCCTCGGCGATGACGGTCAGGCGACTCCGGTGATCCTCCACCGCGCCAAGAGGTAGCTCACCGTGACGGCGCCGGCCACACACAGCAGGGTCGGCACCAGGAGGGCGGGACCCTGGTTCGTGAACTCGATCACGAGCACGATCGCGGTGAAGGGCGCCCGCATGGTGGATGCGAGGAAGGCCGCTGCCGCGACGAACGCGAATGCCGCCACCGGGCCGCCCGGCCAGAAGAGCCCCCACAGTCCACCGAGGGCGGATCCGAGGCTGGCACCGATAGCGAGTGACGGGGTCAGCGTGCCACCGGCAGCGCCGCTGCCGATGGTCGCGGTAGTGGTGACGAGCTTGACCAGGGCCAGCAGGCCGAGAATGCCGAATGGCGCAAGGCCAGAGAATGCCGTCTGGCCGAGCGCTCGCCCGTTGCCCAGCACTTCGGGGAAGGGCAGGGCGATCAGTCCGACGATGGTGAACACGGCCGGCATCACCAAGAGGATCCACCAGGATCGCGGTCGCACCCGTTCCGCCACTCGCACCAACCGAACGAATCCCACCGCGGCGAATCCGAGCAGCGGGCCGGCGACCAGCGCCCAGACGAACAGTGACGGAGACAGGTCGAACCGCGGCATCACGTAGAGCGGTGCGGTGGGAACCGCGATCCGGGCGACGATGGTCGCGATGGCAGCCGTCGCCAGGGCAGGCAGGGCGGTGGCGAAACTGATCTCTGCCAGCAGGATCTCCACGGCGAAGAGCGCACCACCGAGCGGAACGTTGTACACCGCCGCGAGCCCGGCTCCGGCACCGCAGGCGATCAGGATGCGACGTTCTCGGGAGGTGACTCCCGTCTTCTCGCTCAGCCAGCCCGCGATGGCGGCGCCGAGTTCTCGCGGTGCCACCTCCCGCCCGATCGAAGCCCCGAGGCCGACGATGATCACCTGGAGACCGGCATTCGCGAGGGTCGGGAGCGCCAGCATCCGTTTACCGGCGATGCTCTGCTCGACAGAGACGACCGCAGCACCCCAGCGGCGAAGCGCCCACCACCCCACACCCCCGATCGTTCCGGCGACCGCGAGCGCTGCGACCCGCAGTCCGGGAGGCGCCTGGCTCACGCCGTCGAGGAGTGTGCCGGACGAATAGCCGTAGGCCAGATGTTCGATTCCCCGCAGGGCAAGGCTCACGAGCAGGCCGCTCACTCCGGCACCGATACCGACCAGCGCCGTCACAACGATCAGGCGGAACACCCAGGCGACGGAGGAACGGCGCGCAAGGGTCACCTTCTGATCGTAGCCACCCTCATCCCGCCTCAGCGATCACCGGGCCACCAAAGAGAAATAGCCCCGAAATCACGAAGATTTCGGGGCTATTTCGGAGTGCGGAGCCGGTGGGATTTGAACCCACGGTACCCTTACGGGTACTCCACCTTAGCAGGGTGGTGCACTAGGCCGAACTATGCGACAGCTCCATGTAGTCGACTGCAATCATAGCGGCACTGGGACCGAGGGCCCATTCGGCCCCCTGAACTGGGGAAGCATCCACCCCCGGACTGGGGAGCCGTTCCACGCTCCGCGATGCCCGACGCAGACCTAGAGTGAGGTCCAGAGTCCGCATCACTGCGCTCCGGGAGCAGACGAGGGGGGACCATGATGTTTTCCCCGTCCCTCGCCGCGGCCGGACCGGCCATCGGCATCCTGATCATCGCGATCGGTGTCGTGTTGCTCGTCGCCGCCGTTCTGCTGCTGCGCTATCTCGGCCGCGAAGACAGGTAACGCCCTAGTTGTTCACCTTGGAGCAGGTGTAGTCCGCCGCGGTTTGTCCGAGCACACCCGTCAGCGCATCCGCCGGCGGGGTCGAGGCACTCGGGGAAGCCGATGGTGCCGGGGCCGCCGAAGGCCCAGGAGCGGCGCTCGGTTCCGTGACGGATCCGCGACCCGTGCCGGAGTCGAGGGAGAACGGCTCATCGGCTTTGATCTTGGCGAAGAGTGCCGTCGCGATATCCTTCAGCGGCGCCACCTTGCCCGAGTAGACCCCGCCGACGCCGGTCGTGCTCGGATACTGCACGAACGTGATGCGGTCGAGCGGGATGCCCTTCAACACGAGAGCGAGCGACGCCATCGTGTTCACGTTCTTCAGGCTGTTGGACAGCGTCATATTCTGGCTGGCCGCCGTGGCGATGCCGTACAGCTTCGTGAAATTGGTGAGGGTGTCATTGCTCTTGACGGTGCGCACGAGGGAGGAGAGGAACACCTGCTGCGAGCTGATGCGCCCGAGGTCGCTGCCGTCTCCGACCCCGTGGCGACTGCGCAAGAAGGCGAGGGCATCCGCTCCGGCCAGGGTGTAGGTGCCGGCTTTCGGCAGACTGATGCCGCTGTACTTGTCGATGAGCGGACCGTTGATGCACACGGGCACACCACCCACGGCCGTCGACATCTGGATGACGCCCTGAAACGTGATCAGCGCCGCGAACGGGATGTCGAGGCCGGTGAGGGTCTCCACGGTGAGCACGGTGCAGGCCAGGCCGCCGTAGGCGAGGGTGTTGTTGATCGGCTGGGCGGACATCGCGTTGTAGTTGCCCTTGCCGTCCTCGCGGGGGCAGGCGGGGATCGGCACCACCATGTCGCGGGGAATGCTCACGGCGACCGCGTTGGACTGGTCCGCCGCCACGTGCACCAGCATGGTGACGTCGTTGAGCACCCCGTCGTCCTTGCCGAACTGCGCGCCCTGGCCCGCGCGGGTGTCGCTTCCGACGATCAGCATGTTGAATCCGCCCTCGAACGACCCGAGGTCTGGCGGCGGACCCTGAGTCTCTCCGGGCAGGGCGACGTACTTGGCGTTGTTCGTGATCTGGGAGACCGCGATTCCGGCGACGGATGCCACGCTCACGGCGACCACCGCGAGTGCCGCTCCCACGAACTTGAGCACCGTCACTGCCGGACGGGAGCGCCGAAGCTGGCCGTGCCGGGCGATGCCGTCGATCGAGCGGGAACGAGGACGTAGGTCGCTCATAGCGGATCCTTTCGGCGAGGCCGCGCTGAGCGCGGGGCAGGGGGCAGGGGAGGGGAATCGAGTCTGGGGGAGTTTACACGGGCACCTTTTGTGCCGGGTTTGCGCGGCGGGCTCGGCGGCTCAGCCGAGAGATCGGCGGCGGCGCAATCCCTCGACGACAGGAGGACTCAGTTGGCGTGCCCATCGCTGGTACGACGTCGCGTCGTACAGGCGGGGTTCGTGCGAGACATCCCCGATCTCGAACTCGAGAGTGGTGACGTTCGGTTCGTTCTGCACGACTCGCCTTGTTTCCTGATTGAAGACTCGCGCCCGGGCACTCGCCCGGCGCGCAGGGCGTTCGCGGAAGAGGGGCGAGGACGTCGGATCCGCGATCAACACGAGAAAGACCTGACCGCCGGGCGACATGCGCTCCTGCAGCAGCCTGAGGGTCGCGATGAGGCTCTCTCTCCAGGAACTCAGGGACGTGAATCCGAAGGATTCGTTGACTCCAACGGCGAGGATGACCGCCGCGTAACCGTTCAGATCGATGGTGGCGAAGTGGGCGGGAACGAATCTGAGGAGGAGGGAGGGGAGCGGTAGGACATCCAGCACTACCCCGCGCTCAGTAGCCGCACCCAGATGGCGCGCGAGATGCCCGCCGACCCCGAGTGAGTGGCTTGCCACGCCGTAACCGGTGACGACACCGGACCCCGCGAGCAGGATCCGGTCCGGGTCCGGACCCTCGATGACGATCTTCGGAGCGTCCTCTGGCAAGGGGAGCGAACCCAGACCCCCTTGGCGAAGGGCCACGAGGTTGGTGAGGGCGACAGCGACGGATTCACGGAGTACCCGCCGCGATACCGGGTCGTTCATGACGCTCCCGCGCGCGACCATCGCGGAGAGTACGCAGGGAAACACCGCATGGCTCCGGTCCGCTTCGTCGGTGAATCGTCGGGTGTGCCGGACTCGTGCTCCGGCTCGAGCACAGTTTAGTTCAATTGGCGAACTACTCGATGGTCAAGACGCTATTTTGTGGTCCGTTCCGCGTGCCATCCGCGCGACAGTTCGCACCCCTCACCCCTATGCTGGGGCAACCCATCTGCCGCCGACTACCGCCGGGAGCACCATGATCGTTCCACCCGCCCGAACCGCCGCGGCTCTCACTGTGCTGTTGCTGGGCGTCGCGGCACTCAGTGGCTGCACCGGTGGTTCGCCACCCCCGCCCCCGGCCTCGGTGTCGGTGTCGGTAGAGCCGTCGGCGAAACCATCGCCATCGACCACCCCCGGGGTGGTCATCGGCTTTCCCCGGGAATGCGCCTCGATCATCCCGAAAGCCGCCTACACCGCGACATTCGGAGACACCCCGCTCAACGATCCCGGGGTCATCGACGCAGCGGACGCCGACACCGTCACCCCGACGCCGTCGCCTCCCGGCGCCCCGGCCGGCACCGTTCTCGCCAATGCCGTCGAACTGCACTGCGTGTGGCGCGATCCCGGGGCAGACATCACTTACCTCGAGGTGACCATGGCGCACGCCGATCACGGCCTGGCACTCGGCTACCTCGCCGAGTTGGCCGGTAAGAACTACGGCTGCACCGACTCGCTGGGCGGCCGATCCTGCACCCTGGTGAAGCCGAACGAGCAATACCCGGTCGATGAGGGCTACACCAGCTTCGTCCGTGATGATGTGTATCTCTCGATCTCGGAAGCCAATTTCGCGTCCCCGAACCTGCTCTCCGATCTCGTGGGAGCGCTCTGGAAGTAGGCCCGGCACGAGGTCGGCGGCGGAAGCTACCCTTGCCGACATGACCCAGTGCGTGGCGGATGACCGCGGCCCGTGCCGCGCGGAGGCGGATCCGGGCGCCCCTCTCGGCCTGTGCCGCCAGCACCTGCTCGCGGCCCACGACTGGGTGGTGCAGGGCGTCGGCATGACGGACCGGTTGCCGTCACCCTGCCTCGCCTGCGGATCACGGCTCGGCGTGCGCTACCCCTCCGGCTGGCTCTGCGCCATCTGCGAGTGGAAGGTCGGCGACATCCCCGACCACGACGCATCGACGCTGCGTGTGGATGTCGTCTACTACATCCTGTTTCGCGGCCGCATCAAGATCGGCACCTCGGGCAATCCGCGAAGCCGCCTCGCAAGCCTGCCCTGGGAGGAGCTGCTGGCCTTCGAGCGGGGAGACCGCCTGGTCGAACAGCGGAGGCATGCGCAGTTCGCGAGCCACCGCATCCCCCGCACCGAATGGTTCGAGCAACATGACGCGCTGCTGCAACACATCAACGAGTTGCGCGCCGGGGTGGATGACCCCTGGGCGCAGTATGCGCTCTGGGTGAGTCGCCGGGTGGCGCTGCTCTGACCGGGGGCCCGGCCCAGCGGTTCTGGTTATTGTGGGGACATGGCTTTCGTCTCCGACCTGTTCGATCCCACCGTCTGGCGCGAGGTCGACGGCTTCGGTGAACTCACCGACATCACCTACCATCTCGACCCCAAGGGCCAGATCGCGCGCATCGCGTTCAACCGCCCCGAGGTTCGCAACGCGTTCCGGCCGCAGACTGTTGACGAGCTCTACCGCGCACTCGACCACGCCCGGCAGAACACGGGGGTCGGTGTCGTCCTCCTCACCGGCAATGGTCCGAGCCATAAGGACGGCGGCTGGGCATTCTGTTCCGGTGGCGACCAGCGCATCCGCGGACGGGACGGCTACCAGTATGCGGACGGCACCGCGTCCACCGGTCGCCTCCACATCCTCGAAGTCCAGCGCCTCATCCGCACCATGCCCAAGGTCGTGATCGCGGTCGTGCCGGGCTGGGCTGCCGGCGGCGGTCACTCACTCCACGTGGTCTGCGACCTCACGATCGCGAGCGCCGAGCACGGCCGCTTCAAGCAGACGGATGCCGACGTCGGCTCGTTCGACGGCGGCTACGGCAGCGCCTACCTCGCCCGGCAGGTCGGGCAGAAGTTCGCCCGCGAGATCTTCTTCCTCGGCCAGGAGTATTCCGCCCAGCGCGCCTACGACATGGGCGCCATCAATGCCGTCGTGCCGCACGCCCAGCTCGAGACCACCGCCGTGGAGTGGGCGCGCACCATCCTCGGCAAGTCGCCCACCTCCATCCGCATGCTCAAGTTCTCGTTCAATGCTGTCGATGACGGACTCGCCGGCCAGCAGGTGCTCGTCGGCGAAGCCACGCGGCTCGCCTACGGCACGGACGAGGCGGTGGAGGGCAGGGATGCCTTCCTGGAGAAGCGCGACCCCGACTGGTCGCCGTACCCCTGGCAGTTCTGACCGGCTGGCGGTTCTAGCGACCCACGCGTCCGAAGTTGCCCGCGATCGAGCGCAGCACGATCGGTTTCGCCCCGATCCACGCGGCGACCATCAGCACGATCGACGCGGCGAAGATCCAGAATCCGGTCCAGCTGTAGCCGTTGTTGACGGCGTACATGTGATTGAGGTTGTTGATCGCGCCGGTGGCGAGCACGAGGGTCACGTGCACCACGATGAAGGCAACGAAGAACAGCATCACGGGAAAGTGGATCGCGCGGGCGACCGGGAGCGGGAAGATGCGGTCGATCGGCTTGAAGCGGACGGCGAGTCCCGGTGACATGCGGATCCCCGTCACCAGCGCGAGCGGGGCGGCGATGAAGACGACGAGGAAGTAGCTGAGCACCTGCAGCGCGTTGTAGTTCGCCCAGCCGTTCTCGACCGGCCAGCCGAGGGAGGCGTACTGGAGGCCGGCGGAGATCGCGTTGGGGAAGACATCCCAGCGGGTGGGGATGATGCGGGTCCACTGCCCGGTGGAGAAGATGAGCACGTAGAACAACACGCCGTTGAGCAGCCACAGCGTGTCGATGGAGATGTGCATCCACAGGTTGAGGCTGATGCGCACGGGCTGTCCCGGGGTCTTAATCAGGCCGGAGTTGTTGCGGGTCCAATACGCATCCGGTCGTTTGGTGGTGCGCACGAGCCAGCCGCTGCGAATGATGAAGAGCAGGAAGAAGGCATTGAGCCCGTGCTGCCAGGCCAGCCAGGCCGGGAATCCGACCGGGGCGAAGCTCGGAAGTTGCGAGGCCCCCGGGAACGACCTGAGGAACGACTGGCCACCATCCGAGGCCCGGATGCCCCGGGCTGCGAGCACCAGCAGGAAGAGCCCGACGAGCACCAGGGGCACGATCCAGACCAGTTTGAACCACCGGCTCTCGCGAAAGCCGGACATCGTTTCTGCCAGTGCCATCACTCTGCGCGTGCGCCGAGGGCGTCGATGAGCTGCGGCACGACGGTGAACACGTCGCCGACGATACCGAAATCGGCGATGTCGAAGATCGGCGCGTCGGCATCCTTGTTGATGGCCACGATCGTCTTGGCGGTCTGCATCCCCGCCCGGTGTTGGATCGCCCCGGAGATTCCCAGCGCGACATAGAGCTGGGGCGAGACCGTGATGCCGGTCTGGCCGACTTGGCTGGTCTGCGGCACGTAGCCGGCATCGACTGCGGCCCGGGATGCCCCGACCGCGGCGCCGAGCGCGTCCGCGAGTTGCTCCACCAGCGCGAAGTTGGCCTGCGAACCGAGCCCGCGACCTCCGGAGACCACGCGGGTCGCGCCTCTCAGCTCGGGACGGTCGGTCGCGACGACGGCGGCGTGCACCGCGTCGATCACGGCGGCGGGAGCGGCGTCGACCGTGATCGACTCCGTCGTGAGGGTGGGCGATGCGGCTGCGGCTCGGGCGTCGATGGCCCCCTGGCGCACGGTGACGATCGCTGGTCCGCCCCCGGGCACGGTCGCCTCGACGGTGTAGGCCCCACCGAACACGGAATGGGTGGCGATGACGGCGTCGCCGTCGACGCGCACGTCCACGACATCCACGAGCAGTCCGGTGCGCAGCCGCACGGCGAGCCGTCCCGCGATCTCCCGTCCGTCGATGGAATGGGCGAGCACGATCGCCGACGGCTGAAGCGCTGCAGCCGCCGCCTCGAGCGCGGCGATGTGGGGGGCGATGAGCAGGCTGCCGGCCTGATCGGTCTCCGCAATGTAGACCTGGGCCGCACCCAGCGCGCCGAGCTGCGCGGACAGCGAATCCCCCCGGCCGGGAGCCGAGGCGACCACCGCGACGGGCGTGCCGAGTTTGGCTGCCGCGGCGATCAGCATCGCAGCGGTGTTTCGGATCTCGCCGGTGGCGGAGGTCTCGATGAAGGCGAGTGCAAGTGTCATGGTGATTCCCCGGCTCAGATCAGGCGTCCGGCGGCGAGGAACTCTGCGAGCTCGTTGCCCGCGTTCCCCTCATCGACGATCTTCTTTCCGGCGGTGCGCGCCGGGCGCTCGGTCGTGCTGGTGACTTCGGTACTCGGCGCGAATCCGGAGGAGTCGAGCCCGAGGTCGGCGAGAGTCCAGACATCCAGCGGCTTCTTCTTCGCCTTCATGATGCCCTTGAAGTTGGGAAAGCGCGCCTCCGCGGAGGCCTCGGTGACCGAGATCACCGCGGGCAGCGAGGCATGCACGGCCACAGTGCCGTGCTCATCGCCCCGCACTCCGCTGATACCGTCAGCCCCGAATTCCACCGAGTCGAGGTAGGTCATGCTCGGCACCCGGAGGTGCTCGGCGATCATGGCCGGGACGACACCGCCGCGACCATCCGTCGCTTCGTTCCCGGCGATCACGAGGTCGAAACCGCTCTTGGTGATGGCGGCGGCGAGCACTGCGGCCGTGCGGGACAGGTCGGAGCCGGACAGGGCTTCGTCCTTCACGTGGAGCGCGGCATCCGCTCCCATCGCCAATGACTTGCGAAGGATTTCGGTGACGGTCGAGGGGCCCATCGAGAGAGCGATGACCTCGGCGTCGTGAGAATCCTTGTACTGGAGGGCGACTTCGAGCGCTCGCTCGTCGATCTCGTCGATCACGGCGTCACTCGCCGAGCGATCCAATTGACCCGTCGAGGTGTCGAGCCTGCGCTCGCCCCACGTATCGGGCACCTGCTTCACCAGCACGATGATCTTCATTGATTGGCCCATTCCTCGAATACGAAGCGATCTTACGTGGCCGATACCCCCGGTGCCATGTGGTTGCACCTCCGACCATATACAACTAGTTCCTAGTAGTTTAGATCCCTACACCCTGTGGATAGCGCGGACGGGAGGATCCAACGGTGCCAGGTTCGACACCCCTCTCCAGCGATCCCATCGCCGAGGCGAAGCGCCAGTGGCTGAGCCACGGTTGGCCCGAAGCCGCCGACGGCATGGCCGCCGTGACCTCCCTGATGCGCGCCCAGCAGCTGATGCTCGGTCGGGTAGAGGGCACGCTGAAGCCGTTGGGCCTCTCATTCGCCCGCTTCGAGATGCTCACGCTGCTCAGCTTCACCAAAGACGGCCAGCTGCCGATGGCGAGCGCCGGTGCCCGCCTCCAGGTGCACCCAACCAGCGTCACGAACACCGTCGACAGGCTCGAGCGCGACGGCCTGGTGACCCGGTCGGCGCACCCCACCGATGGCCGTGCGACCATCGTCACGATCACGCCGGCCGGGCGCGAGGTCGTTGCGGGAGCGACGCCCGCCCTCAATTCCACGGTCTTCGAACAGCCGGGGATGTCGGGGCAGGACCTCTCCGAGCTCATCCGGATCCTCGCGCGCTTCCGGCGCCAGGCGGGCGACTTCGTAGACCCCCCGGTGCCGCCGGATCCGCTGTAGTCGCTACCGTCAGTCGCTTGTCTTTGTGGGGCGGAGGGCTAGGGATTCGAACCCCCAAAAGTGCCCATATTGCGGTTGATGGTTTCCAAACATCGCCGAATTTACAGGGGTTTTCGGGCCGATTCGAGCCATAGGCGCGGTTTCAATTGTGGGGGTTTGTGGGGTTTTGGTGGGGTTGACCCCGAATTCGCTCGGTTGGTTATGGTTTTTGTTCTAACTCTGTTATGGTTTTTGTTGTGAACCCATTCGAACTGTTCGACCCAGCAAAAGCTGACGTAGAGACTGGCCGCGTGCCCGTCGTCTACGTTCTCAGCGAAGGGCGCCTCAAGCTCAATGCCGAAGCTGTCCGACGTCTCGGCGACACAACATGGGTGCAACTCCTGTGGGACGACGACACCAAGCGGATCGGCATCAAGCCGGCCACCGAGACGAGCCCGCTCGCGGTTCGAGTTGCCCCGGGAGAAAGCCAGGCCACCATCACGTCGAAGGCCTTCGTCGTCGCCCACAAGTTGCCATTCAAAGTGCGCATGCGGATCGCATGGAACGGCGACATGTGGGTCGCATCGACCGAAGACCCAGCGAACCCGCTGGGCGAAACGTCCGGCAGATAAGCCGACGAAATGAAGAAGCCCCCGACCTGCTGTAACAGGTCGAGGGCGATATCCACGATGAACACCCAATGAAAGGCACAACATCATGAACGACTCAACCGTAACAACCCCCGCCAGTTCCTTCGAGATCAGCGAAGACGGCGGAGCCCCCGCCATCTGCTTCTGGATCGGCCGCCAAGACGCTTTCTTCGTGCAGACAGCTGAATCGGCACGAGAAGCCGCGTTCAAGCTTTTCGAGGCCGCTGACGCGCTCGACACACGCAATGGCATCGACAAGACGTACGAGCGGACAGAAGCCCCCGCAGATCTGATTGACGGCACTCCCGCCGGATACGACGAGATCCGCATTCCCTGGTCCGGTGAGCACGTCATCTTCCTCGATCCCACTCCTGAGGGCTCATGGCGCATCGACGTTTCCGACGCGCGCGGCCCCGTCGACGTGGCAGCTGCCCGAGTGATGGTCCAGGAGATCATCAGTGCCGTGAACCTCGCGCAACGTCTCGGCGAGAATGCGCACTGACAAGAGGCATCGACCGATACCAATACACCGGAGGAATGACCATCGTGCGCAACACCGAAGTGTCGGGCGATGTGGAGACGACTCGCGCTTGGAGGGAAATTCTCGACGAGTTCGCGATGCATCAACGAGCCGCGAACATGTCGGAGAAGACGATCGCGAACCGGGAAGAGTGCATCGTGATGCTCTCCGCCCGATCCGGAAAGTCCCCGCTGCGGGTGACTAAGGGCGACATCGTCCAGATGATGACCAGAGCCCATTTCCGGACGGGCGCCCCGCTCGCCGGCGGGACGAAGCAGTCAGAGCGCTCCTACTTCCAAGGGTTCTTCGCGTGGATGCGTGAAGAGGGCTACCGCCCAGACAATCCGGCGGTCACTCTCCCCAAGGTCCGGCTGCCTCGCAGAAAAGCGCGCCCGTTCCGCCCGGCTCAAGTCGAGGGCATTCTTGATTCTGGGGCATACACGCGCACCCGGGACATCATCACCATCGCTGCGCTCTCAGGGCTGCGTCTTGGTGAGATCGTGAAGATCCGTGGCGAGCATGTTGACATGGAATCGGGCACCCTGTACTCGGTGCGAAAAGGAGGGATACAGCACACCGTCGCCCTTCATCCTGATCTCCTCGTACTCGCCGACCGATATCCCGACGAAGGCTGGTGGTTCCCTTCACCACACAGGAATCGCCAGTTCCCGGCTGGTGAAGGCCACCTGTTGATGGCATCCGCATCGGACGCAATCTCGAAGGCAATTCGTCGCTCAGGCATCACCGACCCGAGAATCACCGGCCACTCCCTGCGGCACTTCTACGCCACCCAACTCCTCGAGAAAGGAGCGAATATCCGCGTCATCCAAGAGATGCTCGGCCATGCTTCACTCGCCACAACCCAGCTGTACTTGGAAGTGTCAGACCGGCAAATGACGGACGCAGTCGGCCTCCTGGCCGGGCTGGAGGTACGAACTCACTCGAACCGTGCACACCGGCCGATCACCGACTCCAAGATGGCTACCGGGTAACAGGGAACCGTTGGGCGGGGTCTAAGGAATGTTGAGACCCCGCCCACTGCCACTTCCCCGACCGGGCGTCTCGTCACCTTCTCCTCCGATAGACCCCGAACTGGGCCGTTCCCTGAGTGCCACAGGTGAGTTACTGTCAGCGCATGAGTGAAACTGAGCCCACCACCACGCCGACGAACACGAACGGTGCAGACTACCCGCCAGCCGCAATCACGATCGCCATCTTGTGGGCGGTCGCCGCACTTATTCTCGGCATCGTCCTCCTGGTCAACGCCAAAGATGAGGCCTATGGCGGCGACGCTTACACCGGCATTCAGAACGCGGTGACGTGGGCTACTCGCGGGATCGCGTTCCTGCTCTTCGGGTCGGGTGCGCTCGGCCTTGTGATGGCTTTCCGCCGAGACGAGAGATAGCGCGCCAGGAGTCAAACCGAAGTGCCACCGCACTGCCGCGTAGTAAACGCGGCGGTGCGCACCCCGATGTAGCTCAGCGGACAGAGCAGACGGTTTCTACCCGTCTGGCCGGAGGTTCGAATCCTCCCACCGGGACACCATTCACGCAGACGGATACGATTCGACTATGAAATATGCTCTCGTTATCGGAACAGCTGTGGTGCTCATCCTCACCGGTTGCTCGACCGGGCCGAGTTCGCCTGCAGCCAAACCATTCAAAACCACCTACGGCGACAGCGCAGTGACGATCGCCAACCACATCAAAGGTTGCAAAGATGTGGCCCTGTCCGACGTCGGGGACGGCACCAAATCGGGCCTGGCTTCGGCTGCTACGTGCACACTAGATGGGCGGAAGATCGCCGTGGACTCTTTCATCGATGCCGATTCCGCGAATATGGATGCCCTGATTGCTGCGAACAAGAATGAGCAGTACTGGTCCTCCGGCAAGGGTTGGGCAGCGTTCGAGATAGACGATTCCCTCATTCAACTTCAGCTAACCAATAACACCCAAGAGCTCGCGAAATATATGTTCGATCTCAAAGCGCCCGCGGCCGATGTCAGCGGGGAGAAGGCAGCCGCAACCACGATCGCGAGCAGCTTGAACGGGAAAGTGGAGCGCTACAAGCCATAGCCGTATCGCTCTTTCGCCAGGTATCGCAGGTCGATATGCCGCGAGAGCGCACGAAGCGGTAGTTACGCCCCCGTTGTGGAATGTGGGGGCACAGTTCGTTCGAGGGATGATGCGACCGCTCTGGGCGACAGACCCGTCGTGTTCTGGATAGATACCCATCTGCTGCCGGATCGCGCTTACCGGCAGTGCGTCACCGCCTTCAAGCCGAAAGGTCTACAACGGCACCCGTATCGGATGCCGTTGTAACTGAGCAAGGGCGCGGTCGGCAGCAGTCCCCGCGCTTCCCCGGTCTGGACGCCTCCGAGCATAATCGTGGCACCACGAAATCATCACCGATGCCTCGTGGCGGCTTTCGCCAGGTCGTCGTCCTGTTTGGATTACAAACGTGGAGTTCGCGGAATGACGATAGGGGTGCGGTCATCTACCCGAAAGGTGACCGCACCCCAAACTCACGCGGACTTTCGCCCGTTCGCCCCGCTATCCCGAATAGTTTGGGGCGATGTGATGAATTCACCCTAATTCGACGCCGGCCGCAAGTTCGTCCCCCAAGTGAGGGGTTTTCATTAGGAAACTCTTATCTCGGTCTCGGAGGGCGCTCGACCGTCCGAGTCCCGGTTCAGGGATGAACATCAACCCCCCGCCACCGTTGGCTGAAACCGTCAGCACCTCAATCCACTCGCGATTGACCGACGGCATCCGGTTCCCGTGAAAGTGGTACAGCAAGGCGCTGCTCGGGTCCAACCACACGGAAACGCGCCCACACCCGACATCTATTGGCTCCGCCCAGGTGAAGAGAAAATTTTCCCGCCGCCGCAATTTCGCCGTGATGACGATCATCAGATGGAAAAGTGCCCGGTCGTCGAAGATGATCTGAGCGTTCCCGCTCCCGTAGGTCAACAAACCCACTGACGCTCACCACCCCTCAGATCAAAGCCGTCGCCTTGTCGAACCATGGACGCATGGGGAGCGATGGCTCATATCGACAAGCTAGGCGGACTACCAGGGTCCGGGGGTCCGTTCCCGTCATCATATTGCCGTCGACGGTTTTTCTGTCCGGTCAAGCGAAAGAGCGACAGCCCTGGGTGAGAGCCCTGTCGCGTTCTAGACGGACACCCATGTGTTTCCGGCGTCGCAACGTTGGTCCGAATCGCCATCAGGCGCTCCTCTGCTGCTTACGCCGTTGAATTTCGGTCACAGCGCCGGAAATGTCGGCCTGGTGGATGATGAACGTGTCCCCACTGCGGGGCGGGGCAGTCTGCGTAGCTGGTGTAGCGATGGATGCGAGCGCTTTGCCCGGGTTGTCGTTGAACGCTTTCAGGAACGGGCGAGCCTGCGACGCGGACGCGGTGCGGATCACTTCCTCACCGACCGACAAGCGGCGCAGAACCGAGTCCGCGCGCGGCCCACCAACCCCCGTCACCGTTCCACCGTCAGCATGCCCCGGGGCGGTGAGGATCCCCGAGCCGAGCTTCGGCGACCCTGTTCCGGTCAGGTTCGCGCTGTTCCCTTTCCACCGGTCCAGATAACTGTTCAGGAGAGCGAGTTTCGCCAACGCGTCAGCGGTGTCCACCTCGATCTTCGTTGGCGGAATCGATGCAGGAATTTGGTAGATCTTGTCGATGAACGCTTGAACTTCGCCGCGATCTTCACCCAACGCAACCGCGTGGTCGACGATCGCTTGTTTCATATCGATGAGCTTCTGCTTCGTCGCTTCAACCGACCCACCGTTGTCGCGGAATGCTTGCGCGTTCGCTTGGGCAGCCTGCGTGGAGCTGATCAGCTCGCCCTGGTTCGCGATCGCCGCGGCGCTGTTGTTCGTCAGAGACGCGGTGGCCCGGTTGACCGCGTTGCCGGTCTTGTCGATGTGGGCGCCCATGTTCGCAATCTGCGAATCGAACTGGTTTTGTGCCTGCGCGGCGGAGATCGTCTTCCCATCGAGAAGGTCCAACTGCTGCTTCAGCAGGCCCGCAGCGTCGTTCTGGAGATACATCAGCGCTGTGGTCTTCTGCGTTTGGTCCGCGGTGCCTTTCTGCGACGCCTGAGCCGCCAGATAGGCGCTGACAGACACACCAGCCGCAGCCGCCTGCTCCTGTGTCGCTCGAAGCTGGGCTTCGGTAGAGATCGTGGTCCCGCCGAGCGCGTCCTGGAGGGTGTTGTAGTTCCGGATCGCGGTGTGCACATCGCCCTGCTGCTGGTTCAACGCGTCGCGTACCTTCGTGGCGGCACCCGCGAGCGCGCCCTGCCCCTGAGCGGTGATCACACTCTCTTTGGTGGACGACTCGTACAGTCGCAGCGATTCTTCGAGCTTCTGATTCACCCGATCACGGGCCGCCCCTTCATGGAGGACAGCCTCGGTGAGATCCTTCGCGCCGATGCCGAGCTTCTTTGCCGCAGAGTATGCGCCCGCGTCCAGGAGTGCTTTCGCAGCGGCCGCCTTCACGTTCTCACCGATCGCGCCGGTGTCGGCTTGCACCGCCGCCGTGTAGTCGGTGATCGCCGTCGTCGCGGACTTCGTCGACGTCGTTGATACAGCAAGGACAGCGATCAGGGCACCCACACCAGCAATGACCCACCCGATCGGACCGGTCGCGATCTCCGTCGCGACACCCAGTGCGCCCATATTCCAGGCGATGTCCTCGAGCAGCGGGGCGATGAATCCCCACGCCTTGAATGCGACTGCACCCCAGGTAACGGCGGCGATCAGATCGGTGAGGACTTGGACAGGCAGAGCGGAGATGATGTTGAACAGTCCGGTGAAGACGGTCAACCCGACGGATCCGAGCGGGGCGAGCGCTTCGAGCAAGTGAACAACCGCGTCACCCAACGAGCCGAGGAACCGTTCAACTGACGGGAGGACACCGAGGGCGTAGCTCGCGAAGCGTTGCAGCCCCCCGCTTGAAGTCCATTGTGCGAACTTCGAAGTGAGCCCCTCCACATACTCCCCAACCTTGAGCAGGAGGGGCTCAAGAACGCGCACGCCTTGAACAGCTCCCTGGAAGAGGTTCCCTCCGGACCGGCCGAGGATGCCGGAGAACTCACCCACCTGCCGGTTCAGCATCGGCATGGCCGCGTTCGACAGCGAGATCACGTTGTTGTACGAGGTGAGCATCCCAACGGCGGAGGTGTGTGACAGCTCGTCGAGGTTGCCCTTGAGGGACTGAATGCCGACACCGTATTTCTGGCCCAAGACGGTGCCTTCAGCCATCTCCCGCTTGATGCCGACGATGGCGAGGACGCCCGCGACGCCCATCATCGTCAGCGCACCAGCACCACCCACGGCGAACGCCGCCAGGGGGACCAACATGGGGATGAGCGTTGCAACAGCGGTGCCGATCAAACCCATACGCGACACAGCAGTCTGGTTCGCCTGGTTCGATTTCACCCGCGCGGCGGTCGACTTCTCCTCCGCAACCGTTTCGACCTTCTGCATCGCGGCAAGTTCCGCCGTCGCAGCGGTCAGTCGAGTGGTCGACGTCGCATGGTTGCGGGTAGCACGGTCAACAGCAGCCTCAGCGAGCATCAACTGTTCCGCGGACGTACCAGCCGACGACTGCGCGGCGGCGAGACGGCGGGTAGCGACAGCGAGCTCGTTCGCAGTCGCTGTGGACCGGAGTTGCGCGACAGAGACCTGTGTTTGAGCGTTCGCCTGAGTGCGTCCCGTAGACGATGCCTGAGCGGCTACCTCTTTCAGCTTCGCGACAGCTTCAGCGACGGTCGCCTGAACGCGGACGGTCGGCTCCAGCGCTCCGATCTCGCGGGCGTCTTCCTTCGTCTTCGCCATATCCGCAACCCACTGGTCACGGGCCATACGCAATTTAGCGACAATACTGCCGGCGGTAGTGGGGCCAGAGTCAGACATGCCCAGGCCTTAGATCGCGTTTACGAAGTCGCTATCGCGCCCACCCGACAGGGTTTTGATACGCGGTTTCAACGGCTTCAACAAATTGCGAATAACGATCGATGCCGGAAGGTAGGCGTACCGGTCACCGCGGTACTCGAACCACGAACCGCCAGGCATCAACGCCGGAGCGTCCGCCATGATCCCGTCCGCCGCGTCCTTGTAGTTCGACGGATCGCTGGTGAACATCGCAATCGCCCACAGCGCCTTGTTACGGTCGCCGAGCAACTCCAGAGCCGCCTCAATGTGAGGTCGCGCTTCAGCAAGGTGAGCTTCCACGTCCGCTTTGATATCCGACGACGCAGCCGGCAGGTACCGGTCCAGCAGAGCCGCATACGCCTGGCGACGCATCTCCTCCGCACGAGCCGCAGCCTTGGACTCCGCAGCGTCCCGGCGGATACGAGCCCACCCGGAACGTTTCTTCGCATCCTCAACCTGAGCCTGCGTTACCGAGTCATCACCACCACGAGCAGCAGTTTCTAGCTCGAGCGCTAACGCATCCGCTTCGGTGACCTCAGCATCAGCCGCGGCGATGATCGCGTCCGGAGTGTTCGGCTCCGGGACAAGTGTGCTCTTACCCATGAGTTACGCGACCGATCCGGGGCCGTACAGCTCATCGAGCATGCGCTTCCGCTCGAGCGCCCTGTGCAACTCATCCGTGGTGTACGACACCTGCAGATCTTCCTTGCCGAACAGCTGCGGGTGACCCTCACGAGCGTCAGCCTCGCTGATCTCACTCCACCCCGGGAGCAGGAAACTGCGCCCCGCCGCCGTCGTCTCGTGCAGCACCGTTTCGAAGTGCTCATCGGTCACGGAATGAATCCCGCCCTCTTCGTTCTTCACGTACTTGGTCATGTGGTCCTCCTCGGAGCCGGTCTATCAATTTGTGAAGCCTCAATGAGCCACGACCGACCCACTCTCCGGGCCTCCAACCGACCATTCCTGGCCAACCTTCGGACGTACTCCGACGAGCACCCCATCCGCTTCGCCGCCTCATCAGGCGTTACCTCAATCGTCGCAACGGGGACCCCAACAGGTTCCGGCGACGGAACCACCAACACCCCCTCAGCACAATGCGCAGCCCGCCCAGTCGCATCCACCAGCTCCAACAACAACGGCGAAAACGAGCCATTCAAACGCGCATCCTGACGAGTCAACTTCGACACCCGCGCCGACACCCAGCCCCACACCTCCGAACTAGCCCCAATCTGCCCGTCCTCCCCCACCACGAACCGGCTCACCAACACCCCACCGCCCAGTCGATGGCCCAACGCGCGCATACAGGGCGCGTGACGTTCACTCGAACGCGCTGTTCAACATTGAAGAACATTCGGTAGCGGGTGCCCGGGCGTGCGGGGCGCGTCAGGTTCATCTGCTGCCTCGCAGCCAGTCGGGGTGGATCCCGTTGAGCATGTCGAGGTACTCCTGCGAGACCTCGTCGGAATAGCCGGCGTTGTCCCTGTATGCCTCACGCACCTGGTCGTCGGTGGCCGATTCGAGATCGGCGATCCCGGTGTCTCTTGAGACGATCTCGATGACGGCCGCTGGGATGCCTTCGATCGATCGGACGGGTACACGCGGTGCAGGGGCGGGCTTTACTTTTGTGGGACGTGCGGGTGTCAGCGTCACTGCGGTAAGGGTGTCCGGTTGCAGAGTGTCGGCGTCTGCGGTCGTCAATGATCGGCGTTCGACGGCCTCCGTCAGTTTCTTCTTGATCCGTTGCAGTTCCCGGTCGATGTCCCGGCGCAGGAGGTGTTCTTTTCGTCGTTTCGGGTCGAACTGGTACCCGAGGTTGTGCTGCGCGAGTTTCCGCTGCCGGTCCCACTCGCGGATGATGTCCATCTTCTTCTCGATGAACGTGTTGTGGTCGTACTCGGAGGCGACGAGGTCACGCATCGATTGCAGGAACTGTGCAGTGAATTGTTCATCCAGTTCGAGGGTCCGGTGTTGCAAGGCGCGGTCCCTGTCGGTGGCAGTCCAGGCGCGGTCGTCAGACATGATCGGCCTCCCGATGGTCTATGGCGAACAGGGTCCAGTCGACGTAGGCGAGGAACTGTTCTGCAGGTATCAGCTGGGACAGTGTGTTGAGCAGCGCGCCGAGCACTTCGACCGTGATCTCAGCTGCTTCCCGGGCAGGATCCGCCGTAGCCGCGGTGAACCCCTCGATCTGTCCGACGAGGCTGTCTTCCCCGTCGGTGAGGGCGGTTTTCATCAGCTGGTGGGCGAACCGTTGCCGGCGGATCTCTTCAGGCGGTCGTGCCGCGCCGACTGGGCTCACAGTTCACTACCGTTCGTGAGGTCGACGTTCCGACCGATCTCGTCGATCTGTTCCCAGAGGGGCGCCTGCAGGATGATGTTCAACGCCCCCGCCGTCGTCTGCCCCCCAGCGACGGTGAGCAACCACGCGATGTGACTGATCGCCCCGGCGAGAACCAATGAGACGTTGCGGAGTGTCTCTTCAGAGTCGTCGCCGGCGCAATGTCCCTGCAGTGCCGCGTAGCGATCACGGTCCGGTTTCCCGGTCAGCTCGTCGGTGAGCAGCGACATGATGATCGCTTGCGCTTCAGCTTCCGTCGTCAGCGGCATCAGCAGGCCTCCGCGCATCGATCGCACAGACCAGTCGCAGCAGTGACAGGCCAGCCCCGGTGTACAGGGCATTGCACGTCGAGCAGGTATCGGCTGAACCGGACGGGCGCGGTCTCTTCGTCGCGTTCGCGGGCGGCCTTCGTGCATTCGCTGCACCGGGGCGGAAACACTTCGCCCACATGCCGGTCACAGCGGATACCGTGATCTAGTTCGGACCGGTTGATCATCGGGTTTCTCCGTTCGATGGTGCGAGGCCCCACACGGTCGCGTGACGGCCTGACGGGGACGGGCGGGTCAGATTGGTGGCGACGACGATTCCCTTGCCTGTGAGGTCACTACGGCGCTTCCGCGGGCTGTCGTAATGCGCGGCCGGGGCACCCGGGGCGGCGAAATATGCGGTGGTGAGTTCCGCATCGGTCATCGGCCGGACGGACAGCAGGCTGTACACCTTCGCCTCAACCTCGGTGCGGTTCGTGTTCGAATCGGCCGCCTGGTGTGACGGCAAAGGATCGAAGTACCGAGCTCGAGCACTGTCGTCGTTAGTGATGATCGCGGGCGCCCGCACAGGGATGTCGTTCAGGTTGTCGAAGAGAGTGAGTCCGTCTGTCATGATCGCTCCCCCAGTCGCTCGAGGATGAACACGCTCAGATCGCTCCAGTTCGCGTCGAGATCCATGAGCAGGGTGGGTGGCATCTGTTCGTAGTCGCCGACATAGACAAGGACGTTGTCTCGGATCTCGATATCGAAGCCGTTGGCCAGCAGTTCGGCTAGGAGCACGATCGGCAGCATCTAGAACGCCACCCTCGGAGCAAGCCCTACGGAACGCGCGCAGGCGGTACAGGATCCATCGATCTCGAATGGGTAATCAGGGTGGATCTCACAGAACGAGTTCGGCGTGAGCATCGTGAGCGAGCTCCCCAGGGCGAGCGTTTGCCGCATTCTCGCCTCAGGTGCCAGCCGCACATCGCCTTGGAATCGTCGGCCCTGCTCGAGCACGTCGATGATCCGTTCGTCCTTGGCAAGCGGCGACGGTATGGCTGCGATCGGCTCATCGTTCCAACGCTCTTCACGAATCCATCCGCCCGGGAGCTTGATGTGGTTCTTGTTCGCCCCGATGCTCATCAGGCTGTAAGCCTGAGCACCATCCCGAAGAGTCTTTGCCTCTGTGGTCTTTCGAGCGCGGGCATAGGCCTTGACGGCATCCGCCTTTCCTTGCTTTCGCGGGTACAGACTCCAGAACTCGTCGAATTCCTTCGAATAGTCGTGTGCAGGTTTCTGCACGTGCTCTTTTTTCTTAGATAGGTCTGGGTCGGGACGGGTCGGGACGGGCTGGGGTTCCGGCACTGTCGCGTCAGAATCCGCGTTAGTAGCAGAGTTAGTAGCAGGGTTACTAGGGGTGCTACTTGCTTGGTTACGGGACCGCCAGCCGCGCATTTTCTCCGCTCGTTTTGCTCGATCGGCAAGAACCACCTCTCGAAGAGGTTGGTCGGGTTCCCATTCTGTGAACCGCCAGCCGTCGACGACCGCGATCCAGAACCCAGCCGTGACGAGCCAGCTGGCGTCTGCCTCCGAGCCGGCGAGCTCTTCGAGCATGTGCGTCGGAATGTGGCCATCGGTGAGTTCGCGCGCGGACCAGGAACCAGCAAGCGCGAGTAGTCCGATCGCCGAGGTCCGAGCGGCGCGAGGAATTCGGGTCGTCTCTGCCTTCATCGACAAGCCATCGTCGACCTTGTACCAAGGCATCAGGCAGACGCCGGCGAGCCCGTCTGGGTCTGGGCGGATCCCTCCACCCAGGCGCGAACGTCGCTCTCCGCATAGATCACCTTGCGAGGGGTCGGCTTGCGGTATCGCGGTCCTTTGCCCGTAAAGCGCAGCTGGGCAAGCATGCCTTTCGTCATTCCTGGGACCATTTCGGCCACCTGCTCGGGAGACAGGTAAGTTTCCATTTCAACTCCAATTCGTCGTATTGCATAACTCTAATGCAGTGTGAGCTATTTCAGAGTATCTAAACACACTGAAAAAGCATTAGAGTTTGAAGATGGTCAACAACGAAGGCGCGAGCCAGTGGGATGAGGCGTTCGCTCAGGCGGTGCGACGCGTTCGGGAGCAAAACGGAATGACACAGGCTTGGCTCGCCTCGGAGATGTCTGACCGAGGATTCGAGTTTCACCAGGCGACCGTCTACAAAGTCGAAATGAGCAAGCGCCGGGTCAGCATTGGGGAGGCCAAGGCAATCGCCGAAGTTCTCGGATTCGCGAGCCTCGATCAGTTCCTCGATAGCGAGAGCGATTCCTTCGCTGCCATCAACGGTCGCCTCATGACTGCCAGCGACGAGTTCGTGCGGTCAATCGTGAAGACAGACCGAGCCGCGCTCGAGACGCTGCGAACTCACCAGGTCATGCTGCGGGCGATCGCGGCCTATGACGAGAAGGGCTTCACGATCACGTCAGGGGGCACGAACTACACGGCACGAGAGCACTACGCAGCCGCGGCATCATTTAGCCTCCACGAAGACTTCGTTGCTAAATTGAGGACGGTCGAGTGGCCCATTCTGAGCAAGATGCCGTGGCTCACGAAGGGCGAAGTTCGACTCGACGGCGGAGATAGTCCTCATCGTGTCGACGTCACCATGAATTCCGAAGACTACGGATTCGATCGAATCGACGCTGGGAAGCTCGACGCCGAGAACTGGCGCATGAACGGAGAGATGACGGACGAAGCGATCCGATGGTTCACTCGAACGTTCGCCGACACATCGGCTCAAGATCGTCTCCTGTTGCGATGAACATAACCGAGCAACTAGCGTGCGGCCGACCCACGGACAGTGCCCTCCACCCAAGAGATGACTTCCGCCTGAACGTAGAGCACAGTCTTCGGAGTGGGCTTCCGGTACGCAGGTCCTTTCCCGGCGAAGCGGAGTTGCGCGAGCTGGCCGCGCGAGATCCCAGGCAGCATCAGGATGACCTGGTCCGGAGTGAGGTAAACGGGCATGGGGTGTCTTTCGTTCGAAGCGGTCCGCCGCAGCGTGTGCCGCGGGCTGAGCGCCGAGAAGCGGCACTACTGGGAAGACATGCGGCGAACCTCGCGAGCCGGTCAGATGCCACCCCAGCGGAATTCGCCGCATAGCTACTTAGTGACGGCCTCTCGGCCGAAACGAATCGGAGAACCACATGGGCAGTGTCAGCAGCTACGAGACCGGAGACGGGAAGCGCTATCGAGTTCGGTACCGTGACCCCGACCGAGCATCGCGCGAGAAGAACGGCTTCGTCCGCAAAAAGGACGCCGATGACTACCTCGCCAACATCACCGTCTCAGCGCTCCGAGGTGAGTACGTCGACCCCAAGACCGCGAAGACCACCGTCCGCGAGGTCGGCACGGAATGGATCACCAACCAGAGCCACCTGAAAGCCTCCTCGTTCAGCGTCGTCGAGACAGCATGGCGTCTCCACGTCGAGCCCGCTTGGGGCGCCCGTCGACTCGGTGAGATCCGGTTCTCCGAGGTGCAGGCATGGGTCACCAAGTTCGGGGCCGGCATCGACGGGAAACCCCGATCAGCCACCGTCGTGATCAGAGCGTTCGGAGTGCTCGCCGCAATCCTCGACGTCGCCGTGCGCGACCGCCGCATCTCATCTAACCCGGCTCGAGGAGTGAAGCTCCCGCGCAAGGGGCGCAAGAAGCGCGCCTACCTCACCGTGCGACAGGTCGAGCTCCTGGCGAAGCTCTGTGGGGACCACTCGACGCTGGTCTACACGCTCGCCTATACCGGCATCCGATGGGGTGAGGCGCTCGGCCTGCGGCTGTCGTCGCTGGACATGCTGCGCCGGCGGATGCTCATCCAGGAGAACGCTGTCCTCATCCGATCGGCATACGTCGTCGGCACCCCGAAGACGCACGAGCAGCGCAGCGTCCCTTTCCCCAAGTTCCTCACCGAGCCGTTGGCGCGCGAGTGCGAGGGCAAGTCGCGCGGTCAGCTTGTGTTCGGGAAGGGTGACGCACACATGATCCGCCCGTCGAGCGAGACCGGATGGTTCGCGAGGGCCGTCCGCGCAGCGCAGGCACGAGACGACACCTTCCCCGACATCACCCCGCACGATCTGCGACACACCGCGGCGAGCATGGCCATCAGTGCCGGGGCGAACCCGAAGGCGGTCCAGCGGATGCTCGGTCACGCGTCCGCCGCAATGACTCTCGACACGTATGCCGACCTCTTCGAAGACGACCTCGATGCCGTTTCCGAGCGGCTCGACGCCGTTCGGGCCGAATCAGTTGTGGGGTTTTCGTGGGGTTTGGAGGCCTGAAAGCACGAAAAAGCCCCGAAACATAAGCGTTTCGGGGCACTCGTGATGCGGAGGGCTAGGGATTCGAACCCTAGAGACATTTCTGCCCACCAGTTTTCAAGACTGGCTCCATCGGCCGCTCGGACAGCCCTCCTGAAGTACGGATCGAGCTTAGCCGACACGCCGACCGGCGCGGCGCGGCGCGGCTCAGCACGGTGCGGCGCGGCTCGGCGCGGCGCGGCTCAGCGCGGCGCGGCTCAGCTCAGCATCCATCGGCCAATCGAGTCGGGAGACGATGCGGGTTCTGGGACGCGCAGGCCGCAACTACTCCCGAGTCGATATCGGGAGACATCCCCGCGTAGATCGAGTCGGGAGACGATGCGACTTCTGAGGCACCCAGGCCGCAACTACTCCCGAGTGGATATCGAGGGACACCCGCGCGCCGGATCGAGTCGGGAGACGATGCGACTTCTGAGGCACCCAGGCCCCAACTACTCCCGAGTCGAAATCGAGAGACACCCCCGCGTAGATCGAGTCGGGAGACGATGCGGGTTCTGAGGCGTGCAGGCCGCAACTACTCCCGAGTCGATTACGAAAGATCGCGCAAAGAAGCACGCAGCACGCACCCGCGCGCACCAGCACGCGCTCACGCACGCACCCGCGCGCACCCGCACGCACCACTCACGCACCCGCGCGCACCCGCACACACACGCACCCACGCCCACCCGGGGCACCCGCTCAGAACGACCGGAACAGCTCCGCGATGCCGTCGTCGAGATCCGAGAGCGTGACCTCGTTCGCGACGGCGAGCACCTCATCCGGGGCCTGGCCCATCGCGACCCCGCGACCCTCGTCGGATGCCCAGCGCAGCATGTCGATGTCGTTGCGTCCATCGCCCACCGCGATCACTCGCGAGCGCGGGATGTCGAGCCACTCGCGCACCCGCTCGAGGGCGGTCGCCTTGTTGACGCCATCCGGAGCGATGTCGAGCCAGGCCGTCCAGCCCACGTTGTAGGTGACCTTGTGCAGCCCCATCTTCTCCACGATGGAGAGGAAGTCCTCGATCTGGTGCTCGGGGGAGATGACGACGACGCGCGTCGCCAGGTGCGTGCCGAGCTGCTCGAACGGCACCCGCTCGCTCGTGGCCCCGAGGGTCGAGTCCGGGAAAGAGCCCGTGTAACGGTAGAAGCCCTCTTCGTCTTCCACCGCGTAGCTCGCACCGCCGAGGCTCTCGCGGATGGTGGCAAGCACCTCGGTCGGATCGAACGCGTCGACGGCGATGCGGGAATAGCCGCTGGAGGCCTCGGCATCGCGCCCGAGCGTGATTGCGCCGTTGGAGCAGACCACGTACTGCGGGGTCAGCTGGAACTTCTCCAGCACCGGAAGGGTCATCGAGACCGAGCGTCCGGTGGCGAGCATCACCTCGTGGCCGGCATCGCGCACGCGCTGAACCTCGGCGATCACCTCCTCAGAGACGACGCCGTCCTCGCGCATCAGGGTGCCGTCGATGTCGAGCGCGACCAGCCAGGGTTCCGTCACGCGACCGGCTCCATCACTTCGAGGCCGCCGAGGTACGGCTGGAGGGCGGGCGGCACGCGCACCGAGCCATCCGACTGCTGGTGGCTCTCGAGAATGGCGACGAGCCAGCGGGTGGTGGCCAGCGTGCCATTGAGGGTGGCGACCGGCGTGGTCTTGCCCGATTCGAGGCGGTAACGGATGTCGAGGCGCCGGGCCTGGAAGGTAGTGCAGTTGCTCGTGGACGTGAGCTCCCGATACTCGCCCTGAGTGGGCACCCAGGCTTCGATGTCGAACTTGCGGGCGGCGCTGGATCCGAGATCCCCGGCGGCGACATCGATCACGCGGTAGCTGAGGCCGCACGCCTGAAGCATCGATTCCTGGAACGAGACGAGCCTTTCGTGCTCGGCTTCGGCATCCTCCGGCAGCACGTAACTGAACATCTCGAGCTTGTTGAACTGGTGAACCCGCAGGATGCCGCGGGTATCGCGGCCGCCCGACCCGGCCTCGCGGCGATAACAGGTGGACCAGCCGGCGTAGCGAGCGGGACCGGCGGACAGGTCGAGGATCTCATCGGAATGGAATCCGGCGAGCGCCACCTCGCTGGTGCCGGTGAGATAGAGGTCGTCGGCGGGGAGATAGTAGATCTCGTCGGAGTGGGCGCCGAGGAAGCCGGTGCCGTCCATGATCTCCGGCCGCACCAGAGTCGGGGTGATGAGAGGCTCGAAGCCCTCGGAGAGTGCCTTGTCGAGGGCCAGGTTCATCAGCGCGATCTCGAGGCGCGCGCCGATGCCGCGCAGAAAGTAGAAGCGGCTGCCCGAGACCTTGGCGCCGCGAGTCATGTCGATGGCACGGAGCTTCTCACCGAGCTCGAGGTGATCCCGCGGCTCGAAGTCGAACACCGGCTTGTCGCCGACCTCCCGAAGGGTGACGAAGTTCTCTTCGCCACCGGCCGGTACGCCGTCGATGATGGGGTTGGCGATGCCGCGAACCGAACGGGTGAATTCCGCTTCGGCATCCGCCGCCACCTGGGCGAGTTCCTTGACGCGGGCGGCGAGCCCCTGGGCTTCCCCGAGCAGCCGGGTCTTCTCCTCCCCTGTCGCCTGGGCGACCTGCTTGCCCAGGGTCTTCTGAGTCGCCCGGAGGCTCTCCGACTCGGAGATGGCGGACCGTCGCTTCACATCGGCGTCCACGGCCACGTCGACGAGCCCGTCGGACTCACCTCGCGCCCGTTGCGATGCCTTGAAAACCTCGGGATTGTCACGGAGAAGCTGCGGATCAATCACCCCTCCAGTCTATTGAGCAATGCCGTACCGTAGAGCACGTGACCGCCGCCCCGCAGCCCGAAGACCACCATGCCGCCGTCATCTACAACCCGATCAAGGTGGACCTGGCGAGGCTGGAGGCGGATGTCGCCGAGGCCGAGGCGGCTGCCGGCTGGGGCACGACCCAGTGGTATCCCACTTCGGTGGAGGATGCCGGGCAGAGCGTGACGAAGACGGCGCTCGACCAGGGCGCCGCAGTCGTGCTCGCCGCCGGCGGGGACGGCACCGTCCGCGGGGTGGCCGAGGCCTTGCGTGACTCCGGGGTGCCGATCGCTCTCATCCCCTCCGGCACCGGCAACCTGCTCGCCCGCAACCTCGAGCTGCCGCTCACCGACCAGGTCGCGTCGATCGGTGCTGCGTTCACCGGGGTCGACCGCCACATCGACGTGGGGATAGCCGAGATCGAACGGGCCGACGGCACTTCGGAAGAGCACGCCTTCCTCGTGATGGCGGGCCTCGGCCTCGATGCGAAGATGATCGCGCTCACGAACCCCAAGCTCAAGAAGGCGGTCGGATGGCTCGCCTACATCGATGCCGGAGTGCGTGCCCTGCCCGACCTCAAGCCCGTGAAATTGCGCTTCAGCATCGACGGGGCGCCGGAGCGCACGACGAGCGTTCACACGATCATCGTCGGCAACTGCGGGGCCCTGCCCGGAGGCATCCTGCTGATGCCGGACGCGAAGCCCGACGACGGCGTGCTCGACATCGCCGCGCTCAAGCCGAGCGGGCCGTTCGGCTGGGTGAAGGTGTGGAACAAGGTGGCCTGGGAGAACGGCGTGCTGCGCAAGAGCACGCTCGGCCGGTCGATCATCGACCTGACCTCCGACGTGAAGGACGTGCTCTACGCGACCGGCACAGACCTGCGTATGACGGTGGAGCAGCCCCAGGAGTTCCAGCTCGACGGCGACGAGTTCGGTGAGGCCAAGTCCGTGCACGCCTGGGTGGACCCCGGGGCGCTCACGGTGAAGGTTCCGGCGTAGGGTCAGCCTCGTCGGGGCTCCCGACGGTCCATCGGACGGCGCGCAGGAAGAGGATCCCGGCGGCCGAGGCGAGGCCGACGAGGGCGAAGATCGACGCCGCCGATGACGCGATCTGCGCCCAGACCAGCGGCCAAGGCACCTCGGAGTCGGTGTTGCTGAACCTCTGCGGAGAATTCGCGTTGTACCAAGAGAGTGCCATTGCGCCCACGAGAAGGATCCCGACGCTCGCGATGAGCACGCGTTCCGCGGCTCTCATGGGCGCTGGCCCCTTCGCACCGCGAGCCAGAATCCGTATCCGACCAGGGAGCCCAAGCCAACGGTGACGAGCGGGGCCGCGAAGACGTATGAGAGCACACCGCTGAATCGCCTCTCGATGGAATTGTCGGACCCGAAGGCGCCGGAGTACGACCAGACGAACTGGGAGACCAGCAGCCCGGTGCCGAAGATGACGAACACGATCGCAACGATCGGGATCGCGAAAACGTAGGGGTTTCGACTCCGCAGGAACGGCTCCGGCTCGCCGACCTCCGGGTCGACCACCGTCGGGTCGACCGCGGATTCGAAAGCCACTGGCGCTATCGGCGGCATCCCGACCTTGGCCGGCTCTTCCCCTCGCGGTGTCGCGACGAGAGGGACCGGCGCCACTGACCCTCGATACCCCCGCTGGAACTCCGGCCGGTAGCGAGGGTCGATCGACGGTGATTCGCTCTCCATGCCCCCATCATGCTCGATTCTCGAGCGATCGTCACTACGCCGAGCCGCCAGAGCAGTGCCGCCCGTGATACCCGGACCGCTTAGGACTCGAGCGACTCGAGCCACTCGCGGGCGGCGGTGAAGGCCCGATCGTCGTAGCGCGGAGTCACCGTGATGGCCAGTTTGTCGGCGCGAGGATACGACCCGAGGAAGGTCACGTTCGGACTGAATCGTTTGAGCCCGAGCAGGGCATCCGCCACCCGCTCGTCATGGAGGTGGCCGTCGAGGTCGATCACGAAACGGTAGCGCCCGAGGGCGTCGCCGATCGGGCGGGAGGCGAGCAGGCTCATGTTGACCCCGCGGGTGGCGAACTGCTCGAGCATCTCGAGCAGCCGCCCGGCCGTGTCATCCGGCAACTCCACGATCACGCTGGTCTTGTCCGACCCGGTCGGCACCGGCAGTCGGGTCGTGCGGCTCACCAGCACGAAGCGGGTGACGGCATGGGGGTTGTCGCCGATCTCGCGGGCGAGCACGTCGAGCGGGTAGTGGTCGGTGATTCCGGGAGGGGCGATCGCGGCATCCGCCGTCGTGTCCGACAGCAGGGAGGCCGCTGCGGCGACGTTGGAGGTGGCCGGGAGGTGGCCGTGCTCCGGCAGGGTCGCGTCGAGCCAGAGGTGGCACTGCGCATAGGCGACCGGGTGCGCGTTGACGACCCGCACATCCTGCAAGCGCGTGCCGGGACGCGCCACGAGCACGAAATTCACCGGAACGAGGTACTCGCCGATGATGCGCAGGTTCGGGATGCTGGCGAGCGCATCCTGGCTCGCACTCACCCCGCCTTCGATCGAGTTCTCGATCGCGATCATCGCCGCTGTGCTGCGCCCAGAGACGACGTCGTCGAGGGCCTGGCCGACGTTGTTGACCGGCTGCCAGGTCTTGCCCGCGGCATCCGCAACCTGGGCGAGCGCGGCCTCGGTGAAGGTGCCAGCGGGGCCAAGGTACGAGTAGGTGTCGTCGGCGTTCGTCGGATGCGGCATAGCGCCGAGCTTATTGGCTCACCCCCGGGCATAACTCCTGCGGCGTGAGGGATGGCGGCGAGTCAGCCTTGTGGTGGGGGGCGAGCCGCCGGGCGCCACAAATATTGCCGGAGTTATGCGAAGAGACTCTGACCAGAAGGCCACCGGATGACAGACTTGGCGCATGAACGCACGCGCCGGCCAGCCCGCCAAGGAATCCGATCTCGTCGACCTCACCGCGCTTCACGCGGCGTATTACGAACTCGTGCCGAATGTGAGCATCGCCGAGCAGAAGGTGGTGTTCGGCACCTCCGGGCATCGCGGCTCCAGCCTCGACAGTGCGTTCAACGAGACGCACATCGCCGCGATCACCCAGGCGATCGTGGAGTACCGCGCCGGCCAGGGCATCACCGGGCCGCTCTTCATCGGCGGGGACACCCACGCGCTCAGCCGCCCGGCACAGACGACCGCCCTCGAGGTGCTGGTCGCCAACGGCATCGACGCGCTCGTCGACGAGTTCGACGACTTCGTACCGACCCCTGCGCTCAGCCACGCGATCATCAAGTACAACGCCTCCGGGCCTGCGGCACAGGCCGATGGCATCGTCGTGACACCCAGTCACAACCCGCCCCGCGACGGCGGCTTCAAATACAACCCGCCCCACGGCGGACCCGCCGACAGCGACGCCACCAACTGGATCGCGAACCGCGCCAACGAGATCATCGCCGAGGGCAGCCACGCCGTGAAGCGAGCCGAGCCCTCCGGCGTCGGCACCTACGACTACCGCGGCAACTACGTGAACGACCTCGAGAACATCATCGATGTCGAAGCGATCAAGAAAGCGGGGGTGCACATCGGCGCGGATCCGCTCGGGGGTGCGAGCGTGCATTACTGGAGCGCGATCGCCGAACGCTACGGACTCGACCTCACGGTGGTCAATCCCGGGGTCGACCCGCAGTGGGGATTCATGACCCTGGACTGGGATGGCAAGATCCGCATGGACCCGTCCTCGGCATCCGTCATGGCGAGCGTGCTCGTGCACAAGGACGACTACGACGTGGTCACCGGCAACGACGCGGATGCCGACCGGCACGGAATCGTGACCCCGGATGGCGGTCTCATGAACCCCAACCACTACCTGGCCGTCGCCATCCAGTACCTCTACAGCCACCGGCCACAGTGGAGTGCGGATGCCGCGATCGGCAAGACCCTGGTCTCGAGCTCGATGATCGACCTCGTCGCCGACTCGATCGGTCGTCGCCTCTGGGAGGTGCCGGTGGGCTTCAAGTGGTTCGTGCCCGGACTCGTCGACGGATCCGTCGCCTTCGGCGGCGAGGAGTCGGCGGGGGCGAGCTTCCTGCGCAAGGACGGCACCGTCTGGACCACCGACAAGGACGGCATCCTGCTCGCGCTTCTCGCGAGCGAGATCATCGCCGTCACCGGCAAGTCCCCGAGCCAGCTCTATACCGAGCTCACCGAGAAGTACGGTTCTCCCGCCTATGAGCGGGTGGATGCCGTGGCAAGCAAGGCGCAGAAGGCCGCGCTCGGCAAGCTGAACGGCTCTGCGATCGAGGCGACGGAACTCGCCGGCGAGCCGATCATCGCGAAGCTCAGCGAGGCTCCGGGCAACGGGGCCGCGATCGGGGGGGTCAAGGTCGTGACGGAGCACGCGTGGTTCGCCGCCCGGCCGAGCGGCACGGAAGACGTGTACAAGATCTATGCCGAGTCGTTCCTCGGAGCGGAGCACCTCAAGCGCGTGCAGGCCGAGGCGAAGACCATCGTGGATGCGGCTCTGGGCGCCTGACGAACCGATGCCCTCCCGGAAACAGGCTCCCGGGGAGAGGGCACATCGTGGGCGACAAGCGAGAAGGTCTGCCAACGACCAGCTTCGAGGAGTTATGTTATGTGATGCCGAGGTGATGGGCACATCACGGGTGAGTGCAAGGACTGCTGATGAAAAAATTGATCAACCTGCGAAACATCGCCGCGATCGCCGGAACGGTGAGCGTCGCGATCGCCCTCGTGGGCTGCAGCAGCGCCACGCACAACGCGGCATCGACCACGCCAGCCCCCACGACGTCTGCAACGCACGCTGCCCCCGCGCCGTCGTCGACTCCCGCTCCGGTCGCCAAAGCAGTGGTTGCCGCGCCTCCGGCTCCCGCGCCCTGTGCCGGAACGCCGGCAGGCATCAAGCACATCTACATCAGCATCGGACAGCAGCACCTCTGGGCGTGCACCGGTGAGGCTCTTCTCACCGACAGCCCCATCACGACCGGCGCATCGGCGATAACGAACGTGCACTACGCGACCCCGCTCGGCACTTCCCACATCACCGGCAAGAGCCGCAACACCGTGCTCGCCGGCCACGACGTGAACGGCCCATGGAACGATCCGGTGAAGTACTGGATGCCCTTCGATGGGGGTATCGGGTTCCACGACGCCTCGTGGCAGACATTCCCCTACGGCAGTGACCTCTATAAGACCCAGGGCTCCCACGGTTGCGTCCATGTTCCGCTCGCCGTTATCACCGCGCTGTTCGGCTGGGCGCCAGTCGGCACGCTCGTCACTGTTCGAGGCTGACCGGTCACGCTTGGCCCGGGCGCGGGCCGCTCTGGGCACCTCACTCGTCGTCGTAGTCTGGCGCCCCCGGAAGTTCGAAGAACTCCTCGAGAGTAGTCGGACCAGATTCATGCAGCTCTGTGGCGAGCGCGGCCCCGACATACCGGTAGTGCCACGGTTCATAGACATAGCCCGTGACCGCGCTCTTGTCCGGCGGATAGCGCAGCACGAACCCGAAGCGGTAAGCGTTTGCGGCTAGCCAGATTCCCTGGGGCGTCTCGCCGAAACAGGCCTGGATGTCGCATCGGCTCGGGGACGCCGCAATGTCGACGGCGAGACCGGTCTGGTGCTCGCTGTACCCCGGACGCGCACTCTGGGCATCGGCCGTGGCCTCTCCGAGGCTGCGCACCAACGAATTGTGGGTGTTCGTCTGCACGACGAAGGAGCGGTAGGCGTTCTGGATCTGCATGGCACCGGAACCCTCGGCCGCGGCCGCGGCGAACATCGACTGGAGTGCCGTGGCCGCTTCGGCCCGCATCACGGAGGACGCGCTGCTCGAGATATGCGGAACCGACGGAAGCACCAGGTCCGGAGGAACAAACGACGCGGGTTGAAGCGACCGCACTTTGTCCACGACAACCCAGAGGCTCGTCGCGTCGTCGATCGACAACGCCCGACTGTCGAAGGTGGGAATCGGGGTCGGGGTGGGCCCCGGAACCGTGCTGGACATGGGCCGCGGCGACGTGCTGTGGGTGGGGATGTTCCCCGGCGCGGCCACGCAGGAAGCCAGGCTCATCAGGGCAGTGAGCGCGACGACCGCGACAAGAGAGCTGTGGAAAGAGCGGCGCGACATTCCCCCGATAGTAGCCGCGATGTTTCTGGGTGCCCCGTGACTTGCATGAGGCTTGCCGTGGGTGTAACTTTGCAGACCACGCAAGATTTTCTGCCACTGTCGGACGCGTGTTCCTCAGTGGCCATTTTCGTTAACTCACCCACCGCCTTAAAGATCGAGGAACCATGTCACGCGTCGACGCAGCAACCCGGGCCAAAGAGGTCCACGAGTCTGGGGGGATCATGACTCACCGCCAGATCCTCTTCGTGCTCTACGGCCTCATGGCCGGCATGTTCTTGTCCGCCCTCGACCAGACCGTGGTCGGCACCTCCATCCGCACCATCGCGGATGACCTCGATGGCCTGAGCCAGCAGGCGTGGGTGACCACCGCCTACCTGATCGTCTCGACGATCGCGACCCCGATCTACGGCAAGCTCTCCGACATCTTCGGGCGCCGCCCCCTTTTCATCTTCGCGATCTCTGTGTTCATCGTCGGCTCCGTTGCCTCTGGCTTCTCGACCTCGATCCTCGAGCTCGCCGGATTCCGGGCGATCCAGGGTATCGGTGCCGGTGGCCTCATGGCGCTGCCGCTCGCCATCATGGGCGACATGCTCGCCCCCCGCGAGCGAGCAAAGTACCAGGGCTACTTCCTCGCCGTGTTCGGCATCTCGAGCGTCATCGGCCCGCTCATCGGCGGACTGTTCGCCGGGGCTCCCTTCATCCTCTTCATCGACGGATGGCGCTGGGTCTTCCTGATCAACATCCCGATCGGCATCATCGCCCTCGGAATGGTGCTGCGGTTCCTTCACCTGCCGAAGCGCAGCATCAATCGCCGCGTGCGCATCGACTGGTGGGGCGCCACAACCGTGATCATGGCCGTCGCTCCCCTGCTGCTCGTCGCCGAGCAGGGCCGCGACTGGGGCTGGGCTTCCGGCGGGGCGATCGCCTGCTACATCGTCGGCGGGCTCGGAATCATCTCCTTTATCGTTGCCGAGCGCATGATGGGGGATGACGCCCTCATCCCGCTCAAGCTGTTCAGGTCGCCGACCTTCTCGGTCGCCACGATCCTGGGTGTGCTCGTCGGTTTCGGTATGTTCGGCGCGATCTCCACGGTGCCGCTCTACCTCCAGCTCGTGAAGGGCTCGACCCCGACCGAGAGTGGCTTCCAGCTGCTTCCGATGATCCTCGGTCTGATGATCTCCTCGATCGTGAGCGGCCAGCTCATCTCCCGCACGGGCCGCTACAAGATCTTCCCGATCATCGGCACCGGATTCATGGTGCTCGGCTTCCTGCTCTTCACCACCATCAAGGCCGACACGAACTATCTCGTGCTGGCCGGCGCGATGCTGCTGGTGGGTCTCGGCCTCGGCCAGCTGATGCAGACGCTCACCATCGCAAGCCAGAACTCGGTGGGACCGCGCGATATCGGTGTGGCGACCTCGTCGTCCACCTTCTTCCGCCAGGTCGGCGGAACGCTCGGTGTCGCCGTGATCTTCTCGGTGGTCTTCAGCGTCGTCGGTGGGGCGATCAAAGCCAACTTCAGCGATAAGGGTATCCTGCGCTCCGCTCTGGATGCAGCCCTCAACCCGGCTATCGCCAACGCACCGGCCAACAAGGGCATCATGTCGAAGATCTACGACTCGATCGTCGGTCCGATCACGCAGAACCTGCCCGCTCAGGTCGACCTGTCGAACGCGACCCAGCGTCACCAGATCGTTGACAGTGTGCTGACGAAGTTCACGCCGGGCAGCGCCGGTGGCGGAGGCGCCACCACGTCTCTCGACGGCAACACCTCGTTCCTCAACAACGCCAACCACGCGCTCGCGGCACCGTTCCTCAACGGCTTCTCCGACGCGATGGTCCGCGGCTTCTGGGTGAGCCTTGTGGTCGTTCTCGCCGCGTTCATCCTCAGCTTCTTCCTCAAGGCCACACCGCTTCGTCAGAAGTCGGCCATCCAGGAGGTCGCCGATCAGGACGCCGCGATCCTCGCCACCCAGGCTGCCGAGATGATGGGCGCGCCGCTCGAGCCCGACACCAGCTCGCGCGACAGCGACAGTGCCAGCGACAGCGCCAGCGACAGCGACAGCGGTCGCGCGGGTGACGGATCGGCCGAAGACAGAGTCGGATCCGCTCCGAAGGTCTAATCCTCGCTTCCCACGAAGGGGTGGTATCCAGCACTCGCTGGATACCGCCCCTTCGTCGTGCGCGCTTCGGGGGCCGCCACCGGGACCCGGCGCGCACGGCCGGTTCACCAGCATTTTCACCGAGCCGCATTTCCGCTGTTGACAGCCCACCGACTTACTGCGTAGGGTTAGCGCGTTCGCGTGGGAGCGCTCCCATAATCTGATTTGGGAGCGCTCCCACGCTTCTCCAGCAACCCCTTCCCACGCACACAAAGGAGTGACCGTGAAACTCTCACGACGCACAACAGCCGTTGCCGCCATCGCTGGCGCAGCAGCATTCGCCCTCATCGCCACCGGATGCTCGGCCGGCGGCACCCCGGCAGCCGACTCGAGCAAGCCGATCACGCTGACCCTCGCCACCTTCAACAACTTCGGCTACGACGACGCGCTCCTCGCCGAATACCACAAGCTCCACCCGAACATCACGGTCGTGCAGAACAAGGCGGCGACATCGGATGCGGCGCAGACCAACCTCTTCACCAAGCTCGCCGCCGGCTCCGGCCTCGGTGACGTGGAGGCCGTCGACGGCGACTGGATGCCCAAGGTACGCAAGTACGCCAACAAGTTCGTCGACCTCGCCTCGAGCGACAACAAGGACCGCTACTCGAGCTGGAAGACCGCCGGCGGCGTCGCCGGCGGAAAGCAGATCGGACTCGGCACAGACATCGGCCCGGAGGCAATCTGCTACCGCTCGGACCTCTTCGCGAAGGCCGGCCTGCCGACCGATCCAGCCGCCGTCTCCAAGCTCCTCACCGGCGGCTGGGACACCTATTACTCGGTCGGCAAGACCTTCGCCGATGCCAAGACCGGTGCCGCCTGGTTCGACTCGGCCGGAGCCACCTTCCAGGGTCTCGCCAACCAGTACAAGAATTTCTACGAGAAGAACGACGGCACGGTCATCGCCGCCACCAACCCCGACGTCAAGACGGCCTTCGAGTCGGTGCTGAAGGCGAGCTCGACCGAGTCATCGCACCTCACCCAGTGGAGCGCCGACTGGACGGCCGGCATGGCCAACGGCGCCTACGCGACGATGCTCTGCCCGGCATGGATGCTCGGAGTGATCCAGGGCGACACCCCGAAGCTCACCGACTGGAAGATCGCCAACGTGTTCCCGAACGGCGGAGGAAACTGGGGCGGCTCGTACCTGCTCGTTCCGACGCAGGGAAAGCACACCGCAGAGGCCAAGGCCCTCGCCGACTGGATCACCGCTCCCGCCCAGCAGATCAAGGCGTTCAAGGTCGCCGGCACGTTCCCGAGCCAGGTCGCCGCCTACACCGACCCGACCCTCACGGGAGCCACGAACACCTTCTTCAACGACGCGGAGATCGGCAAGATCTACATCGATCGCGCCAACGCGGTGAAAGTGACCCCGTTCA
This sequence comes from Frigoribacterium sp. UYMn621, assembly GCF_040549525.1. NCBI lineage: Bacteria > Bacillati > Actinomycetota > Actinomycetes > Micrococcales > Microbacteriaceae > Frigoribacterium > Frigoribacterium sp. UYMn621. The sequence continues at coordinate 204,658 of NZ_JBEPTM010000001.1, read as the reverse complement.
AGGGTGCACAGTACGGGTCGATCATGACCGCCGTGCAGAACGGCCTCACCCGGGTCGAGACCGGCACCCAGTCCATCGATGACTCCTGGAACCAGGTCGTCACCGACATCAAGGCTCTCGGCTAGTCCGTCGAGCATCACCCGGGTCGCTCGCCTTCGCGGGCGACCCGGCCCTCGTTCGCCACCGCAAATCCAGCTAGGACTCGCTCCATGACAACCTCGACACTCCGGGCGGCGCAACGCACCCCCCGCAGGATCGCCTTCAGCCAGAAGCTCGGCCGCTGGGACATCCGCTTCTCGCCCTATCTCTACATCTCGCCCTTTTTCCTGCTGTTCTCCGTGGTCGGTCTGTTCCCGCTGCTCTACACCGGTTGGGTGTCGCTTCACGCCTGGGATCTCATCGGGGGCCAGGGCGATTTCGTGGGCGGTGACAACTTCCTCTGGGTGCTCCAGCAGCAGAAATTCTGGATCGCCCTTCGCAACACCTTCAGCATCTTCCTGCTGTCATCGGTGCCGCAGATCGTGGTCGCTCTCGTGATCGCCGCGGTGCTCGACACCAACCTGCGCGGCAAGACCTTCTGGCGGATGGGGGTGCTGCTGCCCTACGTCGTGATGCCGGTGGCCGTCTCCCTCATCTTCAGCAACCTGTACGGCGACAAGTACGGCCTCGTCAACACCCTGCTCTCGCACCTCGGAATCCCGGGCATCCAGTGGCATTCGAACCCGCTCGCCAGCCAGTTCGCCATCGCCTCCATGGTGAACTTCCGCTGGACCGGCTACAACGCCCTGATCCTGCTCGCCGGCATGCAGGCCATCCCGCGCGACTACTACGAAGCGGCGACCATCGACGGGGCCGGCGCACTGCGGCGGTTCTTCTCGATCACCATCCCGCAGTTGCGGCCGACGCTCATCTTCGTGATCATCACCGCGACGATCGGCGGTCTCCAGATCTTCGACGAGCCCCGGCTCTTCGACCAGTACGGCACCGGGGGTGCCAACAGCCAGTGGCTCACCCTCACCATCTACCTCTACAACCTGGGCTGGGGCCAGCTCAACTTCGGCCGAGCCGCCGCGGTTGCCTGGCTCCTGTTCCTGGTGATCGTGCTGATCGGGCTCATCAACCTCGCAATCACCCGCCGGATCGCCAGCAACGAAGGACGCAACTCGTGACCATCTCCCCCCTCCGCCGCCGCGTTCGCCCGATCGCGATCGGACGCCCGAGCCCGATCGTCTATGCGTTCCTCGCGGCCGTGATGGTCGCATCCGTCTTTCCGCTCTACTGGTCGTTTCTCATCGGAAGCGGGGACTCGTCCACCATCAACGACCCGAACATGTCGTGGTGGCCGGGCGGCAACTTCTTCGCCAACGCCGCATCGGTGATCGAAAATCAGAGCGTCAACTTCTGGAAGTCGCTCGGCAACAGCGTGATCGTCTCCACTGTCGTCTCGGCATCCGTCGTCTTCTTCTCCACGCTCGCCGGCTATTCCTTTGCGAAGCTGCGGTTTCGCGCCAAGAAGGGCCTGCTGGTGTTCGTGATCGCCACCACCGCCGTGCCGACTCAGCTCGGCGTCGTGCCTCTGTTCATCGCCATGTCGGCCTTCGGCTGGACCGGCACCCTCGGCGCGGTGATCGTGCCGGCTTTGGTGAGCGCATTCGGCGTGTTCTGGATGACGCAGTACATCGGACAGGCACTCCCCGACGAGCTGGTGGAGGCGGGGCGGATCGACGGCGCCAGCATGTTCCAGACCTTCTGGTACATCGGCCTGCCCTCCGCCCGACCGGCCGCGGCGATGCTCGCGCTCTTCACCTTCATCACCACCTGGACCAATTTCTTCTGGCCATTCATCGTGCTGAACGCGGACAATCCGACCCTGCCGGTGTCGCTCGCGACGCTTCAGGCCAACTACTTCATCGACTACTCCATCGTGCTCGCCGGCGTGCTGCTGGCGACACTCCCCCTCATCGCCCTCTTCCTGATCGCCGGAAAGCAACTGGTCGCGGGCATAATGCAGGGAGCCGTAAAGGGATGACGAGCTTCGAAACGACGATCACCGAAAGGATGGCCCCCGTGACCATCACCCCCGCTGCAGAGCCAAGAGCCGCGCGCACATTTCCGCAGGACTTCCTCTTCGGAGCCGCGACCGCGGCGTACCAGATCGAGGGAGCGGCCCACGAAGACGGCCGCACCGACTCCATCTGGGACGTCTTCTGCCGGGTTCCCGGTGCCGTCGTGCACGCCGACAACGGCGAAGTCGCCTGCGATCACTACCACCGCTATGCGGACGACGTCGCGCTCATGGCCGACCTCGGACTGCAGACCTACCGCTTCTCCACCTCCTGGTCGCGCGTGCGCCCGGACGGCGGGCAGGTCAACAAGCAGGGTCTCGCGTTCTACTCCAAGCTGGTCGACCAGTTGCTCGAGAAGAACATCAAGCCGTGGCTCACCCTGTACCACTGGGATCTGCCGCAGGCCCTCGAGGAGAAGGGCGGCTGGGCGAATCGCGACACCGCCTACCGGTTCGCCGAATACGCGGCGACGGTGCACGATGTGCTCGGGGACCGGGTGGATGCCTGGACCACCCTCAATGAACCGTGGTGCGCCTCCTTCCTCAGCTACATCGGCGGAGAGCACGCCCCGGGCCGGCAGGACGTGCCCGCCGGCCTCGCTGCGGCTCACCACCTGCTGCTCGGCCACGGCCTCGTCGTGCAGGAACTCCGCAAGCGCGACCCCGCGCTGCAGCTCGGCATCACGCTCAACCTCACCGTGGCCGACCCGGTCAACCCCGACGACGCCGGAGATCTCGATGCCGCCCGGCGCATCGACGGCCAGTTCAACCGGTTCTTCCTCGATCCGATCTTCCGGGGCCGGTATCCAGAAGACGTGCTCCGGGATGTCGCGGGCAACGGCTTCGAGACCGTCGTGCAGCCCGGGGACCTCGGCATCATCTCGACGCCGATCGATGCCCTCGGCGTCAACTACTACCACGGCGAATTCGTGAGCGCGAAGCCGGGACTGCAGGAGACCACCACCGCCGCACCATCCGAGCGTCCCAAACGGTCACCATTCCCCGCCGCCGACGGCGTGTACTGGCACTCGCGCGGCCTTCCGCAGACCGCCATGGACTGGGACGTGCAGCCGGAGGGACTCACTCGCCTCCTTCGTCGTGTGCACGACGAGTACAGCGGCCCGGCCGGCGTCGCCATCGCAGTCACCGAGAACGGCGCCGCCTACGATGACGTCGTGCTGGCGGATGGTTCGGTCGACGATGTCGACCGTCGAAGCTTCCTCACCGCGCACCTTGGTGCGATCCTCGATGCCGTCGACGACGGCGTGCCGGTGACGGGCTACTTCTACTGGTCGCTGCTCGACAACTTCGAGTGGGCCTGGGGATACGACAAGCGGTTCGGGATCGTGAGAGTGGACTACGAGACCCAGGCCCGCACTCCGAAGGCCAGCGCCATCGAGTACTCGCGGATCATCGGCGAACGCGCGCTGTAGCGCAACCCGAGGGCCTGCCTGCTCTGGTTAGACTTCGGGCAGATGAGTATCGCGCCGTCGGCAAGACGAGTCGTGCCGACCCTTGAGGCCGTGGCGGCGGCCGCCGGCGTGTCTCGATCCACGGTGTCGCGGGTGGTGAACGGGTCGAGCCAGGTGAGCCCCGAGGTGCTCGAGGCGGTGCAGGAGGCGATCCGCGCCCTCAACTACAGTCCCAACCGGGCGGCACGCTCGCTCGCCAACAGCCGTACTCTCGCGATCGCGCTGGTGATCCCCGAGGAGACCAGCCGCTTCTTCGGAGACCCCTACTTCGCGGCGATCGTGCAGGGAATCACTCGCGAGCTCGACCGGAGCGACTACGTTCTCACCCTGCAGCTCGCCCAGTCCCGACCGAGTGAGAAGACCATCCGCTACCTCACCGGTGGCAACGTCGACGGGGCTTTCGTGGTGTCCCACCACTCCGGCAACGAGTTTCTCGCGACGCTGCAAGACACGATTCCGGTGGTCTACAACGGACGTCCGATGCGGTTCGACGATCCGCCGGCATATTTCGTGGATGTCGACAACGCCACCGCCGCGGCCAGGGGCACCCAGTACCTGATCGATCGCGGGCGACAGCACATCGGCATCATCGCCGGTCCGCCCGACATGCCGGCCGGGGCGGACCGGGCTGCGGGCTCCCTTCGGGCGCTCGCGGCGGCGGGGCTCGCCGTCGACCGAGTCGCCTATGGCGACTTCACCCAGCTGAGTGGCGCCCGCGCCATGCGTGAGCTCCTCGACCGCTTTCCCGACACCGACTCTGTGTTCGTGGCGAGCGACCTGATGGCCACGGGTGCCGTCTCCGTGCTGAGCGAGCGCGGTCGCAGCGTGCCGGAGGATGTCGCGGTGGTGGGCTTCGACGATTCCCCGGCGGCGTCCAGCGGTGCCATCCAGCTCACGACTGTCCACCAGCCCGCAGAGGCGATGGGTGCGAAGATGGCGCAGATGATGCTCAGCCTGCTGCGCGGCGAACCCGTGGAACACCAGTGCATCATGGAGACGCACATCGTGGAGCGCGACAGCGCCTAGCCCCGCGGTTACGCGGTCGGCATCGCCGCCGCGAATGCGCGGGCGGCCTCCGCGGGAGCCGCAGCCGCCGCGACGAAGCCGTCCGGACGCACCAGGTAGAGAAGGTGCGAGGTGAGCCCGGTCGTACCCGGGGAGGGGAATGCGATTCCCAGCGCGGCACCGACCGGGGCGGCATCCGCTCCCCCGTACCCGTGGACCTGCCACTCGAAGGAGCGAAGCACGTCGTAGTTGGATCCGGTCCACGGCAGCCGGCGGCCGACCACCCGGTCTCGGCGTCCGCCGGAGCGCTGCTTGTCTTCGGCATCCATCCAATAGTGGATGCGGGTCTGCGACAGGTAGCCGAAGATCCGGGAGGCACCCCTCACGCGCGACAGCACCCGGATGACCAGGGGTGCGAGCAGCGGTGCCACCCTCCGGCGCACCAACCGGGCGCGCCGCGTGCTCGAGGTCGCGAGTCCGAACACCCGATCCGTCGCGGCGATGAGACGCACCGCGACCGGGCGGCGTTCGGCCTCGTAGCGATCGAGGTACTCCTCGGTGGCGGTGCCCCGGATCACCTCGGCGAACTTGAGGGCCAGGTTATGGGCATCCTGCAGCCCGGTGTTCATGCCCTGCGCGCCCACCGGAGAGTGCACGTGGGCGGCATCCCCGGCCAGGAAGACACGGCCCAGACGAAAGGAGGATGCCACCCGGTGCTGCACCCGGTAGGTGGAGAACCAGTGCGAGTCACTCCAACTCACCCCGAAGACCTCGTCGACGGTCGCGCGCGCCGATGCCTCGTCTATCCCGCCATCTCGCACGGGGAGCAGGCCGATGATGCGGTGGTGCCCTGCCGCCTCGTCAGCGCCGAGAGGGAAGGAGAGCAGGAACTCCGCGTCGCCGAGGCGCAGGTTCACGGCGCCCGCGGTCAGTCCCCTCGTGTGATCGGTGTCGCAGACGAAGAAGCTGTGGGGATTGGTCGAGCCATCGAAGTCGATGCCGAGGGAGCGTCGCACCAGCGAATTGCTCCCGTCGGCAGCCACGACATACCTCGCCCGGATGACCCGCCTCCCCGCCGACGACCGGACGGTGACCGACCCGGAGTCCGCGATGTCCTTCGCCGGTTCGACTTCGGTATTCCACTCGATGGGGACGGAGAGCTCGGCGAGGCGTTCGCCGAGGATCGACTCAGTCTTGCTCTGCTCGAGCACGGTGAGCCGGGGGAACGGGGTGAGCCCGCGCCCCAGCGCTCCGATGGCCAGCACCCCGAACCGACGGCGACCATACCCCGGCGCCACCAGTCGGGTGGCGGTGCTCGCCGCGATCATCCGCTCCGCCAGCCCGAGTTGGTCGTAGATCTCGAGGGTTCGCGCCTGCAGCACCACGGCGCGCGACTCCCTCGTCGGGCCCGCCTTGCGGTCCACGAGCCGCACCCTGACGCCGCGAGTCGCCAGCACGATGGCGAGAAGCAGCCCGGTCGGACCCGCACCGATGACCAGGACATCGGTGTCGGTCTGGCGGGGCACGTCGCATCCTTCCGCGTGGCTGCCTTCGATTCTCCTCCGGGCCAGCGATCTCGACTCGGGGACTTTCGACCCTGCCGCCGCCCCTCGAACGGCTCAGGGTGGGAGTCACCACCCTCCAGAAGAGAGCAGAGTCATGAGCATCGTCGTCGTCTTCGAATCCATGTTCGGCAACACCCGTCAGGTCGCCGAGGCGATAGCGGATGGGCTCGCCCCGTTCGGAGAAGTGACGACCTTCACGGTCAACGAACCCGGGGCGAAGGATGCCGCGCAGTCCGCGTCACTCCTGGTGGTGGGCGGCCCGACCCACGTGCACGGCATGAGCCGGCCGGTCTCGCGCGAGGAGGCCCGCAACTGGGCCGCCGACCCGCTCAAGTCGGTCACCCTGGAACCGACGGCCCCGGGCACCGGCGTGCGCGAGTGGATCGACGGGCTCGACACCGTTCCCGCCCTGTGCGCCGCGTTCGACACCCGGATGGATGTCGCGCGCATCCTCTCCGGAGCCGCATCCGGCCACGTCGAGCGTGAGCTCACGAAGCGCGGCGCGCGAGCGGTGATTCCCGCCGCCAGCTTCCTCGTCTCGAAGGAGACCGTGCTCGAGGAAGGGGAACTGGCCCGGGCGCGCGAGTGGGGCGCGAACCTCGGCGCTGCGGCGGCGGTGAGCCCGAAGCGCTGACCGGCACCGATGTTCCGGCCTAGCTCGAGGTGACGACGATGAAAAGCCCGCCGTGATTCCGCAGGGTCGCGGCGGGTGACCGGGCTCTCGCACCGGACCTCACCGGTTCGAACTGCCTACAATCGAGACCATGGCCCTCCTGCACCGCGCCGAACTGCGCCCATCCAAACTCGAGCTCATCGCCGCCTGGGCGCCGACCCAGCCGTGGTTCGCCGCCGGAACGACCGCGGCGCTCACGAACCTGGCGTCGTTCCGATTCGACGATCCGGCCGGCGAGGTCGGGATCGAGACCATCCTCGTCGGTGTCGACGACGGAAGCGTGCTGCAGATTCCCCTCACCTACCGGGCAGCTCCGCTGGCCGAGGCTGCCGAATCACTGATCGGCACCACGGAGCATTCGGTGCTCGGTCGACGGTGGGTCTACGACGGCACCGGGGATCCCGTCTACCTCGCGGCAGTGGCCGCGGCGGCGATCACCGGCGGCGTGCAGGCCGACGAGTACTTCGAGGTGGACGGCGAGAGGGTCGGGCGGGAATCCTCGGCTCGCGTGGTCGGCAGCGGGCGCGCCGGGACGGACGTTCCCGAACTCGTCGACGTGACCTCGCCCCGGCACGGAATCGGCACCACCGAGGTCGAGTCCGGTGGTCTGCGGGTCGTCGTGGCTCGTGTGCTCGACCCGGCCGTCACTCCGGCCGCTGGCGCGCAGCACTCGCTCTCCGGCATCTGGGCCGGCCAGGACGAGCCACGACAGCTGGTCTGGGTGAGCGTCGACTGAGAGTTCGGCGTTACTCGAACGCGACGCCTGCCTTCGTGAGCCGCGCGCGGATCACGGCGAGCGCATCCGCACTTTCGTCGACGAGCACGAAACGGCGGCCCAGGGATGCGGCGACCGCGCCGGTCGTGCCGGAGCCGGCGAAGAAGTCCAGCACCCAGTCACCCTCGCGGGTGGAGGCCTGAATGATGCGGCGCAGGATGCCCTCCGGCTTCTGTGTGGGATAGCCGGTCTTCTCCCGACCGGTCGGCGACACGATGGTGTGCCACCAGACGTCGGTCGGCAGCTTGCCGAGCGCGACCTTCTCCGGTGTGACGAGCCCCGGTGCCATGTAGGGCTCGCGGTCGACGGTGGTCGAGTCGAAGTAGTACCCCTTCGGATTCTTCACATAGACCAGGATCGTGTCGTGCTTCGTCGGCCAGCGATTCTTCGACTTGGCGCCGTAGTCGTAGGCCCAGATGATCTCGTTGAGAAAGCTCTCCCGCCCGAAGAGCGCGTCGAGCAACACCTTGGCGTAGTGGGCCTCGCGATAGTCGAGGTGGAGGTAGAGCGTCCCATCGTCGGCGAGCAACCGCCAGGCCTCGGCGAGCCGCGGCTCGAGAAAGGTCCAGTAGTCCTCGAAGTGGTCGTCGTAGCTCATCAGGTCACCGCGGATGCGCTCGTACTGCTGCCCCTTGAACCCGCGGATCGGACCGGATGCGCTACGCACGCTCGTCGTGGACTGCCGGGCCTGCGAGCGCCCGGTATTGAACGGCGGGTCGAGGTAGACCACGGTGAATGCCCCGTCGGGCAGCGCGGCAACGGCCTCGAGATTGTCGCCGTGGATCACGCGATCGGGCGATTCGGGCGTCCAGGCGGCGGGCATCCTCCTATTCTCCCGCACCCCCAAGTCAATCCCTTTGCGCTGCCCCGCCGTCGACCGTAGTCTCGAGTGATGTCCACTGCCCTGCAGCACCTGCCAGCCCAGAACCGTTACGTCTTCAACAAAGACGGCGTCGAGGTCGGACTCACCGACTATCAGCTCGTGGACCGTGACATCCACATCACCCACACCGAGATCGATCCGTCGATGCGCGGTGCCGGTCTCGCCTCGGAGATGGTGCAATCGGTGCTCGATCACATCCGCACCGACACGGACTACCGCGTGGTGGCCGAATGCCCGTACGTCGTGACCTGGTTGAGTCGTCATCCGGAATACCAGGAGCTCGAGCAACGCGCCTGAGGGTCTGGCGGCAGCCCGGGGCAGTTCGCCCGATAGGCGGTTCTCGGCGAACGGCTTGCTGAGGGCGGATTTTTGGCCGGGGAGCCGGCGCGTCGCTCCCTGCGACGAGCGTGTCGGCGGTGTCATCCGCCCTCGGCCACTCGCTGACGCAGGGGATTCGCGTTCCGAGGCGGGCTGAAGTGCGCTCCGCGCGCTACTCGCGCGGAGCGCGGCCGAGGTCGATCGTGACGCGCCCGCGGTAGATTCCGGCCTCCTCCGAGGGGCGCGCCGGATCGCCGGCAACCGGAGCGGGGGCGGGCAGGATGGTCTGGCGATCCATTTCGATCGCCGCCTCGTGTCGGGCCGGTGCAAAGATCTCGTCCCCGATGCCCATCAGTCCGGCACCGTTTCCGGCGCTGCGCGCCTTGCTCTTTCCGACGATGTCGATGAGCCCGAACCGCTGGCCGAGGATGCCGAACAGCACAAGGCCGACGACCACACCCCCGAAGATCCACCAGTTCACCCGTCAAGGTTACGGGACGCTCCGGCGGATGGGGTCATCCTTTCGGCGGATATCGCCGAATCACGGCACCCGGTAGAGCCAGTCTTCTGTTGCGAACTTCTCCTCCACGAGCTGCTTCGCGCGGGCAAGCTCGTCGGCTGTGACGTCATCCGCGGTCGCGCCGTACAGCCTCGTGAAGGTCTGCTCCATGCGCTCGATGATCTCGGCACGGCTCAGTCCGGTCTGGCTGCGCAGCGGATCGACGCGCTTGTTGGCGCTCTTCGTGCCCTTGTCGCTCATCTTCTCGCGGCCGATGCGCAGCACCTCCACCATGCGGTCGCCATCCATGTCGTAGCTCATGGTCACGTGGTGGAGCACCGCTCCGGTGCCGAGTCGTTTCTGGGCGGCTCCGCCGATCTTTCCACTCGGGCTCGTGATGTCGTTGAGCGGCTGGTAGGAGGCATCGATCCCCAGCGATTTGAGCGCGGTGATGACCCACTCGTCGAGAAAGGCATAGGAGTCGGCGAAGGTCATGCCGTGCACGAGGTCCGTCGGTGCGTAGATCGAATAGGTGATGACCGATCCGGCCTCCATGAACATGGCGCCGCCGCCGCTCACCCGACGCACCACCTGGAAGCCATACTTCGCGGCGTTGTCGAGATCGACCTCGTTCTTCACCGACTGGAAGCTGCCGATGACCACACCGGGCTCGTTCCACTCCCAGATGCGCAGAGTCGGCTTGCGGCGACCGGCGCCGACCTCCTCCGAGAGCACCTGGTCGATCGCCATCTGCAGCACGGGCGGATAGGCGGCTCCGTGGATGAGCTGCCAGTCGTAGTCGGTCCAGCTGGTGGCCCGGGCGAGCGAACGGCGCACGGCCACCGCCACCGCATCCGGCGAGAATCCGAGCATCATCGCGTCGTCGGGCAGGGCACCCTGCACCGCGAACGAGATCGTGGAGGCGTCGCTGTCTTCGGCGAGACCGTTGACGGCGTCGTTGATCAGCGCGAGCGCGTCGTCCGGCTCGAGGAAGAAGTCGCCGGCGAGCCGGAAGTTGGCGATGCGGTGGTCGATCACGTCGAGGTCGACGACCACGAGCTTTCCGCCGGGGACCTTGTACTCACCGTGCATTGTTGTGCCTTTCGTCGCGCGGATTCCAGCCTAGGGCTGCGGGCATGGCGGCATCGATGAGGATGCCCGCCGCGCGTCGGGCGTGACCGGCCGCTTCGCCGGTGCCCGCGATGGCCGCGGTGGTCTGGGCACCCTCGGCCAGGATGGAGAGTTGCGGAGCGAGGGACGCATCCGCGCCCGCACCGGCCACCAGCCGGGCGACGTACTCCTGGAATCCCGCCTTGTGCTCCCGCGCGCGCCGGGCGACCTCCGGGGAGATCGAACCGAGCTCCGCGAACGCGTTGATGAACCCGCAGCCGCGGAAGGTGTCGTCCAAGAACCAGTCCGCGAGATAGTCGTAGATGGCGAGGAGTTTGTCGCGTGGCGTCGTGGCCGCCGCGACCCGCTCGGTGACGCCATCCGTCCACAGGGCATGGCGCCGGTCGAGCACCTCGAGCACGATTGCGGCCTTGGAGGGGAAGGTCCGGTAGAGGCTCTTCAACGAGACGCCGGAAGCGAGCCTCAGCTCGTCCATCCCCACGGACTGGATGCCCCGTGTGTAATACAGGCGGTCGGCTGCTTCCAGCACCCGCTCTCTCACCTGTTCATCGACCACACATCCACTCTAGGCGCCTTGAGAACGTACGTTCTCTAGGCGGGGAGGGAAGAGAACGATCGGCCATCCGCTCGTCGGCTGATTACGGGGAGATCGAGGGCGCGCCGCACGGGATGCTGCGGTCGCACTAAGCAGAAGTGAACGCCGCCCCACCGGGGTTCCTGGGCAAGTGAACCCGCGATTGGGCGTATCGGGGCCCGTGTCAGCGGGTCTCGCTACGTGCCCTGGAAGGCGCTACTCGACCGCCGGTGCCAGGTGGGTCGAGAGCCACTCGATGGTGTCGGCGAAGACCTCTTCCCGGTTGATCTCGTTGAAGACCTCGTGTCGGGCATCCGTGTAGATGATCAGCTTCACGTCGCTGAGCTTCGACCTGGTGAGGTATTCGTGAGCGAGCAACTCGACGCTCTTCGCTCCGCCGAGGGTGTCTTCGCTGCCGATCATGATGAGCACCGGGATGTCCCTGGCCAGATTCTTCGCCGGGCGGCCGAGCAGGCGAAGGCTGTCCATCACTCCGAAGAGTTTCATGCCGTTGGCCTTGAAGGTGAGGGGATCGTCGAGGAAGGCCTGTCCGACCGCCTGATCCCGGCTCAGCCACTCGTAACCGGTGCTGCCGAGATGGGCGTGCCTCTTCGCCAGGTCGCCGCCGTTCATGTGGATGAGGGTGCGGTAGGCGGTGCCCGTGAGAATCAGGGCCTCGTAGTCATCCGCGTGCTCGTTGACAATCGACTGCGCGATGAGCGAGCCCCAGCTGTGCCCGAGCAGCGCGAGCGGTAGTCCCTCGTTCTCGTGCCTGATGATCGGAAGCAGCTCCCGTACCGAACGGATCGTGGAGCGGATGCCCCCCGGTCCGAGCTTGCCGAGCTGAGAGTGATCCCCGCCCCACTGCTCGAGGCCGGTCTGACCGTGTCCGCGGTGGTCGTCAGCGTAGACGGAGTAGCCGGCAGCGACGAGCCGCTGTGCGAGCTCCTCGTATCGCGCCGCGTACTCCCCGAGCCCATGCGCGATCTGTACGACGCCGATCGCTTTGCCCGCCTTCCAGTGGAAGAAGTGGATCGTCACGCCGTCCGAGTCGACGAACGTGCGCTCGTGTCGCGTGGCGGTGAACTGGACCATCTGAACTCCTTGCAGCGAGCGATTCTCGGGTGCTCCAGTGTAGAGCGCAGGGTCACCCGGCGTGCGGAAACCTACGGGGACTGCGCCTCGACCAGTTGCCGATACCGGCCACCCAGTGCCAACAGTTCGTCGTGCGAGCCGACCTCGGCGATGTGGCCGTGGTCGAGCACCACGATGCGATCGGCCGATCGGATGGTCGACAGCCGATGCGCGACGATGAGGGTGGTCCGGCCCCCGATCAGCCGCTGCAGCGCCTGCTGCACGAGCCGCTCCGACTCGCCGTCGAGGGCGGAGGTCGCCTCATCCAGCAGCAGGATGCGCGGGTCACGGATGAGCGCACGCGCGATCGCGAAGCGTTGGCGTTGGCCGCCCGACAGTCGTGACCCGCGTTCCCCGACGATCGTGTCCCATCCCTCGGCCATGTCCGCCACGATCTCGGTGGCATTCGCGTCGGCGAGAGCCTGGCGCACCTCCTCGTCGCTGGCGCCCACCAGTCCGTGGGTGATGTTCTCGCGCACGGAGCCCTCGAAGAGCACCGATTCCTGGGGCACCACCGCCACGAAAGCGCGCAGGGTGCGCATGTCGATTTCGGCCATGTCACGGCCGTCGAAGAGGATGCGGCCCTCGGTCGGGCGCAAAAAGCCCAGTACGAGGTTCAGCAGCGTCGACTTGCCCGAACCGGACGGACCCACGAAGGCGATGGTCTCCCCCCGTCGGATGTGGAGATCGATGCCGGAGAGCACCGGTCGAACGCCGTCCGAATGCTCGAACCCCACGTTCTCCAGGCGGAGGTCCCCGTCGAGAGACGACACCGCCGCCTTGCCGTTGTTCGCCTCGACGTCCGGCTCCTCGAGCACCTCGCAGATGGACTTCACCGACTCGATCCCTCGTGTGATGATCGGGGCCAGCGACAACAGCGCGACGATACTGCCGGTGAGGATCGTGAAGTAGGTGCTGAGCAGCACCACCTCGCCCGGCGTGATCGGGATGAAACCGGTGAGGGAGGCGAGCGCGGCGCCGGTGAGGCACAGCACGCCGAGCGACTGGTACGAGATCCAGCTGAGGGCACCGAACGACCCGTTCAGCCTGTCGAGCTTCAGGCCGGCATCGCGCACGCCCTCCGCACTGCGACCGACGCGATCCGCGGCATCCGATTCGAGACCGTGTGCGCGGGTGATGGGCATCAGGGTCGACATCTCCCCGACGCGGGCCGAGAGGTGTTCGACCGTGTGGCGGAACTGCTCGTTCCGCGCGTTCGACCGGCGTCGCAACCCCCTCACGAGCAGCGCCGCGACCGGCACCGCGATGAAGAAGACGGGCACGAAGGCCGGCACCCGCAGGGCAGTGACCACGATCGCACCGGCGAGCACGAAGAACGCCGAGAACCCCGTCTGTGCGGTCTGCTGCATCATCAACTCGATGTTCTCGACATCCCGGATGATCTTGGTCTGGATGATCGACGAGCTCGCGCGGGCGTGGTAGCCGATCGTGAGCTCCTGCAACTGGTGGGTCAGGCTGTTGCGGATGTCCACGGCGAGCTGTCGAACGCTGCCCATGTAGAGCGTCACGAAGACGATATTGGTCGGGAAGTTCTGCACGAGGATCACCAGCGCAGCCCCCAGCAGCCAGAACAACTGTTGCGGGCGGCCGTGAGACACCACGATGTCGATCACCGAGGCGGTGATCACGGGAAGCACCCACTGCGGACTGTCCTTGACGCCGAAGACGAGCATCGACAGCAGGATGCGCAGCCGGAACGGCCGCAACCATCCGATGAGCGTGCGGCCCGGGCGTGTGGCATCCGCCCCGGGAAATCGAGGCGCGATCATGGGGAGCTGCTGAAGCGGATCTCGACCGCGACAGCCGCGGGAGACCTCTCCTGCGAGGGCAGGTGGATGACCAGCGCCTTCGATGACTGCTCAAATTCAAGCTCCGCGCCATCGGCCAACGACCGCACTCCGGCGACCGGCCGCGGATCATGAACATTTCCCCGGGCGAGAGAGCGCAGTTCGAGGTTCGAACGCGCTACCCCCAGGCACACGGCGAACAGCAGATCGCCTTTCGTGGTGAAGCGGAAGTCATGTTCGGTGTAGTCGAGGGTCGTTTCATTGAAGTGCCCCTCCCCGAGCGGGTTATCCACCTCGTGGACGTTCGTCGGCCCCTCTCCGAAGAGTGACCAGGGTCGAGTGTCGAAGATCGCCTCACCATTGACCGCGAGCCACTCGCCCACCGCGAGCAGGGCATCGCGCTGGTCCTCCGGCAGCGTGCCGTCAGGTCGCAGGCCAACGTTGAGCATGAGATTGCCGTTCTTGCTGACGATGTCGATGAGGGTCTGAATGACCTGCGTGGCCGTCATCCGCAACGGCTGGTCGCTGATGTAGAACCAGTCGTGGTTGAGGGTGGTGTCGCACTGCCAGACGAAGTCCTTGAGATCGGCGAACCGGCCCTTCTCGGTATCGCAGACCACCGCGTCGGTCGACGGCGGATTCTTAACCGTGATCACCGCGTCCGGGTTCGCCTCGTAGAACTCTGCCGCAATCTGCAGGCCGAAGTCACCGTGCGGCAGGGTATCCCAGTCGAAATAGAGCAGGTCTGGCTGGTAATCGCGCAGCATCTGCTGCACGCGTTTGGTCCACTGTTCTTTCCACCACTGCGGCTCCGGGTCGCTTTCGAGGCGCGGCGGCAGGTAGAGGTGTTGCGGGTCGTACCCTTCCCACCAGGTTCCTGCCCCATCCGCCGCGGTCAGCCTGCCATCGTAGGTGACTCCCGCGAGTGGGCCGGAGCTGTCTGCCAGGTGCGCGGGTGCCATCCATTGCCACGCCCGAGAGGCATGATCGGATGCACCAAGCCGCACGCCGCGCGCCTCGCAGGCGCGCTTCCACTCGCCAAGCACGTCACGCCGCGGCCCCAGGTTCACTGAGTTCCACGGCTGGAAGTGACTATCGAAGTTGTCGAAATTGTCGTGATAGAGAGCAACCGGGGTCACATACCGCGCGCCGACCGACGCGAACAGCTCGACAAGCTCCTCCGGATCCCAGTGCTCTGCAGTCCATTGCGGCAGGAAATCCTTGAATCCGAACACGCTCGGGTGCCCGTGCTCCCGTGCATGGAAGTCGTACACCTCCGCCCCTTCTGGATCCTCGTCTGCGTGTTGGAGATACATCTTCCGCCCGTACCAGGCGTGATGCTCCGTCGCAGAGTGAATGCCCCAGTGGAGGAAGATCCCGAATTTCGCGTCTCGAAACCAGTCCGGCACGGCATGTTGCTCGAGCGAAGCCCAACGCGCCTCGAACGTCTCCTTCGGCACAGTCACCCGCGCCGCAGCGCGTAGTGCTCGCGCACGATGTCTTCCGCCGGCTTGCCGTAGACGCAGTAGTCGTCGTCGTTCGCCGCGGCTTCGAGAGCATAGAGGCGGGGTGGCCAGTCCCAGAGCATGAAGCCCTGCACCCAGGGGCGCCTCGCGCAGGTGTCGAAGGCGTCCCGGTACCACTCGGCCTGCTCCGCACCCGAGACGGCGCCCTCGAGCGTCCAGTCGTTCGGCCGGGCGGCGGATCCGAGCCTGCTCGGGCATCCGGATTCCATGAAGAAGAACGGCTTCCCCGCGCGCTCCACGACGGGCGCGATGCGGTCGAGCTGGGCATCCCAATCGCCCAGCGGGTAGTAGCCACTCGACGAGATGATGTCGACGGCGTCCCACCAGGTGACCCTGTCTTCCTGGTACTTGTCGCAGTTGTAGGTGACGAGTCCGCCGTAGACGGCGCGCACCGCCGCGATGAGGGCACGCCATTCGGATTCCCTCTTATCGGTCTGCACCATCTCGCAGCCGACGCAGAGCATCTCGCAGCCCTCCTCTTCGGCGATGCGGGCGTAGTGCACCACGAACCGGGTGAAGGAGGCGAACCACTCGGCCCAGCTCGGCTCGCCCGGCACTTCCTCATCGAAGAAGCCGATGAAGGCACGCCAGGTGCCGTCGGCGACATTGACCACGGGCTTCAGGCAGACCTTGAGACCGCGGGCTTTCGACTCGCGGATGGCCCAGCGCACCTCGTCATCGGTGACCGTCGGCTCGTCACCGAAGCGGATGTCGGTGGACTGAGCCGTCGCCTGCAGCGCACCGAACGCGATCCCGACCCAGTTGACGTTGAGGTCGACCAGCTTGGACAGCGAGTCCTCCGCCTCGGGAGTCGCCCAGGTGCCACGCACACCGGTCCATCCCCAGGTCATGCCGCAGAACTGTTCCGCCTTCAGCTCTGCCGTCATGAGGTGGCTACGAGCTGGTTCGCACTGCGCAGCACCGTCGGCTGGGACCAGGCGGAATCCTCGATCCGGGCTTCGGATGTCACGGCCACGGTCACGCTCTCTCCGGGCAGCAGGGTGATCAGTTGGTCGTCCACGCGGGCGTCACCATCGAGCTTGTCGACGAGCAGCGCCAGGTCGCGCACGAGGTTCGCGGCGGTCACGGTGACCGCGTATCCACCCGCGACGGAGGTCGCGGCGACGGTGAGCTGCGGTGCCTCGAGACGGGAATCACGGTATTCGGCGAAGAACCAGAGGGCCCGTCGGTCACCGAGCGTCACCTCGAGCAGTTCGGCTGCCACGTCGCCGGGAGTCGTCACGCCGAGATCCACGTGAATCGTCGCTGTGGTGCGCGGCGGGGCGTCGACAGCGACGGCGGTCGAGGCGAGCTCTGTGCCGTCGAACTGCAGGCGGCGAACGACCGCGCTGCCCGACCAGGGCTCGTCGGTGTCGTTGGACGCGCTGGCGATGATCGCTTCGCCGCGGGGCTGGAAGCTGAGCATCCGGTCCTCGTACGCGTGCTTGATCGCGTAGAGCAATGGCTTCGGGCGACCATCCCCGTCGACGGCCGCCCACGAGGTCACGGGCCAGCAGTCGTTGAGCTGCCAGACGATAGAGCCCATACAGGTCGGCGCGAGGGAGCGGAAGTGCTCGATTCCGGTCTGCACCGCCACGGCCTGGTTGAGCGACATGGCCCAGTGCCAATCGTCGATGTCGTCGGGCAGCGGAAGGTGGGCGACCAGTCCATCGATGAGCTTGACGTTGCCGTCCTGTGCCTTCTGGTGAACCAGCATCCCGGGAGACTCCGGGGTCAGCGGGGAGTCCGAGAGCGACCGGGTCATCGTCGACCACGTCGGCGGTCCCTGCCAGCCGAACTCCCCGACGAAACGCGGATTGTGGTCACGGTAGTGGGGGTAGTCCTGCCGATTCCAGAGCTCCCAGAGGTGCACGGAGCCGTGTGCCGGGTCGTTCGGGTAGTGCTCGTCGGTCGGAGAGAACGGGCTGCTCGGCGTGTACGCGCGGGAGGGGTCCAGTTCGGCGAGCAGCGAGGGCAAGAGGTCGAGATAGTAGCCGAGCCCCCAGCTGCGATCGCCGAGCCGCTTCTCCCAGCCCCACTCCTGGTAACCCCAGATGTTCTCGTTGCTGCCGTTCCAGATCACCAGGCTCGGGTGGGGCATCAGTCGCACGATGTTGTCCCTCGCCTCGGCCTCGACCTCGGAACGCATCGGTTCCTCCTCGGAGTAGGCCGCGCAGGCGAACAGGAAGTCCTGCCAGGAGAGCATGCCCTGCTCGTCGCAGACGTCGTAGAAGTCGTCACTCTCGTAGATGCCGCCTCCCCAGACTCGCAGCAGGTTGATGTTCGCGCTCGCGGCCTGCAGGATGCGCTCCTCGTAGCGCGCGCGGTCCACCCGGTGCACGAAGGCATCGTCAGGGATCCAGTTGGCTCCCTTGATGTAGATCGGTCGATCGTTCACCAGGATCGTGAAGGGGGTGCCCGATTCATCGGGGGTCGTGTCGATGCGCACCGTGCGGAATCCGAGGCGGCCGTGCCACGAGTCGAGTTCCCCCTCGTCGTGCTCGAGCACGACGTCGAGGTCATAGAGCGGATGCTCACCATGGCCGATCGGCCACCAGCGCTCGGCATCCGGCACCACGATCCGGGCCTCGACGACGTTCTCTCCCGGCTCGAACCGGACCGTGGCGGACACGGTGCCCACACTCACGCGCGCGGAGCACGCTGACGCCGCGGCTCCGGCGATCTCCAGTCGAACTGTGGCGACACCGTCGGTTCCGTCCATCGAGACGGTGGGGCGCACCGAGTCGAGCCGGGCGTACGACCAGCTCTGCAGGGTGACCGCACGCCAGAGACCGACCGTCGCGGTGTCCGGTCCCCAGTCCCAGCCGAAGCTGCAGGCCATCTTGCGGATCGAGTTGTACGGGTGGTGGTTGACGTGCGGGCGGTAACCCTGCTCGAGGCTCTCGCGATCGGCATACCTCACGGGAGAGGCGAAGGTCACCGTGAGCTCGTTCTCCCCCTCGCGCAGCAGGGAGCGCACGTCCTCGCGGTAGGTGCGGTGCATGTTTCGCGTCTCTGCGATGACCGAACCGTTGAGCTCGACCCGGGCGACGGTGTCGATCCCCTCGAACACCAGCTCCGCATGATCGAAACCCTCGTCACTCCAGTCGAAGGTGGTGCGGTACTCCCAGTCGCAGGCTCCGATCCACGCCTGCAGCCGCTCGTGGTCGTCGAGGTAGGGGTCGGCGATGAGACCGGCCGCGAGCAGGTCGGTGTGGATGCTGCCGGGCACGGATGCCGCGACGGTCTGGCCCGCGATCTGCTCGGGCGCCGGACCCGCGACGACGCGCACGGTCCAGCCGTCATGAAGCTGCCGGGTGGCCTTCGATCCCGTGCCGGTGGTCGTCGCCACGCTCGTGGTGGTGCTGCTCATTTGGTTGCCCCCTGGGTGAACCCGTTGTAAATGAAACGTTGGAGTACGAGGAAGATGACGAGCGTCGGGATGATCACGAGCAAGGCCCCGGCCGAGATGATCTGCC
Source organism: Frigoribacterium sp. UYMn621 (assembly GCF_040549525.1). Classification (NCBI taxonomy): domain Bacteria; kingdom Bacillati; phylum Actinomycetota; class Actinomycetes; order Micrococcales; family Microbacteriaceae; genus Frigoribacterium; species Frigoribacterium sp. UYMn621. The sequence goes on along the minus strand of NZ_JBEPTM010000001.1, from coordinate 185,751 downwards.
ACTGCGAGCCGTACGGCCCCTTGAAGGCGAACAGCGCCGTGGAGATCATCGCGTTCTCCTGCGACGGGGCGTAGAGGAACGCCTGGTAGAACTCGTTGTAGATGGCGATGCCCTTGATGATCACCACGGTGGCGATGGCCGGCTTCAGCAGCGGGAGGATGACGCGCCAGTAGATGGTGAACTTGTTTGCGCCGTCGAGCATGGCCGCCTCATCGACATCCTTAGGAATCGACTGCATGAACTGCACGAAGATGTAGATCGAAATGATGTCGGTGCCGAGATTCAGCGCGATCAGTGACCACAGGCTGTCGTACAGGCCGAGACCGTTGACGATCTGGAACGTCGCGACCTGGGTCGTGACGCTCGGAACGAGAGTCGCGACCAGGAAGAGCCCGATCACCACCTTCTTGAAGCGGAACTCGAAGCGGTCCACGGCGTAGGCCGTCATGGACCCGATCACGATCGTGCCGAACAGGGAGACGATGAGCACGAAGGTCGTGTTCCGGAAGCCGACCGCCATGTTGCCGTCGGTGAAGGCCGTGACGAAGTTGCTGAAATTGAACCAGTCCTTCGGCAGCTGCAGGGGGCCGGTCGTGGCGAATTCCCTCTTGGTTTTGAAGGCGGTGATCACCAACACGACAAGGGGGAGCAGGGTGATCGCGCTCGCCACGGTGAGGATGACGTATTTCGATACCGCCCCGCCCACCATTCCGGCGTGCCCCTGCCGTGACCGGGGAGGCGCTTCTGCCCGCCCTCGGGCGTCGGTGCGTGTAGTTGTCGTCATGTGAGGTTCACCTCGTCGTCAGGAACCAGTTTTCGTTGGATGTAGGTCACGATCAGCACGATGATCAGCAGCACGACGGCCATGGCGGAGGCGAGTCCCACCTGGCGGTAGGTGAAGGCCTGCTGGATGGTCTTGATCACGAAGGTACTGCTGCCGTTCGTGCCCCCGGTGATGATGAACGGGATCTCGAACACTGAGAGGCTGCCCGAGATCGCAAGGATGAAGGAGAGGCTGATGATGCGTTTGATGCCGGGAAGGATGATGAACCGGAACTGCTGAACCTTGTTCGCACCGTCCAGGTCGGCGGCCTCGTAGAGCGACGCCGGGATGGATTGGATCGCCCCGAGGAACAGGATGAAGCTGAGGCCGGTGTACCGCCAGATCGACGTCGATGCGAGCGAGATGTTCACCACGTCGGGATTACCGAGCCACTGCACGGTGAGCTGCTGCAGGCCGACGATCTTGAGCACGCTGTCGAGGGTGCCGTTCGGCTGGAAGAAGTACAGGAACATCAGGCCGATGGCTACGCCGTTGAGCAGCGTCGGGAAGAACAGGATGCCCTTGAACAGGTTGCGGAACCGCGTGCTGAAACTCAGCACGGTCGCGAAGTAGAGAGCGAATCCCATCTGCAGGAAGGACGCCACGATGTAGTAGAGGCTGACGACGAAGACCCGGAGGAATTCCGGCTTCGTGAAGATGTCGATGTAGTTCTGGAATCCGATGAAGTTCTTGGTGAGGTCGATGCCATCCCAGTCCGTGACGCTGTACCAGAACAGGTTCACCGCAGGGACGTAGGTGAACACGAGCAGGAACGCGAGGGGGACGAGGAGGAAGAGGTAGGGGGTGCTCCTGCGCTGTCGCACGCCCTTGCGGGGTGGAGTGGTCTTCTTCTCCACCGCCTCAAGAGGGGCGACGGCAGTGGGGAGGACTCCCCCGGTAGTGCCAGTCACTGGTGACATCGTGCCTGTCCTTCCGGGGGAATCCCCCACAACTGCTCTGTTGGTCGGTCGAATTCTTTACTGCGGGCGGTCGGTCGTTACGACTTCACGCTAGCGAGGGCATCCGCCCACTGCTTGTTGAGGTCCGAGAAATAGGACTTCATATCCCCCGGGGCGGCACCGCGGGCGATATCGACCAGCTTCTGGCGGTAGAGCATGCCGAACAGGTCGATCTGCGCCTTGTTGTAGATGTCAGAGTCGAGGGTCGGATTCTTGGCCGCGTTGAGCTCGACGTACTGCACGTCGGCATCGGTGAAGTCCTGCAGCGTGGCGGGGTTCTTCGACCCGACCAACGGCGAGAGCGCTCCGGAGTCCGCTGCGAAGGTTGACTTGGTGGTGAACCAGTCGACCCAGGCCCGGGCGGCCGGCTTGTTCTTGGAGTTCACGTTCACCGCGAGGTTGACGTCACCGCCGATGTTCGAATGGAACTTGCCATCGGTCTGGAACGGCATCGGCATGAATCCGATGTCGGCCGGGTCGGCTCCGGCGTCCTTGGCAGCCTGCTGGAACTGCACGATCGCCCAGGAGCCGAGAACGGCGGTCGCAGCCTTTCCGGTCGCGAGCAAGCCCTTTGAGCCCTCCCACGCTGTCGTGGTCGGGTCGGCTTCGCTCAGCCCATCGTGCACGACGTTGTAGAGCAGCGCGTCGGTGGTGTACTGCTCGGTGCCGGGAGTCCAGGGCGCCTTGTCCTTGTCGCGGTCGGCCACGACATTCGCGTTGCCAGAGAAGCCCTGCTGGCCCTGCCAGCTGCTCAGCGGCCAGCCGTCCTTGTAGTTGGTGTAGTACGGAATCGCGTCTGTCTTGCTCTTGATCAGCTTGAGGTCGGCGATGAACTCGTCCGGGGTCTTCGGCAGGCTGGTGACGCCGGCCTCTTTCCAGATCCGCTTGTTGTAGAGGATTCCGTTCGCGTTGCCGAAGGTCGGAAGACCGTACTGCTTGCCCTTGTACGACTTGTCATTGAGGAACCGGTACGTGTCCTTCAGCTTCGCCGTGTCTCCGAGCGGCTCGAAGAACTGCGGAAGCTGGTTGGGGGTGACCGATGACGGGATGCCGAGCACGTCGCCGTAGTTCTTGGTGCTGAGGCGCGTGGTCACCTGGCCCTCGTAGTCGGTGATGCCCTGCACCTTGACGGTGACCTTGGGATAGATCTTCTCGAATGCCGCGGTGTAACCGGCGTAGGTCTTGTCTTTGATGAGGTCGGTGCGGTTGGTGAGAACCGTGATCTCGCCGGACGGAGTTCCGTCGGTCGATCCACCGCCCCCGGTCGAGCATCCCGCGAGCAGTAGGGCGGATGCCGCCACTGCCGCGATCACGATGTGCTTCTTTGCCATCTCTTGGTCTCCAGATCTATGTCGCCCTTGACGAGACAGCGTCATCGCCAAGTTGAGCTGCGGGTTTGTGGTGCACGCCGTCCTCGATGACGCTAAGCCAGTAATCGCCGGTCGTCAATACTCAATGTCAGCGTTGACATGAATTGTGTCCCGACTCGTGTTGGGGCGTCGAGGCGCGCTTTCCGGCCTAAATTACGGAATTCCCGGGCCCCCGCGTGGATCAAATCGGCCGGGGGAAGTCGTTCGGCTCGTAGAAGTGTCCACGCTGTCATCTTGCGGTGCCGCCGCCGGGCGGTGTTACTGTTGCTGCATGATCGACCCGTTGGTGAGCAGTGCGGCTGAGGCGGTGCCCGACGCCACCGCTCGGCCGATCCCGACAGCGCAGGCCCAGTCCCGCGCCACCCTCGCCGATGTCGGCCGGCTCGCGGGCGTGAGCCCGAAGACCGTCTCGCGGGTGGTGCTCGGCAGCAGCAACGTGACCCAGGAGACCCGGGAGAAGGTGCTGGCGGCGGCACGCGCCCTGCGCTTCCGGCCGAATCACCTCGCCAGAAACCTGCGCCACGGCAGCGTGACCAACACCGTCGCATTCGTGATCGGTGACCTCACGAACCCGTTCTACTTTCTCGTCGCCGCCGGCATCGAACGAGAGCTCGCCCAACACGGACTCATGATGATCCTCGCCGCGACCGACGATGATCCGGCCAGCGAAGAGCGCGTGGTGGAGACCCTGCTCAAGCAGCGGGTGCGGGCTCTGCTCATGGTGCCGATCGCCTCCGACCAGGCCTACCTCGAAGGGGAGAGGCAGCTCGGCACCCCCGTGGTCTGCATCGACCGGCCGGCCCACAATCTCATTGCCGACTCCGTGGTGCTCGAGAACTTCGAGGGCACCGCCGAGGCGGTGCGCGGGCTCATCCGCGCCGGCCACCGGCGCATCGCGTTCGTCTGCAGCCCCGCATCCCTCTATACCCACCAGGAGCGGCTGAGGGGATACCGGCAGGCGCTTCGCGAAGCGGGAATCCTCGATCCATCCCCCTGGGAACGGCTGGAGGATGCCGACGGGCCGACCGCCGAGGACTCGGTTCGTGACCTGCTCGCGATGTCCGAGCCGCCCACCGCGATCGTCGCCGGCAACAACCGTGCCAGCTCTGGGGTGGTCCGTGCGCTCGGTAACCAGTTCGAGAAGGTCGCCTTCATCGGCTTCGACGACTTCGAGCTCGCGGATGCCGCGGGCATCAGCGTCATCGCCTACGACCCCGCCGAACTCGGGCGCCAGGCCGCTCGTCTCGTCGTCGCCCGCCTCGACGACCCGATCGGTCCGCCTCAGCAGATCGAGATCCCTACGCGGCTCATCCAGCGTGGATCGGGCGAACTCGTCGTTCCGCTCGACTGACAGCATCCCGTCACCGCCGAAAGGACCGTTCACGCATGCCCGTCTACCGCGAAGCCGCACCGCTCTCCGTGCTCGTCTGGGGTGAGAATCGTCATGAGCAGACCGAACCCTCGGTCGCCCTGCGCTATCCGAACGGCATGCACGGGGCCATCCGGGAGGGGATCGAAGAGAACCTCGGCGAGCGCGCTTTCGTCACGACGGTCACCCTCGACGACCCGGAGCACGGCCTGACCGAGGAGCGGCTCGCCGCCACCGACGTGTTGGTGTGGTGGGGACACGCGGCGCACGGCGAGGTCGCCGACGAGATCGTCGAGCGCGTCCATCGGCACGTCCTCGCCGGACTCGGCCTGGTGGTGCTGCACTCCGGTCACTTCTCGAAGATCTTCCAGAAGCTCATGGGCACCTCGTGCTCGCTCCGGTGGCGGGGAGAGATCGACCGGGAGCTGGTGTGGACCGTCGACCCGACGCATCCGATCTCCCAGGGCGTGCCGCACCCGCTCATCATCGAGCAGCAGGAGATGTACGGGGAGTTCTTCGACATCCCCGCTCCCGACGAACTGGTCTTCATCTCGTCCTTCAGCGGCGGCGAGGTGTTCCGCAGCGGATGCACGTGGAAACGCGGCCACGGAAAGATCTTCTTCTTCAGCCCCGGTGACCAGGAATACCCCGTGTACTTCCACGAGGACGTGCGTCGGGTGATCGCCAACGGCGTCGAATGGGCGCGCACCGACAGGCCGGATCGCACACCGCCCCGGCTCAGCCGCGTCTACAGCGGTGAGTTCTTCCCGGAGTACGGTGCCGACGGCAACGCGATCAAGGGATCGGTGGCGACGTGAGGGCCTTCGCCACCCTCGCCGATGCACTCGAGCCGGTGCGCATCATCCAGGTCGGAGCCGGCGGAATGGGCCGAGTCTGGCTGCAGCTGCTGATCGATACGCCGGATGTCGACCTGGTCGGACTCGTCGACCTCGATACCGAGGCCGCACGTCGTGCCTTAGCCGAGCTCGGTCGGCCGGATGTCGCGGTGGCGGCCAGCCTGTCGGAGATCGCCGGGTCGACCCGCGCGCAGGCCGTCGTCAATGTGACCGTGCCGGTCGCTCACCACCCGGTGAACATCGAGGCGATGTTCGCCGGACTGCCCGTGCTGTGCGAGAAGCCGATCGCCCCGACGGTGAGCCAGGCGCTCTCCCTCGCCGCGGCATCCGAGGTCTCGGGTCAACTGCTGATGACGAGCCAGTCCCGGCGCTACTATCCCGTGCTCGCGGAGTTCAAGGACTCGCTGGCGACGCTCGGCGACGTGGGCATCGCGACCACGGAATTCTTCAGGGCGCCGCATTTCGGCGGATTCCGCGATTCGATGGATCACCCCCTGCTCGTCGACATGTCGATCCATGCCTTCGATGTCGCCCGCTACCTGCTGGATGCCGATCCGGTCTCCGTCTATTGCGACAGCTACAACCCCGCCTGGAGCTGGTACTCCGGGGATGCCGCGACGACCGCGATCTTCGAGTTCGAGGGAGGCGTGAGGTACAGCTTCGTCGGCAGCTGGTGCAGCCCGGGACTCGAAACCTCGTGGAACGGCTCGTGGCGAGTGAGCGGGTCACGGGGTTCCGCGACCTGGGACGGCGAAACGAGTCTGACCGTGGAAGGCGACACTTCGGAAGACAGTCCTCACCTCGCGGAGGCTCGCCGCGGCCTCGAGACCATCGCCGGATCCCTCGCCGAGTTCATCGATTCGATCCGCACCGGTCGGCTGCCGTCGGGCGAAGTGCATTCCAACATCCTCAGCCTGGCGATGGTGGAGGCCTCGGTGCTCTCGGCCCAGCGGGGCGAACGCGTCTTCCTCGATGCGCTCCTCGAAGACGCCTACCGCGACGCGATGGGTGCGGAGAGGCGAGCGGATGTCTTGGCGGCGCTCGTCGGCTGGGGCTCCGCCCGGGGCGGCCTCTCCGCGGTGTCGGAGGCCGTGCTCGATCGGCAGGACGCGGAATGACGATCCCTCCGGTCAATCCGAACGCGTCGCCGGCCGCCCGGCGGTTGCTCGAGCGGATCTCCGCGGTCGGCGGCAATCGCATCCTGAGCGGGCAGCACAACACTCCCCGGGAGCTCTCGTTCTACAGCGACCAGGCGCACGAGATCACCGGCTCGTATCCGGCCATCTGGGGCCAGGACTTCGGTTTCTCCGAAGACGGCGACATGGACGGTGTCAACTTCCGCCAGGCCGTGATCGACGAGGCGAAGAAGCAGCACGCCTCTGGATCGATCATCACGCTGATGTGGCACGCGGTGCGTCCGACCGAGGAGGAACCTGTCACGTTCCTCGACAGCATCTGCAACGGAATGCTCGACGCGTCCGACTGGGATGATCTGCTGCGGGAGGGCACAGAGGTGCACGACCGCTGGGTCCGCCAGGTGGACGTCATCGCGGAATTCCTCGCCCAGTTGCGGGACGCGAACGTGCCGGTGCTCTGGCGTCCGTACCACGAGCTCAACGGCGACTGGTTCTGGTGGGGAGGCCGCCCGGGTCCGCGGGGGTACGCGGCGCTGTACCGGCAGCTCTACGAGCGCTTCGTCTCGGTGCATCACCTGGACAACCTGGTCTGGGTGTGGAACACCAATGCTCCGCGCGGCGATGCGGCGCCCTACGCGGGGTTCTATCCGGGACACGATGTCGTCGACATCCTCGCCGCCGATGTGTACGCGAACGACTATCGCCAGTCCCATCACGACGAGTTGCTGGATCTCGCGGCGGGGCGGCCGATAGCCCTCGGCGAGGTCGGCGTGCTTCCCACCCCCGAAATCCTGGACAGCCAGCCCCGGTGGGCGTGGTTCATGACCTGGACGACCTTTCTCACCCAGGAGAACGACCCGGAGGCGGTGCGGCGACTCTTCGCCGACCCGCGGATGCTGCACCGGCCCGCCGACCACCTCGAGCCGCCCACTACTTAGCATGGCTAATAAGCTATGCTAAGTAAATATGCCTGACGAAACCAGCGACGACCAAGACCTCCGGCTCGCCATCCAGCGACTCGCCCGCCGCATCCGTTCCATGCAGGCCGACGACGAGGTGACCGAGGGCCAGCGTGCGGTGCTGTTCGCGCTGGCAAAGTCCGGAACGCAGAGCCTCGGCTCGCTGAGCGAGCACGAGCGCGTCACGCCCCCGAGCATGAATCGCACCATCAATGCGCTGGTCGAGCTCGGCCTGGTGACGCGGCAAACGGCACCGGATGACGCGCGCAAGGTGTGCCTGGACCTCTCGCCGGCCGGGGAGGCCTTCGTCAGCGAGACCCGGCGGCGCCGGGACGCCTGGTTCACGACCCGGCTCGATGCCCTGCCCTCCGAAGAGCGGCGAATGTTGAGGCAGGTCGCCCCGATCCTGCGGGACCTGGCCGACAAGTGAGCGCGATGTTCCGCTCGCTGAGCGGCTTCAATTACCGCGTCTGGGCGGCCGGTGCGCTGGTCTCCAATGTGGGCACCTGGATGCAGCGCACGGCCCAGGACTGGATCGTGCTGACCCAGCTCACCGATCACGATGCGGCCGCGGTGGGATTCGTGATGGCCCTGCAGTTCGGACCCCAGCTGCTGCTGCTGCCGCTCACCGGACTCGTTGCCGACCGCTTCGACCAGCGCAAGATCCTCATGGTCACCCAGGCGGCCGGAGGAGTGCTGGGGCTCGGGCTCGGCATCCTCACCGTCACCGGCGCGGTGCAGCTCTGGCACGTCTACGTCTTCGCTGCGCTCCTCGGCATCGTCGCGGCATTCGACGCTCCGGCGCGGCAGACCTTCGTCTCCCAGCTGGTCGGCGGAGCCAACCTCTCGAACGCCGTCGCACTCAACTCGGCATCCTTCAGTGCGGCGCGGATGATCGGACCCGCCGTCGCTGGACTGCTCACCGCGGCAGTCGGCGCGGGCTGGGTCTTCCTGATCAACGGCGCGTCCTTCGGCGCGGTGCTGTTCTCTTTGTTGTTCCTGAGGGTCGGCGAACTTCAGCGCTCGGCCCGGGCGTCGTCGAAGAAGGGGAACCTGCTCGAGGGCTTCCGCTACGTGCGGTCCCGGCCCGACATCATGGTGATCCTGGTGATGGTCTTCCTCATCGGCACCTTCGGGCTCAACTTCCCCATCTTCATCTCGACCATGGCGACGACCGTCTTCCACAAGGGGGCCGCGGAATTCGGGGTGCTCTCCTCGGTGATGGCAATCGGATCCGTGGTCGGCGCGCTGCTCTCGGCGCGCCGGGACAAGCCACGGCTGCGCTTCCTGTTCGCGGCATCCGCCGTGTTCGGCGGTGCGGCGACCGTCGCCGCCCTGATGCCGACCTACTGGGGATTCGCCGTCGCCCTCGCCGCCGTCGGTCTCGCCGCGCAGACCATGATGACGACCGCCAACGGGGCGGTGCAGCTCTCCACCCCGGAACGCCTGCGCGGCAGGGTCATGGCCATCTACATGGCGATCTTCATGGGCGGCACCCCGATCGGCGCCCCGATCGTCGGCTGGGTCGCGAACGAATTCGGGCCGCGCTGGGCGCTCGGCGTCGGTGCGGCATCCGGAATCGCGGCAACGCTCGTCGGCCTGTTGTGGCTCGTGAAGTATCGCCACCTGCGCATGCACTACGCGGACAGGCGCCTGAGCCTCTCCCATGACGGACGCCGCCGCGCCGCAGACCTCGTCGCGGAGGATCTCGCAGCGACAGAGATCGTCACCGCCGAGGTCACCTCTCAGAAGGGCTGACGCCGCCTCCGAGTGGTCTCGGCCGGCCGCCACAGCCGAGGCACGGATCAGCTCTCGCGGGTGATCTCGACCTTCACGAACAGCACGGACTTGAACGGGCCGGCATAGACGCCGCGCAACGGGGGCACGTCGTTGTAGTCGCGACCACGGCCGACGGTCACGTGACGGTCCCCGATATCGATCTGGTTGGTGGGGTCGAATCCTCGCCACTCGTCACCGCAGAACCACTCGACCCAGGCATGGGATTCCCCCGCGACTGTCTCGCCGATCGCGGCGTTGGGCTTCGGATGCAAGTAGCCGGAGACGTAGCGGGCCGGAATGCCGACCGCCCGGAGCGCGCCGAGTGCGAGGTGCGCGATGTCCTGGCAGACCCCCTTGCGATGGGCCCACGCCTCGGTGGCAGTCGTGTGTACGCCGGTGACACCCTGCATGTACTCGACGCTCTCGCCGATCTTCACGCAGATCGCGAGGGCCGCGGCACACGGATCATCGGTGCCGTCGGCGATCTCCTTCGCGATGGCGACCACATCGGCCGGCGGATCGGTGCGCTTGGTCTGCTTGCGCTGCTCCACGTACTCCGTGGCGCGTTCCGCGGCCTCGGCGAGATCTGCCCACGTGAGCGAATGCTCGGAATGATCGCGTGGCCGCACCTCGACGAGGCTCGTGGCCGTCAGCGAAAGCTCCTTGTGCGGGGTGAGGATCTCGAACGACGAGACCCGGCTGCCCCAGTAATCCACATAGCCGTGGTGCGAGGAAAGCGGCAGGATCTCGAGGTTGGAGTAGAGCACCAACTGGCCGTCGCCACTGGTGGGAAGCATCCGCGCCTCGTTGTAGCTCGCGGTGACCTCGCCGCCGTAGTGGAACCCGGTCATGTGCTTGATGCGAAGCCGGTTCACGTATTCTCACCGACCCAGCTCGGCGCGGCGTTCGTGGGGAAGTAGCGCTGGCGGATCGCCTCAGAGGCCGCACTCGTCGCGGCCTGCACGTTGTCCATGTGCAGGGTGAGATCCTCGAGGATCTCGGCGATGGGACGGTACTCGAGCTCGCTGCGAATCTGTCCGAGCAGGCGCTGTGCCTGGTCGGAGACTCCCACTCGGTCGTTGCGCGGCTCGATGTCACGCATGCACATCTCCGCTCGGCGCACCGAGAAGAGGATGCTGCGGGGGAACAGCCGGTCGAGCAGCAGGAACTCGGCCGCATTGCGCGCGCTCGGAACCCCGCGGTAGGTGCGCAGGTAGGCCTCGTAGGCGCCGCAGGATCGCAGGATGGTGGTCCACGACGGTCCGCTCGCCTCGGTGAGACTGCGGGTGGCCAGCAGTCGGGCGGTCATGTCGGCGCGCTCGATCGAGCGGCCGAGGGTGAAGAACTGCCAGGCCTCGTCGCGGCTCGTCGCCGACTCGATGATGCCGACGGCGAGCGCCGAACGCTCTCGGACCCAACCGAAGAACTCGTGCACCTTGTCGGTGGCGATCTTGCGCGGCATCCGGGCACGGGTCGTGTTGAGGCACTCCCACAGCTCGCTCGACACGATCTCGCGGGCGCGGCGGGCGTTCTCCCGCGCCGCGCCGAGCGAATAGGCGATGGATGCCGGCTCCGAGCGGTCAACCGCAAGGATCTCGAGCACGCTCTGCCGGGTGAGCACCCGGTCCTCCGGCACGTCACTCCCCATCACGCTGAGGAGGGACCGGCAGGCCAGGTCCTCCTCGATCCACGGGTCTTCGAGAAGCAGTTGGAGGTGCACGTCGAGGATTCGCGCGGTGCCGTCGGAGCGCTCGATGTAGCGCCCGATCCAGAACAGGCTCTCGGCGATGCGGCTCAGCATTGCGATTCCCCCTTCTGACGTGTCTCGACACGCTCGCGGGCGCTCGCTACTCGACCAGCAGTCTGCTGCTGCTGCTCCTGCTGGCCCTGCCCGAGCGTGCGGTCGCGGGGCGCCTGGTCGATGTGGTGCACCTCGGAGTTGATGATCGGGATCGCCTCCGTGGAGGTCGCCTGGTCGGCGACGAGGCCCTGGATCGAGTGCCGCGAGACCTGCAGCGGCACTTCGCCGACGACCCAGGTGTCTTTCGATCCGCCGCCCTGCGAGGAGTTCACGACGAGCTCGCCCTCGGGAAGCGCGACCCTGGTGAGGCCACCGGGAAGCACCCAGACGTCCTTGCCGTCGTTCACCGCGAACGGACGAAGGTCGGCGTGCCGCGGTCGCATGCCGTCCTCGACGAGCGTGGGGATCGTGGAGAGTTGCACCACCGGCTGCGCGATCCAGCCGCGCGGATCGGCGAGCAGCGTCTTGCGCAGCTTCTCGAGCTCGGCGGGGCTGGCGGCCGGGCCGACGACGAGACCCTTGCCGCCCGATCCGTCCACCGGCTTGACGACGAGCTCGTCCAGGCGGTCGAGCACCTCCTCGAGGGAGGCCGGATCCTCGAGGCGCCAGGTATCGACGTTGGGGATGATCGCCTCCTCGCTCAGGTAGTACCTGATGAGCTCCGGCAGGTAGGTGTACACCAGCTTGTCGTCGGCGACCCCGTTGCCGATGGCGTTGGCAATGGTCACGTTGCCGAGTCGGGCGGCGAGCAGCAGGCCGGGGCTCCCGAGCATCGAGTCGGCGCGAAACTGCAGCGGATCGAGGAACTCGTCGTCGACCCGGCGGTAGATCACATCGACCCGGGTGGGACCGGATGTCGTGCGCATCCACACGCGACCGCCCGAGCAGAACAGGTCGCGGCCCTCCACCAGCTCGACGCCCATCAGGCGGGCGAGCAGGGTGTGCTCGAAGTAGGCGGAGTTGTAGACACCGGGGGTGAGCACCACGATGGTGGGGTCGTCCACGCCCTCGGGCGCGCTCGCGCGCAGAGCCTGCAGCAGCTTGTGCGGATAGTCCCCGACGGGTCGCACGCGCATGGAGACGAACAGCTCCGGCAGCGTCTGAGCCATGACCCGGCGGTTCGAGATCACGTAGCTCACGCCGGAGGGCACGCGCACGTTGTCCTCGAGCACGCGCCATCCACCCTGCTCGTCGCGGATGAGATCGATGCCGGACACCTGGATCCGCACGCCGTTGGCCGGGTGGATGCCCGCGGCCTCGCGGTGGAAGTGACTCGAGGAGCTGATCAGTGAGGCGGGGATCACCCCGTCTTTCACGGCGTTCTGGGCGCCGTAGATGTCGGCGAGGAAGGCCTCGAGAGCGAGCACGCGCTGCTTGATGCCCGCTTCGACCGTGACCCACTCGGCGAGCTCGATCACCCGCGGAACGGCATCCAGCGGAAAGGGGCGTTCCTCCCCGGCGAAGTCGAAGGTGACGCCCTGGGCGAGGTAGGAGCTGGCGAGGGCGTCGGTGCGGCCGCGCAACTCATCCTGGGTCATCTGCGCGAGCGCCGAATGGATCTCTCGATAGGCCGTGCGCACCGTTGACGGCTCGTCGAACATCTCATCCCACGGCGTCGCTCCGGTCTTGCGACCCTTCACCGCCTGGGTGCCGTATCCCTCGAACAGGCCATCCATGGCTTTACCTTAGGCCTCGCATGTTGCGGCGTTGTTTCCGCACGCCGCACCCTTCGTTTCGGCGTTCAGACGCTTCATGGTCAACCGGCGAGTTGCACTCTTGTGCGACCCGGCCGCTCGCTGAGGTCGCACAAGAGTGCAACTCGCGGGCAGGAGACCGCTTGGGTGGGGCGCTACCCGAGAAGCGAGGATCCCAGCGCGACGACCCCGTCGATCACCACCCGCTCGTGGCTGACCGCCTGCGAATAGAGCACGAACCCGGTGATCCAGACCGCGACGACGAGCACGATCGCGAGGAGCGCGATCCACCAGGCCTGGCGACGCCGCGCGAGGGTGACGATGGTGAGCACGGCCCCGATGACCAGCAACAGGAACATCACGAACCACGAGATGCCGAGGGACGCCACCGCAGCACCGGCCGAGCAGGTGCGGGCGGGGCAATTGCCAACGAGCGCCGCGGAGAACAGGTCGATCACGGCCGAGACCACCAGGAATCCCACGCCGATGAGGAGCACGGCTGCCGAGACGACGATGTCCCAGACGAGCAGTGGGCGCTTGGTGACGGCCACGGGCTCAGTCATCGGAATCGACCCGGCTGAGCACGAAGACCGGGATCTGCCGGTCGGTCTTCTCCTGGTAGTCGGCGTACGGCGGGTAGGCCGCGACGGCTCGTTTCCACCAGACAGCCTTCTCCTCGCCGGTGATCTCCCGGGCGACATAGTCGGCCTTCTCCGCGCCATCCTGCAGCTCGACGTGCGGATTCTTCACAAGATTGAAATACCAGACCGGATGCTTCGGGGCGCCGCCGAGCGAGGCCACCACCGCATACTCGCCGTCGTGTTCGACTCGCATGAGTGCCGTCTTGCGCAGCATTCCGGACTTGGCTCCCACCGACGTCAGCACGATGACAGGCATTCCGCGGAGGTCTGCGCCCTGCGCACCATCCGTTGCCTCGAACAGCTCGGCCTGCTCGCGCGCCCAGTCCGAGGTGCTCGGTGCGTACTCCCCGTTCAGAGGCATGTCTATTCCGCTCCCCGCCAGTCGATGACGATTCCGTTGAGATGGTCGCGCTCCGAGGTGAAGAGGCGTCGGTAGGTGGCATCCGCCTCGGTCCAGTTGACCTGGTTGGTGATGAGCGGATCCATGTCCAGCTCGCCGGAGACGATGCGGCGCAACACGGTGCGGCGCACCTCCGAGGTGCCGATGAACCACGGGAACACCGCGTTGATCTGCCGTTCGTGCGCGAGCTCATAGGTGAACGAGACCTGGTCGGGATACACGCCCTCGAAGACCATCGTGCCCTCGAAGCGCAGGCATTCCAGCGCGCTGTCGATGAGAGCGGCGACACCGGTCGACTCGATCACCATGTCGAAACCGTCGGGGAAGTCGGATTGCAGCTGTGACCAGGGAGACCCGGCAGAGCCGTCGATCACCCGGTCGGCGCAATGGGCATCGGAGATGGCACGCCGCTCGGGAGACACCTCTGACACCACGACGTAGGCGCCGCGGTCGCGCGCGAGCATCGCGGTGGCCTGGCCGATGAGCCCCTGGCCGAGCACGAGCACGGTGTCACCGCTCTCCAGCCCGGCCTTGTCGATGGCGTTGAGACCGACCGCTGCCGGCACGAACAGCGCGGCCATGTGATACGAATCGGTCTCTTCGATCGGATAGGTCAGCTCGAGATCGGCGATGAAGTATGCACCGTGGGTGCCATCGCCGAAGCACGCGACCGCTTCGCCGAGCGTGAGACCGTGCCGCTCCTCCCCCTCGCCGAAGGCGACGATGTGGCCGACGCCCTGGTAGCCCGGGGTGAAGGGTACGGGGCCCCAGGACGGCCGTTCCCCGGTGGCGGCCAGCATCTCGGTACCGACGCTGACGCCGGTGAAGTCGGTGCGGATGAGCACCTTCCCGGGTCCGGGATGCGGCACGGGCCGGCGGCCAAGTTCAATACGGCCGAACTCTGGCACGATCAGTGCGGGAGCATCGGCGGGAATCTTCGTCGACATGATCCCTACAAACTACTCTCTCGCACCACCAGTTCGGGTTGGAATACCACCTGACGGGGCGCCAGCGCGGGGTCCGCGGCCTCTTCGAGCAGGATCTCGACCGCCGTCTGGCCGATGAGAGCGCTCGGCTGGCGGATGGAGGAGAGCGGAACCACCGCGGCGCTGGCGAAGTCGATGTCGTCGTATCCGACCAGGGCGATCTGTTCTGGCACGCGAACATCCGCCCCCTGCATCATGAGGGCCTGGAGAACGCCCATCGCCACGAGGTCGTTCGCCGCGAACACCGCGTCGGGTCGCTCCGCGGGATCCCGCGCCACGAGCTCACGCCCGGCGGCCCGGCCCGCGATGACGGTGAGCGCATCGATCAGGATGACCTCGAGAGTGGCATCCGGCTGCGTGGCGATGGCCGTACGCGCGCCATCGAGCCGGTCGGTGACCTGCTGGATCTCGAGGGGTCCGCCGATGAAGGCGATGCGGCGGCGGCCCTGGGCGAGCAGGTGCGTGACGGCGAGCGAGCCGCCGGCGATGTCGTCGACGGAGACCGAGCTGAACGAGGCATCCGCGCTCGTGCGGTCCACGAGCACCGCGGGGATGCCCCGATCGCGCAACTGGCGCAGGCGCCCAGTGATGTCGCCGAACGGGGAGATGAGCACGCCGTGCATGCGCTGCACCTCGAAGAGGTCGAGATAGGTGGCCTCCCGATCCGCCTTCTCGTCGCTGTTGCCGAGGATCACGGAGAATCCGTCCGCGGCCGCCCGGTCCTCGGCGCCACGAGCGAGATCGGTGAAGAAGGGGTTGCGAACATCGAGTACGACGAGCCCGATGGTGCTGCTTCGCCCGGCGCGCAGCTGCCGGGCGGCATCGTTGCGCACGAAGCCGAGCTGATCGATCGCGGCCTGCACGCGCACCGCCACCGCGGGGGAGACCTTCTCGGGTCGGTTCATCACGTTGGAGACGGTGCCCACCGAGACGCCGGCGAGCGCCGCGACATCCTTCACGCTGGCCGCCATGTGATTCTCCGCTTTTCCCGTGCGGCGCTCCGGTGCACCGCTCATTGCATGATGCCATGCATTCCGCGTCGCGTCGGTACGTTTTTGGAACGATTCACCATCGGGCTTGACTCGGGGGAACCGGGGCCCATAGAGTGCATTCCGTCCCGATCTTAAAACGATTCAATAAACCTCACCGTGGAGGATCAGCCGTCAATGACGATGAGCCCCGATAGCGCCGCACCCGCCCTCTCCCTCGCCTCCGCGACGAAGTCCTTCGGCGCCGTGGTCGCACTCAGCGACGGAACCATCGAGATCCGCAACGGAGAGATCCACGCACTCGTCGGCGAGAACGGCGCGGGCAAGTCCACCCTGGTGAAGATCCTCGCGGGCGTGCACCAACCCGACTCCGGGCGTTTCCGGGTCAACGGGGTGGATGTCAGCTTCAAATCCCCCGCGGACAGCAAGGCGGCCGGCATCTCCGTGATCTACCAGGAGCCGACGCTCTTCCCCGACCTCACCGTCGCCGAGAACATCTTCATCGGCCGCCAGCCGCGCGGTCGTCTCGGCCTCATCGACCGGGCGAGCATGCGCTCCCAGGCCAGAGAGCTCTTCGCGCGCCTCGGCGTGCCCGTAGACCCCGACCGGGTCGCCGAGGGCCTCTCCATCGCCGACCAGCAGATCATCGAGATCGCGAAGGCGATCTCCCTCGACGCTCGCATCCTGGTGATGGATGAACCGACCGCGGCCCTGAGCGGCGTCGAGGTGGAGCGTCTGTTCGCCGTCGCCCGGAGCCTGCGTGACCGCGGCACGGGCATTCTCTTCATTTCACACCGCTTCGACGAGGTCTTCGACCTCTGCGATCGCATCACCGTGATGCGCGACGGAGCATTCATCGCCACCCACGACACCCCAGACATCACCGTCGACGGCCTCGTGCGGGAGATGGTGGGGCGTGACATCGCGACGCTCTTCCCCAAGCAGGATGCCCTCATCGGCGAGGCCGTTCTCTCGGTCACGAACCTGACCCGGGCGGGTGTCTTCAGGGACATCAGCTTCGACGTTCGCGCCGGCGAGATCGTCGCCCTTGCCGGCCTCGTCGGCGCGGGACGTACGGAGGTCGCCAGGGCCGTATTCGGCATCGACCGCTACGACACCGGCACGGTTCTGCTGTCGGGAAAGCCCATCCGCGCCCACTCTCCGCAGTCCGCCATCGACGCGGGCATGGGTTTCGTTCCAGAGGATCGTCGCAAGCAGGGCCTCGTCATGGACCTGTCCGTCGCGCGAAACGCCACCCTCACGCTGCGGAGGACGCTCGCCCGGTTCGGTCTGATCAACGCGAAGGATGAGCGTCGGGTCGCCGAGGAGTGGAGCGCACGTCTGCAGGTGAAGACCGGATCCCAGGATCTCTCGGTCGCCACCCTCTCGGGTGGCAACCAGCAGAAGGTCGTGATCGCGAAGTGGCTTGCCACCGCTCCCCGCCTCCTCATCGTGGACGAACCCACCCGCGGGATCGACGTCGGCACCAAGGCAGAGGTCCACCGCCTGATCTCCGAACTCGCCGTGCAGGGCATCGCCGTGCTGATGATCTCGTCGGAACTGCCGGAGGTGCTCGGAATGGCCGACACCATCCTCGTCATGCACGAAGGGCGCATCTCGGCCCGCCTCTCCCGCGACGAAGCCACCGCCGAAGCAGTCCTGCACGCCGCAAGCGCATCACCGGAGAGTGCCGCATGAGCCAGATCCTGTCCCCTGCGATCGAGAGGCCTGCCGCTGGGCGCGCTCTCGGCCGCATCTTCGTCTCCCGGGAGTTCTCGGTGTTCGCCGCCCTCGCGGTGCTCATCATCGTCACGGCGGTCGTCAATCCCCGGTTCCTTGCTGCTCAGGGGGTCAAGGACCTGCTGCTCAACTCGACCATCTTCGTGATCATGGCCGTCGGTCTCGCCGTCGTCGTGATCACCAACAACGTCGACCTATCGATCGGGTCGATTCTCGGCCTCTCGGCCTTCGGCACCGGCTCGCTGTTTCATGCCTTCCCCAGCATCCCCATACCGCTCGTCTTCGTGATCGGCATCGTGCTCGGAGCGCTGCTCGGGGCGATCAACGGGTTGGTGGTGACGATAGCCGGAGTGCCATCGCTGGTCATCACCCTCGGCACCCTCTATATCTTCCGAGGCATCAACAACGCCTGGGCCGGAAGCACCCAGTACTTCATCGGCAATGAACCGAAGGCCTTCGGCAACCTGTCGGTTCAGACCCTCTGGGGCATCCCTCTGTTCGCCATCGCGGCGCTCATCGTTGTGATCCTCGCCGCGATCTTCATGTTCGGCACGCGAGCCGGACGAGACCTCTACGCGATCGGATCCGACACCGAGGCCGCCCGCCTGTTCGGCATCAACGTCACGGGGCGCGTCGTCGGAGCATTCGTCGCCAGCGGCGCCCTCACCGGGCTGGCCGGAGTGCTCTACGCCTCCCGCTTCAACTCGGTCGGGGCCGACACGGGCACCGGATTCGAGTTGCAAATCGTCGCCGCGGTCGTCGTCGGTGGCGTCGCGATCTTCGGAGGCAGTGGCACCGTCACCGGAGCCGCCATCGGGGCCGTGCTCCTCACCACGATGACCGGTGCCCTTGCCGCCCTCAATGTGAGCAAGTTCTGGCAACAGGCGATCGTCGGCGTGCTGATCATCGCCGCGATCCTGCTCGACCGCATCCTGTCCGTTCGAACCGCCCGCAAGCTGCGAGTGAGTGAGGCCCGAAATGTCTGACGCGCGACAAAGGACCACCGTGGACCGGCCGGTGAAAGCCCGGGGCGCCACACGCAGGCTGTTCCTCGGCCGCAATGCCAACACCGTCTACGCCCTGCTGCTGATCGTGGTCATCGCGAGTATCTTCGTGCCCTACTTCGCCGGGGTGGCCACGGTGAGCTTCCTGCTCATCGACGCCGTGCCGATCCTGCTCATGGCCATGCCGATGGCCCTGATCATCATCACCGGTGAGATCGACCTCTCCGTCGCGAGCACGGCCGGCCTGTCTGCCGCCATGATGGGCGTGCTCTTCCACGACGCCCACTGGAACATCTGGTGGGTGTTCGTTGCCTGCATCATCGTGGGACTGCTGTGCGGTGCGTTCAACGGCATCCTGATCACGGCGATCGGGCTGCCGTCCCTTGCCGTGACGATCGGAACGCTCGCCCTCTTCCGCGGCCTCGCGCTCGTGGTGATCGGCGATAACGCGGTCGCAGACTTCCCGGTGGACCTCACGGCCTTCGCCACATCGACGATCGGCGGCACCGGCATCCCGACCTTCATGATCTTCGTTGCGATCGTGGTGATCGTGTTCGCCGTGCTGCTGCACTTCACCCCGTTCGGCCGGGCCCTCTTCGCCCTCGGCTTCAGCAAGGAGGCCGCACGGTTCGTGGGCATCCGCGTGAACCGCTCCAAGTTCTGGCTCTACGTCGCGAGCGGTGGCATCTCAGCCTTCGCCGGCATCTTCTGGGTGCTCCGCTACTCGAGCGCACAGAGCGACAGCGTCACGGGCCTGGAGCTGAGCGTCGTAGCGGCAGTACTGCTCGGCGGGGTATCCATCTTCGGCGGATCGGGAGGCATCGTCGGGGTGGTCGCCGGCGTGCTCATCATCCGCACCGTCAACTACTCGCTGCAGCTCGCTGGCCTGCCCGACACGGTGCTCACCATCGTCACCGGGTCGCTACTCGTGCTCTCGGTGATCGCGCCGAGCGTGAGCGCCCGACTGAAACTCTCCGGCGAAAGACGCCGCAGCCGCGCGCTCCTTACGGAGACGTCAGCGGCATAGAAAATTCGTCCGCCGAGCACCCGGCGACGATTCCATAGGAAAGGGAAAACAATGAAGTTATTTCATCTGAAGAGGGGCCGATCAGTGACGGCTCGCCGGGTCCTGGCAGTCTCCGCTCTCACCACGGCCGCTGTCATGGCGCTCGCAGGCTGTGCTGCCGGCGGCACCCCGGCCTCGTCCGGCGGAAGCTCCAAGGGATTCAGCATCGCCTTCGTTCCAAAGCAGCTCAACAACCCGTACACCGACGTCGAACTCGGCGGGGGCAAAAAGGCCGCCGCCGCGCTCAGTGGGGTCGACTACTCGGTCGTCGGCCCGAACACCGCGAGTGCCTCCTCCCAGGTGAGCTACATCAACACCCTCACCCAGAAGAAGATCAACGTGATCGCCATCGCCGCCAACGACCCGAACGCCGTCTGCTCGGCACTCAACCAGGCCAAGGCCGGCGGGGCGAAGATCATCACCTTCGACTCCGACACCGCGAAGAACTGCCGCAGTCTCTTCATCAACCAGGTGGTGTCCAAGGATGTCGGACTCATCGAGGTGAAGCAGGTCGCCGAGCAGATCAACTACGAGGGTGACATCGCCATCCTCTCGGCGACCGCAAACGCGACCAACCAGAATGCGTGGATCGAGTTCATGAAGGCCGAGCTCAAGTCGAACCCGAAGTACGCGAAGATCAACCTGGTCGCGACCGTCTACGGCAACGACGACGACACGACCTCTTTCCAGGTTGCGCAGGGTCTACTGTCCACCTACCCGAACCTCAAGGGCATCATCTCGCCCACGACGGTCGGCATCGCGGCGACGGCTCGATACCTCTCGACCTCGTCCTACAAGGGCAAGGTCGCGCTCGTCGGGCTCGGTCTTCCGAACCAGATGCGCGAATACGTGAAGGACGGCACCGTCAAGGCCTTCGCGCTCTGGGACCCGGCAAAGATCGGCACCGCTGCCGTCTACGCCGCCAAGGCCCTCGTCGCCGGCACGATCACCGGCAAGGAAGGCGACTCCTTCGATGCCGGTGACCTCGGCACCCTGAAGGTTGGCGCCGACAACACCGTCATCGTCGGCCCGCCGACGGAGTTCGACGCCAACAATATCGACCAGTACAACTTCTAAACCCTTCGCTCTCCCGGGCCAGCGCGGCCCGGGAGAGCGTCCTCTCAGCTTCGGAAAGTCCTGCAGATGTCATCACTCGCCAATGCTCCGGCCCTCTCGCCGAAGAAGCGCCGCCAGACCCGCATCGGCCTCGTCGCCGGCGGTCTCGCCGCCTACTGGCCCCAGTTTCCGGATCTGCTTCCGCAGCTGAAGCAGTCCTCGGCCTACGTGACGTCCCGTTTCAGCGATCTCGACGCCGAGGTCATCGATGTGGGATTCATCTCGGATGCCCAGGAGGCGAACGTCGCCGCGGAGAAGCTGCGCATCGCCGACTGCGACCTCATCGTCATCTTCCTCACCACCTATCTCACCTCCTCGATGGTGCTGCCGATCGCCCAGCGGGCCAAGACGCCCGTGCTCGTGATCGACCTCCAGCCCACCGAGGCGATGGACCACGCCAACTTCGACACCGGCAAGTGGCTCGCCTACTGCGGCCAGTGCCCCGTGCCGGAGGTGGCGAACGTGTTCCGACGGGCCGACATCCCCTTCCGTTCCGTGTCCGGCCACCTGAAGCAGGAGTCGGCCTGGGCACGCATCGACCAGTGGGTGCATGCCGCCGGTGTGCGCGCAACACTGCGTAACGCCCGCCATGGCCTGATGGGCCACCTCTACCCCGGCATGCTGGATGTCTCCACCGACCTGACCCTCGTCTCCACCCAGTTCGGCTCCCACGTGGAGGTGCTCGAGTTCGACGACCTGCGCGTGCGGGTGGCCGAGGTGACGGATGCCGAGGCGCGGGACCGCATGGAGCTCGCGAAGTCCCTGTTCACGCTCGACCCCTCGGTGAAGGAGGAGGACTTCGCGTGGGGCGCCAAGGTCTCGGTCGGTCTCGACCGTCTCGTCGACGATTTCGAGCTCGACTCCGCCGCGTACTACCACCGTGGCCTCCAGGGCGAGCAGCACGAGCGGCTCGGCGCGGGCATGATCCTCGGCGCTTCCCTGCTGACCGCCCGCGGCATCCCCTTCGTCGGAGAATACGAGCTGCGCACCAGCCTCGCGATGCTCGCCGCCCACTCCATCGGGGCAGGCGGATCATTCACCGAGATCCAGGCACTCAATTTCTTCGACAACGTGGTCGAGATGGGTCATGACGGTCCGGCCCACCTCGCGGTCTCCGAGCGGGACCCGCTGCTCCGCGGTCTCGGGATCTACCACGGCAAGCGCGGCTACGGCGTCTCGGTCGAGTTCGACGTGAGGCAAGGGCCGGTCACGACCTTCGGAATCGGCCAGGACCGCGACGGCAGCTTCACCTTCATCACCAGCGAGGGCACCGTCGTGCCCGGTCCCCTGCTCGCGATCGGCAACACCACCTCCCGCGTCGACTTCGGAGGCGATCCCGGCGAGTGGGTCGACGAGTGGTCGCAGACCGGCATCGGGCACCACTGGGCGCTCTGCGTGGGGCATCGCGCCGGAGACATCCGCGCCGCCGCCTCACTGCTCGGCATCGAACACCGCCATGTCGACATGGCGAGTCTGCCGAGCTGGCGATGAGACGCGTCTGCTTCCAGCTGCAGGTCAAGCCGGGTCACATCGATGCCTACCGGGCGGCTCATGCCGCGGTCTGGGCGGACATGCTCCACGCGCTTCACGACACCGGGTGGCGCAATTACTCGATCTTCCTCCGCGACGACGGCCTCGTGATCGGTTATTTCGAGACCGAAGACCTGCGGGCGAACCTCGACGGCATGGCGGCCCAGCCGGTGAATGCTCGCTGGCAAGCCGCGATGGCCGAGCACTTCGTCGACCTCGACGTTCCTGCCGACCAGGCATTCCTCTACCTCGACGAGGTCTTCAACCTCGACGACCAGCTCACCAGTCTTCGCACGAACGGCGTCAACCAGAACGGGAACCGATCATGACAACCTTCTCCGAGATCGAACCGCTGCTCGCGCAGCAGGCCATCGAGCTGCCCTCCTGGGCATTCGGCAACTCCGGCACCCGGTTCAAGGTCTTCGGCACCCCCGGCACGCCGCGCACGCCGCAGGAGAAGATCGCCGACGCCGCGCAGGTCAACCGGTACACCGCGCTCTCCCCCTCGGTGGCACTGCATATCCCGTGGGACCGGGTGGATGACTACGCGGCCCTCGGCGCCTTCGCGAACGACCACGGAGTCGCCCTCGGCACCGTGAACTCCAACACCTTCCAGGACGACGACTACAGGTTCGGTTCCCTGACCCACTCAGACCCGAAGATCCGCCAGAAGGCCATCGACCACCACTTCGAGTGCATCGACATCATGGATGCCACGGGCTCGCGTGACCTCAAGATCTGGCTCGCCGACGGCACCAACTACCCGGGCCAGCAGGACCTGCGTGCCCGGCAGGACCGCCTGGCGGAATCGCTCGCCGCCATCTACGCCCGCATCGGCGATTCGCAGCGGATGGTGCTCGAATACAAGTTCTTCGAGCCCGCTTTTTATCACACGGATGTGCCGGACTGGGGCACCTCCTACGCCCAGGTCGCCGCTCTCGGGGATCGCGCGCTGGTCTGCCTCGACACCGGACACCACGCGCCCGGCACGAACATCGAGTTCATCGTCATGCAGCTCCTGCGCCTCGGCAAGCTCGGCTCGTTCGACTTCAACTCGCGGTTCTATGCCGATGACGACCTCATCGTCGGGGCGGCGGACCCGTTCCAGCTGTTCCGCATCCTCTACGAGGTCATCCGCGGCGGCGGCTTCGGACCGGACTCGGACGTCGCGTTCATGCTCGACCAGTGCCACAACGTCGAGGACAAGATCCCCGGGCAGATCCGCTCCGTGCTGAATGTGCAGGAGATGACGGCCCGGGCACTCCTCGTCGACACCGTCGCGCTCACTGCAGCGCAGGACGCGGGCGATGTGCTCGGCGCCAACGGCATCCTCATGGACGCCTTCTACACCGACGTGCGGGCCGACCTCGCCGCCTGGCGCGAGAGCCGCGGGCTTGCCGGCGACCCGATGGCCGCCTACGCGGCATCCGGGTACCAGGCGAAGATCGCCGCAGACCGCGTGGGCGGCCAGCAGGCCTCCTGGGGCGCGTAACCCCCGAGTTGACCCGCGGCAGCCGGAAGGCGTCGCGGATCCCCCGCCACCGCCGATTCACCGCAGACCAGTTCACCGCAGACCGAAGGATCACGACATGACCAACCCCGCTGCCGCAGAGCTCATCGCCCGGAGCAACCGCCTCGGCTCCGACCCGCGGGTCACGAACTACGCGGGCGGAAACACCTCCGCGAAGGGAACGGATGTCGACCCCGCGACGGGTGAGCCCGTCGAGCTGCTCTGGGTGAAGGGCTCCGGCGGCGACCTCGGCACCCTCACCGAGCCCGGCCTCGCGGTGCTGCGCCTCGACCGCCTGCGCGCGCTCACGAGCGTCTACCCCGGCGTCGACCGCGAAGACGAGATGGTCGCCGCCTTCGACTACACACTGCACGGCAAGGGGGGCGCCGCGCCTTCGATCGACACCGCCATGCACGCACTGGTGGATGCGGCCCACGTGGACCATCTCCACCCCGACTCCGGCATCGCCTTCGCGACCTCCGCGGACGGCGAGGAACTCACCGCGAAGGCGTTCGGCGAGAAGGTCGTCTGGGTGCCGTGGCGCCGGCCGGGCTGGCAGCTCGGGCTCGACATCGCCGCCATCAAAGAGGCCAATCCGGCGGCCATCGGGTGCATCCTCGGCGGCCACGGCATCACCGCGTGGGGCGACACCTCGGCGGAGGCCGAGGCCAACTCGCTCTGGATCATCGACACCGCCGAGACGTTCATCCGTGAGAACGGACGCGCAGATCCTCTGGGAACCATCATGGAGGGTTACGGCGCATTGCCCTCTGACCAGCGTCTTTCCCGCGCGGCGGCGCTCGCCCCAACACTGCGCGGGCTCGCCTCCACCGACCGCGCCCAGGTCGGTCACTTCACCGACGCCCCGGTCGTGCTCGACTTCCTCGCCTCCTCCGAGTCGCCTCGCCTCGTCGCCCTCGGCACCAGCTGCCCTGACCATTTCCTGCGCACCAAGGTCAAGCCGATGCTGCTCGACCTGCCGCCGACCGCGTCCCTCGACGCCCAGCTCGCGCGCCTGCACGAACTCCACAACGAGTACCGGGCCGACTACCAGGCCTACTACGACCGCAATGCGACTGCGGCAAGTCCCGCGATCCGCGGGGCGGACCCGCTCGTCGTGCTCGTCCCCGGCGTCGGCATGTTCAGCTATGGCGCGAACAAACAGACCGCCCGGGTGGCCAGCGAGTTCTATATCAATGCGATCAACGTGATGCGCGGAGCCGAGGCGATCTCGACTTACGCTCCGATCGACGAGGCGGAGAAGTTCCGCATCGAATACTGGGCGCTGGAGGAGGCCAAGCTGCAGCGGATGCCGAGGGCCAAGCCGCTCGCGACGCGCGTCGCGCTCGTCACCGGCGCGGCATCCGGCATCGGCAAGGCCATCGCCACGCGTCTCGCCGCCGAGGGAGCCTGCGTCGTGATCGCCGACCTCGACCTCGAGAAGGCGAAGGCCGCCGCGGCCGAGATCGGTAACACTGATGTCGCGATCGGCGTGCAGTCGAACGTCACCGACGAGCTGCAGGTGCAGGCCGCCGTCGACGCCGCGGTGCTCGCGTTCGGCGGGCTCGACCTCGTCGTGAACAACGCGGGCCTCTCGCTCTCGAAGAGCCTGCTCGAGACCACCGTCGCCGACTGGGACCTGCAACACGACGTGATGGCCAAGGGCTCCTTCCTCGTCTCCCGCGCCGCCGCGAAGGTGCTCATCGACCAGAAGCTCGGCGGGGACATCATCTACATCTCCTCGAAGAACTCGGTGTTCGCCGGTCCCAACAACATCGCCTACTCGGCCACGAAGGCCGACCAGGCGCACCAGGTGCGGCTGCTCGCGGCCGAACTCGGCGAATACGGCGTGAAGGTGAACGGCATCAACCCGGATGGCGTCGTGCGGGGATCGGGCATCTTCGCCGGCGGCTGGGGCGCGAAGCGCGCCGCGGTCTACGGCGTCGACGAGCAGGACCTCGGCAAGTACTACGCCCAGCGCACCCTGCTGAAGCGCGAGGTGCTTCCCGAGAACGTGGCCAACGCCGTGTTCGTGCTCTGCACCAGCGACCTCAGCCACACCACCGGCCTCCACATCCCCGTCGACGCCGGTGTCGCCGCGGCATTCCTCAGATGACGGAGGCCGTCGCGGCGGTCGACCTCGGTGCCACAAGCGGGCGCGTGATGCTCGGCTACGTCGGCCACAACGAGCTGAGCCTGCGGCCGGTCGCGCGCTTTCCGAACGCCCCGGTGGCGACCCCGTATGGCCTGCACTGGAACATCCTCGGACTCTTCCGCAACGTGACGGCCGGGCTCGGCGCCGCGGCGCGGGAGGAACCCGGGCTCGCGAGCGCCGGGGTCGACTCCTGGGCCGTCGACTACGCATTGCTGCGAGGCGGACGGATGCTCGGCGAACCATTCCACTACCGAGACGGGCGCACCGCGCGCGCCGTCGAGACCACGCACTCTGTGGTCTCGGCGAAGGAGCTGTATGCAGCGAACGGCCTGCAGTTCCTGCCGTTCAACACCCTGTACCAGCTCGAAGCCGAGCGCGCACCCGGCCTGCTCGGTTTTGCAGACTCGCTGCTGCTCATCCCGGACCTGATCAATTTCTGGCTCACGGGTGAGAGCTTCGCTGAGCGCACCAACGCCTCGACGACCGGGCTCGTCGACATCACGACAGGCGAGTGGAACGACACCCTCATCTCGCGGCTCGACCTGCCTGCGAGGCTGTTCCCGCCGCTGATCTCCCCCGGATCGAGCGTCGGCGAACTCCTCCCGTCGATCGCGACCGAGCTCGGGATGCGGCAGAGCCTCGGCATCATCGCCGTCGGTTCCCACGACACTGCGTCGGCCGTCGTCGCGATCCCGGCCACTACCCCGAACTTCGCCTACATCAGCTGCGGCACCTGGGGGCTCGTCGGTGTCGAGCTCGAACACCCGGTGCTCAGTGAGGCCTCTCGCCTCGCCAACTTCACCAACGAGGGCGGCGTCGACGGCCGTGTGCGGTACCTCCACAACGTCATGGGCCTCTGGTTGCTCTCGGAGTCGGTTCGCACCTGGGAACGCTCGGGTGAGACGATCGATCTCGCTGCACTCCTCGCGCAGGCTGCCGCTGTGTCGGGCGAAGTTGCCGTGTTCGACGCCAACGACCCGCGTTTCCTGACTCCGGGTGACATGCTGGAGCGCATTGCGGAGTGGCTCACCGAGCACGGCCGCCCGGTGCCGCAGTCCCGTGCGGAGTTCGTGCGCTGCATCATCCAGTCGCTTGCCTCCGCGTTCTCGGATGCCGTGCGGACGGCTGCCGAGCTGTCCGGGATTCGTGTCGACGTCATCCACATCGTCGGGGGCGGATCTCAGAACGAGCTGCTCTGCCAGGCGACGGCCGACCTGAGCGGACTTCCTGTGCTCGCCGGTCCCGTCGAGGCGACGGCGATCGGGAATGTGCTGATTCAGGCGCGGGCACAGGGTTTCGTGACCGGGTCGCTCGAGGCGCTCCGGTCGCTGGTGGCATCCGCCTTCTCGCCGAAGCGCTACGGCCCCGCGCGCTGAGCCCCACGACGTTAGGATCGTCGAATGTTCGAGACGTCAGTGCTGCAGCCCGAAGAAGGTCGCCCGTGAAATTCGCCCGGATCGGAGCGGTCGGCCACGAGCGGCCTTTCGTGCTCATCGGCCAGTCCTACTACGACATCAGCAGCGTCACCGCCGATATCACCGGGCAATTCCTTGAGACGGGCGGTGTTGAGCGCGTGCGCGAAGCCTTCGACGCAGGACTCCTCCCGGTGACCGACATCGTCAGCGAGCGCATCGGATCGCCCATCGTTCGACCGAGTGCCGTCGTCTGCATCGGTATGAATTACGCGGCTCATGCAGCCGAGAGCGGATCGCTCCCTCCCACCATCCCGATCATGTTCCTTAAGACGCCGAACACCGTCGTCGGGCCCAACGATGACATCACGATCCCGCGCAAGAGCGTGAAGACCGACTGGGAGGTCGAGCTGGGGGTTGTGATCTCGAAGCGCGCGTCCTACCTCGACTCGCCCGCCGACAGCATCGACCACATCGCCGGCTTCGTCGTGGCCAACGACCTCTCAGAGCGCGAATTTCAGCTCGAACTGTCCGGCGGCCAGTGGTCGAAAGGCAAATCGGCTCCGGGATTCAACCCGACAGGTCCCTGGCTCGTGACGCCTGATGAGGTCGACTATCGCGCTCTGCGGCTGCGAAGCTGGGTGAACGGCGAACCGCGTCAGGATTCGTCGACTGCAGACCTGATCTTCGACGTCGACCACATCATCTGGCACCTGAGCCAGTTCCTCACCCTCGAACCGGGGGACCTCGTGCTCACCGGAACACCCGAGGGTGTCGCCCTCTCCGGGCGGTTTCCCTACCTGAAGGCGGGCGACGTCTGCGAGATCGAGATCGACGGCCTCGGCCGTCAGCGACAGTTGTTCGTCTGAGCACCCTCATCGCAGCACCGATACAGGCCTCACACCCGGCTGGTCGAGCCCGCTGAGGTGGCAGACGCCGTGGCCCGTCTCGCGAGCCCTCGCTGCGGTTCGACGACCGGGACCTCCCTAGCCGTCGATGGCGGCCTGCAAAACCTGCGGCTACGACCGGTGTAGCCGCTCCGTCACAGTCCCAGCCGTAGGCTGGCGATATGGATGTGCCCGGCTCTTCAGCGTTCGGGACCGCCGAGACCCGCCGTTTCGAACTCACCCTGAAGCGGCCCTGGTTCGGCTGGGTTCCCAAGCCGACGGTCGTGTTCGACGGTCGCGGCAATCCGGCACAGTGGGGCACGGGAACCTGGATGGTGCCCACCGAGGGCACGACCGTGGTCGGGGTGTTCCTCTTCAACCGGCTCTGGCGGTTCGGAGACGCCGAGATCACCCTCGAAGGTGGTGGCCCCTCCGCGGTCACCTATTCGGCGCCGTGGCTGCCGTTCCTGCGCGGGCGACTCCGGGTGACCCACCCATAACCGCACCCGAGCGGCTGCCCTTGCTCCCGGCGACAGTACCTCGTACACTTGTCTGACAATGCAGTCTCCCGACCGCTCCCCTCGGAGCATCGCCCTCAAGACCACGTCCCTGCCCGAAGCGGTGTACGACGCACTGCGCGAGAGCATCGTCACCGTGATCGATCGCCCGGGCACCCTCCTCACCGAGACCGCCGTGGCCGAACGCTACTCCGTGGCGCGCCCAACGGCGAAAGCCGCCCTCGAACGACTCGTCAGCGAAGGACTCTTGATGAGGCGGGCGCACCACGCCGCGCAGGTTCCGGAGCTCAGCCGTGACGACATCCAGGATCTCTACTCCAACCGCGCCATTCTCGAAGAGGCGGCCGTGCAGCACCTTGCGGGCGACTCTGTGGTTCCCCTCGCCGCGCTCGCTGTACAACGAGAGCTGCTCGAGCACGTGCGCACCGACGATCGCGCCGCCCTCGCCCGAACAGACCTCGATTTCCACCGTCAGCTCGTCCTGGCGCAGCACAGCCCCAGGCTTGCGAAGATGCACGGCCTGTTGATGGGCGAGATCGAGCTGTGCATCGGTCAGGTGCAGTCCCATCAGCTCATCCGGCCATCTGATGTCGCCCTCCAGCACCAGGGCATCCTCGATGCGGTCGCGGCAGGGGATGGCGCGCTGGCGAGCCGCCTCACTCGCGAACACATCGAGGGAGCGCGTGATCGGCTCCTCCAGAAGTACGACAGGGAGGCCTCCGAATGACGGTCTTCGTCGCGGTGCCCGATGCCACGATGCTCGAGCGCCTCACGCCCGCTGGCGAGGACGTGGCCCTCGAGGTCTGGACGACGGATGACTCCCCGCTCGACCGCTCGATCGACCTGCTGGTGCTTCCGTACTCCGTCTCTGCGGAGGCCTTGCCGCGACTCGCGGCGTCGCGGGTGTCGGTGGTGCAGAGCCAGGCCCTCGGCTACAACGGCGTCGCGGAGGTGTTGCCGCCGGGCATCCGCTACGCCAATGCCGTCGGGGTGCACGAGGGCCCGACGGCCGAGCTCGCTGTCGGTCTCATCCTCGAAAGCCAGCGCGGGCTGGACGTCATCGCCCGCGCGCAGCCGGCCGGCCTCTGGAAACGCGACTGGTACCCGGGCCTGCTCGGACGCGCCGTGCTGATCATCGGCGTCGGTGGGGTCGGTGCCGCGATCGAGAAGCGCCTTGCCCCCTTCGATGTCGAGATCACGCGTGTGGCGCGCACCGGGCGCACTGACGCACTCGGCGCCATCCACCCCCTCGGGGCACTCCCCGAGCTGCTCCCCGCAGCCGATATCGTCGTGATCGCCGTACCGCTCACCGTGGAGACGACGAACATGGTCGATGCGGCCTTCCTCGACCGCATGAAGGCCGGCGCGCTGCTCGTCAACATCTCCCGTGGTGCGATCGTCGACACGGATGCCCTCACCGAGCGGGCTCGGACGGGCGCGATCCGCGCGGCAATCGACGTCGTCGAGCCGGAGCCGCTCCCCGCGGACCACTCGCTGTGGACGCTGCCCGGCGTGATCATCACCCCGCACATCGGGGGCAATATCTCGAGCATGCCGAGCCGCGTCGATCCACTCGTGCGCGAGCAGATTCGCCGGCTTCGCGAGCACCAGGAACCGCTGAACATCGTTGTCGACACAAGGACCGGACTATGAAACTCGAACGACACTTTCCCCAGGTGCGCGACCTCGCGCCTCTCATGCACTTCGCCACCCCGGAATTCAACGCGAAGAAGCGGCGGCTGGAGAAGGCGCTGACCATCCACGACCTCCGGGCGATCGCGCAGAAGCGCACCCCCAAGGCGGCCTTCGACTACACCGAGGGCGCCGCCGAGGCGGAGATCTCGCTCGCCCGGGCGCGCCAGGCCTTCGAGGACATCCAGTTCAACCCGTCGATCCTGCGGGATGTGTCGGTCGTCGACACCTCATCGACGGTGCTCGGCGGGCCGGTCGCCCTTCCGTTCGGCATCGCCCCCACCGGCTTCACCCGCATGATGCAGTCGGAGGGGGAGATCGCCGGGGCCGGTGCGGCCGCCGCCGCGGGCATCCCCTTCTCCCTGTCTACGATGGGCACCACCGCGATCGAAGACGTCAAGGCCGCCAACCCGACCGGACGCAACTGGTTCCAGCTCTACATGTGGAAGGATCGCGACCGCTCGATGGCGCTCGTCGACCGGGCGGCGAAGGCCGGGTTCGACACCCTGCTGGTGACCGTGGATGTGCCGGTCGCCGGCGCGCGCCTCCGCGACAAGCGGAACGGCTTCTCGATCCCGCCGCAGCTGACCCTCGGAACCGTCGTCAACGCGATCCCGCGCCCGGAGTGGTGGATCAACTTCCTCACGACCGAGCCGCTGGCCTTCGCCTCCCTCGACCGCTGGTCGGGCACCGTCGGGGAGCTGCTCGACACCATGTTCGACCCCACCGTCACCTTCGACGACCTGGCCTGGATCAAGGACCAGTGGCCGGGCAAGGTCGTGGTCAAGGGAGTGCAGAACCTCGACGACGCACAGCGCCTCGCGACCATGGGCGTCGACGGCATCATCCTGTCCAACCACGGGGGTCGCCAGCTCGACCGCGCGCCGATCCCGTTCCACCTGCTTCCGGATGTCGCCCGCGAGGTCGGCAAGGACCTCGAGGTCCACCTCGACACGGGCATCATGTCGGGCGCCGACATCGTCGCGGCCATCGCCCTCGGCGCGGACTTCACGCTGGTGGGCCGCGCGTACCTCTACGGCCTCATGGCCGGCGGACGCGAGGGCGTCGATCGCATGATCGAGATCCTCGGCGATCAGATCGCGCGCACGATGCGCCTCCTCGGGGTCACCTCCCTCGCCGAGCTGACGCCCACCCACGTCACGCAACTCGAGCGTCTCGCGCCGCGCGCCCTCAGCATCCCGGCCGCGACGGCTCCGCGGCCGGCCGCGAAGTCCTCGGCCACCAAGCCCCGGACCTCGCCGCCCAAGGCCGGCCCGCGGAAGTCGCCGATCGCCGGCTGAGGCGACCGCCAGCTACGCGAGCAACCCGAGCTGGCGCCGCGCCTCGTCGATCGTCTCGAGCACCGCGATCGAGGTGTCGAGCGGATGCAGCGGGGACTCGGTGAGCCCGTCAGCGACATGCTGCGCCGCCGCGGTCGCCTGCCACACCAGTCCGTCACGCCAGCGCAGGGTGGTGGGGTCGTCCCACCGCAGCGGTTCGTCGGTGCCGTCCCGGTAGAGGGTGAAACCTCCGGGCGCGACGAAGGGCGCGTCGATGTCGACGCTCGCGAGGGAGCCGCTCACCGTGGCACGCACGGGAGTGGAGACGGTCATGCTCGTGCTCAGCTGGGCTTCCGCGCCATCCGCCGTGCTGAACAGGATGGCGGCCTGGCCGTCCACCCCGGTCGAGGTGATCGATCCGCTCGCCACCACCCTGCTGGGGCGGCCGAGTACGAAGTGAGCGAACCAGATGGGATAGACGCCGAGGTCGAGCAGTGCGCCGCCGCCGAGCGCCGGATCGAAGGCGCGGCTCTTCGGATCGAAGTCGAAGATGGAGCCGTAGTCGGCAGCGACGAGTCCGATCTCGCCGAGCATCCCGTCGGCGAGCAGGGCCGAGATCACCGTGGTCTGGGGCAGGAACCGCGCCCACATCGCCTCCATGGCGAAGACGCCGGCGGCGCGCGCGGCATCGGCGACCTCGCGCGCTTCCGCCGCGGTGAGGGCGATCGGCTTCTCGACGAGCACGTGCTTTCCGGCGGCGATCGCGAGCAGAGCGAGCGAACGGTGCTCGCTGTGCGGAGCAGCCACGTAGACGATGTCGATGCCGGGATCAGCCACCAGCTGCTCGTAGCTGTCGTAGACCCGATCGATGCCGAACCGGGCGCCGAAGGCCGCTGCCCGTTCGAACGAGCGCGACGCGACCGCGTGCATCCGCTGGTCGGAGTTGGAGTGAAGGGTCTGCACGAAGTCGGCGGCGATGCGACCGGGCGCGAGTACTCCCCAGCGCAGGGTCGGGCCGCCCCTCAGGGGTGTCGCGGTCGAAGCGGGAAAGTAATTCATCACTGGGCCCCCCTGGCCGCTCGGCGTACATTGTCGACGATACTCGTCGCGGTGAGCGCGGATGTCACCAGCGCGATGAGCACGATGGTGGGCGGCACCCCGAAGGAGGGCGCCCCGAGCGGGACCAGCAGCACTATCGCCGCCGCCACCGCGAAGCCGAAGGGACGTGTCGCCGCGCGCTCCGCGATCACGGCGTGGAGCAGGAACAGCAGCACGAAGAACAGCGCGACGGGAATCGCAAGCGCGTAGCCGACGACCAGCGGAGAAATGGCCGCGGGCGTGCCGGCTCCGTGCGTGCCGGCCTCGCTCGTGCCCGCCTCGCTCGTGCCCGCCTCGACCGCGACCTCGAGGGCTGCCCCGATCGCCGCGATCGCCGCGAATAGGAGGTAGTGTCCGTAGCCCCAGAGGAACGACCTCGAGCGGTGGCTGGCGAGCCCCTCGCCGGCGGGTTCGAGAAAGTAGAGCCACCAGAGTCCGAAGAGCAGAACGAGGCCGCCGAGGGCGACGACGACGAGCGAAACACTCACCCCCGAGAGATCCAGCGCCTTCTGCACGGCGATGGTCACGGCCGACACCGACTCCCCGAGCAGGATGATCGTGAAGAGGCCGTAGCGTTCGGCGATGTGATGCGGGTGCCACGGTGTGAGACCGGTGCGCTCGGCCCACAGGGGAACGCTCACATCGGCGAGAGCGAGCAGAATGAACGTCAGCGCTCCGAGCTCGGGGGGCATCAGCAGCCGGGCGATCCAACCGAACTGCACGAGGGTGATGGCACCGGCATAGCGGAACGCGGTGCGGCGACCATCCGGATTCTCGATGCCGGCGCGCACCCACTGTCCCACGAGCCCCACCCGCATGATGAAGTACCCGAGGGTGATGCCGAAGTACTGCTGTTTGTCGAACGCGCTCTGCACCCCCGCGGCCAGCACGAGGACACCGGCCATCTGCACCATGGTGGTGAGCCGGTAGGGCAAATCGTCCGTGTCATATGCGGAGGCGAACCAGGTGAAGTTGAGCCAGGCCCACCAGATGGCGAAGAACACCATGAGATAGGGGCCAAGCCCGTCGGTGAGAGCGGTTCCCGCGCTGATGGTGCGCGCCAGCTGCAGGGCGATCTGGGCGACCGCGACAACGAAGGTCAGGTCGAAGAGCAACTCGAGAGAGCTCGAGACGCGGTTCTCCTCGTCGATGTCGCGCCCGGACATGCGGGTGCGGATCCGGATGCGCGGAGCCGAAGTCATGGCCACAGCTTAGGAGCTACGATTTCCGATCCGACAGAGACCAGTCCCGATTCCGTAACTCCTGCACTGGGCGGCCGACGGGGACAAGTCCCCCGGAAGTTCGGGCCGAAGCCCCGGCCCCATCCCGAGTTGCAGGAGTTATGCAACCGAAGCTGCGGCAACCGAAGGTGGGAGCCTAGGCGCGCAGCTCCAGCAGAACGGCCTCGAGCTGGTCCACGGCGAAATCCACGTCCTCCGCGGTGATCACGAGCGGAGGAGCGAAACGGACGGTCGAGCCGTGGGTGTCCTTCGCGAGCACTCCCCGCGACATCAGCAGCTCGCAGACCTGCCGTCCGGTGGCCAGCGCCGGGTCGATATCGACGCCGGCCCACAGCCCGGCGGATCGCACGGACACGACTCCGAAGCCGATCAACCGCTCGAGTCCCGCCGCGAGGCGGGCTCCCATCACGCGGGCGCGCTCCTGGTATTCCCCGGTCTCGAGCAGGGCGACGACCGCCGAGCCGACGGCCGCGGCGAGCGGATTTCCGCCGAAGGTCGAACCGTGTTCCCCCGCGCCGAGCACGCCGAGGATGTCGGAGTTGCCGACCACCGCGGAGACCGGCACGATCCCACCGCCGAGCGCCTTGCCGAGCAGGTAGAGGTCGGGCGTGACCCCGAGGTTGTCGCACTGGAAGGTGGCGCCGGTGCGGCCGAGCCCCGACTGGATCTCGTCCGCGATGAAGAGCACGTTGTGACGGGTGGTGATGTCGCGCACGGCCGGCAGATAGTCGGCCGGCGGGATGAGGATGCCAGCCTCGCCCTGGATCGGCTCGAGGAGCACGGCGACGGTGTTGCCGTCGATCGCGGCCTCCATCGCCGCGGCATCCCCGTAGGGCACGGACCGGAAGCCCGGCGTGAACGGCCCGAAGTCGGTGGTGGCCGTGGCGTCATCCGAGAAGCTGATGATCGTGATGGTGCGGCCGTGGAAGTTGCCGTCGGCCACGATGATGTTCGCCCGGTCGGGCGCGACGCCCTTCACCCGGTAGCCCCAGGCTCGCGCCGCTTTGAGCCCGGATTCCACCGCCTCGGCCCCGGTGTTCATGGGGATCACGAGGTCCTTCTTCGCGAGTGCGGCGAGCGCACCGACGAAGGGACCGAGCTGGTCGTTGTGGAAGGCCCGGCTGGTGAGCGTGACGCGGTCGAGCTGCGCCTTCGCCGCCGCGATGAGCGCCGGATGCCTGTGGCCGAAGTTCACCGCGGAATACGCCGCGAGGCAATCGAGGTACCGTCGGCCCTCGACATCCGTCACCCAGGCACCCTCGGCGGTTGCGACGACCACCGGCAGCGGATGGTAGGTGTGGGCGATGTGGGAGTCTTCGGCGGCGATGAATTCGGCCGCGGACGAGGTCATTTGCGCAGTTCGAGGGTGCAGCACTTGACGCCGCCGCCGCCGAGCAGGAGCTCGGAGAGGTCGACACCGATCGGGTTGTACCCACGCTCGCGAAGCTGCCGCTCGAAATCGGTGGCACGGGAGGCGATGACCATGTTGTAGCCGTCGCCGAAGGAGTTGAGGCCGAGCACGGCGGCGTCCTCCTCGTTCACCAGGATCGCGTCGGGGAAGCGCTCACGGAGAACCGCGAGGCCCTCTTCGTTGAACGCACTCGGCAGGTAGGCGATGTTGGGGTTTTCGTATCCCGGCTGGGGGTCGAGCACCGCGATCGCGGTGTCGAGGTGGTAGAAACTCGGGTTCACGAGTTCGAGGGTGATGACCTGCCGACCGTAGAGCTCGGCGAGCTCCTGGTGGCTGTTCGATGCGCTGCGGAAGCCGGTGCCGGCGAGGATCACATCGCCGACGAGAAGGAAATCACCCTCCCCCTCGTTGATGTTCTCCGGCACCTTCACGTCGAATCCGTTCTCACGGAACCAGTCCATGTAGGCGGGACCCTCGGGCTGGCGCTCGGGATAGGTGAAGCTCGCGCCGTAGGCGATGTTGTCGAGCACGAAGCCGCCGTTTGCCGCGTAGACCATGTCGGGAAGCCCCTCGATGGGGTCGATCAGGTGCACCTCGAAACCGAGGTCGACGTAGGTCTGGTAGAGCGTCTCCCACTGGCGCACCGCGAGGGAGGTGTCGGTGGGCAGCTGTGGGTCCATCCAGGGGTTGATGCGGTAGACGACCGTGAAGAATTCGGGGCGGCACATGAGGACGGTGCGCTTGGACGGGGTGCGGACGGTGGCAACATTCGTTGCAGGCAGAGTGGCCGACACGAGGGCTCCTTTGGAGATCGGGGTGTGGGGTCGTTCCAGTCTCACACGCACACTTCCGATCTTTGGCAGCGTAGGGCGCACAAAATCGCCGAAGTTGGCGCGGACCGCACAATAAAGCGCCATAGGGTATGACCATGGACAGTCTCGACTATGGAATCATCGACCTTCTTCGCCAGAATGCCCGCGCGGGATACGGCGATATCGGCGAAGTCATCGGACTCTCCGCTTCTGCGGTGAAACGCCGCGTCGACCGGCTCGTCGCCGACAAGGTGATCCGCGGATTCACCATCCAGGTCGACCCCGCCGTCGACGGCCTCGGCACGGAGGCCTATGTCGAACTCTTCTGCCGCGGGACTGTCGCGCCGGAGGAGCTGCGACGCATCCTGTCGGGCGTGCCGGAGGTCGTGGATGCCGGAACGGTCACCGGGAGTGCGGATGCCATCGTGCACATGCGGTCCCGCGACATCCCCTCGCTCGAGCTCGCCCTCGAGCGCGTGCGGGTCGCACCCAACGTGGACCACACCCGCAGCGCCATCGTGCTGTCGAAACTGATCCACCGCACCCGCGAGGGATAGCCACGCTGGTCGAGTAGCGCGCGCCAGCGAGCGTGTCGAGACCCTGCGCGCGCAACCCGGGTCTCGACACGGCCGCTGGCGGCCTACTCGACCAGCACAGGTCGGCCTAGCCGTCGATGCGGGTGGCGGGTCCGTCACCGTCCCGCTCGAGCGAGAATCCGGTCACGCGCCGAACCGGCGTGCGGGGCGTCCGTGGGTCGCGGTGTCGATCGCGAAGATCGCGCCGGAGAGCGGATGCGCCTCCAGCTGCTCCTCGGTGAGGTTCTCGCGCGCGGAAGCGACGAACAGCGTCGACATCCCGGGGCCGCCGAAGCCGACGGAGGTGATGTTCGGGGCCGGCAGTTCCACCACGGCGTCCTCGATCCCCTCCGGCGTGTACCGCACCACTCGACCGCCTCCGTAGATGGCGCCCCAGAGGAATCCCTCGGCGTCGATGGTGAGCCCATCGTGCGATTCGCCCGAGTGGAAGACCGTGGTTTCACCGAGCTCGCCGGTCTCGCTGTAGGGGGCACGGTAGATCGTCTTGACGGCGGTATCGGTGAAGAACATCTCTGAGTCGTCCAGGCTCCACTCGAAGCCGTTGGCCACTCCGAACCCACCGCGCAGCACCCGGAGCGCCCCCTCTTCCGTCACGGAATAGAGCGCGCCATCCGGCTCCCCGTTCGCGAGGTTCATCGACCCGGTGATCCAGCGCCCGTAGGGATCGCACTTGCCCTCGTTGAGTCGCAGGCCATCGTGCGCGTGTTCGATGTGGGCGAGATCACGGATGCCGCCGGCGGCATCCACCCGCACGACGCGATCGCCGAGCGAAGCCACATAGCCGCTGCCGTTCGCCGCCGGCGCGAACGACGCGAGCGGTGGGGGCAACTCGA
This sequence comes from Frigoribacterium sp. UYMn621, assembly GCF_040549525.1. Lineage (NCBI taxonomy): Bacteria > Bacillati > Actinomycetota > Actinomycetes > Micrococcales > Microbacteriaceae > Frigoribacterium > Frigoribacterium sp. UYMn621. Next base: position 148,087 of record NZ_JBEPTM010000001.1, on the reverse strand, counting down.
TCACGGTGTCGTCGAGTCCCTCGAAGGGGCAGCGGTAGAGAAGCCCGGCGGTGATGTCACACCACAGCACGAAGCCGGCCGGGTCCCAGACGATGCTCTCGGCGAGAATCGCGCTAGCATCCCGGAAAACCCGGGGCAACCCCCTCACGACCGTCATGATGCCAGCCTACGGTCCTCTGAGGAACGGATAAAAAAGGAGCTTTCATGGACCTCGGAATCAGCGGCCGCACGGCCCTCATCAGCGGCGCCGACTCGGGCATCGGATGGGAGACCGCACGCATCCTGCTCGGCGAGGGAGTGCGCGTCGTGCTGACCGACCTCGACCAGAAGAGCCTGGATGCCGCGGCGGCGAGCCTCGGAGCCCTCGAGGGGCGACTCTTCGCCTTCGCCGCCGACATCACCAGGGTGGAGTCGATCGCGAAGATGCGAGACAAGGTGCTCGACGCGGTGGGTGACATCGACATCCTCGTGCAGTCCTCGGGGATCACCGGCGCGCAGGGCTATTTCCACGAGATCGACGACGCAGGGTGGACCACCACCATCGAGGTCGACCTGATGGGTCCCGTGCGGCTGGTGAGCGCATTCCTGCCCAGCCTGCGGAAGGGCGGCTGGGGTCGCATCGTGCTGATGGCGTCCGAGGATGGCGTGCAGCCCTACGACGACGAGATCCCCTACTGCTCGGCCAAGGCCGGAGTGCTCGCCCTGATGAAGGGCTTGTCGCGCACCTATGCACAGGAAGGCCTGCTCGTGAACTGCGTCTCGCCCGCCTTCATCCACACGCCGATGACCGACGCGATGATGGAGAAGCGCGCGAAGAAGATCGGATCGAGTGTCGACGAGGCGATCGTGAGCTTCCTCGACGAGGAGCGCCCCTACATGGCGCTCAAGCGTCGGGGCGAACCGCAGGAGGTCGCCGCCGTTGTGGCGTTCCTCTGCTCGGAGCAGGCGAGTTTCGTCAACGGGGCCAACTACCGCGTCGACTCCGGGGCAGTCGCGTCGATCTGAGTCTCCTGCCGGAGTCGACAGGTGCGCGGTGGCGCTAGTCGACCGCCAGCGCGGCCCGCACGAGCTCGAGCGCGTCGGCGGGATCGACCCGCAACTGGCGGATGCGCGCGGCGAAGACCGCCGCAGCATCCTGGGCCTGGCGCTGGGTCGCGTCACCGGAGGCGGCGATATAACTGCCGGCGCGCCCGCGCGTCTCGATCACCGCATCCCGTTCGAGCTCGCGGTAGCTGCGAGCCACCGTATTCGGAGCGATTCCGAGCGCGTCGGCGAGACCGCGAACGGTCGGGAGCTTGGCTCCCGCGACCATAGCTCGCGCGGCCACCGCATCGATCACCTGTACTCGCAATTGCTCGTAGGGCGGCACCGGTGAGCCGGGATCGACCGTCACCGTGAGGCCGCCGATCACGGTCGAGCGCGGCACGAGCGGGGAACTGGTCACGGAGCTCCGATCTGACATGGTCGTGCTGTCGAGCGTAGTCACCGTCGGCACCCCGCCGGCACCCCGCAAGCACCCCGCCGGCTCAGCGGGAGTCGCCGAGCATCCGACGCATCTGCCGCAGTCCGTCGTGGATGCGGGACTTGACTGTGCCGAGCGGCAGCCGGAGGCGCTCAGCGACCTCGACGTGGGTGAGATTGCCGACGAAGGCGAGCAGGAGTGCTTCACGCTGCAGCTCCGACAGCTGGCCGAGAGCGTGGATCACCCGCTCGCTGTCGAGGCGAAGCTCGACAGCCTCGGCGACGGAGTCGTAACCCGGCTCGAAGTCCCGCAGGCCGAATTTCGTGTCGCGGGCGCGATCCGCCTCTGCTGATCGCACCCGATCGACGGCCCTCGCGTGCGCGCGGGTGATGATCCATCCCGCGACCGTGCCCCGGCTCGGCTCGAAGCGGGCCGCCTGCTGCCAGACCTCGAGGAAGACCTCCTGCATCACCTCCTCGGACTGCGACCGATCTCGCAGCACCGCTCGGATGCGTCGATAGACCCGCGGCGCGAACTCGTCGAACAACTCGGCGAAGGCGGCCTGCTCCCCGGCCGCGATGCGCCGGAGCAGCGCGTCGGCGCCCGCGGAATCCGGCCGCGCGGGGGGCTGTTCCTCGGCGGCGGTGGGCACGAGCGTCTCCGATTCGGGGGTGAGCCGAAAGCCGAGCGCTGATCGAGGCACGATCGGGCACGGTCCGGACACCCGAAGAGATCACCGAAGTTCGTCACTATGACGCGACCGCAGCCCCGGATCTGCTGGGGATGTGCCGCCTGACCGCCCCGATCAGCGGCGGCTGCGCACCCGGCGGGCCGCGACGATCACGAGGCCGACCAGCATCAGCATCAGCGCGGCGAAGAGCGTGCCCTGGGCGTCCGCCCCGGTGTGCGCGAGGCCGGCGCTCGATACCGAGGTGTTGGCGAGCGCGATGCCCGATACGGAAGAGGCCGACGACGGCGCCTCGACCTCGCTCGCCGAGACCTCGCTCGCCGAGACAGCGCTGGCCGGCGGGGCGAGGAGGGCGATGCGCTGCACGATCATGGACGCCGCCGCCGTGTCGTTGGCCGGGTTGGCATCCTGCACGGAACTGGAGGCGACGAAGCCCCGGGTGGCCAGCCGGCCGAGGGTTGCGGCCGAGCCGCGAAAGAGCATCGTCTGGGTTGCGCCAGAGGCGAGGGTGGGAAGTGTCCACTGGTTCGTCGTCGGGTCGAAGACTCCCGCGGTGGGAGTGGCGACGAGACCGGCGGGAGCGTCGAGGGTGAGCACGATCGCCGTGGCATCCGAGGGTCCGGTGTTGCCGACGACGAGAGAGAACCAGGCCTCGTCACCCTCGCGCACCGTGGCGGCCGAGGCCCGTCCGGTCACCCAGAGATCCCCGAGGCTGACGGTGGTGGCGCTGGCCGTCGCCGAGTTGTCCGTCGTCGACGACTCGTAGACGGCGCCGGTGGCGGATGCCGAGACCGTGACGACGGTACCGGCCGGGATGGACCCGGCGATCGCGCCGGCGATCGTGATCGTGGCGCTTGCGCCGGCGGCGAGGGAACCGATGGCGCACTGGGCCGCACCCCCGGCGATCGGGCAGGGGCTGCCCGCGAGCTGGACCGAAGCGTCACTCAGCTCGGCCGGGACGGTCACTGTTGCGACGACCCCGGTGTCACCCTGAGGTCCAGAGTTGGCGACGGTGACGGTGTAGGTGGGGCGCGACGAGCCGGCGACGGGCGCCGCGGTATCGAGCGACTCGGTGACGACGAGATTGGACGTGGCGCCCACCGGCGTCACGACGGCCGGGGCCGCGGAGATCTGGACGGTTCCGGCGAGGGAATCGGTGTAGGTGAGCGTGCCGAGGTTGCTGAGGCTGGTGGAGGCTGCGGCGGAGAGCACGACGACACGGAAGACGAGGGAGGTGGACTCGCCCGGTGCGAGCGACCCGCCCACGGCGGCGCCGGCACCGGCGCCGAGCCGCCCGATGATGGTGCGGGTGGTCGCGTCGTATTCGGCCTGGTCATCGCCCGCGGCATCCGACTTGACCCCGGCGTTCGAGCCGATCACGCGAAGGGAACCCGGCACGAGCTCGACACCGGCCGGAAGGGCATCTTTCAGGGCGGCGAGGGTCGCCGCCCCTCCGCCGTTGTTCGTCGAGGTCACGGTGTATTCGATGGTGTCGCCGACGTGAACATCGCCGCCGGGCACGGTCACGTTCGTGACGCCGGCTGTGGTGTCGACGCAGGGCCCGAGGCCGAAGGTGATGTCATCGAGGAAGTTGCCGATGCTCGCATTGCCGTTCGCGGTCGAGACCGCTCGAAACCCGAAGCGGGTGGATGTCTGTCCAGCGGGAACGACGTAGACGCCGGTGTGCCGGCCCCAGGCCCCGGTGCCGTCGGAGAGATTGCCCTGCGAGGCCAGCGTGCCGCCGGGGGCGCCGATCACGACGTCCATCACGTCGGTGCCGCTTCGACCGCGGTGGAGGAGCGACCACTGCAGGCTCTGGCCGGGGGTCGTCACGACATCCTGGTACAGAGTTCCCGGCTGCGTCGCGTTGATCTCCGCGAACTGGTTGCCCTCGCTGGCCGGCACGCCATTGAAGCCGGTGGACCAGATCTCGATGCCCGAAGGATCGGTCGACTCCCACCCGGGAACGTTCGCCGAAGGCATGATCTGGTACGAGGTCGGAGCGATCACCGGTACTTCGAATCCGCCGTCGGACAGCGACGTGGTGCTCTGGCAACTCGTGGCCGCTGTCGCGGTGGTCACCGTCGACATGCCCGCCCCGGCCAGGAGCGTGGCGACGGAGAGACCGGTCGCAACGAGGATCGCGACGGATCGGGTGACCGCTGGTCGGGCCAGGAAGATGGGCAGTGCCGTTGGCATATCGTCTCTCGGGTTTGGGTTCGGGTTCGGGTTCATATCGACCGGATGCGCAATTCGGGTACGCACCCGGCCGAGTTTCCACGGCCGTGCTCGGGTACCCGGCCGCAGCGGGGCGACACCTGGTGCACCCCCACGTCGAGTATGTGGGGACAAGACATGTCCGCACAATGGGGGACAGACCGCCAATTCGGGGGGTATCTACAGGCGGATGCCTACAGCGCCACGAAGGTGGCGGGGTCGGGATTGCCGAAGCGATGGGCCGTCATGCTGATGGCCTGCTCGTGCAGGAACGGCAATAGCTCGATCCGCCCAGAGGTGGTGACCGGGCCGGCATAGATCGCGACATCCGGATCGCCGTCGAGCACCGTGGCGAGTGTGAGACGGTCGCCGCCGAGCAGACGGATGCGGCTCGGCCGTGCCCCCGCCTGCAGCCGGGCATGCCAGCGGGCATCCGACTCCACGACCACGGATTCGACAGTGAGCGGCGGCACCGCAGAGCCGAAGAGGCGCACGAGTGCCGCTGCCACCGGCACCGCGGAACTGATCGAGAGCGAAGCACCCGCCCGCGTCGCCGCGACGATCGTTCGCACGAGCTGCGCGGCGGATGCCCCTTCCGCCAGGCGCACCGTCACCGGCACCGAACGGTAACGGAAGACGTTTCGTTCCACCCCGAGGCCGGAGACATCCTTGACCGTGCCGTATTCATCCACCCAGGCCTGCTGGTCGCTGGTGGCACCCGCGCGCACGCGATCGAACTCGAGAAACTCCATGCCCTGCTGCGCGGCCTCGATCACGCGCGACACACTGTCACTGAGTCCCTTGAGGATCGCCGTGCGACCCGGCTCGGCGAACATCGGCCGCCATTCCCCGAGCGTGAGCAGGTAGTTCGGTCCGCCGGCCTTGGCGCCTGCTCCCACCGTCGACCTCTTCCAGCCACCGAACGGCTGCCGGCGCACGACCGCTCCCGTGATACCGCGGTTGACGTAGAGGTTGCCCGCCTGCACAGAGTCGATCCAGAGCGCGATCTCCGCGGCATCCAGCGAATGGATGCCCGCGGTGAGGCCGTAGGCCGGTGCGTTCTGCAGGGCGATCGCCTGCTCCAGCGTGTCGGCCCGCATGATCCCGAGCACCGGACCGAAGTATTCGGTGAGGTGGAATTCGGATCCGGCAGCCACCCCGTCCTTGACGCCCGGCGACCAGAGCGTGCCGCTCTCATCCAGCGAACGCGGCGCCAGCAGCCAGGACTCGCCCGCACCGAGGGTGGTGAGGGCCTCCCGGAGCTTGCCGTGAGCCGGCTCGACGATCGGCCCCATCACGGTAGTGGCCTCCTGGGGATAGCCCACCCGCAGAGTGCGCACCGAGTCGAGGAGCTGCCGGCGGAAACGCTCGGACGCGGCGACCGAGCCGACCAGGATCACGAGCGACGAGGCAGAGCACTTCTGGCCCGCGTGGCCGAAGGCGCTCTTCACGACATCCGCCACCGCGAGGTCGAGGTCGGCGCTCGGGGTCACGATGATCGCGTTCTTGCCGCTCGTCTCGGCAAGCAGCGGGAGGTCGGGGCGCCAGGAGCGGAACAGCCGTGCCGTCTCCCATGCGCCGGTGAGGATCACGCGATCCACCGATGGATGCGACACCAGCTCGCGACCGAGGTCGCCCTCGTCGAGGTCCACAAGTGCGAGCACATCGCGGGGAACCCCGCCGGCCCAGAGCGCTTCGACCATCACGGCAGCGCTGCGGCGCGCCTGCGGGGCCGGCTTGATGATCACGCCGGCACCGGAGGCGAGAGCCGCGAGCACCGATCCGGCCGGGATGGCGACCGGGAAATTCCACGGCGGGGTCACGACGATCAGCCGGGACGGCGCGAATTCGGCGTCGGCGACCCTGTCGAGTTCACGCGCGCGCTCCGCGTAGTAGTGCGCGAAGTCCACCGCCTCGCTCACCTCGACGTCGCCCTCGGAGATCGTCTTTCCCGTCTCGCTCGCCATCACCTCGATGAGCTCGGCACGGGCCGCCGCGAGCGCTTCCCCCGCGCTGTGCAACACTGTCGCGCGAGTGTCCGACCGCCGTTGGCCCCAGCTCTCGCCGGCCCGCGCGGTGGCGGTGACCACAGCCTCGAGCGCGGGCACGCCGGTGATCCGGGCCGCGGCGATGGTGGCCTCGCCCAGGGTCGAGGATGCGACGCGGGACAGGATCTCGCGCCCCCACGCACGATTGGCCGCGATCGACGGGTCGGTGTCGGCCTCATTGGCGAACACGCGGGGCGCCGTGTCGACGGGCGTGATCGGCACCGGGACGCGACGGTCCTGCACTCGATGGGAGCCTGGAGCGGACCCGGACTGTGGATCCTTCGCCAGCAGTTCGAGCGAGGAGAGGAACCTGGCGGCCTCGCGGTCGAAGATCTGGGGGTCGTCGGCGAGTTCGAACACGCCGGACATGAAGTTCTCGCTCGAGGCATTCTCCTCCAGACGCCTGATGAGGTACGAGATCGCCGAATCGAATTCACCGGGGTGCACGACGGGGGTGTACAGCAGCAATCCACCGACGTCGCGCCTCACGGCATCCGCCTGTCCGGTGGCCATGCCGAGCAGCATCTCGAACTCCACCCGGGTCTCCACCCGGCGCTGCTTCGCCAGCAGCCGGGCCCAGGCGATGTCGAACAGGTTGTGTCCGGCAACCCCGATGCGCACCGCATCGGTGCGCGCCGGCAGAAAGGACCAGTCCAGCACGCGCTTGTAATTGGCGTCGGTGTCTCTCTTCGTGCCCCAGGTGGCGAGCGGCCAGCCGTGCACAGCGGCATCCACGCGCTCCATGGCGAGATTCGCGCCCTTGACGACCCGCACCTTGATGCCGGCCCCACCCGCGGCCCGCCGCTGGATCGCCCAGGCGGTGAGGCCCTGCATCGCCTCCAGCGCGTCCGGCAGATACGCCTGAAGCACGATGCCGGCTTCCAGGGTCGTGAGCTTCGGCTGTTCGAGAATGCGCCGAAACACCGCGATCGTGAGGTCGAGGTCGCGGAACTCCTCCATGTCCAGGTTGATGAACTTGGTGGTGGGAGACGCTGCGGCGAGTTCGTAGAGCGGGGTGAGTCGCTTCACGACCCGCGACACGGTCTCGTCGAATGACCACATCGACAGCTGGCTCGACACGGAGGACACCTTGATGGAGACGTAGTCCACATCGTCGCGGGCGAGCAATTCGCTCGTGCCGGCGAGGCGGCGATCGGCCTCGTCGTCACCGAGCACCGCTTCCCCGAGGAGGTTGAGATTGAGGCGGATGCCCGACCTGCGCAGCTGTCGCATACTACGGTCGAGCTGCCGCGGGCTCGCATCCAGGATGAGGTGACTCACCATTCCGCGCAGCACCCGGCGGGCGATGGGCACGATCGGCCAGGGGATCAGCGGCGCGAAACCCCCGCCGAGCTGAATCGCGACGCGCATGTACCAGGGCAGGAACGCCGGGATCGCCCGGGAGAGCCTCTCCAGGTTGCGGCCGGCGACCCGCAAGTCCTCTGGGCGCACCACACGATCGACGAATCCGATGGTGAAGTCGAGTCCGCGCGGATCCTTCAGCACGCCGGCGAGACGCTCCGCCGAAAGGTCGGGGGCGACATCCGCGCTCTCGGCGAGCCAGCGCCGAACGGTGGCCACGGCCTCTGCGGCGAGCGGATCGGGGCTCACGGGCGAATCGGCAGCGGGCGAAAGCATGTATCGAGACTACTTGGGGCGCGGCGGAGGGGGTCCACAATGAATGCATGAGCGATATGAGCGCTATCGATCCGACGGCGGTACCGAGCTCGACCGGCTGCGTCGAGTGCGAGGCATCCGAGAGCTGGTGGTTCCATCTGCGACGCTGTGCCACCTGTGGCCACATCGGATGCTGCGACGATTCGCTCGGCCGTCACGCCACCGCGCACGCGAATGCCTTCGGACACGTGGTCATCCGATCCTTCGAGCCCGGCGAGAACTGGTTCTACAGCTACGCGACTTCGGAGACCTTCGAGGGCCCGGAACTTGCTCCCCCCGAGAGTCATCCGGTCGCTCAGTCCACTCCAGGTCCGGCAGAGCGGGTGCCCGGCGACTGGAAGGAAAGGCTGATGGAGCAGCGCTAGCGGATCGGGTTGCGGCGAGTCAAGGATTCCAACTCGCCCGAATGGTTCCCAGCGCGTCTTCGATGGTGAGTGATCTAGATCGTGCAGCGTCAACGAACGACCTCGCCGCGTTGCGGAAGTCCACGTCCAGTTGCAGCCCTGTACCAACCCGGGCTCCCGAGCGGGTCACGACGATGAGACCCGCGGTCTCGAGTTGTCCGTAGGCCCTCGCGACCGTGCCTGGCGCCACACCCAGGTCACCGGCCAGTTGCCGTATCGAAGGAAGCCGAGTGGTCGCGGCCAGTTCGCCAGATCGGATGAGGTCGGCGATCTGCCCCCTGATCTGATCGAACGGAGCGGTAGGGCTCGTCTGGTCTACGACGATCACGAAGCCACCGTCGCGACGGCATCCGCGCCAGAATCGTCGGTACCCACAGACATGGCTCGCCCTCGGCCCATCGCGAGCGTCAGCACGATAGCGGCGATCAGGCTCGCTATCGATACGGCGATCGCTGCAATAGCGACACCCTCCAGAACAGGCCCGAAGATTGCCGCGAGCCGGTCCGGTCGGCCATCCGAGATCGATACCTGCGCCAAGTTGCTGACGCGACTTCCCATAGTGGCGGCGACAGTTCCGAGATAGGCGAGAAGAACGGCGAAAGTGATCGACGTAATCGTCCGCGCGGTGAGAAGGCGCAGGCGCCGGTCCACGTTCAGCAGGTCGGGAGTCGGGAAGAATGGCGCCCCTGCCAGACGAGCAAGGGCGAAGAGTGTGGCGGCGATCAGGACGACGGCCATCGCCACGAGGGCGGTCGCGATCGTCCAGTACGAACGAGAGAAGCGCGGGCCGCCCGCGGTCGAACCGGCGGAGGAGGCATCAGCGATGACCAATGCAACAAGCGCAGCCGCAACGAAAAGCAGCAGAGCGAGCATCCCCGGTGACCCGAAGGTCCAGAGACGTCGTGGTTCGAGCGACGCGCTCCGGGAACTGATCTCTGGATGCCGAGGAACGGGGAGTAGCGCCGAAAGCACAAGGCCGAAGGCCACTGACATCCCGGGTGCGATGAGCGCCGGCACCGCGAGGAGAGCGGGAAGGGCGAAGGCCAGCCAGATCAGTGCCACGCACAAGAAGGCGCTCGTTCCCACGACGACACCGACGCGGAGGACCGCCGCCCGCGTGACCCGTCGGGCATCCCCCACACTGTCGACGCCGATTGTCGCGCGACCTTGGAACGGCCGCACTCGATACGTGAGGTACAGCCCCAGGGAACTGGCCGCCCCGAGCACCACCGCGATCACGATCAGTCCGTTGCTCTGCGTCATGGCACACCCGTCTCTGTTGGTGAGAACTACACTGCCCGATGTATCAATCAGTTGATACAGCCCAGTTCGGGGTGACTTTCGGATCTCCTCTGAGGTCGCACCCACGGGGCGCCCTCGTAGGATCGGCTTCATGGCCGATCCTTCTGCAGCCCTCCCCTCGAGCACCCGCTGCCCCACCCGTTGCAGCGCAGACGAATGAGCGGAACGATGAGCATGCAGGAGATCGTCGTCGTCGGCGGTGGCCACAACGGACTCGTCGCTGCCGCCTACCTCGCCCAGGCCGGGCGTTCGGTCACTGTGCTCGAGAAACTCGGTCATCTCGGAGGCGCCGCCGTCTCGGCGCAGGCCTTCGAGGGGATCGACGCCCGGCTGTCGCGCTACTCGTACCTTGTCAGCCTGCTGCCATCCGCCATCATCCGGGATCTCGGACTGGACATCCGCCTCGTGCGGCGTCGGTACAGTTCATACACTCCACTTCCCGGTACCGGGCGCGGGCTGCTCGTAGGCAACGGCGACGCCAGGGCCACACGGCTCTCGTTCGAGTCCCTTGGCGCCGACTTCGATGCCTGGCAGAGCTTCTACGGCCGAACCGGCGCCCTCGCTCGAGCCGTGTTCCCCACCATGACCGAGCCGCTGCTTCGCCGCTCCGAACTGCGACGCCTGGTGGATGACACGGACTGGATCGACTTCATCGAGCGCCCCCTCGGCCGGGTCATCGAACGCAGCTTCGACGACGACCTCGTGCGCGGAGTCGTGCTGACGGACGCCCTCATCGGCACCTTCGCCCCCGCAAACGACGAGACCCTCGCCGCCAACCGCTGCTTCCTCTACCACGTGATCGGAGGCGGCACGGGGGACTGGGACGTTCCGGTGGGCGGCATGGGCGCGGTCACCGGTGCCCTGGCCGAAGCCGCTCGCTCGGCCGGTGCGACCATGGTCACCGGCGCCGAGGTGGTCTCGATCACCCCGGATGGGGAGGTGCGCTATCGCCTCGGCGATGACGAGCACGTGGTGAACGCCGACACAGTGCTCTCCAACGTCGCTCCGAGTGTGCTGTCCCGACTGCTCGGCGAGCCCGGGGAACCGGCCGAGGGCGCCCAGGTGAAGGTCAACCTGTTGTTGCGCCGACTGCCCCGCCTCCGCGATGCGACGCTCGATCCTGCCGCGGCGTTCGGCGGCACCTTCCACACCAACGAGGGCTACGACCAGCTCGAACGCGCGTTCCGGGCGGCGGCCGGCGGCGACATCCCGAGCCCGCTTCCGGCGGAGATCTACTGCCATTCGCTCACCGATCCGAGCATCCTCTCCCCGGAGCTGTCGGCCTCCGGTGCGCACACTCTCACCGTCTTCGGCCTCCATACTCCGCACCGACTGGTCACCCCGAGCACGAACGAGAGCATGCGTGCGGCTCTCGAACGTGCCGTGATCGACTCCCTCGACAGTGTGCTCGCCGAGCCCATCGAGTCGCTGCTGCTGACGGATGCCGCGGGCCGCCCCTGCATCGAGACGAAGACCACCCACGACCTCGAGGCGGCCCTCGGGCTGCCCGGTGGCAACATCTTCCACGCCCCGCTGTCCTGGCCTTTCGCCGAAGACTCGGCCGATCTCGGCACTGCGGCCGAACGCTGGGGTGTGGCCACCTCACACGAGAGGATCCTGCTGTGCGGAGCCGGCGCGCAGCGCGGGGGTGGCGTGAGCGGCCTCGGTGGACAGAACGCCGCGATGGCCGTGCTCGAGAACCACTAGCCCGGCCTTTGCCTCCCGCAACGGTGGCCGTTAAACTCGTACGAAGCGGCGTGGACGAGAATGCCGCGGGATCTAGGAGTTTCGCCATGGCAACGTTCGACCAATTCGCGAACCAGGGCGGTGCAGCCGCGGGCGACGAGTCAGAGGCGGCTGCGGCCCAGGCCGAGGCCGATGCGCTTCTGCGCCAGAGCGCTGATGCCGCCCGCGCCGCCGATTTCGGCGGCGGTCCGCTCGGCGCCCATCCCGAGGAGACGGCAGTGCCCGACACCGCCGACCAGCCCGACGTGCTCGAGGAGCCCGACTCCGTCTAGGCGGACTTTCCGCCTCTCACGACCAGGCGACCCGGCCGGGAGACTAGTCCCACTCGCTCGGAGCCGCGGCGCGCGCGGCCGGGAGTGCGACATCCGTGGCCCAGCGCGCCACCCACTCCGGCAGCGGACGACCACTGATATCGATGCCAGCCACGGCAGCGACCTCTGCCGTGGTGACGGTGCCGCCGGACTTCTTCACGAAGCGCCCGCGTGTGGTCGCGCGCGCGTAGATCTCGCCCGCGACGACCATGCGCTGTTCCACGTAGACCGCTTTCGCGTCGTAACCGACTATGCGGGTTTCGAGCGTGAAGCGCTGCCACGGCATCAGGGAACGCCGGAAGCTGATCGTCTCATCCGCCATCACCGGAAAGAATCCGGCCCTCAACAGCCGGGACCAGACGCCCGAGCGCTGCAGGAGATCCATGCGCCCGAGATCCATGATCGACAGGTACACGCCGTTGTTCATGTGGCCGAGCACGTCGAGATCGGTGGGCAGCACGCGAAAGGTCATGCGGCCGACGTCGTGCGGGTCGAGGCGCGGGCCGTTGCGGCGCAGCCAGACGAGGAAGGTCCGAAAGATGAGGTGCACGGGACAACGCTAATGGCGACGGTGGTCCTGGATGGTCATCCGAGGTCCGAAGCGGGGTTTCGCGAAGCCGCTCGCCTCGATGAGCCGCATCACACGCTGTCGATGGCCGGCCCACGGGGCGAGCAGCTCCAGCATGCCGTCGTCATCGACGGGCGCGCCGACCAGGGCCCACCCGACCACCGCAGGCAGGTGGTAGTCGCCGACGCTCACCGAGTCGGAGTCGCCGTGTGCGCGCTGGGTCGTCTCCGCCGCCGTCCAGATGCCGACCCCCGGCACGCTCCGCAGCCGCTTCGTGACCTCGGCACCGCCCCGACCGAGGTCTAGCGTGCGCTCGAGCCCGCCGGCGACGGATGCCGCGGCGATCGCCGTGCGGGAGCGTTGCGGGTCGACCCCCGCGCTGTGCCACTCCCAGGAGGGGATCATGCGCCAGGCGTGGGCAGAGGGGAAGACGCGCATGCCGGTCGGCGCCGGTCCGGGAGCGCTCGCCCCGTGGGCGCGCACGAGCGCAGACCAGGCGCGGCGGGCCTCCTTGCCGGTGACCTTCTGCTCGAAGATCGCCGCGATCATCATCTCCAGCACGAGACCGGTGCGGAGCAGCCGAAGTCCGGGGTTGCGCCGGTGCGAATCGTGGAGAAACGGGTTCTGCGACACATCGAAGCCCCCCGGGTCGTCCCCGGCACCGAGCAGTTCCGGCACCGCGTCGATCGCCCACTCCGCGCCATCCCCCCACGCCGTGGCATTCACGGTGCCGTGGTCACGGGAGAGGTGGAGGGTCGCAGCCCCGAGCGGCGTCGGCATCGTGCGCCAGACGCCCGAAGCATCCCACTGCATCGTCGGGTCCGCCGTTCCGCGACTGAGCGGTCGCAGCGTCTGGGCGAGATCGAGCGGATGCGGCGGGCTGTAGCTGCTGCGAAGCGGCGCCTGTTCCATGCCCTCGAGAATACGGGGCACCGCCGGGAGCCGAGCGCCGCAGAAATTAGACTCGATCGGTGGCCGTTCCCAAGATCCTGCTGTTCTATGTGTTCACCCCGCTCGCCGACCCGGATGCGATCCGGCTCTGGCAGCGCGACCTCTGCCGGCCCCTCGGGCTGGGCGGTCGCATCATCGTCTCGGAGCACGGCATCAACGCCACGGTCGGCGGGGAACTGAGCGACGTCAAGACCTACCTCCGCACCACGCGTGAGTACCCCGCCTTCAAGAATGTCGACGTGAAGTGGAGCGAGGGCGCCGGAAACGACTTCCCCGGCCTCAGCGTGCGCGTGCGCGACGAGCTCGTGAGCTTCGGCGCGCCGGGAGAGCTGCGGGTCGACGAAACGGGAGTGATCGGCGGCGGCACCAGGCTCAGTCCCCAGCAGCTGCACGAACTCGTCGCCCGCGAGGAGGTCGTCTTCTTCGACGGGCGCAACTCCTTCGAGGCGCAGATCGGAAGGTTCGAGGATGCCGTGGTCCCCCAGGTGAGCAACACCCGCGAGTTCGTGGCCGAGCTCGACAGCGGCGCCTACGACCACCTCAAAGACAAGCCGATCGTGACCTACTGCACCGGGGGCATCCGCTGCGAAGTGCTCAGTTCGCTCATGATCAGCCGCGGCTTCGAGAACGTGTTCCAGCTCGACGGCGGCATCGCGAGATACGGCGAGGCCTATGGCGACTCCGGCCTCTGGAAGGGCTCGCTGTACGTGTTCGACAACCGCATGTCGATGGACTTCAGCCCGGATTCCGCGGTGATCGGGCGCTGCTACCGGTGCGGCGCAGCCACGAAGCACATGCAGAACTGCTCCGACCCCGCCTGCCGGGTGCAGTTGGTGGTGTGCGAGCTGCACGCCCCGGAGACGGCCTGCGCCGAGCATCCGCTGACGGTCGCTAGCTAAGCCCGCTTTTCGCGGGTACCGTGCGCCGCATGACCGCTAATCAGGAAGAAATCGCCACAGTCGCCGAGCTCATCAAGGCCTCGCGCATCGCCCTGCTCACCACCGTCAACGACCACGGCCAGCTGACGAGCCGTCCGCTCGCCGTGCAGGAAGTCGAGTTCGATGGCGACCTCTGGTTCTTCAGCCAGGACCCCTCCGACAAGACGACGGAGATCGGCGCGAACCCCCAGGTGAACGTCTCGCTGGAATCGGGCAAGGGCTACGTCTCGATCGCCGGCACGGCCGAGATCGTGCACGATTCCGCCAAGGTAGACGAGTTGTGGAGCAAGCGGGTCGAGGCCTGGTTCCCGGAGGGCAAGGAGGATCCCACCATCGCTCTCATCAAGGTGCACGCGGATGCGGCGGAATACTGGTCCACCGACGACCCGAAGCCCGTGATCTTCTTCAAGGTTGCGAAGGCCGCCGTCACCGGTGGCCAGCCCGACATCGGAGAGAACAAGACCGTCGACCTATAACCGTCGACCTGTATCCGTCGCACGACGAACGGCCCCGTCAGGTGACGGGGCCGTTCTTCGTGACGATTAGCGAGACGGGCAGGTGACGCTGACGCCGTTGATCTGCTGCACGCCGCCACCGAGGTCGGCGCACTGGTTGAGGAGGGCGACCGTGGCCCCCACCACCGCGACGACGAGGACGATGGTGAGAATCAGGAAGACGATCGACAGGATGAGTCCGGCGAGGGCCAGTCCGTTCTTCTGGCCTGCTCTGCGGGAGCGCACCAGGCCGATCGCACTCACGATGATGCCGGCGGGACTCACGAAGAAGGCGAGGATGAAGCCGACGATCCCGAGAGTGCGACCGGGGTTGACCCCGGCCTGTGGGTACGGCTGGGCGTAGGCCGGCGCGGCAGGGGTGGATGCGGCGTAGGCATCCGGGGCCGCGGGCGGAGGAGGCGTCACCGGAGGCTGCCCGTCGGACGGTTGGGGATTCGGAACCCCGTTGAGTTCTGACATGATGCTCCTTGGATCGTGGGCACGCATCCCCCCGTGGTCTGCGCTTTCCTCGACTCTAGCGAGCGCGTCCCGCACGGCTGTGATCGGCGTGCGGCCAACCTACGGAATGATGGGCACATGAGCATTGGAATCCTCACCAGCGGCGGAGACTGCCCCGGGCTGAACGCGGTCATCCGTGGCGCCGTTCTCAAGGGCACACAGATCTACAAACAGGAGTTCGTCGGCTTTCGCGACGGCTGGCGCGGTGTCGTCGAGGGCGACATCATCCCCCTGGAGCGCAAAGACATCCAGGGCATCGGTAAGCAGGGGGGAACCATCCTCGGAACCTCCCGCACCAACCCTTTCGAAGAGAACGGCGGAGCGGAGGTCGTGCGCGCCAACATGGAGCGACTCGGGGTCGACTCCCTGATCGCGATCGGCGGCGAGGGCACGCTCGCGGCCGCCAAGCGCCTGACCGATGCCGGCATCAAGATCGTCGGCGTGCCGAAGACCGTCGACAACGACCTCTCAGCGACGGACTACACCTTCGGCTTCGACACCGCCGTGCAAATCGCGACGGATGCCATGGACCGCCTCCGCACCACCGGCGACTCGCACGGGCGCTGCATGGTCGCCGAGGTGATGGGGCGGCACGTCGGCTGGATCGCTTTGCACTCCGGGATGGCGGCCGGGGCCCACGCCATCCTCATCCCCGAACAGAAGACCTCGATGGACCAGATCGTGGCGTGGGTGCAGTCCGTCGTGGACCGCGGGCGTGCACCTCTGGTGGTCGTCGCGGAGGGCTTCCACCTCGACACGATGGATGACGCCCACTCCGAGCGAGGACTCGACGCCTTCGGGCGCCCCCGCCTCGGCGGCATCGGGGAGCTCATCGCCCCGGAGATCGAGGCGCGGGTGGGCATCGAGACGCGCGCGACCACTCTCGGCCACATCCAGCGCGGCGGAACGCCGACAGCCTACGACCGCGTGCTCGCGACGCGGTACGGCATGGCCGCCGTCGACTCCGTGATCCACGCCCGCTGGGGCCGGATGGTCTCGCTGAGCGGCACGTCCATCACGCACGTCGCCTTCGAGGATGCCCTCGGCAAGCTCAACACCGTGCCACAGTCCCGCTACGACGAGGCCGCGATCCTGTTCGGCTGATCGGGCGTACGTCACGATCGCTCATCTGGCACACTGGCTCCCATGAACCCTGCGCTCCTCATCATCGGCGCGATCTTCGTGTCGATCGCCGCCCTCCTGCACGTGTACATCTTCACCCTGGAGAGCGTGAACTGGACGAAGCCCGCCACCTGGAGGATCTTCGGCATCCGCAGCCAGGCGGATGCCGACACCATCAAGCCGATGGCCTTCAATCAGGGGTTCTACAACCTCTTCCTCG
The DNA here is from genome assembly GCF_040549525.1 of Frigoribacterium sp. UYMn621. Classification (NCBI taxonomy): domain Bacteria; kingdom Bacillati; phylum Actinomycetota; class Actinomycetes; order Micrococcales; family Microbacteriaceae; genus Frigoribacterium; species Frigoribacterium sp. UYMn621. The sequence continues at coordinate 131,420 of NZ_JBEPTM010000001.1, read as the reverse complement.
CGGTGGAGGTCGGGCTCGGAGTGGCCGTGCTCGCCGTATCGCTGCCGGTGGCGATCACGCTGATCGTCGTCGGCGCCGGCAGCATGGTGCTCGCCGCCCTGGTGCTGCTGCTGTCGTCCAAGACGACCCGCCGGTCCGCCCTCATCCAGGGCGTGCCGCCGTTTATCGGACTGCTCTTCCTGCTGGTGTCTGGCCTTCTGGGCTGACCTGGCCGGGTGGTCGCCCGCTGGTCGAGTAGGCCGCCCGCGGCCGTGTGGTTGCCCGCTGGTCTAGTAGGAGGGCGGACGCCCGCCTGTCGAGTAGGCCGCCCGCGGCCGGGTGGTCGCCCGCAGCTCTCCCGCTGGTCGAGTGGGCCGCCCGCGGCCGGGTGGTCGCCCGCTGGTCTAGTAGGAGGGCGGACGCCCGCCTGTCGAGTGGGCCGCCCGCGGCCGTGTCGAGACCGGCCGTCGCGCCTCTACCCGCGACGTACCATCGACTCGGGAGTAATGGCGGGTGAAGGTGCCAACAAGTCGCATCTTGTCCCGACTCGAAATCCCTCAGAAGGCGCTCGTCGATCGAGTCGGGAGTAGATGCGGGTAAAAGCCGGGCGAAGTCGCATCTAGTCCCGACTCGATGTCGCGCGGCAGCCTCACCGGTATCGACCAGCCCCACAGACGGCCCGCGCCCACCGAAGCAACCCCACAGACGGCCCACCCGACCCCCGAAGCACCCCCATACGGCCCACGACCACCGAAGCACCCACCGAATCACCCCCGCGGACGGCCCGCGACCACCAAAGCACCCCCACAGACGGCCCGCGCCCACCGAAAGCACCCCCACAGACGGCCCGCGCCCACCGAAAGCACCCCCGCGGACGGCCCGCGACCACCGAAGGAGACTACGCGGGCACTGCCGCAGCCGCCGCTTTCGCCGCCGCCGGCAGCGCCTCGAGGATGCGTGACACCGCCGCCTCGTCGTGCGCGGCCGTGACGAACCAGGCCTCGAAGACCGAGGGCGGAAGGGACACGCCTGCATCGAGCATCGAGTGGAAGAACGGCGGATAGCGGAAGGACTGCTGCGCGCGAACCTCGTCGTAGTTGCGTGGCTTAGCGGAAGCGAACGCGAATGAGAACAGGTTGCCGGCGCGCTGCACGGAGTGCTCGACGCCCTCGGCGCCGAGAGCGGTCGACACGGCGGAGGCGAGCTGGTCGGCGACGGCATCCAGTCGGGCATAGACCGACGCATCCGCGGCTCGAAGCGTGGCGATACCTGCCGCTACGGCCACCGGATTGCCGCTGAGAGTACCGGCCTGGTACACGGGGCCGAGTGGTGCGAGGAAGTCCATCACGTCGGCCCTGCCCCCGAGCGCGGCGAGAGGCATCCCTCCCCCGATGACCTTGCCGAAGGTGAAGAGATCGGGGATCCAGCCCGCGCCGTCGGGCACGACCCGGGCGGCCTCGAGGCCCCACCAGCCGGCCGGGCCCACCCGGAAGCCGGTGAGCACCTCGTCGAAGATCACCAGCGCGCCGTTCTCTCGAGCGATGGCCGCGAGCTCGCGGTTGAATCCGCGATCCGGCGGCACGACCCCCATGTTGGCGGATGCCGCCTCCACGATCACCGCAGCGATCTTGGTGCCCTGCACCGCGAAGAGCGCGCGCACGGCGTCGAGGTCGTTGTAGGGCAGCACGATCGTCTGTGCGGCGGTCGCGGCGGTGACACCGGCCGAGCCGGGCATCGTGAGAGTCGCGAGACCGGATCCGGCTTCCGCGAGAAGGGCGTCGGAGTGCCCGTGATAATGGCCGGCGAACTTGACGAGCAGCTCACGCCCGGTGAACCCCCGAGCGAGCCGGATGGCCGTCATGGTCGCCTCTGTGCCGGTCGACACGAGGCGGATCTTCTCGATCGCCTTCTGAACCGACCCGGTCAGCGCTCCGGAACTGTTGGTCTCCTCAACGCGCACACGCTCGCGCACGAGTTCGGCCAGCTCGGTCTCGCCGGGAGTGGACGCGCCGAACGACAGCCCCCGAGCCGCGGCATCCTGCACCGCCTTGACGACGGACGGATGCGCGTGGCCGAGAATCGCCGGCCCCCAGGAGCTGACGAGGTCCACATATTCGCGCCCGTCGGCATCCGTGATGTAAGCGCCCCTGGCCGACACCATGAACCGGGGGGTTCCGCCGACCGAACCATAGGCCCGCACCGGCGAATTCACGCCGCCGGGAATCGAGAGCTTCGCTCGGGTGAAGTAGGTCTCGTTCGCGCCCATCAGAAGCACAGTCCCATCAGAAGCACAGTCCCATCAGAAGCACAGTCCCATCAGCGCAGCCACCCCGCCAGTTCGACGGCCCAGTAACTGAGGATCGCGTCGGCTCCGGCGCGTTTGATGCTCACGACCGACTCCTCGACCGCGCGGCGACGATCGATCCAGCCATTGGCGGCCGCGGCCTCGATCATCGCGTACTCGCCGGAGACCTGATACGCCCACACGGGCACCGGGCTCACGGCAGCGGCGTCGGCCAGCACGTCGAGGAAGCTCATGGCGGGCTTCACCATCACGATATCGGCGCCCTCTTCGACATCGAGCAGCACCTCTCGGAGGCCCTCGCGGCGGTTGCCGGCATCGAGCTGGTACGTGCGGCGGTCGCCGACGAGCGAGGAATCGACGGCCTCCCGGAACGGCCCGTAGAAGGCCGAGGCGTATTTGGCGGCGTAGCCGAGGATGGCGGTGCCGGCGAAGCTGTTGCTGTCGAGGGCGTCGCGAACCGCGGCGACCTGGCCGTCCATCATGCCGCTGAGCCCCAGGAGCTGCGATCCGGCAGCAGCCTGCGCGACCCCCATGTCCCGGTACCGCAACAGGGAGGCATCGTTGTCGACGCTGCCGTCCGCCGCGAGCACCCCGCAGTGGCCGTGGTCGGTGAACTCGTCGAGGCAGAGGTCCGTCTGCACCACGACCGCGTCGCCGACCTCGGCGACGACCGCACGGGTGGCGAGGTTGAGAATTCCGTCATCCGCCGTCGCGCCGGAGCCGATGGCATCCTTGTGCTCCGGGATGCCGAACAGCATGACCCCCCCGACACCCGCCTCGGCGGCCTCGACCGCCGCACGTCGCAGCGAATCGAGAGAATGGTTGACGACACCGGGCATCGAGGAGATCGGCACCGGCTCTCGGATGCCCTCGCGCACGAACATGGGCAGCACGAGCTCTGCCGGGTGTACCCGGGTCTCCGCCACCAGCCGGCGCATCGCCGGTGTGGCCCGCAAGCGGCGGGGACGGATGCTCGGCCCGGTCATGACACGGCTCCCTGGTCGTCGCCGTGGTCGGAACCGTGGGTGATCACGTATTCCGCGAGACCCTCCACGAGGGAGCTGGCGGAGCGGAACTCCGCGATCACGTGCACGGTGAGCCCCGCGGCGCGGGCGTCGAATGCCGTGCGCGGGCCGATGGCCGCCACCACCGTGTCTTCGGGCAGTGGCGCGAGCTGGGACTGCACCTGCCGGGCGACGCTGCCGGAGGTGATGAGCACGGCGCGGATGCGACCGGAGGCGACATCCGCCGCCACATGCTCCGACACCGGGACTCCGACGGTGCGGTAGGCCGAGACGTACTCGACCTCGAGACCGAGAGTGGCGAGGCCGGCGACCAGGGTCGGCTCGGCGATGTCCGACTGGGGGATGAGCACCCGCCCGACGATGTCGGATGCTGGCCACTCCTTCACGAGCCCCCTGGCCGAGTTGTCACTCTCGGGCACGAAGTCCACCTGGTAGCCGGCGAGGGTGAGCGCGGCGCCCGTCGTCTCGCCGACCGCGGCGATGCGCGTGGTCGGCGGGATCGTCACCTGCTGGCTGATCAACACATCCACTGTCGTGGCGCTCGTGATCACCAGCCAGTCGAACCGGCCCTGCTCGAGGCGCTTGAGTGCGTCGGAGAGCTCCATCGCATTCTCGGCGCTGGCGAAGTTGATCATGGGCGCGATCACCGGCACCGCACCGTAGGTGCGCAGGTTGGCGGCGACACCGTCACCCCAGTTGCCGCCGCGCGGCACGAGCACGCGCCAGCCGGAGAGGGGTTTGAGGCTGCGGTAGGGGTTCACGTGAGGGATCCGATCGGAGCAATGTCGGCGGCGCCGAGAGCGAGGAGCTCGCCGGCGACCCGGTCCCCGAGCTCCGCCGGGAGGAGGGAACGCTCGGCAGGGCTGCCCTCGAGCACCAGGGCGTGCGAGCTGGTGACCGAACTCGTGCCATCGGGTGCGTACACCGTGGCGGTGAGGAAGAGCATTTCGCCGTCGACGACGGCCGCGGCCCCGATCGGGGCGGCGCAGCCGGCCTCCAGACGGGCGAGCACCGCGCGCTCAGCGAGCACCGCGAGGCGGGTGGTCGGATGATCGATGGCCTTCAGCATCGCGGCAAAGCTGCTCGAATAGCTGTCTCGCACCTCGATCGCGAGGGCGCCCTGGCCGGGCGCTGTCGCCCACTTGCCGAGCTCGAAGTACTCGGAGACGGCATCCAGCCGACCGATGCGCCCGAGGCCGGCGGCCGCGAGCACGACCGCATCGAGCTCGCCCTCTGCCACTGTGCGCAGGCGCGTATCGACGTTGCCCCGGATGTCGACGACCTCGACATCGGGGCGCCAGCCGCGCAGCTGGGCTGCCCGACGCGGCGAGCCCGTGCCGACTCGTGACCCGGGCGCCAGCGCCTCGAGAGTGAGGTCGTCACGCGCGCAGAGGGCATCCCGAGCATCCGCCCGCTTCGGGATGGCGCCGATGCGCAGTCCGGGATAGGCCTCGGTCGGCAGGTCCTTGAGGGAGTGAACGACGAGGTCGCAGGTCTCGGCGATGAGCGCCTCGCGCAACGCGCTCGCAAAGACGCCGGTGCCGCCGAGGCTGGCAAGCGACGCGGTGGAATGGTCTCCTTCGGTGGCGATCGGCACGATCTCCACCTCGAGACCGGATGCCTTGGCCACGGCGGCTCCGACCACTCCGGTCTGAGCCAGGGCGAGAGCGCTTCCGCGGGTGCCGATGCGCAGGGTGCTTCCGGATCCACTCACGGAGTCTGCCCCGCGAGCGCGGGTTTGAATCCGAGGCGCACGTTCTCACAGCAGCCCGATCGGCACACGTCGTACCAGGGGCCGAGTCCGGTGAGGGAGGGCCGCTGCGCCACGGGGACGCCGTCGCGGCGCTCGAGCACGAGGTCGATGAGCCCGGAGACGTAGGCCGCATGGATACCCGGGGTCGGCACGCGGATGGCGAGCACGCCGAGCTCATTCGAGGTCTCCATCGCCTCGGTGTCGAGATCCCACTTCACTTCCATGTGGTCGCTCACGAACCCGAGGGGAACGATCACCACCGCGCGGATGCCGACCGCCGCGAGATCACGGATAGCGTCATTGATGTCGGGCTCGAGCCAGGGCTGGGTGGGAGGTCCACTGCGGGACTGGAACACGAGGCTCCAGGCCACCGACGGCCGAGCAGCCCGCTCAGCGGCCGCATCGGGAACGGCGGCATCGCGACCGTTCTCATCCTGGGCCGCGATCACGACCTCCGCCACGGCCCTGTGCTGCGCCTCATAGGCGCCGCCCTCGCCGAACCCGCGGAACGAGGGGCCGCTCTTGGCGGCATCCGTCGACGGAATCGAATGGGTGGAGAACAGCACATGGGTGTCGCTGAGCGGGATGCCCGCAGCAGCGACTTCGGCGAGGCCGGTGCGCAGCCCCTCGATGAAGGGGGTGACGAACCCCGGGTGGTCGAAGAACTGGCGCACCTTGTCGATCTGGATCACGCCGTCGAGACCGGTGTCGGTGAGTGCCGCCGCGTAGTCCTCGCGGTACTGGCGGCAACTGGAATACGAGCTGTAGGCGCTCGTGCCGATGGCGATGAGTTTCGTGAATCCGCGATCGTTCGCCTCGGCGACCGCATCGCGGATGAACGGAGCCCAGTTGCGGTTGCCCCACAGCACCGGCAGGTCGATGCCGCGACGCTCGAGCTCTGCCTCGAGCGCGGCCTTGAGTTCGCGGTTCTGTTGGTTGATCGGGCTGATGCCGTCGAAGGCACGATAGTGGTGCGCCACTTCTTCGAGACGTTCGTCGGGGATGCCCCGGCCGCGGGTCACGTTGCGCAGGAAGGGGATCACGTCGTCCTGGCCCTCTGGACCCCCGAAGCTCGCGAGCAGGATGGCGTCGTAGGCGGTCGGTTCGGTCACGTGCTCCGGGCCGTGCTTGGCCGCATCCGTGGCTCCTCGAACGAGCTCGCCGGCCAGCTCACCATTGGTGATGGTCATCGCAGCACCTCCGCGATCTCGGAGACGGCGATGCGACGTCCCGTGTAGAACGGCACCTCTTCGCGCACGTGTCGGCGCGCCTCGGTCTGGCGGAGGTGACGCATCAGGTCGACGAGGTCGACGAGTTGCGGCGCTTCGAGCGCCAGGATCCACTCGTAGTCGCCGAGGGCGAAGGATGCCACGGTGTTGGCGAGCACCTGTGGATAGGCGCCGCCCTTGCGGCCGTGGTCCGCCAGCATGCCGCGGCGTTCCTCCTCCGGCAGGATGTACCACTCGTACGAGCGCACGAAGGGATAGACCGTGAGCCAGGCCTCCGGCTCCTTGTCCCGCATGAACGCGGGCCGGTGGCTGGCAGAGAACTCCGCGTCGACGTGCACGCCCATCGCATTCCAGGTGGGCAGCAGGGTGCGCAGAAGAGCGCTGCGACGAAGCTCGCGCAACGCCCACTGCAGGCTCTCGGGAGTGCCACCGTGCAGCCAGATCATCAGGTCGGCGTCGGCGCGAAGGCTCGAGACATCGTAGAACCCGCGCACGGTGACTCCTGCTGCTTCCACCGCGGCGACCGCGCTCGACAGCGACGCGTCATCGTCGCCAGCCGGCACCGTGCCATCCCGGCGGAAGACCGCCCAGAGGGTGTAGCCCGTCGTCGTGTGGTCTTCTGTGGTCGCAGGCTCTCCGACGGGATGCCCGTTCGGGATCGGGGTGGTGCTCATGCCGTCTATCCTCCCCCGCATCGCTGCGAGAACAAAAAGCGGCCGTGCGCCTGCGCGAGAGAATGTTCGCTACGGGTCGTAGCGAATCGACGCCGTCAGAAGTATCTAGTCGTTGCCGAAGATCGCCCAGGCCACGATGCCGCCGATGACGACCACTGCTGCGGTCGCTCCGATAATCCACGGTACGGGGTTCTCCTCGTACGAGGACTGCGCTTTAGCTGTCAGTTTGCCGACCTGCTTCGGCACATTGAGTTTGTCCTCGATCGCGTCGAGGGTCTCCTCGAGCTCTGACCGGTTGGTCCTGATACGGGTTTCAAGCGATTCGGTGGGTGTGGTGTCGCTCATCGGTTCTCCCGCTTTCCCAGGCCCTTGAGGGTGTTGACGTCTTTCTTGACGCTCTTGATCGTCTCGGTGGGTGCGGGTGGCACCCCTTGCTTCACCTGGCGCAGTCCGACGAGCACGAGAATGACCACGATCACCAGCAGGATGGCGGCGACGATGAGCGCAGCGAGCCACGCAGGAACGATCGTGGCGAAGGCCAGGATGGCCGCGGCGATGAGCACGGCGAAGAGGAAGAATGCGACGAATCCAGCACCGGCGAAGAGGCCGACGCCGATGCCCGCGTGCTTCAGCTTGGCGATCAACTCGCTCTTGAACTGCTCGATCTCGTTCTTCACCTGTCCGATGACGAGCCTCGGCAGGTCAGCGATCAGGGCGAAGAGCGACTTTCGCGACGTGGTGTCGTCGTTCACTGTCGAACTACTTTCCGCTCGCGGATGCCGGTTTGGCCGCCGCCGCCGAGCGTGACGCCGGGGACTTCGACGATCCGGACTTGCCGACCTGCGACACGACCTTCTTGGCCCCGTCGCTGAGGAAGTCGACGACCTCCGGGGCCTTGTCCTTGGCGAATTCTTTCGCGCGTCCTTCGACGTTCTTCACCTGGCGCTGCACCCGCGGGTCTCCCCACAGCTTGCTCGTGGCCTGTTTGATGTCTTCGTAGCGACCGCGTCCGGCTTTGGCGCCGAGCACATAGCCGGCGGCCAGTCCGACGACGAGCAGAATTTTGCCTCGCATGATTTGCTCCGTCCTGTGCGTGCCCGAATGGGCATATGTCTGAGGGTCAGTTCCACAGTAGCCCCCGGAGGCTAGGCCTCTACCTCTTCCAGCAAACGTCCAGACTCTTGTCGAGCATGAGCGACGACGGCGGCGAGGCCGGTGCCGGCTGCCCCCTCACCCACTACCGTCACCCCGTCGACGGCCTCGGCACTGCGCGCCGGAGCGCTCCAGTCGACCCGGGCGAATGCGACGACGGATGCCGCGTCGATGTCCACCCCGAGCAGCGCGCCCGCATCGCGGAGAGCGCAGTCGCGAAGCTGCGCATCGCTGGCCCGCCCCGCCGCGACGCCGTCATAGGAGAGCCGCAGCACATGGCGGTGGGGCGGCACGCGAGCGGCGAGCCAGTCCCACTTGGCTGTCGCATGGGTAATCGCTTTGGCCCGCAGCCGCGAGTCTGCGGGGTCACGAGCCACCAGCATGCCTGTCCCCCGGGGGGCGGCATCCAGCTCCGGCACATCCACGACGAGGGTAGCGAGCACGATCGCCGGCGCATCCAGCGACGCGAGGGGGGTCGCGAGCACCACGATGTCGGCCTCGAGGATGTCGCCATCGGCCAGGGTCACCGTCGATGCGTCGACCGCGGCAACCGGGCAGTCGAGTCGAATCGAGACGCCGAATCGTTCGAGATCCCGGGTCAACACCTCGACCAGGCCGAACATGCCGCCCACCAATCCCGATACCGCGGTGCCGGCCGGTGCGGAACTCCGCAGCGAGCGCACCGCGTGCGAGAGCGAGCCGGTGGCGAGCATCGCCTTGCGCAATCCCGGCGCCACGACGTCGACGTCCAGGTCGTCCGGATGCCGGGAATGGATGCCGAGAGTCACCGGTGCGACCAACCGTTCGAGCACGCGACGCCCCATCCGTCGGCGCACCAGCCTGCCGAGGTTTCGCTCCTTAGACCCGGCGAAGCCGAACAGCAGCTCGTCGAGCTGCGCACGGAAGGCCCCCCAGAAGCCGACGACGGCGATCACGTCGGCCGCTAGCGCGGTCCCCGGGATGCCGAGGATGCCGGTCTTGGGCAGGGGGAAGGCCTTCCCCTGTACGGTCTGCAGCCACGCACCCTGCGGATTCGGCGGGGTGATGGCCGCCTCGAGGCCGAGCTGACGTGCCAGCCCGGCGACGATGTCGCGGCGGGTCGCGAAGCTCTCCGCACCGGCATCCAGCTCGATTCCGGCCACGGTGTGCCGGGCGACCTTGCCGCCAAGGTGGTCTGATGCCTCAAGCAGCGTCACCTCGAGACCACCGAGCACGAGCTCGCGGGCCATCACCAAGCCGGCGATTCCCCCGCCCACGATGATCGCGCTAGGCATGGGCGATGGCGGGCGAGTGGGCGAGCCTCACGATGCGCGTGAGCACGTCGGGGTCTGTCTCCGGCGGTACGCCATGCCCGAGGTTCAGCACGTGGGCGCTGGCGGCCCTCCCCCGCTGGATCACGTCGAGCACGTGGGCTTCGAGCACCGGCCACGGCGCTGCGAGAAGAGCGGGATTGATGTTTCCCTGCAGCGGCACCGCGGAGCCGAGTCGGGCGGATGCCGTATCGAGCGGCAGCCGATCGTCGACGCCCATCACGTCCACGCCGATGGCGTGCATCGACCGAAGCAACTCGCCAGTGCCCACCCCGAAGTGCACGACGGGCACGCCGAGATCCGACACATGCGCGATCGCCTGCCGCGAGAACGGGGCGACGCGGCCCTCATAGTCGGCGACGGAGAGAGACCCGACCCAGGAGTCGAACAGCTGCACCGCGCTGGCGCCGGCGAGCACCTGCGCGCGGAGGAAGGCCCCGGTGACATCCGCCGCCCAGCTCAGCAGGGCATCCCAGGTCGCGGGGTCTGCGTGCATGAGGGTGCGGGCACGCAGGTGGTCCTTCGAAGGACCTCCCTCGACCAGGTACGCGGCGAGGGTGAATGGTGCGCCGGCGAATCCGATCAGCGGGGTGTTACCGAGCTCCGCGACCGTGCGCGCAACCCCTTCGGTGATGGGGGCGAGGGCGTCCGGTTCGAGGGGGCGGAGGGTCGCGACATCCGCCGCGGTGCGGAGCGGGGCCCCGAGCACCGGACCGCGACCCGGCACGATGTCCACATCGACACCGGCGAGCCTGAGCGGCACGACGATGTCACTGAAGAAGATGCCGGCATCCACTCCGTGGCGCCGCACCGGCTGAAGGGTGATCTCGCTCGACAGCTCTGGATCGAGACAGGCGTCGAGCATCTTGGTGCCGACGCGAAGTGCTCGGTACTCGGGCAGCGAGCGTCCCGCCTGGCGCATGAACCAGACCGGGGTGGTCGATGGACGATCCCCGCGGTAGGCCCGGATGAGCGGAGAATCAGCCGTGCGGCCGTCGATCAGGGGATGCATGGCTGGGAGCTTCACGTGATTAAGTATGGGCGAGGGGGCTGGGAGTGCCTGACGCCGCCGGACCATCCCGACCGGACGTAGGCTGTGGAGGTGCTTCTCTGTCTGACCGCCAACCATCGCAACGCGAGCTTCGAGATTCTCGAAAAGCTCTCGGTCGGTGCACCACAGGCGGCGGGCATCCTGGTCAATGACGGCGATTTCGTCTCCGGAGCGGTCGTGCTCGCCACCTGCAATCGCTTCGAGGCCTACCTCGAAATCGATGAGCCGCTTACCGCTGCAACTGCGGTCGCGGTGGAGAACTCGGTACAGGTGATCAGCGCCGCGAGCGGCATAGACCCCGCGGCACTGCGCGAGACGGTCACGGTGTTGAGCGGCGACGACGTCGCGGAGCATCTCTTCTCGGTCAGCTCCGGTCTCGAGTCGGTGATCGTCGGCGAAGACGAGATCTCCGGCCAGGTGCGCCGAGCACTCGAGCAGGCACGTGCGGCGGGCACCACCTCATCCGCACTGGAACGCCTCTTCCAGAAGGCGGCCAACACCTCGCGCGAGGTGAAGAACCAGACCGCCATCGGCGGTGCGGGCCGATCGCTCGTGCGCCTCGGGCTCGAACTCGCCTCAAGTCGCATCGCGGACTGGTCGGCCACCCGGGTGCTGATCGTCGGTACCGGCCAGTACGCCGCCACCACCGTCGCCGCGCTCCGCGACCGTGGTGCGGAGGATGTGACGGTGTACTCCCCGTCCGGCCGCGCGGCCCGCTTCGCGCTGCGGCTCGGGCTCACGGCGAGCATCGACCTCGTCGCCGCCCTCGCCGCCGCAGAGGTCGTGATCACCTGCACCACCACCGAAGCACCGGTCGTCTCCGCCGCCCACCTGTCTCCCTCGGCGGGAAACGCACGTCGCATCGTGATCGACCTCGGACTGCCACGCAACGTGCACCCCGATGTCGCGACCGTGGCGGGCACCGAGCTGCTCGACCTCGAGACCATCAGCCTCCATGCGCCCCTCGAGGAGCTCACGGCGACGACGGATGCCCGCGCCCTCGTCTCGAGCGCGGCCTCCGAGTTCGCTGCGACGATCACCGAGCAACAGCTCACCCCCTCCGTGGTAGCGCTCCGCTCTCACGTCTTCGGCCTGCTGGAGACCGAGATCGCGCGGGCACGGGCTCGCGGCGACGAGGATGGACGGGTCGAGGCGGCACTGCGTCACCTCACCGGGGTGCTTCTGCACACGCCCTCGGTCCGCGCCAGGGAGCTCGCACGAGCCGGAGAGGCTCGGTCGTTCAGCGACGCAGTCACCGCACTCTTCGGCATCACCGCCTCGGCCGCCGCCCCGGCTGCCGCGCCGGCTTCGACCCTGGCAGAAGAGACCCGCGGCGCCCTTCAGGCCTGAGCCTTCGGCGGTTCGCACCGTGCTGGCTTCATCGCCTCCGGGGCAGTCGGCCCTGTCACTCTGGTTCTCCCCAAACAAAGAACACGCCTCGCACCGACCAGAGGTCAGTACGAGGCGTGTGGTCTTGGTCGCTTAGGCCTTGGCCTTGCGACGTGCGCTGAACACGAGTGCCGTACCGAGCATCAGGAATGCGGAGGCCACCGCGAGGTAGCCGGCTCCCGAGTCGAAGCCGGTGAAGGCCAGCGTGGTGAGGCTCTGCGGGTCGAGGTTTCCACAGCTGGTAGCCGACTTCGTGATGGTCGCCGTGTAGCTGGAGGGGCCGTCGATCGTGTCCCCGGCAGGAGCGACCACCGTCACGATGTAGGTTCCCGGGGCGAAGGCCGTGCGAGCGGAGACCAGCTGGGTGGTGCCGACGAAGTAACTGAGGAAGTCGGTCGGGTCGATGGCGATGTAGCCGCTGACCGTTCCGCCCGCGGAGCAGGTCTCGCCTACCCAGCTCACGGATGAGGGCAGGAACGCGTCGGTCGGCAGGGAGCAGTCCACCGCGTTGTCCGCGACCGTACGCTTCCACTCGGTGACCCCGGAGAGGATGTAGCCCGGTTCGGCGGCCGCGGTGATCACGTAGTCACCCGGAGCCACGTTCGTCTTCGGCGCGGTCACCGTGATGTCCGCCCCGGCCGGCGTCACCGGGTGAATCGTGTAGACCACGCCCGTGACCGGAGCGACCGTGAGGTATCCGCTGACCACTCCATCGGCTGAGACGGCACAGGTCTGGCCGACGGCCTCCGGGTCACCGGGGACCGTCACGCAGTTGTTCTGCGCATCGGTCTTGAAGGTGTGGGACCAGGAGGTCTCGGCTTCCGAGCTGAAGCCGTAACCCTTGTCTGGCGTGGCGGTGACGGTGACGGTGCGCACGCCACCCTTCGACGTGACGTCGGAGGTCGAGTAGATGAAGTGATCGTCACTGGTGAGAGCGGGGATCACCACCTTGTCGGCCTCGGTGCCGCACGTGTCGACGAAGGTGACCGGCTTCGGGTCCGTAAGGGGAAGGGTGGGAATCTCGGCGCAGCCGACCGGCGTCTGCATGTACGTGTTCCCCGGATAGGTGGTCTGGAGTCCCAGCCCACTGAGGAACTTTTCCCACGGCTGGGGTCCCGGGAGAGTGGACGTCGGAATGATGTATGAGCCCGTTCGAGCGTAAATGTCACCCTGGCCGCAGGTGACCGCAGCCTCGAACATGTACGTGCCTACCTTGTCGACAGTGATGTAACTCGTCTTGGAGGAGTCCAGCACCTGAGGCCACACCGCCGCCTGGGTGTATTTCCAGCTCGCCGCGGTGATGAAGAGGGGAGCGCAAAGTTGCTCAGTCGAGTACGGCTGAGCTGTGACGGTGACGATTCCGCTGTTCTTGGTGGGGTCATAGCTGTATCGAATCGCGGAGGACGGAAGGCAGGTGTCGTTCGACGGGATGGGGCTCGCCGAGGGATTGGGGGTTGTCGACTTGGCCGGCGCTGAGGCTACGAGCGCTGTCTTGGGTGCCGGGGCCACCGTGGGGGTGGGGGTCGTCGGCGTGGGGGTGGGCGTCGACGGCGTAGGGGTGGGCGTCGACGGCGTGGGGGCCGGGACATCCGTCGCCGCCGGACCTGGTGTCGGCGCCACGTCGGAGGTGACCGGAGGGACGGCATCGTCTGCGTTCGCGGTGGACACTCCGGTGACGGCAAGGCCGACCGCGATCACGATCGTCGTGATTGCGGAAAGGGTTCTCTTCATGACGTGCTCCTGGGTAGGGGAGATTTACGTCGGCCTTCGGCAGGGAGCATTACAGTGTTGCCTCTGTACGCTTCGGGGGCGATCGGAGGCTGTCATGCAGACGTCGGGGGCGTCAGTTCGGCTGGGTAACCGATGATTTTCGGGTGGGGGACTGCTGATACTTAAGCACGACGTGGATTTCGGGTTCAGACAACCATGCTTCAGGGAACGTTACACGAACTGTGCCCCGTATGAGTACCACTCGAACGGGGGGTATTAGAACACGTACTCCAGCAGATCGAATCCGAAAGTGCGCATCGCCTCAAGCACGCGGAGCCGCGCGGCGAGATCGGCACCGCTGAATTGCACCGTGACGGCGTACGCGACACCGGTGCGGGATCCACTCAGCAGACCGGCCTCCGACCGCACTCCCCCGTCGGTGCCGGTCTTATTGATCAGTTGCAGTCCCGAGTCGGGCGTGCGATGGGAGAGCGGATCGAGCCCGAACGCGCTCGCGACCATCGAGAGGTCCGCGTTGTGAGACAGCCAGCCGAGTACGCGCTTGCTCGTGACCGCGTCCACGACCTCACCGCGGGCGAGGGCGGAGAACAACCACGAGAGTTCGGCGGCGGATCCGATGGACAACTGCGGCGCATCATCCGGACCGCGGTGGTCCCGCACCAGATCGAGGAGCGCCGTGCGTGAGAGCCCGAGTTGCTCTCCGCGGGCCCGCACGGAGTCCAGACCCACCTGCCGCAGCAGCACATTCGTCGCGAGGTTGTCACTGGTGGCGCCGACGAGCAGCGCGAGGTCGGTCACCGGCAGCGCTGGCGCCTGCAGACGCTGCCAGATGCCGGAATCGCCGACCGCATCCCCCGGCGTCTTGTCGAGGATGCCGAAGCCGGCCGCATCGCGGGCGGTGATGCGTGCCGCGACCTCGATGAGCAACAGGATCTTGCCGACGCTCGCGGTGGGCATCGCGACCCGATCGTCGATCGACACCAGCGTGAGACCGCTGCGCAGGTCGATGACGCTGGCGGACACCGTAGCCCCGGCGTAGGCCAGCTGGGCGAGCGCGGTGAAGCCGCCGGAGAAGCTCTCGGCTCCGCCGACTCCGCGGTGGCGACCGGCGCGCGGTGCGCGCAGTCGCTCCCGGCGCTCGTGATCCCGGGTGCCAACTACCAAATGGTCACGCGCTCGTCCGGGTCGAGCCAGAGTTCATCCGTCGCGGTGACGCTGAAGGTGTCGTAGTAGCCGTCGATGTTGCGCACGATCTGGTTGCAGCGGAACTCGTTGGGAGAATGCGGGTCGATCGAGATCAGTCGGATGACCTCCTCATCCCGCCCCTTCTGCTGCCACGCCTGCGCCCAGGAGAGGAAGAACCGCTCGGCGCCGGTCAGCCCGTCGATCACCGGGGGCTGCTCGCCCGCGAGGGAGATCAGGTAGGCCTTCCACGCGATAGACAGGCCGCCGAGGTCGCCGATGTTCTCGCCGATGGTGAGAGCGCCATTCACGTGATGGTCGGGCACCTGGCGGGGGGCGAGTTCGTTGTACTGCTCGATCAGCGATCCCGTGAGCGCCTCGAAGGCCTCCCGGTCGGCTGCGGTCCACCAGTCGGTGAGTCGGCCGTCGCCGTCGTACTTCGAGCCCTGGTCGTCGAATCCGTGACCGATCTCGTGGCCGATCACCGCTCCGATCGCGCCATAGTTGGCCGCTGCATCGCGGGCCTCGTCGAAGAACGGGTACTGCAGGATGGCCGCGGGAAACACGATCTCGTTGAACCCGGGGTTGTAATAGGCGTTGATGGTCTGCGGGGTCATGAACCACTCGTCGCGATCGAGCGGTGTTCCGATCTTTCCGAGCTCTCGCTGGAACTCGAACTCACTGGTCGCCCGCACGTTCGCGATGAGATCGGTGGCGCTGATCTCGAGCGACGAGTAGTCGCGCCACTTCACGGGATAGCCGATCTTCGGCGTGAACTTGTCGAGCTTCTCGATGGCGCGCACGCGGGTGGGGGCCGTCATCCAGGCCAGTCCAGTGATGCTCTGGCGGTAGGCCTCAACCAGGTTGCCGACGAGCACGTCCATCGCGGCTTTAGCGCCCTGGGGGAAGTGCCGCTCGACGTAGATGCGGCCGACCGCCTCGCCCATCGCACCCTCCACGAGTGAGACTCCCCGCTTCCAGCGGTCTCGGAGCTCGGGAGTGCCGGTGAGAGTGCGCCCGTAGAAGTCGAAGTTGGCCTCGACGAATTCGTCCGACAGGTAAGCCGCGGAGGAGCGGATGACCTGCCAGCGCAGCCAGTCGGTCCAGGGCCCGAGGTGGCCGGCATCAAGCAACGACGCGACTCCCTCGAGGAACGACGGCTGTCGAAGCACCAACTCGTCGAAGACCCCGGCCGGGGCATCCAGTGCGTCGAGCCAGCGGTTGAGATCCGGGCCGTCGGTCGCCTCGGAGGCCGTGGTCACGAGCGCCGCCCAGGTGCTGAGGTTGTAGGTCTTCTCGGAGTCGCGGGACTTCACGTTGTCCCAGTGGAACCCGGCGATGGCGGTCTCGAGCTCGAGCACGCGCCCGGCGCGTTCGCGCGCGTCCTGCAGCCCGGCAAGGGACAGCATCTTCTCCAGGTAACCGACATAGGCGGTTCGGATGTCGGCGAACTTCTCTTCGCGGTAGTAGCTCTCGTCGGGGAGGCCGAGCCCGCCCTGTTCGAAGAGCGCGATGTAGCGTTCCGGATTGCCCGGGTCGTTGTCGATGTAGAGCTGGAAGAAGCCGCTGACTCCCTGGCGTTCGAGGCGTCCGAGGGTCTCGAGAAAGCTCGGGATGTCGCTGATCGCGTCGACGGAGGCGAGGTCGGCGGTGAGAGGCTCGGCCCCGATTTCGTTGATGCGTGCTTCATCCATGTAGCTCGCGTAGAGGTCGCCGAACTTGCGCTCCTCTGTGCCGACGGCGGAGCCTTGCGCCTCTTCGATGATCTCGCGCACGGCCTTCTCGGCCTCCTCCGCGAGAACGTGGAATGAGCCGTAGCGCGCCTTGTCGGAGGGGATCTCGGTGCGGTCGATCCACTTGCCGTTGACGTGCCGGAACAGGTCATCCTGCGGACGCACCGCCGGGTCGAGTTCGTCGAGTTGGATACCGGAGGGGAGCGGAGAGGCGACGGTCATGGGCACCAGCTTAAGCCGTGCAAATGGCCGCTCGGTGAAGGCGGGGAAAAGTCGTAGTGCCGAGCGTGGGAGCGGGTTCGCCGTGCGCTCGCGGGGGCGGCGGGGAGACCGAGAGATCAGACCTCGATCGTCATTCCCGGACGTGCGAGCTCGACCGAAGGGAACCCGGCGAGCGCCCGCTCCCGGGCATTCGGAGCGTCGACGTGAGTCAGGAGCAGCCGCTTGGCTCCCGCAGCCGTGGCGAGCCGCGCCGCGTCCTCCGGAGTGCAGTGGACCGCTCCGTCGGGCGGATGCACGGAAGCCCCGGCCTCACACAGGAACAGGTCCGCGCCCTCGGCAAGCTCCACGAGGCCCTCGCAATACGCGGAGTCACCGGAGTAGGCGAGCACCGATCCGGCAGCCTCCACCCGCAGCCCGAAGGCAGGCATCCCGTGATCGAGCGGGCCCCAGCCGAGCGCGAGCTCGCCAACGACGAGCTCGTGCCATCCGCGCATCTCTGTGCTGTCGAAGACCTCGGGGATCACCGCGGCCGATCGATGGCCGAGAAAGCCGACCATCCGGTCGATGAGGCCGGGGGGACCGATCAGGGGGAGTGGATGCGGGAGGCGCAGATCGGCGAACCGCAGCGCGTAATACGCGGTCAGCAGGTCGGCCGTGTGATCGGCGTGCGCGTGCGAGATCCAGATGGCGTCGAGATCGCACAGGGGGATGTGCCGTTGGAGCTCAGCGAGACTGCCGGTGCCGGCATCCACCCAGACCGAGGTGCGCCCCTGCTGCACGAGATAACCCGAGCAGGGGTTGTCGGGCCGGGGATACGGCGCCGACGTGCCGAGGATCGTGAGTTTCATTGGCGCGTCGCCTGCCATTCCTCGAGGAGTCGGGGGAGTCGCTCCCGCATGAACCGGAAGTAGTCGGCCATCTCGACGGCGCGATCCCGGGCCTTCGACTCCGGCGGAAGGGCCGTGGCGCCCTTCTCGGCGAGCGCGATCAGGTGCGTGTACAGCGGTGTCTGGGAGCTCGACGTGGCGTACCAGACATGCTCGGGCAGTTCGTAGCGATGGCGTCGCGTACCGGGCACCGTGTGGCGACGGACGATCGAGAGGCTCTGCAGGTAACGCACGGCCCCGGAGATCGCCGCGGCACTCGCGCCGAGGCGCTCGACGAGCTCCTCGGCGGTGGCGCTGCCCGACTCCTCGGTCATGAGCATCATCATCACCCGGGCCGCCATGCGCGGAAAGCCGGCCGCGGCGAGGGTCGCGGCCGTCTGTTCGGCGAAATCGTCGATTCCGGGGCCGGTGCTCATAGGGTCAAGTCTCTCCTGCGGGTGAGGACGACAGCGGCAAGGGTGACCGCGGCAGCGACTGCGAGCATCACAACTGCCGGCCACCAGTGTGCCCCCGACCCGGGCAGCACGGGGGTGTGCGCGAATGGGCTGATTCCCCGCACCCACTCGGGGAGGCCGAAGAGTCCGCCGAACTCCGCGAGCACGAACCCGATGGCGAGCAAGCCCCAGCCGACCGCGACGGCGACCCGCGGCGCGAGCACCAGCACGAGGGCGCTGGCCCCGGCGAACATCGCCGCCGCCGGCAGCTGTACGAGCGCCGCCGCAAGGGAACTGCCGATGCGGTCCGGATGGCCCGAGGCCGCGAAGGCGATGCCGGCCGAGACCCCGCCGACCACCAGCACCCCCACGATGGACAGCAGTGCGACACCGACCGGGTCGAGGATGAGCCGCCCGCGGTGCACCGCACCCGATGCCACGAGTTCGGTGTGGCCGTCCGTCTCCTCCGACCGCGCGCGCAGCACGGCCTGGATCGCCGCTCCGGCGGCCAGCACTCCAAGGAAGGTCATGATCGCGGCCACGAAGGTGTCGAGCAGCCCCGACGTTCCGGCGGGCACCAGCCCCTGCACCGCAGCCCGGATCGACGCATTCGACTCCACCGCGGCCACCGCCGGATCCGCCAGGCCTCCCGCGAACACCCCGAGGAGCAGGGCACCGGAGGACCAGCCGATCACCGCGCTGCGCTGCAACCTCCAGGCGAGTCCGAATGACCCCCTCAGTGAGCGGGCGGCGCGGGCGCGTCCCGGGCGTTCACCGATGACCCCCGAGCCGAGATCCCGGCGGCGCACGAGCACGAGAGCGAGGGCCGCAAAAAGGGCGGCCACAGAGACGTCCAACAGCAGCGGCCACGACGAGGCCTCTCCAAAGGGCCGCACCTGCTGCGCCCAGCCGATCGGCGACAACCACGACGGCCACGCACTGGCGACCCGCAACGGGCTCCCGGTGCTCGTGCCGAGAGCGTCGCCGAAGGCCCGCAGCAGAAACGCAACGGCGATCGAGATGCCCGCGATCGCGTTGGCGGCACGCGACGAACGGGCGAGCTGGGCGGCGACGGCGGCGATACCGCAGAACGCGAGACCGACGGCGCCGGTGGCCAGCCCCACCAGCACGCTTCCGGCGAGCGGCAGACCGGATGCCACGAATCCGAGTCCCACGGCGACGGCGATGCCGACATTTGCCAGGGCACCGAGCGTGAGCGTGGCGATGAGAGCGGATGACCGACTCACCGGTGTCGCCCCGAGGAGTTCCGCGCGGCCGGCCTCCTCATCGCCGCGGCTGTGCCGCACGGTGAGGAAGGTGCTCATCAACGCCGCCATGATCGCGAGGTAGGTGAAGACCTGGAAGGTGATGACCGCCCCGGCGGCTACGCCATCCGGAACACCGCGGATCGCGAGAAGGGCCGGGTTCGACGCGGCAAGGGTCATGAGGGCGGTGCGCTCGGTGATCCCACCGAATTCGGACAGCACCGCCGTCGCGCTGAAAGCCGCGAACAGCCCGGTGCTGATGATCCAGATCGACAGCTGCCGGCGATCACGGCGGGCCTGGAAGCGAAGGAGGCGAAGCATCAGGCGGGGCGCCCGGATCCGCGGGCGAGATCGTCGCCATAGTGGCGCAGGAACAGGTCTTCGAGCGAGGGAGGCGCGACCGTCAGGCCACTCACTCCGGAGCCTGCGAGTGCCGCGAGCACCGGCGGGAGGGCATCCGTGTCCACCTCGAAGACCAGCTTCTCGCCTTCGCGGCGCGCGTCGTGGACTCCGGGCAGCGCTGCGACAGCCCCGACATCAGCCGCCGTCACCGCGCTGAAAGTCGTGCGGGTGAGGTGACGCAGGTCGCTGAGACTGCCCGTCTCGACAGTGCGTCCTGCCCGGATGATCGTGACCCGGTCGCAGAGCTGCTCGACCTCGCTGAGGATGTGACTCGAGAGCAGCACGGTGGCGCCGCCCGCGACGACCCGCTCGACCCGACGACGGAACACCGCTTCCATCACGGGGTCGAGGCCGCTGGTCGGTTCGTCGAAGAGATAGAGCTCGGCCGGCCGCGCGAAAGCCGCGATCAGCGCGACCTTCTGTCGGTTGCCCTTGGAGTAGTTGCGCGCCGTGATTCGCGGGTCGAACTCGAACTCGTCGACGAGTTCGGCACGCAGTGCCTCATCCGCACCTCCGCGAAGCGACGTGAGCAGATCGATCGCCTCTCCACCGGTGAGTCCGGGCCAGAGGTCGACATCGCCGGGAACATAGGCGAGGCGCCGATGCACCGCGACCGAGTCGCGCCAGGGGTCGAGGCCGAAGACGGAGGTCACACCGCCGCTGGCGCGGATCAGTCCGAGCAGCACGCGAAGGGTCGTGGACTTCCCCGCGCCGTTCGGACCGAGGAAGCCGTGCACCTCCCCCTCGGTCACCTCGAGCTCGAGACCGTCGAGGGCCTGCACCCGCCCGAAATTCTTGCTGAGACTCGCGGCTTCGATGATGGAGGGCATGCGCTGACCCTAGTCGCGATTCACGCTTTTGTGAATCTTGTGAAATCAGATCATTCGGCGGGAGGGGGAGCCGTCGTCGTGCCCGGGTGAAAGCGGGAGACGAAAGACACCGGCAGCGGATGCTCCCCGTTCAACAGCGCGATCACTCCGCGGCCCGCCGCGCGTCCCTTCTCCACCGCGGGCTGCACCATCGTCGTCAGGTCGTAGGGCGCGATGCCATCGAGCTTGACCCCGTCGAAGCCGACGATACTGAGGTCCTGCGGCACGCGCAGCCCGAGCTGCTCGGCGGCACGGATCACGCCCACCGCGAGCAGGTCGCTCTGCGCTATCACCGCGGTCGGTCGGCTACCCGGCTCGGAGAGCACCGCGAGCCCGGCCGCGAGACCCTCGTCGATGCTGCTGGCGGCGGCCATCATTCCCGGAGCCCCCGGAAACACCTCCCGCACGCCGCGAATGCGTTCGAGCGCGGTGTATCCGGTACTCGCGCCGATCGCCGTCTCGGTGAGCGGCCCCCGTGACCGGCCGGCATCGAGCGGCAGCGTCACCAGCGCCACTCGGTGGTGACCGAGATCGGAGAGGTGGCGCGCGAGGGTCCGGGACCCCTGCCGATTGTCGAGGTCGATCGCGAGCACGTCGTCCATCGGCTCTGCCTCGATCGCCACCAGCGCGATCCCCCGCTGCCGGAAGATCGCCACCTGGGCGGCAAGACTGGTGCTGCAGCCGATCAGCACGACCGCGTCCACCGGAGCATTCCGGATGCTCGCGGCACCCTCGCCGTTCTCGGTGATCAGCAGCAGCCCGGCCCCGAGGGACCCGGTCTCATCCGCCAGGCCATCGAGCATCGCGACGTTCATGGGATCGCGGAAGGCATCGCGCAGGCGATCTTCGATGACGACCCCGATGATGCCGGAGCGCCCGCGACGCAGCGATTGAGCCCGAGGATCGGGGCCGGCGTAGTCGAGCTCGGCGGCCGCGGCGAGCACGCGCTCGCGAGTGGCGGCAGACACGGGCCCTGAGCCGCTGAAGGCGAGGGAGGCCGTGGACGGCGACACTCCCGCGAGAGCGGCGACCGAAGCGAGAGTGGGCCGCGCCCGTGCGGGTGTTGCCGTGTCATCCATGGTTTGTTAGCGTAATCGAATCGGTTCGATCGAATCGATTCGATACCCTCTCTCCCTTAGGGCTCCATGGCCACGCCTCTCTCGACCACCGCCGCGGGACTCTCACGCCCGCAGGTGCTTGCCTGGCGCAACGCGCTGTTCGCCATCTTCGGCCTGTGCGGTCTCTCCATGGCGAGTTGGGCGTCGCGGATCCCCGCGGTCAAGGAGGCCCTGCAGGTCTCCACCTCGTCGATGGGAATCCTGATCTTCGGCATCGCGGCCGGCTCGATCGTCGGGCTGCTGGCATCGAGCCACGTCATTGCGCGCATCGGTGCCCGGCGCACCATCGCGGTGGTGCTCACCGTCGGCGCCGTCGGGTTCGCCGTCGCGGGTTTCGGCGTGACCATCGGACCGAGCTATGCGGTCGTCATGATCGGTCTGATCATCTTCGGCTCGATGTTCTCCATCTGCGACGTCGCGATGAACCTGCAGGGAGCGGTGAACGAGCGGGTGCTCGGGCGCTCCGTCATGCCGGTGTTCCACGCCTTCTTCAGCTTCGGCACGGTGATCGGCGCGGCCCTCGGTGCCGGGGCCGAGGCCATCCATCTCCCCATTGCAGTGCACCTCCTGGTCATCGCGGTGATCTTCGCCGGGGGCGCCCTCGTCTCGGTGCGTTTCCTGCAGTCGGAGCACATCATCGCCGAGGAGGCAGTCGCCCACGACGACCACTCGAAGACCTGGCGCGGTCGACTGAGCATCTGGCGGGATCCGCGCACCCTGGTCATCGGACTGATCGTGCTCGGCATGGCCTTCACCGAAGGTTCCGCAAACGATTGGCTCGCCCTCGCAATGGTCGAGGGACATGACACGACGAAGGCCACCGGCGCGCTCGTGCTCGGCATCTTCGTGGCATCCATGACGGTCGGCCGCCTCGCCGGGGTCAGCCTGCTCGACCGCTTCGGTCGCGTGCCCGTGCTGCGCGGATCGGCGGTCCTGGCCGCCATCGGACTGGTCATGGTGATCTTCGTTCCCGTGGTCTGGATCTCCATCATCGGAGTCGTGTTCTGGGGCCTCGGGGCATCCCTCGGCTTCCCGGTGGGGATGTCTGCCGCCGCCGACGATCCGAAGACCGCTGCCGCGCGGGTGAGTGCCGTCGCGACCATCGGATACTTCGCGTTCCTCGTCGGCCCCCCGGTCATCGGATTCCTCGGGCAGCATGTCGGACTGCTGCACGCTCTTCTCGTGGTGCTGGTACTCGTGGCCATCGCCGGCTTCGCGTCGGGAGCCGCTCGGGAGCCTTTGCCCGCGAAGGCGCAGTCGAACTAGGGTCGAAGCATGACGCCCTCGATCTCCGATTCGGCACCCGTCGACAACGCCTCCCTTAGGGCGGCCGTCGAGGCGTTCGCAACGACCCCAGAGCAGTCCACCTACCTGGATGTGGTGCGTGCATGCCTCCAGGGCCGCCTGCTCCTCGATTCGACCGGGTCCGACCGTCCCACTGTCGAGGCGGACGGCAGCTACAGTTTTCCGGCCGGTGCCACCCTGCAATTCGCCGGCGGCACCGGTCCCGACGGCCGCCCGGCCCTCTTCGCCTTCACCTCCCAGCAGCAGATCAACCGGATGCATTCCGATGACCTGTCCGAGGTGCAGGCTCTCGTGCAGCCGTCCGCCGGGGCATTGCAACTGGCCTCGACCGAGCGCTACGGCTG
The DNA here is from genome assembly GCF_040549525.1 of Frigoribacterium sp. UYMn621. Taxonomy (NCBI): domain Bacteria; kingdom Bacillati; phylum Actinomycetota; class Actinomycetes; order Micrococcales; family Microbacteriaceae; genus Frigoribacterium; species Frigoribacterium sp. UYMn621. Next base: position 108,061 of record NZ_JBEPTM010000001.1, on the reverse strand, counting down.
GCTCTACATCGATCCCGCGGGTCCGACCTGCGCGATTTCGAACCGCGATGCGGCGTTCGCCCTGCGCGGGGATCGCAACGACGCCGTGAAGCAGGCTCTCGAGATAGCGGACCCCGCAGCAAGCAAGGCCGCGGTTCTCGACGCCCTCGCCGAGAATGGCCCGCTCCTGCTCGCGGTCGACACGGACTCCGTCCCCGCTTCCGGAGTGTCGGATGGCACGCCCGTGCGCATTCGCGACTCCGTGGACCCCGACGGCAACCCGGTGCTGCTCGCCTTCACCTCCGGCCCGGAGGTGAGCGCCCGCAACGTCGCGGACTCCTTCGCCACCCGACCGGCGGCGGAGATCATCCACGACGCCATCCAGGCCCCCTATGGCGGCCTCGTGATCAACCCCGGCGGGCCGTGGATGGCCCTCTCGGCCGCGGAGCTCCGCGTGGTGTTGCACCGCATCGCCGGCACGACCTCCGGCTAGGCCAGTCCAACTAAGATCGTCGGGTGCGTCTCGTCATTGCCCGGTGTTCCGTCGACTACGCGGGGCGTCTCAGTGCGCACCTGCCTCTTGCCACGCGGCTCATCCTGCTCAAGGCAGACGGCAGCGTGCTCGTGCACTCGGACTCGCTGAGCTACAAACCGCTCAATTGGATGAGCCCGCCGTGCTCGGTGACCGCCATCGAACCGGATCCCGACCAGGCGGATGCCGGCGTAGTCGAGATCTGGAAGGTCACCCAGGCGAAGACCGCCGACCTTCTCGTGATCTCGATCCACGAGATCCTTCATGACAGCGCCCATGAGCTCGGCATCGACCCCGGCCTGCAGAAGGACGGCGTCGAGGCCCACCTGCAGAAGCTCCTGGCCGAGCAGATCGAGCTCGCCGGTGATGGCTGGCGCCTGGTGCGCCGCGAGTACATGACGGCGATCGGCCCGGTCGACATCCTCGCACAGGACGATGCGGGACGCTCGGTCGCGATCGAGATCAAGCGCCGCGGGGACATCGATGGCGTCGAGCAGCTCACGCGCTACCTCGAGCTCATGAACCGCGACCCGCACCTCGCCCCGGTGAGCGGCATCTTCGCCGCCCAGGAGATCAAGCCACAGGCACGCATGCTGGCCGAGGACCGCGGCATCCGCTGTCTCCTGCTCGACTACGACGCGATGCGCGGCCTCGACGACAGCGACCACCGGTTGTTCTGACAACGGTGCCGGCGCACCTCGGTCAACTCCTAGGCTTACGACGGTGACCACACCTTGGAGTTGCTTCCTCTTCGACCTCGACGGCACCATCATCGATTCGGCTCCCGGCATCACCGCGAGCCTCGCCTGGACCTTCGAGCGACTCGGCCGACCCGTGCCGAGCCCGGCGGAACTCCTCGCCTATGTCGGGCCGCCCATCCTCGACTCGTTCCGTGATCTGGCCGCAATGACGGTGGCCGAAGCCCATCACGCCCTCGACGTGTACCGACCGCACTACCTGCAGACCGGGGTCTTCAACAGTTCGGTGTATCCGGGCGTGCCGACACTGCTGAAACGCATCCACCAGAGCGGCATCCCGATGTCCCTCGCGACCTCCAAACCCGAGCTGCCGGCCACTACGGCACTCGACTTCTACGGGCTCGCCCGCTATTTCACCGTGATCACCGGCGCCTCCGAAGACGAGGTGCGCAGCAGGAAGGCGGATGTCGTCGCCGAAGCCCTGCGGCGGCTCGCGGCACTCGGTGCGGACATCTCGCGCCCCGTGATGGTGGGCGACCGCGAGCACGATGTGCACGGGGCGGCCGAGCACGGAGTCCCCACGGTCTTCGTCGAATGGGGGTATGGCGCCGTGGCCGAGCAGATCGGCACGATCGGTGTCGCCGCGACGGCACAGGAACTGGGCACGTTGTTGCTCGGCTGAAGCTCCCCGCTCCCAAGACACCCACAGGCCCGCGGGAGCGTTGGCGACGTCAGGCGGGGCAGTGCAACGGCGTCAGGCGGGGCAGTGCAGTTGTGTCGGGCGATCCGCGCGCCGCTCGACGGCGTGATCCGCCATCGGGTTCCCGCAGACCGGGCAGGCCTTCGCTTGCGTGGGAGGCAGCGGTTCTTCGTTGTACGGACCGAGCGGAGGCGGCCCGATGTACGGCAGCAGCCGTCGGTTCAGGCGATCCCACCACGGGCGTTTGGCAACCATCAGTCGACTCCTTAGTGCACTAACTAATAGTGTACTCGCTAAGCTGGGAATATGGATCCGCTCGCCCTCGATCGCCAGGTCTGTTTCGCCCTCGCCGCCGCCTCCCGCAGCGTCATTGCGCTCTACCGACCCGTACTTCAGCCCCTCGGCCTGACCCACCCGCAGTACCTCGTGATGCTCGCGCTGTGGCAACGCAGCCCGCGCACGGTCAGCGACATCAGCGCCACCCTGTTGCTCGAGCCCGCGACGCTCTCCCCCCTTCTCAAGCGACTCGAGGCGGCGGGGCTGGTCACCCGCGCCCGCAGCGCCACAGATGAGCGCGCCCTCGACGTTCGGCTGACGGAGGATGGTGCCGCCCTTCGCGCGCGAGCCGAGGCGGTCCCGCCGCAGATCGTTGAGCGACTCGGGATGCCCGTCACCGAGCTCGAACGCATCCGCGATGACTTGACGAAGCTCATCGCAGCGGCAACCGTAGAGGCATGACACCTCTCTCGATCCTGTTCATCGGCGGCACCGGCACGATCAGCTCCGCGGCGAGCGCCCGCGCCCTCGAAGAAGGCCACGAGGTGACCCTTCTCAACCGGGGCCAGTCGACGCTGCGCCCCGTCCCGGTCGGCGCGGAGGAGCTCGTCGCCGATGTGCGGGATCCCGCCTCGGTGACGGATGCCCTCGCCGGTCGCGAATTCGATGTCGTCGTCGACATGGTGGCTTTCACCCCCGGGCACGTGGCGCAGGACATCGAACTCTTCTCCGGGCGGGTGGGCCAGTATGTGTTCATCTCCTCGGCATCCGCCTACCAGAAGCCGCCGGCGCGGCTGCCGATCGTTGAGTCGACTCCCCTGCGCAACCCCCACTGGCAGTATTCCCGCGACAAGATCGCCTGCGAAGACCTGCTCGTCGCGGAGTATCGGCAGAACCGATTCCCGGCCACCATCGTGCGCCCCTCGCACACCTACGACCGCACGAGCCTGCCGCTCAACGGGGGCTGGACGGCGATCGACCGCATGCGCCGCGGCGCGCCCGTCGTGCTGCACGATCACGGATCCTCCCTCTGGGCCCTCACGCACGCCCGTGACTTCGCCGTCGGATTCGTCGGCCTGCTCGGCAATCCGCACACGATCGGCGGCGCCATCCACATCACCTCGGACGAGCTTCTCAGCTGGACCCAGATCACTCACCTGATGGCGGATGCGGCGGGGGTGGTAGCGAACATCGTGCACGTGACCTCGGACGCGATCGCCGCCGCCGACTCCGACATGGGAGCGGGTCACCTCGGTGACCGCAGCCACTCGATGATCTTCGACAACAGTCTCGTGAGGTCGCTGGTTCCCGCGTTCAACCCCACGATCGGATTCGCCGAGGGCGCCCGCGAGATCATGGGCTGGTACGACGCGCATCCCGAGCAGCAGATCGTCGATCCCGAGCTCGACGCGCTGTTCGACCGGCTGGCATCGAGCGCGGGCGCGTAGCTCGCGCCCGCCCGCCCGCCCCGGCGCCCGTTCGTACTCCGGGCGACTGCGGTCAGTCCGGGCTGGCATGCCGACCCGGAATGACCGCATTCGCCCGGGGTGGGTGGCGTGCAGCTCCCCGGGACTCAGCCCGCCGCCACCACGACCTCCGACGCGATCCGCGTCGCGTCCTCGGCCGCGAATACTCCAGCGCCGGCAACGAGGGCGTTCGCGGTCGCGGCCCCCGCGGCGAGGCGCAGCGCGGCATCGAAGGGATCTCCCCGGTCGAGGCCCGCGAGCAGCCCGCCGAGATAGCTGTCCCCGCTGCCGACCGGGAAGCGTCCGCTGGCGCCGGTCCACGTGGTGCGCCAGCGCGAAGATCCGTCGACCGCGACGGACCCTTCCGCTCCGTCGGTGATCACCACCCGACCGCCGGTCGCCGAGCGGATGCGGAGCGCGAGGTCGAACGCATCCGTCGCTGCATCGAGCCCCAACAGCTCCGCCGCCTCCCGCCGGTTCACCTTCACGAGATCGGGGCCCGCATCGAGGGCCGCGGCGAGCGCGGCGCCATGGGTGTCGATCGCCACGCGCTGCCCGAGCGAGTGGCCGAGACGCACGAGACCCGCGAGCTCACCGACCGGAACCGACGACGGCAGGCCGCCGGAGATCGCCCACCAGCCGGCCTCCTCGGGGTGGCCGAGCAGTCGCCGGAGCTCCGTGAGCTCGGCGGTGCTGATGGCGGACGGATGCTCGTACAGCTCGGTCAGCTGCCCACTCGCCGCCGAGGCGATCGACACGCAGCTGCGGGTCTCCGCCACGGCATCGACAGCCTCGAGCGGCACCCCGGCAACCGCGAGCCGCTTCCGGATGAAGTCCCCGCTCGTGCCCCCCAGGATCGCAACCGCGCGCACGGATGCCCCCACCACCAATGCCGCGCGCGCCGCGTTCAGCGCCTTGCCGCCCGCGACCCGCAGCACCGTCGTCGGCCGGAAGGTGCCGCCCTCCGTGAACTCGTCGACGAGATAGGTGACGTCTACCGAGGGACTGAGGGCGACGAACGTGATCATTCGAGGTGCGCGGCGAGCTCGGGCATGGTCGCCTGCGCCGGCGTGCCTCCCGCAGCTCGCGTGGAGAGGGACCCCGCCACTGTCGCCCAGCGCAACCGTTCGGCCTCCGAGGCGACCCCGGATGCCACGGCCGCGAGGTACCCCGCGTCGAAGCTGTCGCCGGCGCCGGTGGTGTCCACCGCGTCGAGCACCAGACCGGGAGACCGCACCACCGGGGAATCGGCGGCCACGGACCATCCGCCCTCCCGGCCCGCCTTCGCGACCACGCGCGGCCCGAGCGCGGAGAGCCCGCGGGCCAGGTCTTCGTCGCAGTCGCCGGTCACCCCGACCGCGCTGGAGATGGCGCGCAACTCCTCGAGGTTGGGCAGCAGGATGTCGATGAGCGGCAGGACAGCGGCGAGGCCAGCCCACTCCTCGGCCGGATCCCAGTTGGTGTCGAGGCTCGTGGTGACTCCGAGCGCGCGCAGTGCGCGCAGCACCGCCGGCAGTTCGGCGGCGAGCCCGGGAAGCAGGAAGTACGAAGCGAAGTGCACGTGCGAGACGCCGGATGTCGCGGCGAGCACGGCATCGCCGGTGAGGGTGGGAATGGAGCCGAGCAGAGTGAGGATCGACCGGTCGGTCGGAGCGGAGAGGATCACCGAGAGCCCGGTGGGCAGCTTCGGGTGCACGCCGACCGGCGAGACATCCACCCCCGCGTCGACGAGCCAGCGTCGCGTCAGCCGACCGAATTCGTCGTCGCCGACGATGGCCGCGAGGGCAGTCGGCACACCGAGACGGGCGAGACCGTGCGCCACGATCCCGGCCGAACTGCCCAGGGTGAGATCGGCGGAGTCCAGCAACTGCTCGGCCTGGCCGAAGCGTGGGACCACGTCGCCGCGCAGCACGAGGTCCACATTGGCGTCACCCACCACGAGAACACGCATTGTGGCCTCCTCGGTCGTCGCCCTCATCCTTTCAGTCCGCTGAAGGTCATCGTCGCGACGAACTGCTTCTGGGCGAAGAGGAAGAACAAAATCAGCGGCAGCGTGGCGATGACATTACCCGCCATCAGCAGCGACCAATCGGTGCGGCGGGTTCCCTGGAAATTCGCCAGTCCGAGCTGCAGCGTGAAGGCGTGGGCGTCGTTGATCGCGATCAACGGCCAGACCAGGTCGTTCCAGGAACTCAACAGCGTGAAGATCGCGAGGGTCGCGAGCGCCGGTCGCGCGAGCGGAAGGATGATGCGGAAGAACACCTGGAGCCGGGTGCACCCGTCGATCAGCGCGGCCTCCTCGAGCTCGGCGGGGAGGGAGAGGAAGAACTGGCGCATCAGGAAGATGCCGAACGCAGACGCGAGCCACGGCACGATGGCGGCGCCGAGGGTGTCGATCAGCCCGATGCGCGAGAAGACGATGTAGGTCGGGATCATGAGCAGCTGGGTGGGGATCATGATCGTCGCCAGCACGGCCAGAAAGCCGACATTGCGCCCGGGAAACTTGAGGCGGGCGAATCCGTAGCCGGCGAGTGAACACAGCACGAGGTGGGAGACGATCGCCGATGCGGAGACGATCACCGTGTTGCCGAGCCAGAGGAAGATCTGCGACTGGTCGAACAGCTTCGCGTAGCCGTCGAAGGTGATTGTGGAGGGGAAGAACCGCGGGGGGAACCTGTTGATCTCGGCGGCGGGGCTCACCGAGGTGAGGAACATCTGCACGAAGGGGACCGCGAACAGCAGCGCGACCGGCGCGAGGAACAGGTGCCAGCCACTGAAGCGACGTCGTCGACGGGTGCGCGGTGGCATCCGGGCCTGGATCGCGGTCATCAGAAGCCCTCGGTCTTGGATCGGCGGGAGTAGACGACGACACCGATCGTGATGATCAGCGTGAGCGCGAAGAGCCCGTAGGCCACGGCCGACCCGTAGCCGAACTGGAGCTTCTGGAAGGCCGTCTGCCAGAGGTAGTAGACGATGGTCTGGGTGGCATTGAGCGGGCCGCCCCTTGTGGTCGTGTAGACGAGGTCGAACAGCTGGATGGCGCCGATCAGCTGCCAGATCGTGGCGAAGATCGTCACCGGCATGAGCTGAGGCCACACCACCGCCCAGAACGCCTCCCACCTATTGGCGCCGTCGATCCGGGCCGCCTCGAGGAGCTCCGCCGGAGTGTCCTGAAGGGCGGCGAGGTAGATCACCGTCGTGAACGCCGCCTGGCCCCAGAGCGACATGATCGTGATCACCACCATCGCCTGTGACGGATCCTCCAGCCACCCCTGTTGCGGAAGGCCGAGCACCCGAAGGACGTTGTTGACCAGGCCGAACTGCGGGTTGAACAGATAGGTGGTGAGGATGCCCGTGACGGCGGCCGAGGCGACGAACGGAACGAAGATCGCGGTTCGGTAGAGGCCGATAAAGCGAATGCGACGGTTCAGGGCGACAGCGAGGAACAGGCCGAGCCCGATCGAGGTGGGCACGAACAAGAGCACATAGAGCACCGTATGAAAGAAGGCGTCGTGCAGCTCGCTGTCGGTGACCATCTGCTGGTAGTTGCCGAGGCCGACGTTCTCTGCCGGGCTGAACCCGTTCCACTTCTGCAGCGAGAGGAAGAACGCCCAGATCGCGGGGAAGATCGACAGTCCGAGCACGATCACCAGAGCCGGTACGACGAAGCCCCAGCCCTCGAGACCCTCCCGCAGCCGACGTCGGCGCTTGGCCGTGCTCCGCTGCGCCGGGGCCGCGGCCGGGGCGCGCCGGCGCTCCGCCCGCACCTCCGGCTCGACTGCGACCGGGGTCATCACTTGTCCTTCAGCGCTGTGTCTGCCTTCGCCGCGGCCGTCTTCAGCGCACTGTCGACGGTGCCCTTGCCCTGCAGCACCTGCGACACCGCATCGCCGAGTGCCGCGGAGAGTCCGACGTATCCGGCGACGGTGGGGCGGGCGACGGTGGCATTCACCGAGTTGGCGGCCATCACCTCGAGGCCGGGGTTCTCTTCGACCTTCTTCTTGAAGGCCGCGCTGTCCACCTCACTCGAGCGCAGCGGGAGGTTGCCGATGGCCACGTTGAACAGTTCGTCCTGGGCCGGGTCGGTGAGGAACTTGGTCCACTCGTACGACCAGTAGGCACGATTGGCGTCCTTGTGGTCGAACAGCGCCCAGATATCCGGGCCCGACACCGTGGTGTGCTTGCCGTCGGTGCCCGGGAGCACGGTCACACCGTACTTGGTTCCCGCGACTCCGAGGTCATAGAGCTGCCAGGGGCCGGAAGTGATCATTCCGATCGCGTTGCTGGTGAAGAGCTGGCCGTACTTCGTGTCCGTCTGGTCGAGATAGACGCTCTTGTCGTCCACGGCCATGTCGCGCAGGAGAGTCAGCGACTTCCTTCCCGCCTCGCTGTCGAATGCCGACTTCGTTCCGTCTTCGGACAGGATCGAGCCGCCGTTCTGCCACAGGTGCGGCCAGAGCTGCCAGGTGGTGTCTTCACTTCCCGACACGGAATAGCCGTAGCCATAGACCTTCTTCGCCGGGTCTGAGATCTTCTTCGCGGCCGCGCGGAAGTCGTCCCAGGTCCAGTTGTCCGTGGGATAGGCCACTCCGGCGTTGTCGAACACGGTCTTGTTATAGAGCAACGAGATGTTGTCGACGACCGCCGGGAATCCGATGGTCTTGGCGCCGGTCGGCCGCGCGGTCTGCTGGGCCGCCTCCGAGAACTCGGACCACTTGACGCTCGGGTCGGCGACCTTCTTCGTGATGTCGAGGGTGCGACCCGATGACTCGAGCTGGCTGGACCAGGACCCGAACGCGTAGGAGAGGTCGGGGTAGTTGCCGCCGGCGAAGCTCGCGGAGAGCTTCTGCAAGAGGTCCTCGGTGGAGGAGGCGCCCGGCGAGACCGTCAGCGACACATTCGGGTGCAGCTTCTCGAATGTGGCGGCGAGCTTCTCGATCAGCTTCTCCGCACCGGCATCCTGGCCCGTCCACATCGTGAGCGAGACGTTCGCCTTCTTGTCGAGCGTCGCCGAACCGGACGAGCCCCCGGCGCAACCGGCCAGGAGGGCGACGGTCGCGACGATGGCGAGGCCGCTCGCGACCGCGCGCCGAGCGCCGGACGTGGATCTGGTGAATTTGGTGAGCATCGATGATCTCCATTCAAAAGTGTTCGACGGGCGGTTGCGAAGCCGTGTCTAGCTGAGGATGACGGACCGGCTGAGGTGGCGCGGGGTATCGGGGTTGAGGCCACGACTCTCGGCGAGCGCGACGGCCAGGCGCTGGGCCTGCATCAGTTGCACGAGCGGGTCGAGGTCGTCGGCGTGCACCGTCGCCCCGGTCGCGGCGATGTCGGCGATGAGGTCGGGCTGCACCTCTCCGAAGATCCAGACCAGCGATCCCGGATGCGCGACCGCGATCGGCCCGTGGCGGTAGTCGAGCAGCGGATACGACTCCGACCACGCCTGCGCCGCTTCGCGCACCTTGAGCGCGGCCTCCTGCGCGAGCCCGTAGGTCCAGCCGGAGCCGAGATACACGAAGTGGTCGAACTCGGCCACGTCGTACGGGAGCGGGGCGGCGAGGGCCGCGGCCGCGGCATCCGGGAGCCCGGCGACGTCGTAGCCGTAGGCCTGGCAGGCGAGGATCAGCGTCGAGGTGGGGAAGCGGGTCTGCACGACGGATTTCTCGTCGGCGAAGTCGAGCACGAGCGAGTTGTCGACGAGATCGTGCACGGCTTCGTCCCGCACCCCCGTGATGGCGCTGCGGAGAGTGCCGGGATCGACGCAGGCCATTGCGCTGAGCACCTCGCTGGTGTTGCCCGACCGAGTGATCGCGACGACGCGGTCGTAGTGACGACCGGGCTTCCACTCCGAGGCATACGCGGCATCGGTCTCACCGAGTCCGGCGCGTTCACGCAGCGAGGCGAGGGATTCCGCGACGAAGGCGGAGGTGCCGCACCCGAGGAACAGCACCCGCTCGCCGGGGAGCCCGAATGCCGAACGGTCCTGCTCGAGCAGGGCCTGGGCCCAGACGGCCGGCTGGCTCTCGATCTCCTCGGTGGTGATGCTCATGTGTTGCCCTGTTTTCTGCTGTCGTCGGCTGATTCCTCCCATGGTGTGACCAGAAGTGTTCATATGACAAGAAAAAACACTCAGTCGCTCACTTTGGCTGAGCGCTTGACCTCAGCGCGCGGTGCTCGGGCACGGGGCTTGGCACAATGTGGCGATGGAGACTCCCGACTGGACCGCACTCGCCGACCTGCCGCTCAGAGCGTGGACACCGCGATCCCAGCTGTCCGCCCGGGTGACGGCGGTGCCGCGCGCCCGTGTTCCCGCCATCGACATCCACAATCACCTGGGACGCTGGCTGAGCGACGGCGAATGGATGATCGAGGACGTCGGCGCGCTGCTCACCGTGATGGACGACCACAACGTCGCGACGATCGTCAATCTCGACGGGATGTGGGGCGACGAACTCGACGCCAACCTCGATCGCTATGACCGGGCGCACCCGGACCGCTTCCTCACGTTCTGCCAGCTCGACTGGACGCTCCTCGCCGACTCGGACGGTGAGCGGATGCTGCGCGAGTCCCTCGACGACAGCGCGGAACGCGGCGCGCGCGGGCTCAAGGTCTGGAAGAACCTCGGCCTCACCGTGCGCGATTCCGCCGGCAACCTCGTGCTGCCGGATGACGAGCGCGTGGTGCGCCTCCTCGCTCACGCGGGCGAACTCGGGCTTCCGGTGCTGATCCATGTTGCCGACCCCAAGGCCTTCTTCGAGCCGCTCGACGAACACAACGAGCGCCTCGACGAGCTGATGCAGGAGAAGGACTGGTGGTTCGGCGACACGAGCCGGCATCCCTCCTTCGACCGCCTCCTCGACGCGCTCGCAACGCTCGTCATCGCGACGCCGGGCACGCGCTACATCGGTGCGCATGGCGGCTGCGCGGCCGAAGACCTCGACCGTGTCGAGTCGCTGCTAGCCGCGGCCCCCCACTTCGCGATCGACATCGCCGGGCGGCTGGCGGAACTCGGACGCCAGCCTCGCCGTTTCCGCGAATTGATCGAGCGCTACCCGGAACGGGTGCTCTTCGGCACCGACATCTACCCCATCACCGGCGATCAGTATGCGCTGCACTTCCGATTCCTCGAGACCGATGACGAGTCCTTCGAGTACGCGCCGGAGTCGCCGGTCCCGCCGCAGGGTCGGTGGACGATCTCCGCCCTCCACCTCGCGCCGGCGCAGTTAGAGGCGATCTATCGCGACAACGCCCGGCGGGTGCTCGGGTTGTAACGGCAAAGTGGCACGTCGGTCAGCGACGGCGCTGACCGCGGGAGTGAGCGGTCGGCACCACCATAATGATCTCGTGACAAGGCGGAGCTTCGAGCTGACGACAACCATCGCGGCCGCGCCCGCTGAGGTGATCGACTTTCTGATGGACCTCACGCAGCATCGCGGACTGCACCCCTATCTCGAGTCTGCCGTGGTAGTTGCCGCCGGTGTGGACACGGAGGGCCCCTGGACGCAGTGGCGAGTGCACGAGCGACCACGTCTCGGTCCGTTCCGTTACTCGATCCGTTTCCCCGCGCGGATGCTCCGCAGCTCGGCCACCTCGATGGTCGGCACGGTGCAGGCCGCTCCCGGGTGCTCGCTGGTCACCACCACGACTGCTTCCCTCGTCGGCGGCCAGACCGTGCTGAGCGAGATCACGAGGGTGACGGCGCCGCTTCTCCTGGTCGGATACATGACGTCGCAGGCGCGGATCGCGCACGCCCGCACCTACGCGCTGCTCCCGGGGGAGTTCAGCCGCCCGCGATGACCTCACAGAGGTGCGCCACGAGGTCGCTCACCCGATCCCTGGCCGGCGCGAGGTAGCGTCGCGGGTCGGTCAGCGCGGGCGCGGCATCGAGCACGGCGCGCACCTCGGCGGTGAAGGCGAGGTTCAGCCCGGTGCCGACATTCACCTTGCGGATGCCCGCGGCGACGGCCTGGCGCAGCACGGCATCCGGTACCCCGGACGAGCCGTGCAGCACCAGCGGCACCTGCACGATCGAGGCGAGCCGGGCGATCAGGTCGAGGTCGAGGGACGCGGTCTGCTCGGTCATGGCGTGGGAGCTTCCGACCGCCACGGCGAGGCCGTCGACGCCCGTTGCCTCCACGAATCGTGCCGCCTCCGACGGATCCGTGCGCACGCCGGGCGCGTGGGCGCCGTCCTTGCCACCGACCTCCCCGAGCTCCGCCTCGATCCAGAGACCCGCCGAACGACCGCGCGCCGAGGCGGATGCCGTGAGGGTCACATTGCGTTCGTAGGGCTCGGTCGACGCATCGACCATGAGCGATCCGAGGCCGAAGGCCGACCCGAGGGCGAACGCTTCGTCGATGAGCGGCGCCGCCTCGAAGTGATCGAGGTGGATGCCGATGGGCGACCGCGCAGAGGTCGCGAGCTCGCGGCAGGCCGCCAAAATCGGCCGCATGCCCCCGTGGTATTTCACCGCGTTCTCGCTCAGCTGCAGCAGCACCCCGACGCCGGCCAGATCGGCCCCCGCGACGATCGCCTCCGCGTGCTCGAGCGAGATCACGTTGAAGCTCGGCACAGCGCCTCCTCGCGCGACCGCCGCATCGATGAGAGTGGCGGTGGGTGCCAGAGTCACAGCGCGTCCGCGGGGATGATCTCTCGGAGCGGCTCCGGTAGGAGGTCCCCGTGAGCCGTCACCAGGTCGTTGCACAACCCCCAGATCTGCTCGGGGGTGAGGGTGGAGTTGGCGTTCGGGTCCATCAGCACGGCCTGACGCACGAGCATCGGGTCGCCGGTGCGCGCGGCCTCGATCGTGAGCTCGGCCACCGACAGGTAGGGGCGGTTGAGCGCCGCGCACTGCACCGGCAGGCTTCCGACCGCGTGGGGGCTGAGGCCCGAGGCATCCACCGTTGCGGGCACCTCGACCACGGCGCCCTGCGGCAGGTTGTCGATCAGGCCGGTGTTGACGACGTTCGCATGGATCACCCTCGATGTGCCCGTGACCATCGAGTGGATCACCTGCGGCGCGTACTCCGCCGCGTTCTGCTCCAGCACGAGGGGCGTGCCGTCGGCGAGAGAACGCTGCGCCTGCTCGAACTCCGCGACGTTCTCCTCGCTGATGCCGATGTATTCCAGCGGCTGCAGGCGATAGCGCTCGATCTGCTGCGGCGAGCGCAGGAACCAGGGGAGGTATTCGGAGGAGTGCTCGCTCGTCTCGGTGGGATAGAAGCCCAGCCGGCGGAAGATCTCGACGCGCACACGCCGGTCGAGTTCGCGATCCGACCGGATCTTCTCTCGCAACAGCGGGTAGAGGTCCTCGCCATCCCTGGTCCATTCGAGCAACCAGGCCTGATGATTCACGCCGGCAGCGCGGTAGTGCGTCTCTTCGATGGGAACGCCGATCAGTTCGCCGAGGTCGTGAACGGTCCAGTAGACGCTGTGGCAGAGGCCGACGGCCTTGACCTCGGGAGCGACCACGGAGGCCCACCAGATATTCATCGCCATCGGGTTGGTGTAATTGAGCAGCCAGGCATCCGGGCAGTAGCGGCGGATGTCCGCGGTGAGGTCGCTGAGCACCGGAAAGGTGCGAAGGGCGCGGAACACTCCGCCTACGCCAGTGGTGTCACCGATGGTCTGGTTGAGCCCGTAGCGCGCGGGGATCTCGAGGTCCTTGCGTGTGGCGTCGATGCCCCCGACCTGGATCGTGTTGATCACGAAGTCGGCACCCTCGAGCGCCGCCCGGCGATCCAGCGTGCTGGTGATGGTCGCCGATGCCCCCAGCCGCTCGTTCACCTGCCGAGCCGTGCCCTCTGCCACCGCGAGGCGGGTGGCATCCACGTCGTGGAGCACGATCGAGATGTCGTGGAGTTCGACGAAGCCGAGAAGATCGGCCACGAGCTGGCGGGTGAACACCACGCTCCCCGCCCCGATGAAGGTAACCGTTGTCATAGAGCGATCATCGACTTGTATGATCAAATCGCGCAAGGTCAGCCCCTTATTTTGGTCAAACTGTGCAGAATTACTGATTGACTTGTCTAAGTACGCAATCGAAGGAGTCGACGATGACGATCACCGCAGCGGGATTCCTCGTGCCTCGCGCCGCGTCGTCCAAACGCTCCCAGCGAATGGTGTCGATCCTGGAGCTGCTCGCCCAGCGATCGAGCGTCTCCCTTGCGGAGTTCTCGGATGCGCTCCACGCCTCGGCCGCCACCATCCGTCGCGACCTCGCCGACCTCGAAGCGCAGGGCCTGCTCTCGCGCACCCACGGCGGTGCCCGCGCGGTCGCCAGCCAGTCCGAGCTCCCGGTTCGGCTGAAGGATTCGCAGTTCCGCCAGGCCAAACAGCTCATCGCGCGCAAGGCCGCTCAGCTCATCCCGAGCGGTCGCTACGCCATCGCCCTGAGCGGGGGATCGACCACGGCGGAAGTCGCGAAGGCGCTGGCCAACCGCTCGGAGCTCACGATCGTGACGAATTCCCTCACCACCGCGATGGAGTTCGCCTCTCGCCCGAATCTCAAGGTACTGATGACCGGGGGTCTCATCCGCTCCAATTCCTTCGAACTCGTCGGCTCGCTCGCGGAGAACACCTTCAACGCGATCAACGTCGGCACGGCGATTCTCGGCACCGACGGCATCAGCGCGATCGCCGGCGCCACCACCCACGACGAGACAGAGGCCAAGACCAACCTCGCGATGGTGCTGCACGCCGAGCGGGTGCTCGTCGTCGCCGACGGCTCCAAAGTGGGCCGCGTCACCCTGGCCAAGGTGGCTGCGCTGGAACAGATCCACGAGCTCGTCACCGACTCGACCGCGGACCCGGATGAACTGGAGCGCATCGCCGCGGCGGGGGTCACCATCCACGTGGTCGACGTCGGCTGACCAAGGCAGCCCACCGCACGGCCCCGCCGGCGGGGCTGCCACGTAATTCCGGGCGAATGCGGTCATTCCGGGTCGGCGCGCCGGCCCGCATGGTCCGTGAACGCCCGGTTTCCCGCCGGTGAGCCGATCGTCGACGGGTCCGCCCCGATTGCTACCGCGCGAGCCGATCCACCACCGCGCCGAAGACGCGCGGGAGGGCGGATGCCGCGGGAACGATCGCGCCCCGCAGCGGCGAGTTCGCCGCCGCCACCAACCCGGCGGTGAGCATGCGGAAGTCCCGGGTGCGCCGCATCCAGTCCCGCTCGTAGCCCCTCGGATCATCGCGGGCGATGCTCGCGATCGCGACCTCCGCCTGGGCGAGTCCCACCCGGATGCCCTCTCCCGTGATCGCGTCGACGTATCCGGAGGCATCACCCACGAGGAGTACTCGGCCGTGGGACCTCCGTGTCGTGCTCTGTCGGAACGGCCCAGCTCCGCGAAGCTCGGTCGCCGGTTCGGCGCCAGCGACGAGAGCGGCGAGCGGGCGGATGCCGGCCAGGGCGGCATCGAAGTCGATGCCCTTGCGACCGAGCATCGCGATTCCCACCACTCCGCCGCCCACCGGCGTGACGTAGGCCTCGACGGTCGGCGTCCAGTACACCTCGATCAGCTCGGACTGTGGCTCCACGTGGTAGTGACGGCGCACGCCGTAGCGCCGACCGCGGGCGGCGACCGGTCGCTCGAGACCGGTGAGCCGCCGCACCGTGGAGTGCAGGCCGTCCGCCGCCACGAGATAGCGGGCCCGGATGCCGGCAGCCGTCACCGAGTGCGCGTCCTGCTCGAGGGCATCCACCTTGCCTGCCACCACGACCACCCCGAGGGACCTCGCCCGCTCGGTGAGGGCGCCGTGCAGGGCGGTGCGACGCACGCCGCGTCCGTCGCCGGAGGAGAAGAGGTGATCAACCCGCCGCTCCGCACCACGGGAGGTGGCGCTGCGGTAGCTCACGCCCCGCAACGCGAACCCCGGCGGATCGACGCCGAGTCGCGCGAGCGCGGGCAGCGCCCCGGGCATCAGACCCTCTCCGCAGGCCTTGTCGATCGCGCCCCCGCGCGGTTCGACGAGAGTCACGGTGAGCCCGCGCAGACGTGCCTCGATCGCGGTCGCGAGCCCCACCGGCCCGCCGCCCACCACGAGCACGTCCGCATCCACGGTCATGCCACCGCGTCCAGTGCCGTGAGTGCCCGCTCTTCTGTGGGGATGCGGAATCCGAAGAGCAGGATCGCGTTCAGCACGGTGAACACCAGCGCGGTCACCCAGGCGGTGTGCACGAGCGGCAGCGCGATCCCCTCGGCAATCACGACAACGTAGTTGGGGTGGGTGAGGAATCGGTACGGTCCGCCGGTGACCCGCCCGAGCCCCGGAACCACGATCACCCGCGCATTCCACTGCCGGCCGAGCGTGCCGATGCACCAGTAACGCAGGCCCTGGCAGGCGAGCGCAATCGCCAGCATCGGCCAGCCGAGCAGGGGCAGGAAGGGACGATCGGCGAAGAACACCTCGGCGAGACAGGCGAGCAGCATGCCAGTGTGCAGCACGACCATGAAGGGGTAGTGTCGCTGGCCGTATTCACGGCCTCCGCGCTCGAAGGCCCACGCCGCATGCCGGTTGGAGAGCACGACCTCGACGATGCGTTCGGCACCGGTGGCGAGAATCAGCACGGTGAACCAGATCATGCCGGCCCACTCACGATGGCCACCGCAGCAGCACCAGCTCGGCGCTGACTCCCGGGCCGAGGGCGAACAGCGCCCCGTGGGATCCGGGACTGTGGTCGCCGGCGAGTTCCTCGGCCAGGATGTGCAGCACGGAGACGGAAGAGAGGTTGCCGACCGCAGCCAGCGACCGCCAGCTGTTGTCGAATACCCCATCCGGCAGGCCGAGCGACGACTGGAACTGCTCGAGCACCCGGGGACCTCCGGGATGGGCGATCCAGGTCTCGATGTCGTCGATGTCCAGGTCGTTGTCACCGAGAAAACCGGTGACGTCCCGGCCGAAGTTCGCCTCGATCACGTCGGACACCTGGGCGGTGAGGATGATGCGGAAGCCGGTCTCACTCGCGGTGAATCCGATCACGGACTCGGTGTCGGGGTAGAGCGCGCTGCGGGTGTCCACCACGTCGGGCCCGGTCACGGGCATCCGCTTCGCTCGATCGTCTCCGACCATGACGACCGCTGCCGCTCCGTCGCCGAACAGCCCGGTCGCCACGAGATTGGCCGTGGAGTCGTCATCGCGCTGGAAGGTGAGCGAACAGAGTTCGACGGCGACGAGCACCGCGACACCGTCCGGATGCCCGGCAAGGTAGTCGGTGACGCGCGCGATGCCTGCCGCCCCGGCCACGCAGCCGAGCCCGTACATCGGCACTCGCTTGAGGTCGGAGCGGAGGCCGAGACGGGCGACGAGGATCGCGTCGATCGAGGGGGCGGAGATGCCGGTGACGGAGGTGAACATGAGGTAGTCGACGTCGGCGGCCTCGAGCCCCGCCGCCGCGAGCGCATTCCGCAGCGCCTCTTCTGCCAGGTCGGCCGCGACCTCGATGAACATGTCGTTGGTCTGGGTGAAGGTGCTGCTGTCCCGGTAGCGCTCGATCGGCATCACCAGGTGACGCGTGTCCACATGGCTGCCGGCGTGGAGCCGGCGAAGGACGGCCTGCTTCTTCGGATCCGATGTCACCATGGGCGCGATCGTGTCCGTGATCGCGGACTGCGCGTACACGTTGCCCGGCAACGCGGGGGCGACGGCGACTATTCGGGCCATTCGGTGACGCTAACACTGTTGGGTGCCAGTTCGGCTGTGGCGGGGAAGGGCTTGACAGTGAACCGAAGTCGCTGATCGGCCCTACCGTTGGAGCATGACCACCACCGCCGCCCGTGCCGCCGCGCGCCCCTTCGGCGCCGTGGGACTCGTGGTCGCCGGACTCATCTGCCAGGAGGTCGGGGCCTCATTCGCGGTGCTGCTCTTCCCCTCGGTGGGAGCGATCGGGATGGTCTCTCTGCGGCTCGCGTTCTCGGCGATGGTGCTGCTCGCCATCGCGCGCCCGCGACTGCGTGGTCACGGTCGGAATCACTGGCTCACCGTCATCGCCTTCGGCCTCGCGCTCGCCCTGATGAACGCCCTCTTCTACGAGGCACTCGCCCGGGTGCCCCTCGGTGCCACCATCACCATCGAGGTGCTCGGACCGCTCGTTCTCTCTGTGGTGATGAGCCGCCGGGCCTCGAGCTGGCTGTGGGCGGTGCTCGCCTTCGCCGGTGTCGTGATCCTCAGCCGGGGCAGCTTCGGCGACCTGGATCCGGTGGGCGTCGCCTTCGCGTTCGGCGCGGCCGCCATGTGGGCGGCATACATCCTGCTCTCCGCCCGCACGGGAGCGCGGTTCCCCCGCCTCGACGGACTCGCCATCGCGATGACCGTCGGCGCCATCGTGACGGTGCCGTTCGGCATCGCGACAGCCGGGCCGGTGATCTTCCAGCCGGGCATCCTGCTGCTCGGGGCGGCCGTCGCGCTGCTGTCCTCGACCATCCCGTACACGCTCGAACTCGTGGCACTGCGCCGTCTGCCATCGGCGACCTTCTCGATCCTGATGAGCCTCTCCCCCGCGATCGCGACGACCGCGGGTTTCCTGATCCTCGGCCAGACCTTCACCGGGGTGGCTTTCCTCGCGATCGGCCTCGTCATCGCGGCGAGCATCGGCGCGGTGCTCTCGGCGTCGCGGGCGGCCCGCGGCCGGTTCCCCGATGCGGGCATCGGAGAGCCGCTCAGCTGACCGGCTTTCGTTCAGGATGCCGGGGTATTGTGAACGTCCCCCCGACCGCAGAATCGAGAGGGCGATCGTGTCTGAACCGAAGCCCACCGGCCTGTTGCGCTCGATCCTCGGACTCCTGGGTTTCAGCGCGCTCGCCGCCGTGCTCGTCGTCGCGCTCACAGCACCGGCGATCGTCGCGACAAGCCGGGTCACGAACAACGCCGTCGGCCTGTTCGAGAATCTGCCGGATTACGTCAAGATCGGCAACCAGTCCCAGCGCAATATCCTCTACGGTCTCCGCGGCGGGGAACAGGTGCCCTTCGCCCAGGTCTACGACCAGAATCGCCAGGAAGTGGCGTGGGATGCGGTGTCCCCCTTCGCGAAGGACGCCCTGGTCGCAGCCGAAGACGTGCGGTTCTATTCGCACGGCGGCGTCGACGTTGCGGGAATCGCGCGGGCCGCGGTCAACAACCTCACCGGCAAAGACCTGCAGGGAGCATCGAGCATCGAGCAGCAGCTCGTGAAGCAGCTGGCGATCCAGGATGCGGTCGCCAGCTACACCGACCCGAAGAAGCTCGAAGCCGCCAAGGCGAAGGCTCAGGCGAACACCCTCGATCGCAAGCTCAAGGAGGCCAAGCTCGCCATCGGCCTCGAGAAGAACTACACGAAGCACCAGATCCTGCTCGCTTACCTCAACATCGCCGGGTTCGGTGGCAACACCTACGGCATCGAGGCGGCGGCGGAACAGTACTACTCCACGACCGCCGCGAACCTCACTCTCGCTCAGGCCGCCAGTCTCATCGCCGTCGTACAGCAGCCGCCCCTGCGCAACCCGGGTTCGCAAGCGAACTGGGAGCGCAACACGTCCCGTCGCGACGTCATCCTCGGCACCATGCTCAGCGAGAAGATGATCACCCCGGCGCAGTACGCCGAGGCGATCGCGACGCCGGTGGATGCGACGACGGTGAAGATCAGTTCGCCCAAGAACGGATGCACCTACGCCTCGGCCGCCAAGGCGTTCTGTGACTATGTGATCAAGAACGTGAAGAACCTCCCCGGCCTCGGCGAATCCGCCGACGACCGACGCGAAGCCTGGCGTCGCGGCGGAAACGCCGTCTACACCACCATCGACCTCGACCAACAGGAGAATGCCGAAAGGGATCTCGCCCTGCGCACACCCGCGAGCGAGACCCGCTTCAGATTGGGAAGCGCGGTATCCACGGTGCAGGTGGGCACCGGCCGAATCCTGATCATGGCGCAGAACAAGGGATTCGACGACACCGGTCAAGGCGACCCGAACCAGACCACCGCGATCAACTTCAATACCGACAAGGAGTACGGCGGATCATCCGGCTTCCCCGTCGGATCCACGTGGAAACTCTTCACCCTCATCGACTGGCTGCAGAACGGGCACGGCATCCAGGACACGGTCAACGCCAACATCCAGACCTATCCCGCCCGGTCCAAGTCGTTCCCGGCCAGATGCGACGGCGGCTACGCCTATCTTCCCGAGAGCTACACACCGAAGAACGACAGCGGCAGGAGCGAGGGCCAGATGAGTGTACTGAGCGCCACGAAGGGCTCGGTCAATGCGGCATTCATCAACATGGCATCGAAACTCGACCTCTGCGACATCCGCGATGTGGCGGTATCGATGGGCGTGCACAACGCCGACAATTCCGAACTCGCCCACGTGCCGGCATCCATTCTCGGCACCAACACTCCGTCGCCGCTCACGATGGCCAACGCCTACGCGACCGTGGCGAGCGGCGGCAAGCTCTGCCAGCCGATCGCCGTGGACAAGATCGTGGGTCCGGATGGCACGGAGCTGCCTGGCCAGGCGCAGAGCTGTAGCCAGGTGCTGACCCCCGAGGTGGCCGCCGCTGCGGCCTACGACCTGCAGGGTCCGTTGCAGCCCGGGGGCACCGGTTCGATCGCGAATCCGCGCGATGGCACACCGCTCTTCGGCAAGACCGGAACCGCCGAGGCGCTGCACAGCTACATGGTCGCCTCCAGCACCCAGACGACGACCGCGCTGTGGATCGGCAACATCGAGGGCAGCCAGAACATGCGGCGCATCTCGATCGGCGGGATCCTGGCATCCAATCTGCGCACCTATGTGATGAAGCCGATTCTGGCCGCGCTCAATGCGAGTGCTGTCTACGGCAAGGGCGGCGCATTCATGGAACCGACGGGAACGCTGCTGCGCAGCTACACGTATCGCGCACCGACGCCGAGCCCCGCTCCCTCGTCCCCGCCCACGACGGGCACCGGCAACGGCACCGGCAGCGGTCCCGGCAACGGATTCGGTGCGGGAAACGGAAATGGCAATGGCGGTGGGGGCAACCGCAAGCCCTGACCCGCGGCCGGAACCCAGGCGCTAGTGTCGCTTCATGGACCAAAGCTCATGGACTGTCAACGGCGGATGGGTCGTCCTCGCCCTCGTGAATGCCGGCCTCGCCGAACAGAAGAATCGGTCGCGGCTCACCTGGTTCCTGGTGTCGCTGTTCATCGGCCCGCTCGCCACCTTCCTCATCGTCGTGTGGCAGCGCGCCCCGGTGGATCCGATCGAGCCCCTGCACCCCTTCACCGACCGCCGGGATCGCTGGCTCGTGCTGGGTGCGCTCGCACTCCTGGTCACACTCTTTCTGGCTTTCTTCGCGGTCGTCGGCGCGAATTGGTATGCGGGAGCAGGCGCTCTTGTGTCCTTTGCGCTCGGCCTGTGGGCTCTCTTCCTCTACGGCCGTGAGGCCGCTGTTGCACGGCGCGAGTAACCTCGCACCGATGACCATGCCAACACCCGAGGCGCCCCTCGCCGGAATCCTCGTCGCCGACTTCTCGCGCGTTCTCGCCGGGCCGCTCGCCACCATGACCCTCGCCGACCTCGGTGCCCGGGTCATCAAAGTGGAGCGACCGGATGTCGGCGATGACACCCGGTCGTGGGGCCCCCCGTTCTCCGCCACCGGCTCCACCTATTTCGAGAGCGTCAATCGCAACAAGGAGTCGGTCTGTCTCGAGCTCACCGATTCTCGGGACCTCGAGCTCGCCCGGGAGTTGATCGACCGCGCCGACGTGGTGGTCGAGAACTTCAAACCCGGCGGAATGGAGAGGCTGGGCCTCGACTACCACACGGTGCGGAAATCGAACCCGGGGATCGTGTACGCCTCGATCACGGGCTTCGGCAGCACCGGCGGCCGTGACCTGCTCGGCTACGACTTCGTGGTGCAGGCGCTCGGTGGCCTCATGAGCATCACCGGGGAGGCGGATGGCGAAGCGGTGAAGGCCGGGGTCGCCCTGGTCGACGTCCTGACGGCGAAGGATGCCGTCGCGGGCATCCTCGCGGCACTCTTTCGCCGCCAGTCGACCGGCCTCGGCGCCCTCCTCGAACTGAACCTGCTGTCGAGCCTGCAGGGGTCACTGGCCAATCAGGCCCAGGCCTATCTCGGCGCGGGAGTGATCCCGGTGCGCCTCGGCAACACTCATCCGTCCATCGCTCCCTACGAGACTCTCGACTGCGGGGATGGCCCCATCGCCGTCGCCTGCGGCAACGACGGCCAGTTCCGCCGTCTCGCCGAGGTGCTCGGCGCGGCATCGCTGGCCGGGGATCCGCGCTTTCTCACGAACGCGCTTCGGGTCGCGAATCGCGCAGCGCTGGTGCCGCTGCTCGAAGAGCGGCTTCACACCACGGGAGCCGCGGAGTGGCAGCGCCGTCTGACCGAGGTCGGAGTGCCGGCGGGGCGCGTCGGCACGATCGCGGACGGTCTCGAACTCGCGTCGTCCCTCGGGCTCGAGCCGACCATCGAGGTCGTCGACGCATCCGGGGCCACCGTCGCGACGCAGGTGCGCCACCCGATCACCTGGACCCCGCCGCTCCCCCACCGCACTGCCGCCCCTCCGCTCCTGGGCGAGCAGGATGCCGCGGTTCGCGACTGGCTCACCGAGCCCGTGAGCTGAGCGCCTCACCGCGAAGGGCGATCCACAGGGTGGCGGCGACGTCGGGATCGGCGAGATCCACCCCGAGCAGATCCGTCGCCACGGCGATCCGGTGACGCACGGAATTGCGGTGGATGCCGAGCTCGCGCGCCGCGGCCTCCCACTGCCCCCGGTGGGCGAGATAGCTCCGCACCGTGCGGCGCAGGTCACCGCGCGGCTGCCGCGCGAGCAGCTCAACCCAGGCATCGCCCCGTGTCTCGGGGGATCCGGTGGCACCGACCAGCGTGCCGAAAGCGGCCGCACGGCAGGCGGACAGCACCGCGGTGACTCTGACGCCGACAGAGCTGAGCGGCAGTGACGAGCTGAGTGAGGCGGCGACACCGGCCGCGACCGGGCCGGCCTCGTGATCCGGACCCTCCGGAAGAATGACGATCGCCAGCCCTCCGATCTCCGCACGCAGCGTGGACTCCGGCAGGCCGAGCGACCCGATCGTCGCATCGAGCTCCCGAGCGTCCAGGGGCACCTCTGACCGCACCGCGAGCAGTCTCGCGAATTCGCCGATCGGTGCGAGCCCGGCCTGCTCGGCGACAAGTCGCGCCGCATCCACGTGGCCGGCGAGGATGAGCGTGGCGACGCTGCGCCCGAGCGCCACGCCCACCCGGGACGAATCCTGCGCGCGCTGGGCGGTGAGGGAGAGCAGCATGCACGACGTGAGAATCAGCTGACGGTCGGCTTTGCGCAGGCCGCGCCCCGCCCCGACGGCCAGGAAGCCGACGGTGCGCGGACCGACGGTGATCGAGTGCTCGACGACATCCGTGCCGTTCACCGGAAAAGTGGCGGCCGAATAGGTGCCGACGAGATCGAAGCGAGCGGATTCGACGCGCAGTTGCGGCACGACCTCGGCGGCCGTCGCCGGCCAGATCGTCTCGACGCCGCCGTCGGCCGGCAGATAGGCCGCCCAACCCCCCAGCCCCCTGGCGAGCACGGTGACGATGCCTTCGACGGCATCGTTCCGGGTTGCCGCCCGCGCCAGGGCCGTCTGAAGCCCAAGGCGCGAGGCCAGGTCCGCCTGCTCAGACCTGCCGACCAGCTGCCAGAATCCGCGAGAGATGTGCAGGAATGGCACCGCCTCCGGCACGAGCAGCAGATCAAAGGATGCCTCTGCGCAGGCCGCGACGAGCTCGGGATCCACCCGGTCGGTGCCCGCTCCCAGGCCGAGGGCGAGAGCGGCGACACCCTTTGCGGCGAGCCGCTCAACGTAGTCGCGAATCGCCTGGGCACCGCCATGCAGCGGGATCCCCGTGGTGAGCAGCAGCTCACCGCCCTCGAGATAGGGAGTGGGATCGGCCAGCTCCGAGATGTGCACGCCCGTGAGCTGCTGGCGTCCGATCGGCCCGGGGGCGGCGGGTCGGAGGTCGCCGCCGAGCCGCTCGCACAACTGCTCCAGTGTGACCATGTGCGAACCCTCCGAACTCGTGGCCAGTTTATCTAAATCAGTTCGGAACTTAGTCGATTCATCCAATGACGGGTCTTCCTCACAGGAATATCGTGGCCCCATGGCCACTCCTCTCCCGTCCGTGCCCCAGTCCCGTCACATCGCCCACTCGATTCCCGGGCCGCGATCCCGGGAGTTGCAGGAGCAACGCGACGGCCAGGTGACGAGTGCGTTCGGCACCGCCCTGCCGGTCTTCATCGACCGCGCCGAGGGCGGCATCCTGCAGGATGTCGACGGCAACCGCATCATCGACTTCGCCTCGGGGATCGCCGTCACGAGTGTCGGAGCGACGAACCACTTCGTTCAGGCGCAGGTCGCCGCGCAGCTCGATCGCTTCACCCATACCTGTTTCATGGTCACCGAGTACGAGGGATTCACCGAGGTCTGTCGCTGGCTGAATGAGCACACGCCCGGAACCTTCGACAAGCGCACCGCCCTGTTCTCCACCGGCGCGGAGGCCGTGGAAAACGCCATCAAGATCGCGCGAACCTCAACGGGTCGCCCGAACGTGCTGGTCTTCGACGAGGCGTACCACGGTCGCTCCCTTCTCACCATGGCGATGACGGCGAAGGAGAAGCCGTACAAGCAGGGCTTCGGGCCCTTTCCCGAGCAGATCTTCCGCGCGCCGAATGCGGCACCCCTCCGCTGGCCGAGCGGTGCCGAGAACGCCGCAGCCGAAGCGCTCGCCGCCGTCGAGGCGATCCTCGCCGAAAACGGGCCAGAGACCTTCGCCGCCATGGTCATCGAACCGATCCAGGGCGAGGGCGGCTTCCTCGTTCCGGCCGAGGGTTTCCTTGCCGGGTTGCGGGCGATCGCGGATGCCCACGGCATCGTCTTCGTCATGGACGAGATCCAGGCCGGCATGGGCCGCACCGGCACCCTCTTCGCCAGTGAGAGCGAGGGCGTCGTCGCCGACCTGATCATCACCGCGAAGGCTCTCGGTGGCGGTCTTCCGCTCTCGGCAGTGACGGGTCGAACGGAGCTCTTGAACGCGGTGCCCAGCGGCGGCCTCGGCGGCACCTATGCCGGCAACCCGCTCGCCTGCGCTGCCGCGCTCGGGGTCTTCGAGGCCTTCGCGGACGGATCGCTCCTCGCCAACGCGGCTGCCATCGAGAGCATCTCGCGTTCCCACCTCGAACCACTCCTCGACTCCGTGCCCGTCGTGGCCGAAGTGCGGGGCCGTGGTGCGATGCTCGCCGTGGAATTCGCCGACCCCGGCACCCTCGCGCCCCGCCCGGATGTCGCCAAGGCGGTCGCCGCCGCCTGTCATGCCGCGGGAGTGCTCGTGCTGGTCTGCGGCACCTTCGGCAACGTCATCCGCCTGCTCCCCCCTCTGGTCATCGGCACCGAACTGCTCGAGGACGGCCTGAGGGTGCTCACCGCCGCCATCGAAGAGCAGGGCGCCGCGGCATGACGCCGGCGGCGACCGCGGAGGACGCCAGCTTCGACCCCCACACCGGCGAGCGCACCGGCGCGGTACCGCACTCGACACCAGAGGACGTCTCCCGCATCCTGCACCGCGCGAACGGCGCGGCCCCCGCGCTGGCGAACCTCAGTCCGGCGACCCGCGAGGGCTGGCTCGCCGCCGCCGCCGCCGCTGTGCTCGCGGCCTCCGCTGAACTCGTCGACCTCGCCCGGTCCGAGACCGGGCTCGGGCTCGCCCGCCTCGAGGGCGAACTGGCACGCATGGCCGCGAGCGCCCGGTTCTACGGCTCGGTGGCCCGCGAGGGAAGCTACCTCGCCGTGAGCCGCGACGAGCTCGATGGCGAATCCACGATCGTGCGCGGGAACGTGCCCGTCGGCGTGGTCGGCGTCTTCGGCGCAAGCAACTTCCCCTTCGGTTTCGGCATCTTCGGGCACGATGTGGCGAGCGCCCTGGCGGCGGGCTGCCCGGTGGTGGTGAAGGCGCACCCCGCTCATCCGCGGCTCAGTGTGCGCCTCGGCCAGATGGTGCGGGATGCGCTGGCCGCCGCCGGCGCCCCCGAGGGCAGCTTCGACGTCGTGGTCGGCTTCGACTCGGGCCTTCAGCTCGTCGACTCCCCCCTCGTTCGCGCGGTGGCGTTCACCGGCAGCCAGCAGGCGGGCATGGCGCTCGTCGAGCGCGGCGCTCGTCGCGGCATCCCCGTCTTCGCGGAAATGGGCACGGTCAACCCGGTGTTCGTCACTCCCGCGGCTGCCACCGACCGCGACGCGATAGCCCAGGGGTTCGTCGACTCCTTCACACTGGGCGCCGGGCAGTTCTGTACCAAGCCCGGCCTCATCCTCGTGCCGGCCGGTCACGGCTTCGTCGAATCGATCTCCGCATCCGTCGCCCGAGTCGCCGCGGCGCCTCTCCTCACCGCCGGAATCGCCGCCGCCTACCGCCGCGGTCTCGCCGAGCTCGACCCCCACACCACTCCAGAACCGCAGCCCGCCGGTTACGAGGTCACTCCGCGAGTGATCTCCGTATCCCTCGACGAGCTCGCGCCCGGCTCCCGACTGCTCGACGAGTGCTTCGGCCCGGTCGCCCTCGTCGCTGAATACGACACCGTAGCCGACGCCCTCGCCGCCCTCGATCGCCTCCAGCCCTCGCTCGCCGGCTCGGTGTTCAGCGGCGCAGATGGTGATGAGGATGCCGTGTCCGCCATCGCGCAGCTCGCCCAGCGGGTGGGGCGCGTGGCCGTCAACGCCTGGCCAACCGGAGTGGCCACGACCTGGTCGCAACAGCACGGCGGACCCTGGCCCGCGACCTCCCGCCCGGATGCGACGAGCGTCGGCGCCGCCGGTCTCGCCCGGTTCGTGCGCCCGGTGAGCCTGCAGAACGCGACATCCATCCAGCTTCCGCTCATGCTGCAGCCGCAGAATCCGTGGAACCTGCCCCGTCGCCTGAATGGGCGACTGGTACCGTGCGAATGACCCCGACCGAAGGAACCCCCGTGCCCGAGACCTCCGACCTCATCGACGTCGACTCGCTGCTCAGCGACTCGGAACTCGAGTTGCGCAGCACGGTGCGAGCCTTCGTCGACGCGGAGATCAAGCCACACATCGCCGGCTGGTACGACGCCGCGGTGTTCCCCACCGAGATCATCCCGCGCCTCGCGGAGCTCGGCCTGCTGGGCATGCATCTCAGCGGCTACGGCTGCCCGGGCCGCTCAGCGGTCGAGTACGGCATCGCAGCCCTCGAACTGGAGGCCGGCGACTCTGGCCTTCGCACCTTTGTGAGCGTTCAAGGATCGCTCGCGATGACAGCGATCCACAGGCACGGCTCTGAGGAGCAGAAGCAGGAATGGCTGCCGCGCCTGGCAGCGGGCACGGCCATCGGATGCTTCGGGCTCACCGAACCAACTGCGGGCTCAGACCCCGGCAGCATGACGACGTTCGCCCGGCGCGACGGGGACGACTGGGTGATCAACGGCACCAAACGCTGGATCGGTCTCGCCTCGATCGCCGACATCGCCGTGATCTGGGCGATGACGGATGACGGCATCCGGGGCTTCCTCGTTCCCACCGGCACGACCGGGTTCACCGCGACCGTCATCCCCCAGAAACTGTCGATGCGGGCCTCCATCCAGTGCGAGATCGAACTCGCGGAGGTGCGCATTCCCGCCTCGGCCATGCTGCCGAAGGCGAAGGGACTGCGCGGTCCCTTCGAGTGCCTCAACGAGGCCCGGTACGGCATCATCTGGGGGGTCATGGGCGCGGCCCGCGACAGCTACCTCGCCGCTCTCGACTACTCGAAGCAGCGGCTCCAGTTCGGCAAACCACTCGCCGGCTACCAGCTCACGCAGGAGAAGCTCGTGAACATGGCCCTCGAGATCAACAAGGGAACCCTGCTGGCGCTTCAGCTCGGTCGCCTGAAGGATGCCGGAACGCTGCAGCCGCACCAGATCTCGATCGGCAAGCTCAACAACTGCCGCGAGGCCATCCAGATCGCGCGGGATGCCCGTGCCATGCTCGGCGGCAACGGCATCACCCTCGACTACTCGCCGCTCCGCCATGCCAACAACCTCGAGAGCGTGCGCACCTACGAGGGCACGGACGAAGTGCACACCCTCGTGATCGGTAACCACATCACCGGGATCCCGGCGTTCCGCTGATAACGCCTCAGGCCGGGGCGTGCTCCAGCACGGCATCCAGGCGTTCGAAGTCCTCGTCCATTCCGGAATCCATTCCAGACGCGAGCATCGCGTCGCACGCTTCCTTCGACGTGTAGGTGGAGGTCACCTCCAGTGCGCTGGAATCGTCTCCGAGCGTGACGAAGCGCAGCGTCTCGAGGGTTGCGCCGGGCTCGCCCTCATACTCCCAGGTGTGCACGATGAGACCCGGAGTGACGAGATGGTACGAGCCTCGAAATGCCCAACTGCCCGATGCGGACTCCACGACGTAGCGGAACGCACCCCCCGAGGTCGCATCGAAACGCTCGATGCGCACGGTCGTGCCGCGGGGCCCCATCCACCGAGAGAACAGATCCGCCTCGGTGTGGGCACGCTGCACCTTCTCGGCCGATGCCGCGAACTCCCGGCGGTGAAAGATGCTCTGCTCGCCAATTCGCGAGTGGGCAGTGAGTCCCGGCTGGCGGATGTCGTGCGTGTTCATGGTCTCTCCTCTGGGGTTTCGGTCGAATCGCTCAGTGTGTCGAGCAGGTCATCGAGGCGCGCATAGCGCTGCTCGAGGCGGTCTCGTCGTGATTCCATCCACGTGAGCGCCTCCTCGAGCGGCTCGAGAACCAGTTGGACCCTCCGTGTGCGTCCCTCCCGCCGACGCGTGAGCAAGCCGGCGCGTTCGAGCACATCGAGATGCTGCGAGACGGCCTGGAAGGAGATCTCGAAGAGCGCGACGAGTTCGCCGACCGTCGCATCCGAGCTCGCCAACCGGTCGACGATCGTCGATCTGATCGGATCACCGATGGCGGCGAAAGTCTGAGTCACAGTGGGGGTCACAGGGTCAATTATTCAACTAAACGATTGAATGTCAAGGGGAGGCGAGCCGGATGGCTCGAGGGAGCGGGAGCGGGCACCCTCACCAGACGGTTGTCGGAGCCCTCTGGCAGGCTGGGGTGATGATGAAGGACGTGCAGATCACCTTTGATTGCGCTGATCCCGGCGCGTTGGCGCTCTTCTGGGCCGAAGCGCTCGGGTACGAGGTGCAACCGCCGCCGCCCGGGTTCGAGTCGTGGGAGGCGGCCCTCGCCGCATTCGGCGTTCCGCCCGAGCAGTGGAACTCGCGCTCGGCGATCGTTGCGGCCGAGGGATCCCGCCCCCGGGTGTTCTTCCAACGCGTTCCCGAGGCAAAGGTCGCCAAGAATCGGGTACACCTCGATATTCGCGCGGCACCGGGGCTCGAGGGCGACGAACGCATGATCACCCTCGAGATCGAGGCCGATCGCCTCGCAGCGCTCGGTGCGACTCGCGCCTATCGGGTGGAGCCGGACAGCGCGACGGGGGAATCCGGATTCATCACGATGCGCGACCCGGAGGGCAACGAGTTCTGCCTCGATTAGCGCACCCGCGAGCCCGGCACCACGAGCGCGCGCAACGCAATGCCCTTGTCGCCGTGTGTGTGGAGCTCGGTCGCAGGGTGAAGAATCGAATCATGGGATGGTCGCGGGGCATCGGGAGAGTTCGCGGAAGTAGTGCAGCGTCGGCGACCGATGGATGGAACCGGTGAGGGCTGAGCGCACCGCGTACGGCGATGCCGTCCGAGCGGTGAGGGCGGGCGAGCTCGACCCGGATGATGCCGCGGACCGACTGATCGACCGGATGACGGTGAGAGAAGTGCTCGGGCTGCTCGACGGGGACTCCCCGCGCCGGCTGTTGCCCTTCATCCCGGTGCTGCTCGGCCGCCGACCGTTCGTTGCCGGTGCGGTGCCGCGGCTCGGCATCCCGGGCATCCGTTTCAGTGACGGCGCGCGCGGCGTTGTGATCGGCGCCTCCACGGCCTTCCCCGTGACAATGGCGCGGGCCGCGACCTGGGATCCGGAGCTCGAGGAGCGAGTCGGCCTCGCGATCGGCCTGGAGACCCGGGCACGGGGCGCGAACTATGCCGCCTCCGTGTGCGTCAACCTCCTCCGTCACCCCGCGTGGGGCCGGGCGCAGGAGTGTTACGGAGAGGATCCGGTGCTCACCGGCCGGATGGGATCCGCGATGACCCGGGGTCTCCGCGTGAACGTGATGGCGTGCGTGAAGCACTTCGCGCTCAACTCGATGGAGAACGAGCGCTTCGAGGTCGACGTGTCGGTCGACGACCACGCCCTTCACGAGGTGTACCTGCCGCACTTCAAGGCGGTGCTGGATGCCGGAGCCGACTCGGTGATGAGTGCCTACAACCGGGTGCGGGGCGAATACATGGACGTCAACGGTGCCCTGCTCACCGGTGTCCTACGGCACGAGTGGGGATTCCCGGGGTTCGTGACGAGCGACTGGGTGTTCGGCACCCATGATGCGGTCGCCAGCCTGGAAGCGGGGATGGACGTGGAGATGCCATTGCGGCTGCTGCGCGCCCGTGCCCTTCCGGTGGCGCTGCGATCGGGTGCCCTGTCCCGCGCGACCGTCCAGCAGTCCGCACGCCGCATCCTGCGCACCACGGTGTTGCATGCCGCGACCCGCGAGATGGCGGAGCCCAGTGCCGCCCTCATCGCCTCCCCGGCCCACCGGGACCTCGCCTACCGGGTCGCCGCGGAGTCGATCGTGCTGCTCAAGAACGAGGCGGCGGGAACGGCACCACTGCTGCCCCTGGATCCCGGCATCCGCAATCTCGCCGTGATCGGCCGACTGGCAGCAGAGGCGAACCTCGGCGATCATGGCTCGTCCCGCGTGCGCCCTCCCACGACGGTCTCCCCGCTGCGGGGCCTGCGGGAGGCGCTTCCGGGGGTGAAGATCACCACCGACTCCGGCACGGACTCACTCTCCGCCGCAGCGGTGGCCGCGGCTGCGGAGACGGTCGTCCTCGTCGTCGGTCTCGACCAGCACGACGAGGGAGAGTCCGTCGTCACCGGCGGCGTGGATGTGGGCGTGCTCGGTCGGGCCTTCGGCTCAGGCCCCCTCCGTCGGCTCTTCATAGGTCTCGCGCACCTGGCGTCCCACTTCGTGAGAGGGGGCGATCGCAGTTCGCTCGATCTTCGGCCGAACGACATCCGCCTCATCCGCGATGTCGTCGCCGCCAACCCCCGCACCATCGTCGTGCTGATCGGGGGAAGTGCGATCCTCACCGCGACCTGGCAGGATCGCGTGCCGGCGCTCCTCCTCGCCTGGTACGGCGGGATGGAAGGGGGGCACGCCCTCGCGAGTGTGCTGACCGGCACCCTGGAGCCGGGCGGGCGCCTGCCGTTCGTCGTGCCGACGGATCTCGCGCACCTCCCGGCCTTCGACAGCGCGGCGAAGTCCGTCGTCTATGACGACCGGTGGGGTCAGCGCCTGCTCGACGAGGAGGGTCATGCCGCCGGCTTCCCGCTCGGCTTCGGCTTGGGCTACACGACGATCGAACATCGGCTTCTCGACCACAGCTTCGACGACACGGGAGGAACGGCGCAGGTGCTCGTCACCAACACCGGCGACCGCGCTGGGTCGACCGTCGTGCAGATCTATGCCGCGGACGTCTCACTTCGCAGGCCCGTCGCTCAGTTGCTGGGTTTCCAGAAGGTCACGCTGCCGCCGGGTGCGGAGACGACGGTGAGCGTCGAGCTGGATGCCGGACCGACGCTGCAACGCGATCCGGAGACTCACCGGTGGTCGGCCCGCCCCGGCGACTGGGCCGTTCTCGCCGCCCAGCACAGCCCGGGCGGCTGGGAGGGCGCACGCCCGCTGCGCCGAGCCGCCGTTCAGGACGCCGCCGAGACCGGATGACCGGGGCGGCGCCGGCATCAACCGGCCGGCGTGCCCTCGGCACGGGCGGGAGTAACCGCCGCGAGCCCTTCCACGCGCACCGCGAGTGAATCGTCGTGGCGCAGCACGCTGCGGAGCAACCGCCGAGCCTCCCATCGGAACGACACTCGGGTATCGTCGCGCCGAAGCACCAGGTTTCCCGCGGGGTCGGCGTACCGCTTCTGCAGGTCGACGAGCTCCTCGGCCTGCATCAGCGAGACCGTGCTGTCGGTGGCCCGGTCGATCAGGCGCACCAGGGAGGTCGGTCCCGTCAGGTCGCTGGCGATCTGACGCTGCTCGCTCGCGGCGAGGATCGTCTTCTGCGCGGCGCGCGTCACGATCAAGGGACGGGATGGCCCGGAGAGCAGGCCGCTCAGCACCTCGGTGGCCGCGTCGGGACGGCCGATCCGCCGCGCCGCCGCCTGCATCCGCTCGAGCCGCCCCGGCTCTCGCAGCAGCTCATCGATCTTCCAACCGATGGTGGCGGTGGAATTGCAGCGCACCGCTGCCCCCTGCTCCATCAGGTAGTCCCCGTTGCGGACCTCCTGCCCCGGGATGGGGTTCACGAGCACCATGGGAAGCCCGGCGGCCATGCACTCCGATGCCGACAGCCCGCCCGGTTTGCCAACGAACAGGTCGGCGCGGCTCAACAGCTGCGGCATCTCCGCCGTGTATCCGAGCACGCGGTAGCGGTCGCCGGCTGGCGCGACGAGCTGCTCGATGCGCTGCCGCAGCCCATCGTTTCGTCCACACACGATCGTTGCTGTGAACGGGGAACGGATGTGCAGTGTCTGCCGCACCACCGCGACGGCGTAGTCGCCGCCGGCCGCACCAGCGGAGATCAGCAGCATCGGCGATGCCTCGGGGTCGCGTTCCGGCACCGGTTGCGGTTGAGCCGCGATCGGGATGCCGGTGACGGCGACGCGGTCGGGGGGCAGGCCGAGGGAGGTGAGCTGCACCCTCCCCTCCTCCCTCGCGACGAAGAGCGCATGGAAGGCACTCGTCAGCCACAGGCCCTGGAAGTCGTAATCCGTCGTGACGATGGCGGTCTTCGCATCGATCGTGCCGCGGAGCAGCAACGAGGCCAGCAACTGGGCCGGCAAGAAGTGGGTGCTGACGATCGCGGTCGGTCGGAACTTCTTGATAGCAGCGACCACCGGAAGTGCGTTCGCCCGGGTCCAGGGGTCGATCGGGCCGCGCCGACGGAACGGCGGATCGCTGATGTCGTAGGCCCACTCGACCAGCCACGGCAGGTTCTCCACGAGAACGAAGTAGCCCTTCCCCAACAGGTCGCGATATAGCACGCTGCTTTCCTGCAGCACGTCGAGCACCCGCACTTCGGCGACATCGTCGCGTGCGAGGCACGCCTGTTGCACTGCCGCCGCCGCGCTGTTGTGCCCCGATCCCACCCCGGCGGAGAGGATCAGCACGCGCTCTCCTCCCACGGTGGTGGAGCCCTCGGCCGACATGCTGCGCATGAAGCGATGCTAGCTCGCCCCACCTGCGCCGGGTCGACCGGTCGCAGAGCGACGTTCAGCGTGCTCCTGTTGTGGCTGTTGTCACCGCTCGGGTACTTCATCATCGGCTACGGCCGATCCGGATTCCGGGGGAAGCTCGCGGAGGCTGCCACGACCCTCTGACCAGAGGCCGCGCGACTCGGCGTGCCCGAATCCGCCCTCCGGTCACACTTCGCCCTCCCGAATCGTCATCTAGGTAGGGGCTGCACTCCGCAACCCCGCGCAAACGAACGAATGGGAACTACACCGATGAAAACCATGACCTGTCGCCAGCTGGGCGGCCCGTGTGATCATCAGCTGAGCGCAGAGACCGCCGACCAGGTCATCACAGACCAGGACCGCCATCTCAAGCAGGCGGTGATGGATGGCGACCGCACCCATGAGCAGGCGCGCGAGGCCATGAAGAATCGCTGGAAGCATCCGAAGCAGTCGATGGACTGGTATTCCGGCACCAAGAAGGCGTTCGCCGCCCTGCCAGAGGACTAGGTTGAGCCTCGACCCTGCCGCAGACCGATGAGGATGGGGACCATCGTGGACCAGACCGACGAGTTCGAGCACCATCGACCCCGGTTGCTGAGGGTCGCCGGGCGGGTGCTCGGTGATCCCCACGAAGCGGAGGATGTCGTGCAGACCGCGTGGCTGCGGATGAATGCGGCCGACGGCGACATCGACAACCTCGCGGGGTGGTTGACGACGGTGACGACCCGCCTGTGTCTGGATCGACTGCGCGCCCGAGTGCCGCGGCCCGAAGCGCTGGTCGAGGCCGCCGAGACCACACTCGACGCGTCAGAGCAGATGGCTCTCGCCGAGACCGTCGGGGTTGCGCTGCAGGTGCTTCTCGATCGGCTGACTCCCTCCGAGCGCGTCGCCTTCGTGCTGCACGACAATTTCGGATTTCCCTTCGCCACGATCGCGGAGATCCTGGGGCAGACTCCGGCGGCCTCCCGCAAGCTGGCCTCCCGGGCGCGCAGCAAGCTGTCGCTGTCGACGACCCCGGTGGAGCGCCCGGACGGGCACGCCGACTGGCAGGTGGTGGACGCCTTCCTGGCCGCGGCCCGGAACGGCGAATTCGCCCGCTTGCTCGAGCTCCTCGCCCCGGACGTCATTGTGCGCGGCGATCCCGCGGCGATAGCGCTGGGAACCCCCGAACACATCGAGGGGAGAGAGCCGGTCGCGACGTTCTTCACGGGCGCGGCGAAGGCCGCCTTTCCCGTCTATGTCGCGGAGCGAGCGGCGGCGGCCTGGATCCATCTCGGCGAACCGAAGGTCGTCTTCGACTTCAGCATCGATAGCGGGCAGGTCACGCGCATCGACTTCCGAGCGGACCCGGCAGTCCTGGCCGGGGTGCAGCGTCGCTCAGGCCAGCAGCGAGTGTGACCGGCAGGCGGTGACCCTCGGGCTCAGGCGGCCAGATGGAACGTGGTCGCAAAGCGGTCGAGCAGCTCCCCTCGGCCGCGCAGCACCTCGACCACACCCGTCTGGATCGCGCGATGCGGGCTCAGCTCACCGGAGATGAGCCGACGGATGTCCGGTCCGGCGCAGAAGGCGAGGTCGGCTACCCCGTCCCCGCGGCTCACGTCGAGGGCGGATCCGCGCACCCGGATCAGCAACTCCGCAGCACCGAGTCGCGCCGAGTAGGCGGTCGACGGCAGGTCCGCCGCCACCTCGGATCGGAAGGCGGTGCGCAGATCCATCGTCATCGAATCGGGGGTGATGATCTGCTCCTCCCGCGGATCACCCAGGGTCTTGTAACCCCAGGCGCCGAGAGCGAGCACGACGGGCTCCAACTCGTGGCCGTACGGCGTGAGCTCATAGACGATGACTCGGGAGTGGGGCACCCGGCGCAGGATGCCGGCCGCCTGCAGCTCCTTGAGTCGCGCCGCGAGGATGTTGCTCGGGATGCGCGGGAGCCCCGCAGCGAGCTCGCCATACCGGCGCGGCCCGACAAGCAGGTCGCGAACGATGAGCAGCGCCCAGCGTTCGCCCACGAGCTCCAACGCTTGGGTAATGCCGCCGTATTGCCCGTAGTCACGCGCGGCCATGCCCTCAGCCCTGCTGGCCGAGGGCGGCCTCGGGGCCTTGTGCGGCGGCGACCGGATCCATCCACCCGAAGTCGATGGAATTCCCGTCGGGATCGTTTACCCCCCGCTGGTACATGAAGCCGTAGTCCGAGGCCGGGCGGGGTTCCGATCCGCCCGCAGCGAGTCCGTCCGTGACGGCCGTATCGACTGCCTCCCGGCTGTCGACGAAGATCGCGACGGATGCCGTGGGGCTCACCGCCGGATCACCGATCGCGAGGTCGGTGAAGGTCTGGAAGTACTCGCGCACGTGGATCATGATGTAGCTGTGGTCCTCCTCGACGACGACGCAGGCCGCGTTGTGATCGGTGAAGAGCGGGTTGATGGTGAATCCGATCGCGGTGTAGAACGCCTTCGCGCGCTCCAGGTCGGTCACCGGCAGGTTGACGAACATCGTGGGCATCATGGTCTCCCTCGCTGGGTCCCGTCTTCGGGGTGAGGCAACACTTGCAAAAAACAAGTGCTCTGTCAATGGCCATCCCCGGCGACTGGCCCCGCCCCGCCCCGCCTACCGAGCGGGCCCGAGCAGCACGGCGAGCATCGCCGCCGTCCCACCGACGATGAACATCATGGTTCCGAGTTGCATGGTGCGGCTCTTGTTCCGACCGGCGGTCGGAACATCCACCTCCAGCACCGGGCATCCAGACCACCCGATCATTCCGATGGACAGTGCGACGACCGCGGCCCCGACCCACCACAACACCGACAGACCTGGGGCCAGCACCGCGGGGCGCCATCCGCTGCCCAGCAGCAATCCCAGGGTCACGGCCGACGCACCGACCGCGACGGCGAACCACGCGGTGCCCGTCCACATGATGCGTTTGAGAGTACTTTCGGGTGTCATCAGTTCGTGCGTCACCAATTCATCATCATCCCGAAACACGATTTCGGGTATGCCTTGACGCGGGTGGGTCGTCTCGTTACACCCGAGTTCAGATGCTGCGGTGGTCTCGCACGGCGAGCTCGAGCGCGTCGAGGTTCGGGGCGATCGAGGCATCGACGGCCAGGGGATCGGTGAGGTTGAGCTGTTGCATCGCCCGGCGACTCTCCGGCGCGGTGTTGATCTCGTGCTCGCCGGCCTCCAGTGCCGCGATGACATCCGTGATGACGTCCTCGAGGGAGCGACGCTCCCAGCCGAGTTCTGCTCCGGCGCTCTGCGAGGTCATCATCGCCGTGTCGGTTGCGCCGGGATAGACGGTGGCGACATGCAGGCCGCTGCCGAACACCTCCCGCCGAAGTGATTCGCCGAACTGCGCGATTCCGGCCTTGGTGGCCGCATAGACGGAGTAGAACGGCATGCCGACGAGCGCAATGCCGCTGGCGATATTGAGCAGGATGCTGCCACGGTCCGCGCCGGAGCGTCGAAGTGCGGGAAGCAATGCCTTGGTCAGGAGAATCGGGGTGGTGAGGTTCAGGTCGATCATCGAATGAACGTCCGCATCACTGGTCAGTTCGAGCCTTCCGGCACGCACATTCCCCGCATTGTTGACGAGCAGATCGACGACGCTCCACGACGCGACCGCCTCCGCGACGCGATCCACGGCACCCTCCCGGGTGAGGTCTTCGACCAGGATGTCGGCGGTTCCGCCCTCGGTGGCCACCATCCGCGCCGTTTCTGCGAGCGTCTGCTCCTGCCTGCCGACGAGAAGCAGATGGCCCCCGCGTCGACCGAATTCGAGCGCGAGAGCGCGTCCGATTCCTTGGCCTGCGCCCGTGATGATTCCGTTGCGGTCGGTGAGGTCCAGGTTGGTGCGTTCCATCAGCAGACTTCTTTCCTTGGGTTCCCCGCGGATCACCGCGACCGGAGCTTTCCGATCACCGTCGCGAGGTCTCTCCAAGACAACGGTAAACATCGAGCGGAATTCCCCGATGTCCCCGTTTCGTCGGGAGGCCGAAGGGGACCTCGGCCACCGTCCCGCCCAGTGTCTCCGCTGCCTACCGACGGCCGTTATTGACCTTGTGCGGATTGGCGAACAGCGCCGCGCTGGCATCCATCGGTCCCCCGTGCCCCTGACCGATCTGGGGAACCCCGCTATCGGGCTGGAACACGAATCCCGAGTCTGGTTTACCGGTCGAGCTGTAGCTGCTCTGCAGTCGCGAGAGCCTGCGAGTGGACCACGCGATGCCGCCGATGCCGAGAAGCAGGAGTGCCGACCCTGACACGATCAGGAGGACGGAACCCTCTGGCTCGGTGTTCCCGAGCCCGAACAGGCCTCGAGGCCAGAGCAAAAGCGAACCACCAACGAGAACGACACCCATCAGGAGGGTGAGGCGTGCGGCCATCCGCCGCCGCAGTCTGGCGTTGTCCGCCGCGGCCAGCAGAGTCGCGCGGGATCCCTCGTTCTCCGCGTCACCCGGGCGAGCACCTCTCATGTCCTCACACTATGCCGAGAAACCCGCCAGGCGCAGGAAAAGGGGCGGTGCTGTTTCGGAGCCGGGGCATCCGTGGTCCCTCCCGCGATCCCCGGGTCGGATGCCGCGGGAGATCACCAGGGCGGCCCGACCCGCAGCCGGTCGTGAGCGCCATGGATGTCTGGCGCCCGAAACCCTAGGCTGACGGAGATCGGGCACTCCTGCGCGGTGAACACAGGGGCGAATGCCGGATCCGTTGCAGATGCTGCATCCCGACGGCCCAATACGGTCACCCCTGGGTGGGGCCTGGAGTCACGGCATGGGAGTTCATCTCCGGCAGGTCCGAGAATCACCTGGTCGACCTCGGCTGGAAGTCCGTCGGGGTGCTCGAGCTGACGGCCCCGCCGAGCCTTGACGAAAGCCGCTGGAAGCCGCTGGTTCGCGAGACGGATGGCCTTCTCGTTGCCGGCGGTGACGCCCTCTACCTGTCTCACTGGATGCGGCAGTCGGGGCTGGCCGAGATGCTCCCGTCGTTGAGCAGGATGGTTTGGGTGGGGCTCAGCGCCGGCAGCATGGTGATGACTCCACGCATCGGCACAGAGTTTGTCGGCTGGCAACCACCAAACGGAGACGACACCACCCTGGGGGTTGTCGACTTCTCGATCTGCCCGCATCTGACCACGGGTGAACTGCCGGGCAACTCGATGGCAGCGGCGGAAAAATGGGCCGCAGGGATGGGTCGCTCGTGCTCTGCGATCGATGACCAGACCGCGATAACGGTCGTCGATGATTCCGTCGGTGTCGTATCCGAGGGGCACTGGCGACACTTCTCGCCTTAGGATCGGGCGCGACCGCACCCGAGACCGGCCCTCGCCGGGGAGGTGCTGCGGCCCCGGTGGCGTCTCCTCGGTCGCTACTTGAGGATGCGGATCATCTTGCGGTTCACGAACTCTTCGATGCCGAAGCGCCCGAGCTCGCGGCCGAACCCGCTGCGCTTGATGCCTCCGAAGGGCAGTTCCGGGCTGTCGAGCCCCACGCCGTTGACGAAGACCATGCCGGCCTCGATCTGGTCGGCGACGCGCAGCACCTGCTCGGAGTCCGTTGAGAAGAGGTACGAACCGAGCCCGAACGGGGTGTCATTCGCCAGAGTGACGGCCGCGGCCTCATCCGGCACGCTGTAGACGATGGCGACCGGGCCGAAGAACTCCTCGTGGTGGGCGTCCATCTGCGCCGTGACGCCGGTGAGCACCACCGACGGGAAGTAGGTGCCGCTGCGCTCGCCCCGAGCGACGACGGTCGCGCCCTGGGCGATCGCCCGCTCGACCTGCTCGTCGAGGCGGTCTGCGGCGAGCGCGGACGACAGCGGGCCGAGCACCGTGCCATCCGCCATCGGGTCCGACGGAGTGGGCTGGGTGAGCTTCGCGGTGAAGCGGGCGAGGAAGTCCTCGTACAGGTCGCCGAGCACGACGAACCGCTTGGCCGCGTTGCAGGCCTGACCGTTGTTATCGATGCGGCCGGAGACGGCAGCATCGACCGTTGCATCCATGTCGTCGGTGCTGAGCAGGATGAACGGGTCCGACCCGCCGAGCTCGAGGACGACCTTCTTCAGGTTGCGGCCTGCCACCTCGGCGACAGCCGCCCCGGCGCGCTCCGAACCGGTGAGGGAGACCCCGACGAGGCGCGGATCCGCGATCAGCTCGGCGATCTGCTCATTGGACGCGTAGATGTTGACGTAAGCGCCCTCGGGGAACCCGGCGTCGTGGAAGATCTGCTCGATGGCGGCCGCCGATTCCGGGCACTGCCCCGCGTGCTTCAGCAGGATGGTGTTGCCGAGCACCAGGTTCGGGCCGGCGAAGCGGGCCACCTGGTAGTAGGGGAAGTTCCACGGCATGATGCCGAGAAGCGCGCCGAGGGATGACCGGCGCACGAACGCGCTGCCCTCACCGTCGAGAAGATCGATCTGCTCGTCGGCGAGGAACTTCTCGCCGTTCTCGGCGTAGTAGGAGTAGATCGCTCCGCTGAAATCGACCTCGCCGAGAGCCTGGTCGAGCGGCTTGCCCATCTCGCGCACGATGATCTCGGCGAGCGCCTCCCGACGCTCGACATGGAGTTCGGCGACCCTCTGCACGAGAGCCGTGCGCTCGGCAAGGGTGCTCGTGCGCGACCAGGTGCGGTGCGCCGTGTCGGCGGAACCGAGGGCGGCATCCAACTCGGCATCGGTCGCCGGCGGGAAGACGGCTCCCTGTGCTCCGGTGGCGGGATTGGTGACGACGTACTCGCTCATGAGTGCTCCTCGATCTGTGTTCGCGGCCGGCCCGTGCACCACATCGTGCACCACATCGGGCTAACGAAACCTAAGAAGAAATCTACGGGATCGGGCCGCGCTCTGCAGACGGGGTAGCGCACCACCAGATCGGGACTACCGTCGAAAGTATGGAATTTCGCACACTCGGAAACAGCGGCACAGTCGTGTCAGCGCAGGCCCTCGGAACCATGACCTTCGGCGCGGAGGCCGACGAGAAAACATCCCACCTCATTCTCGATTCCTTCCTCGAGTCCGGCGGAACATTCATCGACACCGCGGATGTCTACAGCTCCGGCACCTCGGAGAAGATCATCGGCAGCTGGCTCGCCTCGCACCCCACCGAGCGTGAGCAGGTGGTGATCGCCACCAAGGGACGCTTCCCGATGGGGACCGGGCCCAACGACCTCGGACTCAGCCGCCGTCACCTCGGGCGCGCGCTCGACGCATCCCTCCGCCGTCTGGGCGTGGATCAGATCGACCTCTACCAGATGCACGCGTGGGACGCCTTCACCCCGATCGAGGAGACCCTCGGATTTCTGAACGACGCGATCGGGCAGGGCAAGATCGCCTACTACGGCTTCTCCAACTACCTCGGCTGGCAGCTGACCAAGGCCGTGCACGTGGCGAAGGCCCATGGTTGGGCGCCGCCCGTCACCCTGCAACCGCAATACAGCCTTCTGGTGCGTGACATCGAACACGAGGTAGTGCCGGCGGCCCTCGACGCGGGCATCGGACTGCTGCCGTGGTCGCCCCTCGGCGGCGGCTGGCTGAGCGGCAAGTACGTGCGCGACCAGGCGCCCACCGGCGCAACGCGCCTCGGGGAGAACCCCGAGCGCGGCATGGAGGCCTGGAAGCAGCGCAACGCCCGCGAGCAGACCTGGACGATCATCGACACGGTGAAGTCGATTGCGGATGCCCACGGCGCGAGCTCCTCGCAGGTCGCGCTCGCGTGGCTCGGAGCCCAGCCCGCGGTGACCTCGGTGATCCTCGGGGCTCGCACCGTCGCCCAACTCACCGACAACATGGGCGCCGTCGACCTGAAACTCTCACCGGAGCAGCTCGACAGCCTCACCGCGGCGAGCGCACCCCGTGCCGACGACTATCCCTATGGTGTCGCCGGAGTGGCCCAGCGCAACCGCAATCTCGAGGGTGGGCGCTGAGGGCTACTGCCCGCAGTAGCGGCCCACCCAGTCGTAGAACTCCGCCTTGACCACGGGGGAGACCGCGACCCGGAAGTAGGCGTCCTCGAACTTTCCCGCGACGGCGTGGAACGGGATGAGCGTGCCGATCTTGTCTTCGGAGATCACGTGGGTTCCGCACCGGGACGGCACGAAGTCGAAGGTGAGCACCGTCGGGGCACTCGCCGCACTGAAGGTGATTCCCAGCGGACGCACCTCACCCTCCGTGGGGATCAGCAGCGTCGTGCCGGTGGTGGACACGAGTGTCACAGTGCCGGGGGACCCCGTCGGGGCGAAGGTGACGTCGAGGAGGGCGAGCTCCGAGCCATCCCGAGTCTCGAACCGCAGGTGCGGCGCCGGGGTGATGCTCGCGACCTTCTCGAAGGCCTGCTGCCCACAGTCCTGCGCGTGCAGGGCGCCGAGGGAGTTGAACGGCACCTTCGGTGTGCTCGTGACGACGAGGGGGGAACCACCCTCGGGAGTGACGTGGATCGTGGCGGTCGGCGTGGTGTCCGGTCCCTCGCAGACCGGCGGCGGGACGGTCGCCGGGAAGTCCGTGGTCATGCCGGCGACAAGGGTGTAGGGCAGATGCCCGGCGGTGCCGGTTCCCTCGAAGTAGGCGGAGGTGAAGGTGGCAGCGGTGATGACCACATCCGTTGCTCCGCGATTGGTGATCTCGACCTGCAGGCTGCGGGTCGCGTAGTCGGCGCGGTTCTGAAACAGCGCTACCGAGAGCTTCGGCGCCGGTGCGGCCGAGCATCCGCTGAGGAGCGGAAGGAGTGCTGCGGCGATCACGATCGCGGCGCCGGTCGCCCCGGAAACCCTCACTGGATATCACCGCGCATGCTGGAAACCTACCGGACGCCGGAATTGTCGCTCAGCTGGGCCAGATGCCTTGCGGGGGTAGAGAGAGCGCCCGAATATCCCGTCGGCGCTCACGCGGGATAGCGTGAGTCATGACCACAAATCCGCCGCCCCCGGATGATGCGGTGAAAGCGTCGTGGCCCACCCAGCTCCGGAAGCAGACCTGGGCCTATCTGGCGCGTCGCACCCTCCACGAATTCGTGCAGGATGGCGGCATCGATGCGGCCGCGGGGCTCACTTTCTTCTCTGTGCTCTCGGTGTTCCCCGCGGCTCTGGCGACCGTCTCCCTGATCGGGGTCTTCGGAGACGGACCGGGCACTGTCGATCGCCTGCTGTTCCTGCTCAACCAGGTTGCGCCGGGTCCCGTCG
Organism: Frigoribacterium sp. UYMn621; assembly: GCF_040549525.1. Taxonomy (NCBI): domain Bacteria; kingdom Bacillati; phylum Actinomycetota; class Actinomycetes; order Micrococcales; family Microbacteriaceae; genus Frigoribacterium; species Frigoribacterium sp. UYMn621. The sequence continues at coordinate 65,837 of NZ_JBEPTM010000001.1, read as the reverse complement.
TCGATGTGCTGCGCACGCCTCTCACCGACGTCGCCACCACCTCTACGGCCAGCTTCGCCCTGATTGCCGGCGTCATCGCATCGTTGTGGTCCGCCTCCGCCTATGTGAGTGCCTTCAGCCGGGCGATGAATCGCATCTACGAGGTGCCCGAGGGGCGCCCCTATTGGAAGCGCAAGCCGGCTCAACTCGCCGTCACCGTTCTGCTCGTCATCCTGATCCTGATCATCGCGATCATCGTGGCGGCATCCGGACCGATTCTGCGCGCTCTCGGGGGCGCGCTGGGCGTGGGCAACACCGCTGTCACAGTGTGGGACATCGCGAAATGGCCGGTACTGGTCGCAGCGGTCATCACGATCGTGACGGTGCTCTACGCGACGACGCCGAACATCCACCAGCCACGATTCCGCTGGCTGAGTCCGGGGGCGATTCTCGCCATCAGCCTGCTCGGCGCCGCATCGGGAGGCTTTGCGTTCTACCTGGCGAACTTCGCCAGCTACAACCGCACCTTCGGAACTCTTGCCGGGGTCATCATCTTCTTCGTCTGGTTGTTCCTCGTCAATGTCGCGCTTCTGTTCGGGGCCGAGTTCAATACCGAACTCGAGCGAGGGCGAGAGCTGCAGGCCGGCATCCGCGCCGAGGCGCAGCTCCAACTTCCCACTCGCGACACGACGGCGAGCGACCTCGCTCACCGCACGGCGAGGGTCGACGAACAGCTTGGGGCGCTCCTTCGAGACGGCGAGCCTCTTCCCCGCCGCACGGATACCCTGACCTTTCGCCTCCGCAGTGTTGTCCGCTCCGTGCTGGAGCGGATCCGACACCACGGCTGAGCGAACCCTCCCGGCTTCGACAGCCCCACGGTCGCGAAGCGCGACGGCAAACGACCCGGGGAAACGACGAAAGGCCACCGGATATCCGATGGCCTTTCGCCGCGTTGTGCGCGAGGGGGGACTTGAACCCCCATGCCCTCACGGGCACACGGACCTGAACCGTGCGCGTCTGCCAATTTCGCCACTCGCGCAGACTTAGCGACATTACCACAGCGGGCGCGAGCCGGATGAGCAGGGCGGTGGAAGGCGCGGCACAGGCCGTGCGGCTAACATCGACCTACATGCTCGCACCGTGACGAGGGAGAACGTTGGGCCTGCTGGACAGCTTCGAGAAGGGTTTGGAGCGCGCCGTCAACGGGGCGTTTGCCAAGACCTTCAAGTCCGGCCTGCAACCGGTCGAGATCACCTCCGCGCTCCGCCGCGAGCTCGATACCAAGGCCGCGGTCGTCGCGCGTGACCGCATCCTGGTGCCGAATCGGTTCACGGTTCGCCTCTCCAGCGCCGACTACGCCAAGATGACCGCCATCGGACCCACGCTCGTCGACGAACTCAGCCGACTCGTTCAGCAGCACGCCGCGGCCCAGCACTACCAGTTCTCGGGCGGCATCAGCATCACGCTCGCCGAAGACAGCACGCTGACACAGGGCGTGCTCGGCATCGACTCGGTGAGCGTCAAGGGCACCGTCGCTTGGACGCCGGTGCTGGATGTCGCGGGCAAGCGCTACCCCATCGTGAAGAGCCGCACGATCATCGGGCGTGGCCATGACGCCGACATCACCGTGGATGACACCGGCATCTCTCGCAAGCACGTCGAGATCCTCTGGGATGGCACCCGCGCCGAGGTCAACGACCTGGGATCCACCAACGGCTCGCAGCTCAACGGCGCGCCGGTGCACAAAGCGCCGCTCGCCCCCGATTCCGTCATCAACATCGGAAGAACCCGTATCGTGTTCCGGGTGCTCGCCCAATCAGCGTCGGCTGACCAGTTCTCCGATCTCCGTGCCGGCGACGACGATGTCGGCGGTCGGCGATGAGTGAGCTGACCCTTCTTCTTCTGCGATTCGGGTTCTTGATCATCCTCTGGGCCTTCGTTTTCGCCGTCGTCTACGCGTTGCGCACCGACCTGTTCGGACAGCGGGTGCGCCGATTGCCCGCGGATGTCGCCTCCGCAGCTTCCGCGGCAAGCCAGCCATTCGTCGCTTCCGCCGTCGCGCCGCCGGTGGCGCCCGCTCCCGCCTGGAGCGCTGGCACCGCCTCGGATGCCACCGAGGCCTTCGACGTGCAGGCGAGCAACGGCAACTCGTCACTCGTCGCCACCCGGCTGGTCATCACCTCTGGTCCGAAGGAGGGCCTCGAGCTCAGCCTGCCGAAGGAGCCTCTGACCATCGGCCGATCGAGCGAGAGCGGTCTCGTCATCCGCGACGACTACACGTCCACGCATCACGCGCGCCTCATGCTCTGGAGCGAGGACTGGGTGATCCAGGACCTAGACTCGACCAACGGCACGTTCCTCAACGGCACTCGGGTCACACTTCCCACACCGGTACCGCTCAACACTCCGGTTCGGATCGGCACGACCAGTTTCGAACTTCGGCGGTAGGTGAATGGCCACATCGGGCAAGAGCACGGCCGTTTCGCACGTCGGAAAGATCCGGGCGAACAACCAGGACTCCGGCTATGCCGGCACGCATCTCTTCGTCGTCGCCGACGGTATGGGTGGCCACGCCGGCGGTGACGTCGCTTCCGCGATCGCGCTCAAACGCGTGATGGAGGCCGACCGGCAGTACGCCTCGGCCGCCGATGCGGAGTTCGCCCTGCAGTCGGCACTCAGCGCGGCGAACAGCATGCTCGCCGAGACCGTGTTCGAGCATCCGGAACTCACCGGAATGGGCACGACGGTGAGCGCCATCCTGCGATCAGGCTCTCAGGTGGCCATCGCTCACATCGGCGACTCCCGCATCTATCTCCTGCGGGATGGAACGCTCAAGCAGATCACCGCCGACCACACCTTCGTGCAGCGTCTCGTCGACAGCGGGCGCATCACGCCGGAAGAGGCTGCCGTCCACCCCCGCCGGTCCGTGCTCATGCGCGTGCTCGGCGACGTGGATGCCACCCCCGAGATCGACACCACGGTGTTCGATGTGCTGCCCGGGGACCGCTGGATGCTCTGCTCCGACGGCCTCTCGAGTTACGTCTCCGACGACAAGATCGAGCACACCCTCACGGCCCAGGCCGTGGTGCGGGACGCCGCGGACCGCCTGGTGAAGGAGAGCCTCGACCAGGGTGCGCCCGACAATGTCACGGTCGTGATCGTCGACATCGACGAGACCGGCGAATCGGCGTCGTCACCGGTCATGATCGTCGGATCCGCCGCCTCCCCCCTCACCTTCGAGGGCGAGTCGGGGCGTCGCCCGCTTCGTCTGCCCACCCTGTTGCTGCATCCGCTCAAGTCGACGCAGGCGCACGAAGACAGTCACTTCGAACCGGAATCCGATGAGTATCTCGACGAGCTGATCCTCGAAGACCGTCGACGCGCCCGCCGTCGGCGCATCACCTGGCTCGTGGGGATCATCGTGATCGTCGCTCTGCTCGCCAGCGCTCTCTTCGTCGGCTATCGCTGGTCGCAGTCGCTGTACTACGTGGGCGCCGACGGCCAGACCGTGGCCATCTACCGCGGCATCCAGCAGGATCTCGGGCCGATCACCCTGCACAGCATCTACACCGAGACCAGCGTGCGGCTCGACGACCTGCCGAGCTACACCCGAAAGACTGTCGTCGACACCATCAGCGCCTCCGATCTCGCCGACGCGAAGGCGATCATCAAACGACTGACAAATGCCAGCAAGTAGAGCACTGTCATGACCAGCGCCGAAGGCACCACCCAGATCGGGATGCCCGCGCCCGCGGCGACGGATACCGGGGCGCTGTCGACCTTCACCAACACGATCCGCCTGAAGCTGCGCGTCCCGGCGAAGCTCCGCAACCTCGAACTCGCCCTTCTGCTCTTCGCGTTCGCCGTCGTCGGCTCGTCGATCGCCCTGGTCGAACTCGGGACCCTCGGCGTGCTGCGGGGCCCGGTTCTCGCACTGGCGGCGGGCCTCGGCGTGATCACCCTCATCATCCATGTGGCGCTGCGATTCGTCGCTGCACAGGCTGATCCCTTCATCCTCCCCGTGATCACCCTGCTCAACGGGCTCGGTATCGCGGAGATCTACCGGCTGGATATCGGCAAGAACCAGTCCGGCTGGGAGGCGGCCGGCGTGCGCCAGATCGCCTGGACGGCACTGGCCATGCTGTTGGCGCTGGCCGTGCTGATCATCATCCGCAATCACCGGGTGCTGCAGCGCTACCGCTATATCGCCATGTTCGTCGGGATCGTGCTGCTGCTGATGCCGATGCTGCCGGGAATCGGCCAGACGATCAACGGCGCCCGGCTCTGGATCCGCTTCGGCAGTTTCAACTTCCAGCCCGGAGAACTAGCCAAGATAGCCCTGGCCATCTTCTTCGCCGGCTACCTGGTGACAGCCCGCGACAGCCTCTCCCTCGTCGGGCGCAAGTTTCTCGGCATGCGCTTTCCACGGGTGCGCGATCTCGGCCCGATCCTCGTGATCTGGCTCGCCGCGATGGCCGTTCTGGTATTCCAGCGCGACCTCGGCACCGCCCTGTTGTTCTTCGGCCTGTTCCTCGTGATGATCTACGTTGCGACAGGACGGCTCAGCTGGGTCATCCTCGGTCTCGCGCTGTTCGTCGGGGGCGCGCTCATCGCCAGCAGGCTGCTCACTTATGTCGGCGGGCGATTCAGCTCCTGGCTGGATGCCTTCAACCCGAAGATCTACGATGCGCCGGGCGGAAGCTACCAGCTCGTGCAGGGCATCTTCGGTCTCGCCCACGGCGGCCTGATCGGCACCGGCTGGGGGCAGGGGAGCCCCGGGATCGTGCCCCTCGCCGAAAGCGACTACATCATCGCCAGCCTCGGTGAGGAGCTCGGGCTGGCGGGCCTGTTCGCCATCCTCGCCCTGTACCTCCTCTTCGTCTCCCGAGGATTCCGCATCGGCTTTGCCGGACAGGATGACTTCGGTCGCCTGCTCGGCGTCGGCCTCTCCTTCGTCATCGCGCTCCAGGTGTTCATCGTCCTCGGAGGAGTGACACGGGTGATCCCGCTCACCGGTCTCACCACCCCGTTCCTCGCGGCGGGCGGATCATCTCTCGTGGCCAACTGGATCATCGCCGCCCTGCTGTTGAGGCTTTCCGACAGCGTGCGCAATCAACCGCAATTGGTGGTGGAGTGATGAATCGGCAGGTCAAACGCGTGACCATCGCGGTGATGCTCATGTTCCTGGCGTTGTTCACGTCCACCACGATCATCACCGTGTTCCAGGTGGACTCGCTCAACGCCGACCCGCGTAATGTGCGCACCCTCAACGACAGTTATTCGGCCGAGCGCGGCCCGATCCTCGTCGATGGCCAGGCGATCGCCGTGTCAAAGCCGGTCGCCGACAAGTACAAGTTCCAGCGCGTCTACAGCGATCCGCAGCTCTATTCCGCGGTCACCGGATACTTCACCCTCAACCAGGGCAACACCGGCGTCGAGGGCGCCCTCAACAATTACCTCAGCGGCACCGCGAACGACCAGTTCCTCACCAAGGTCAATTCGATCCTCACCGGCCAGACCCCCAAGGGTGCTTCAGTCTCCCTGACCATCGATCCCAAGGTGCAGCAGGCGGCCTGGGATGCCCTCGGCAACAACGCCGGATCCGTGGTCGCGCTCGATCCACGCACCGGGGCCATCCTGGCCATGGTCTCGAAGGCCGCTTTCGACCCGAACGTGCTGGCCTCCCACAACTCCACCGATGTGATCAGTGCCTACAAGACCCTGCTCGCAGACCCCGCGAGACCGCTCATCAACCGGGCGATCGCCGGTGACCTGTATTACCCCGGGTCCGTGTTCAAGCTGATCACGACCTCCGCGGCGATCGACAGCGGCAAGTACAAACCGGAAGACACCTTTCCGAACCCCAACACCCTCACCCTGACCGGCACCTCGACGAACATCAACAATGCCGAGGGCGGCAGCTGCGGTGGAGGGGCGACCGTCTCGATCGCCGATGCGCTTCGTCTCAGCTGCAACATCCCGATGGCCCAGCTGGGAGCCGCGCTCGGTGGCGATGTGCTCAAGAAATACGCCACCGCCTATGGCTTCGGACAGAAGCTCTCGATCCCGATGCGCGTGACGCCGAGCATCTATGACATCGGCAACACCGCCCAGGTGGAGCTCTCGGCCTTCGGTCAGTTCGAAGACCGCGTCACCCCGCTGCAGGTGGCCATGACGTCGGCCGCCATCGCCAACGGTGGTTCGCTCATGCAGCCGACCCTGATCAAGGAGATCACGGCACCGGACCTCACCCCGATCCAGCCCTTCCAGCAGAAGGTCTTCAGCCAGCCGATCACCCCGGCCACGAGTGCCACCATGACGCAGCTGATGATCAACAACGTGAGCAACGGGGCTGCCAGTAATGCAAGAATTAGTGGAGTCGATGTGGCAGGCAAAACCGGTACAGCTCAAAACGGCGACGGTAAGCCATACACCCTCTGGTTCACCGGCTTCGCGCCCGCAGACAACCCGAAAGTTGCTGTGGCTGTCGTCGTGGAGAACGGAACGAGCTTCGGCAATGCAGTCGCGGCCCCAATCGCGAAAAAGGTAATAGAGGCGGTGCTTGGCAAATGAGACCCACGAGTGGCCTCACTTTCGGAGGACGGTACCAACTCTCCAGCCGGGTCGCCATCGGCGGCATGGGCGAGGTCTGGCAGGCGACCGACCTGGTGATCGGGCGCACCGTCGCCATCAAGATCCTCAAGGACGAATACCTCGGTGATCCCGGCTTCCTCGAGCGCTTCCGCGCCGAGGCCCGGCACGCCGCCCTCGTCAACCACGAGGGAATCGCCAACGTCTTCGACTACGGCGAGGAGGAGGGCAGCGCCTACCTCGTGATGGAACTGGTGCCGGGCGAAGCCCTGTCCACCATCCTCGAACGCGAACGCGTGCTCTCCACCGACCGCGTGCTCGACATCGTTGCCCAGACGGCATCCGCGCTGCACGCGGCCCACTCGGCCGGCCTCGTGCACCGCGACATCAAGCCGGGCAACCTGCTGATCACCCCGGATGGCCGCGTCAAGATCACGGACTTCGGGATCGCCCGCATCGCCGACCAGGTGCCGCTCACCGCCACCGGCCAGGTGATGGGCACTGTGCAGTACCTGTCACCGGAACAGGCCAGCGGCCACCCGGCATCGCCGACCACCGACATCTACTCGCTCGGCATCGTCGCGTACGAGGCCCTTGCCGGAAAGCGCCCCTTCACCGGCGAGTCTCAGGTCGCCATCGCCATGGCGCAGATCAACGAGGCCCCACCGGAACTCCCGGTGACGGTCTCGGAGCCCGTGCGCAATCTCGTCTATGCCTGCATCGCCAAGAACCCGGCCGACCGTCCCGCATCCGCGGCTCACCTGGCTCGCGCCGCCCAGGCGCTCCGCCGCGGGGATGTCGCGGCTGCGGCATCCGCGGTGCCCGGAATCCTTGGGGCGGGCACGCTCCCCGCCCTCCTGCGCGAGAACCCCGCGACCCAGGCGACGCGACTGCTCACCACGGCCAGCTCCGTCGAGTCGGGGCCGCCGACCACACCGGTGCCCACCAAGACGCGCAGCCCCTGGACCTGGCCGCTGATCGCGCTCGTGGCGATCCTGCTCATCGTGCTCATCGGGGCACTGATCACGCTGCTGGGCAATCCCTCGCCGGCGCCATCCACGTCGCCGAGCATCACCTCCCCGCCGCCGTCACCCAGCGCCACGAAACCCTCCCCGACACCGACGAGTGACATCATCAACATCGGCCCGACCAAATTCATCGGGGAGAAGCTCGCCGCCGTGCAGGCGGAACTCGACGCCCTCGGCCTCGGAGCCAACATGGTGCCGGATGCCACCCCTGCACCGGACGCCTCCAAGGTGGGCACCGCCTACTTCGTGAACCCCACCGGCAATGTGCGTAAGAACGACACGATCACCGTGCGGTTCTACGGGGCGGTGCCGGCCGCGCCCTCTCAACCGGACCCGCTCAAGGCCAGCGCCGTCAACCCGGACAACACTGTGACGGTGCAGATTCCGCCTTACTCGGGATGTCCGACTGGATCGACCTTCTTGAACTACACATTCTCTTTCAACGCACCGTCGACGATCGATAAGCCAGCTACCAAGTCGACCTCACCGAGCACAGTCGACCCGACCACAACCACTCTCACCTGGACGTTAGCAACCGTCCCAACCACTAAGAACACGATGACCTACGTGGCCAACTGTTCCGGCGGAACCTCGCCCTCCTCCCCGACCCTGACCGAGACCTCGATCGCTTCCACACCGGCACCCTAACCACCGGGCGCCAAACCGCCACGCATTACACTGGCAAGGTCCTGCCCCCGCATCCCCAGGAGATCATTCGTGACTGAAGGCACTCGGCTTCTCGCCGGCCGCTATGAGGTCGGTGCGCTCATTGGCCGTGGGGGGATGTCGGATGTTCACGTCGGCACGGACATCCGGCTCGGCCGTCGAGTCGCCATCAAGTTGCTCAAGCCGGCCCTGGCGACGGATCCGCGTTTCCGCGTGCTCTTCCGCGAGGAGGCGCAGAAGGCCGCCCGCATGGCGCATCCCACGATCGTGCGTGTCTTCGATGCCGGAGAGGAGACCGTTCGCGAGCCGAACGGCCTCGAGAGCCAGGTGCCCTACATCGTCATGGAGTTCGTCGACGGGCGGCTGCTCAAAGACATCGTGGCAGACGGTCCGCTCGAACCCAAAGAGGCGGTGCGCATCGTCTCTGGCATCCTCACCGCCCTCGAGTACAGCCATCGCGCACTGCTCGTGCACCGCGACATCAAGCCCGGCAACGTCATGGTGACCCAGAACGGCCAGGTCAAGGTGATGGACTTCGGCATCGCCCGTGCCGTCTCCGACAACTCCGCCACCGTCGCCGACACCAGCGCGGTGCTCGGTACCGCGCAGTACTTCTCGCCGGAGCAGGCCCGCGGTGAGACCGTGGATGCCCGCACCGACCTGTACTCCACCGGTGTTGTGCTCTTCGAGCTCCTCACCGGCCGGCCGCCGTTCCGGGGGGATCGTGCCGCGGCTGTGGCCTACCAGCACATCAGCGAGGCGGCTGTCGCGCCGAGCACCATCAACCCGCGGGTGTCCCCGTCCCTCGATTCCGTGGTGCTCCACGCCCTCGCGAAAGACAAGTTCCAGCGGTTCCAGACCGCTGCCGAGTTCCGCCAGGATCTCGAGGATGCGAGCGCGGGCGGGATTCCGCCCCGCAAGCCGCCGGTCAGTGACTTCAACTCCACCCTCTTCGGGGTGAACCCTGCCGCGACAGCCGGCTCTGAGGCCGCACTTCGACAGCTGGTCGCGCCCAACGACGAGCGTGGCGCCCGCACGCAGAACCGGCCTCCCGTCGCCTGGATCTGGGTGGGGATCACCGTACTCGCGGTCATCCTCATCGCTGTCGTCTTCTGGGTCGTGAACCTTCCGCCCGCCACCATCGGGGACAACCTCTCGGTGAAGGTGCCGGATGTCACGGGGCAGCTCTACGACCAGGGTGCCGCGAAGCTGAAGGAGGCGGGGCTCAAGACGACCAAGCTCGACCAGTCGAGTTCCACCGTCGAGAGCGGCCACATCATCAGCACCGATCCGAATGCGGGCCAAAAGGTCTCCAAGGACGGCACCGTGCTGGTCACGGTGTCATCGGGCAAGACCCCCACCTCCATTCCGAGCCTCAGCAATCTCACCGTCGAGGCGGCGAAGGCGGCGCTCGAGGCCAGGAAACTCGCGATGGGTACCAACACCCCCGAGAACTCCGCGACGATCACCTCCGGCACCGTCATCCGCAGCGACCCGGCGGCAAGCAGCCCCGCGCGCGAGGGTGACGTCGTCAACCTCTTCATCTCCACCGGCCTCGTGACGATCCCCTCCGTGGTCGGGGCGGACATCGGGGACGCGAACACCCAGCTCGGCGTGCTTCAACTCACCATCAATCCCGTGGCCGATTCCACCTGCACCGGGAACAAGGTGAAGGCGCAGTCCCTCACCGGCGACCAGCCGCAACGCTCGACGATCACCCTCACCTACTGCAGCGGTTAAGCCCGAGCGGTGTGAGTGATCAGCCGAGGTTGACCAGCGGAGTCAGTCCTCGAGCCGTCTCAGGCGCCGTCTCGAGACCGGTGACGGCCAACCAGTTGGCGATCATGGCGTAGCCGCCCTCGGTGAGCACCGACTCGGGGTGGAACTGCACGCCGAAGATCGGCGCGGATTCGTGCCGGGCGCCCATGATCACGCCGCCCTCGGTCCGCGAGGTCACAACGAGCTCGTCGGGCACCGTCGAGTCCACGACCGCCAGCGAGTGGTACCGGGTCGCCCGGAAGGGCTGGGGAACGCGCCGATAGAAGTCGCTGTCGTCATGGGTGATCAGCGAGGTCTTCCCGTGCATGAGCTCCTCGGCGTGGGTCACCGTGGCGCCGAGGGCCTCGGCGATGGCCTGGTGCCCGAGGCACACCCCGAGCAGCGGAAGGCCCGACGACAGAGCTGCCGTCACGATGGGGATGGACACCCCCGCCGCCGCGGGCGTGCCCGGCCCCGGAGAGAGCAGCACGCCGTCGTACTCGGCGATGCGCGCTGCGGCGTCGGCCGCCGGGAAGGAGTCGTTGCGCACGACATCCGTCGTCGCCCCCAACTGCAGCAGATAGCCGTTCAGGGTGTAGACGAAGCTGTCGTAGTTGTCGATCACCAGAATGCGTGTCATGTTCCCACCGTCACATCGTTCACGTTCACGAAGGTGGTGAGCCACGGGAACACGAACAGAACCAATACGGCGAGTACCGCCGCGAAGAAAAGCACGATCAGAATCACGCGCAGCCAGAGGGGGCCGGGCATCAGTCGCCAGAGAGCTCCGTACATGGCCGTCCTAACTGTTCGCCGTGACGGCCGCGCTGATCGCGGCGGGGACCCCGGCGGAGATCGGCTGCCAGGACTCGAGAGAGGCGTAAGCGATGATGCGCTCGGCCGCCGAGAACATCGGATTGCAGCTCGTCATCGTGAGAATGCGATCGGTCGGGGCGACCCCGGCGAACTGCGGCACCGGATCGAGCACGCCGACCCCGGTGGGTCGCACGTATTCGAGCCCGCGGAACTCGTAGGTGTAATAGCCGTCCTGCGTCTGCACGTAGATCTTGTCGCCCACCTGCAGGCTCGCGAGCGGCTTGAATGGCGCCCCATGGGTGGTGCGGTGCGCGGCCACCGCGAAGTTGCCCACCTGGCCCGGCATCTGCGTGCCCGGGTAGTGGCCGATCCCGTTCTTATCGAGCACCTTCGCCGTCTCGACTCCCTCGGAGATGGATCGCGCGTAGTCCGCGCCGAACCGGGGCACGTACATGACCGCGAACTTCACAGCATCGCCGGGAGCGATGGCAACCAGTGGTTCGCCGAAGTCGGTACCGGGGGCTGTGACGTGCCCGTGGGCGGGTGAGGCGGCATCCCACCCCTGGGCGAGAGCGGCCCCGGCCTTGTTCTGGTCCGCCCCGACGATGAGGTCGTTGAGCCACAGCTGCCAGCCGAGGAAGAGGAACACCAGCACACCGGCCGTGATGAACAACTCACCGAGGACTCCGATCACGCTGACACGGTGGGGGCGCTTCGGCGAGACGGTATCCGTCTGCTTTCGCGCCTGCTCGCTCATGGTCTCGATTCTAAGTGTTCGGTGCGAATGCCGGACGGGGGAGCCTCGCCTCGGGCCTTCGGGGGCTTTCAGGCTAGAATTCCGGCATGGCAAGATCCACTCCGCGCACCAAGGCCGTTGCTCCCGAAACGAATCGTTCGGGGGACGACGCCCCGAACCCGGTCTGGTTCAAGCCGATCATGTTCGGCCTCATGCTCATCGGTCTTGCCTGGATCATCGTCTTCTACGTGAGCCAGGGCACCCTGCCCGTTCCGCAGTTCGGGCAGTGGAACATCCTCATCGGGTTCGGAATCCTCTTCGTGGGATTCCTGATGACCACTCGCTGGCGCTGATCCCGCGCCCCCTCGGTGGGGCAATTACACGGGTGTAATTATCCCCAATGTGGAAAAGCCTGTGGATAAGTCGGGGCTCACGCGCCGATGAGCTGAACGCCGGCGACGGTCGCTCCGATCAACAGGGCGAAGACCCCGGCGAGCGATAGCAGTTGGATGCCCCGTCGGCTGCGGTCCCGAGTGCGCACCAGCAGGAACGCGACGAGTGCTCCGACGAGCAGGCCTCCCACGTGCGCCTGCCACGCGATCCCCGGCACGATGAAGCCGATCACCAGGTTGATCACGATCACGATGATGAGCTGTCGGCTGTTGCCGCCGAGGTGGCGGGCGATCACGAAGTAGGCACCGAACAGGCCGAAGATGGCGCCGGATGCCCCGATGACCGCCGAGCCCGGACTGCTGAGCAGCACCGCGACCGAGCCGCCGAATCCGCTCAACAGGAACAGCGCGAGGAAGCGCCAGCGCCCCACCAGACGTTCGAGCTCTGGTCCGAGCACGAACAGCGAGTACATGTTGAAGAGGATGTGGATGATCGATCCGTGCACGAACAGGGAGGTCAGCATCCGCCACGGCTCGATCGACGTGTACGGGGGGTAGTAGAGCAGTGCGCTCACGATCGGGCTGCCCCGCCCCACGAGCTGGCCGGTGAGCGCCTCCGCAGCGAACACGATCACGCAGAGTGCCATGATCACGTAGGTCACGAGCGGAGCCCCCGGCTGTGCCATGCGACGCACAGAGGTCACTACTGCCGGCTTGGTGCGCGGTGCGCTCTGCCGGGATTCCCGCATGCACTCGGGGCAATGCACACCGACCGCGGCCGGCGTCTGGCATTCGGCACAGATCGTGCGCCCGCAGCGCTGGCAGAGGATGAAACTCTGGCGATCCGGATGCCGGTAGCAGAAGTCGTCGGCGCTGGCCGACCCCTCGCTCACTGTGCGTTCACGGGGAGTCGACCGGATCGGTGCATCAGACCTCGTCGATCGTGACCGACTTGATCACGATGTCTTCGAGGGGACGATCGTTGCGGTCCTTCTTGACGGCCTCGATCTTCTTGACGACGTCGCGGGAGGCCTCGTCGGCGACCTCTCCGAAGATGGTGTGCTTTCCCTGGAGCCAGGTGGTGGGAACCGTCGTGATGAAGAACTGCGAGCCGTTGGTGCCCTTGCCGCCGCGGCTGCCAGCGTTGGCCATGGCGAGGAGGTACGGCTTGGTGAAGGTGAGCTCGGGGTGGATCTCGTCATCGAAGTTGTAACCCGGTCCGCCGGTCCCCTGGCCGAGCGGGTCGCCGCCCTGGATCATGAAGTCGTCGATGATGCGGTGGAAGACCACGCCGTCGTAGAGCTTGTCCTTCGACACCTTTCCGGTGCCCGGGTGGGTCCACTCGATGTCGCCCGCGGCGAGACCGACGAAGTTCTTCACGGTCTTGGGGGCGTGGTTACCGAACAGGTTGACGGTGATGTCACCCTCGGTGGTGTGGAAAGTTGCGGTGTGGGTGTGCATAGACATGCCTATATTCTCCCACAGCAATGCCTAGCGTTCAGGGTTCGTCCAGTCAACCGGGTTTGTCTGCGCAGGCGTGCGTGCAAAGATGGGAGAATTCTCCGTCCGACTACTGGAGGTCCCCTTGGCACTGTCACGTAAGCGCGCGAAAGAATTGAAGCGACTCCGGTCCGCTGCATCCGATCTCTGGGATGACCAGAAGGATGTTCTCGAGCACGCCTCCCACGTCATTCGTGAGGCGGGTCGCCAGGCGGCCAACGCCGGGCGCGAAGAGGTCGCCCCCCGGGTGCGCGACACCTACGACCACCGCGTGCGCCCCGTCGTTGACCTCGGAGTGGCCTCTGGCCGTGCCGTCGCCGACACCGCGAAGGACAAGGTGCAGCGCGACGTGCTCCCCGCAGTCTCTTCCGCTCTCGCCTCGGCTCTCGCCGTGCTCGAGGTCTCCAAGGATCCCCGTGTGCGTGAGGCGCTCAACAACATCCGTAACGCCGGAAACCAGCTCGGCGCCAAGGTCGGTGTCGTGCAGCCCAAGCCCCAGCCGGGCCCGGGTCGCTACATCCTCATCGCACTCGCGGTCGTCGCCGCTGCCGGGGTCGCGTATGCGGCCTGGCAGACCCTTCGCGCCGACGACGAGCTCTGGGTCAGCGACGAAGAGGCGGATGACCCCATCGCGCCCGCATCGGCGCGCGCGTAGCCGCAGGCCCACAGCGACAACAGCGCGGCTCGGTCGCAAACACGCGGACCCTCGCACGTGCAGGACTCTTCTGACGGGTGTCACTCGAGAGGCTCATCGGCCCCTCCGGTGACACCCGTTGCTGCGTCCCACGTCGCAGCGAATGCCCCACCACGAGCCGTGGGGGAGACACGAAACCCCCGGGCACAGAGCACCGGGGGTGAAGGACAGCTGTGGAGCTTAGGAGAATCGAACTCCTGACCTCCGCCTTGCAAAGGCGGCGCTCTACCAATTGAGCTAAAGCCCCGGAAATCCGACGAACGGATTCCGAGTGGGGATACCAGGACTTGAACCTGGGACCTCTTCGTTATCAGCGAAGCGCTCTAACCGCCTGAGCTATATCCCCATTGCCTCGATTCACTCGAGGGCAGATACGAGAGTATCGCACCTGTCGAGTTTCAACGAATCGAGCGCCGAACCCTGCTAGTTGTTGGTGAAACCGACCAGCAGGCCGCCGGTGATGCGCACGCTGAAGTTATACAGCATCGCCGTTATCGCGCCGAGAGCAGTGCCGACGACAGTGTTGAGAAGGGCGACGACGACGGCGAACAGACCGACCTGCGCGAGCGAGAAACTCGTCGTTACGCTGAACGTCGGCTCATTGAGGATGTCCTGCAGCACACTGTCGAGCTTGCCGAAGATCCCCGTGCCGTCGAGGACGACCCAGACGAGCATGCTGGCCACGATCAGGATGATCCCGAGGGTGATCGCGATCAGGAACGACAGCTTCACGGCCGACCAGAAGTCGACGTAGACGAGCTTCAGCCGCACCTGCTTCGTGGCCGTGGCCCGCTGGGATTTGCGCTGGAGTTTTTCGGCGACGCTACTCATCTACGGACTCGTCCTTTCCGGTCTGGATCTCTCCGGCAGGCGGCTCCTCGTCGGGAGCATCCAGGCCTTCGGCTTCCAGATTGCGTTCACTGTTCTTCGCGACTGCGATGATCTTGTCGTCGTCCGCGAAACGTGCGAAGACTACGCCCATAGTGTCACGACCCTTGGCCGGCACCTCGGCGACAGACGAGCGTACCACCTTGCCGCTGGCCAGAACCACAAGCACCTCGTCGTCATCCTCGACGATGAGCGCCCCGGCGAGATCCCCGCGGGCCTCCTGCAGCTTGGCCACCTTGATGCCAAGGCCACCGCGATTCTGCACCCGGTACTGGTCTGCAGCGGTGCGTTTGGCGAAGCCGCCCTCGGTCACCACGAAGACGAATCCGGTGTCTGCGACGACGGATGCGTCCAGCAGGGTGTCCTCGTCGCGGAAGTGCATTCCGATCACCCCGGAGGTTGCGCGGCCCATCGGGCGCAGCGCGTCATCGGAGGCCGTGAAGCGGATGGACATGCCCTTGCGGGAGACGAGGAGCAGGTCGGAGTCTTCCTCCACGAGCATCGCCGAGACCAGTTCATCCTCTTCTCGGAGGTTGATCGCGATGATGCCACCGGTGCGGTTGGTGTCGTACTCCGACAGCAGCGTCTTCTTCACCAGGCCGCCTCGGGTGGCGAGAGCCAGGTACTTGGCCACCTGGTAGTCGCGGATGTCCAGGATCTGAGCGATCTCTTCATCCGGCTGCAGGGCGAGCAGGTTCGCGACGTGCTGGCCCTTGGTGTCGCGGCCGCCCTCCTGCACCTCATAGGCCTTCGCGCGATAGACACGGCCCTTGTTCGTGAAGAACAACAGCCAGTGGTGCGTGGTCGTGACGAAGAAGTGCTCCACCACGTCATCCGCGCGCAGCTGGGCGCCCTTGACGCCCTTGCCGCCGCGGTGCTGGCTGCGGTAGTTGTCGCTGCGCGTGCGCTTGATGTAGCCACCGCGTGTGACGGTGATCACCATCTCCTCTTCGGGGATGAGGTCTTCCACGTTCATGTCGCCGTCGAAACCGAACATGATCTCGGTGCGACGGTCGTCCCCATACTTCGCGATGAGTTCCGTGAGTTCTTCGCTCACGATGTCGCGCTGGCGCTGCGGGCTCGCCAGGATCGCCTTGAAGTCCGCGATCTCGAGTTCGATCTTCTCGGCCTCTTCGATGATCTTCTGACGCTCGAGGGCGGCGAGGCGGCGCAGCTGCATCTCGAGGATGGCGCGGGCCTGTTGCTCATCGATCTCGAGCAGCGTCATCAGCCCATCGCGGGCATCCTCGACGGTCGCCGAGCGACGGATCAACGCGATGACCTCATCCAGGGCGTCGAGAGCCTTGAGATATCCGCGCAGGATGTGGGCGCGCTCTTCGTGCCGGCGCAGCCGGAACGCGGTGCGGCGCACGATCACGTCGATCTGATGGTCGCTCCACGCCGTGATGAACCCGTCGATCGCGAGCGTGCGCGGGATCCCGTCGACGATCGCGAGCATGTTCGCGCCGAAGTTCTCCTGCAGCTGGGTGTGCTTGTAGAGGTTGTTGAGCACGACCTTCGCCACGGCGTCGCGCTTCAGCACGATCACGAGGCGCTGGCCGGTGCGGCCGGAGGTCTCGTCGCGGATGTCCGCGATCCCCGTGATCTTCTGCTCCTTGACGAGCTCGGCGATCTTCAGCGCGAGGTTGTCGGGGTTCACCTGGTACGGCAGTTCCGTCACCACGAGGCAGGTGCGACCCTGGAGCTCCTCGACGTTGACAACGGCACGCATCGTGATCGATCCACGGCCCGTGCGGTACGCGTCCTGGATGCCCTTGAGGCCGAGGATCTGCGCGCCGGTGGGGAAGTCCGGTCCCTTGATGCGCTGGATGAGCGCTTCGACGAGCTCCTCCTGAGAGGCATCCGGGTTGGCCAGGTGCCAGAGCGCGCCCTCGCCGACCTCACGCAGGTTGTGCGGGGGGATGTTGGTGGCCATGCCGACCGCGATTCCCACCGAACCATTGACGAGGAGATTCGGGAAACGGCTGGGGAGCACGAAGGGCTCCTGGGTGCGGCCGTCGTAGTTGTCCTGGAAGTCGACGGTCTCTTCCTCGATGTCCCGCACCATCTCCATCGCGAGAGGAGCCATCTTGGTCTCGGTGTACCGATGGGCCGCTGCTCCGTCATTGCCGGGGGAGCCGAAGTTCCCCTGGCCGAGGGCGAGCGGGTAGCGGAGGCTCCACGGCTGCACGAGTCGCACGAGAGCGTCGTACACCGAGGAATCACCGTGCGGGTGGAACTGCCCCATGACGTCGCCGATGACGCGGGTGCACTTGGAGAAGCCCTTGTCGGGACGATAACCACCGTCGTACATCGCGTAGATCACGCGACGATGAACGGGCTTCAGGCCGTCACGCACCTCGGGAAGGGCGCGCCCGACGATCACGCTCATCGCGTAGTCGAGGTAGGAGCGCTGCATCTCGAGCTGGAGGTCGACCTGCGTGATCTTGTCGTGTGCGAGGTCGATCTCGCGGCCGGCGATCTGCGGCTCGGCGTCGTCCGGAGGTGTTACATCAGCCATTTTTTTACTTTCTGAACTGTTGGTCGAGCAGGGCGCTCAGCGCCTTTATCGAGACCGGGGTTCTGTCTGCAGTCGGTGGAGATTTCGGCACGGCCGCGGGCGGCCCACTCAATCTGATCGCTGCTTCGCGGGCGATCAGATATCGAGGAAACGCACGTCTTTGGCGTTCTTCTGGATGAAACTGCGTCGCGACTCCACGTCTTCGCCCATGAGGGTGGAGAAGATCTCGTCGGCGGCGGCCGCGTCATCCAGGGTCACCTGAAGCAGGGTGCGGGTCACCGGATCCATGGTGGTCTCCCACAGTTCCTTGTAGTCCATCTCGCCGAGACCCTTGTAGCGCTGCACTCCGCTGTCCTTCGGCATCCGCTTTCCGGCAGCGGATCCGGCGGCGAGGAGCGCATCCTTCTCGCGGTCGCTGTAGACGTATTCGTGTGGCGAGTTCGTCCACTTGAGGCGGTAGAGCGGGGGCTGGGCCAGATACACGTAGCCCAGGTCGATCAGCGGGCGCATGTAGCGGAACAGCAGGGTGAGCAGCAGGGTCGTGATGTGCTGGCCGTCCACGTCGGCATCGGCCATCAGCACGATCTTGTGATACCGGGCCTTCTCCGGGTTGAAGTCCTCGCCGACCCCCGCACCGAAGGCGGTGATCATGGCCTGCACCTCGTTGTTGGCGAGAGCGCGGTCGAGACGCGCCTTCTCCACGTTGAGGATCTTGCCGCGCAACGGCAGGATCGCCTGAAACTCCGGGTTGCGCCCCTGAACGGCGGAACCGCCGGCCGAGTCGCCCTCCACCATGAAGATCTCGCTGAGCGAGGGGTCGTTACTCGAGCAGTCCCTCAGCTTTCCGGGCATCCCGCCGGATTCGAGCAGTCCCTTGCGCCGGGTCTGCTCGCGCGCCTTGCGGGCCGCGAGTCGGGCAGCGGATGCCTGGATCGCCTTGCGGATCACGTCTCGGGCCTGAGTGGGGTTGCGGTCGAACCAGTCGCCGAGCTGGTCACCGGCGACCCTCTGCACGAAGGACTTCGCGATGGTGTTTCCGAGCTTGGTCTTCGTCTGTCCCTCGAACTGCGGTTCGGCGAGCTTCACCGAGATGACTGCGGTGAGACCCTCGCGCACGTCGTCACCGGTGAGGTTCTCATCCTTCTCCTTGATGATCCCCTTCTCGCGGGCGTACTTGTTGACCAGGGTCGTGAGCGCGGCACGGAATCCCTCTTCGTGGGTCCCGCCCTCGTGTGTGTTGATGGTGTTCGCGTAGGTGTGCACGCTCTCCTGGTAGGAGGTGGTCCACTGCATTGCGACCTCGAGGGAGATCTTGAGTTCCTTGTCCTCCAGCTCGAAGGAGATGACATCCGGATGCACGACCTCGACCTTCTTCGCGGAGTTGAGGTACTCCACGTAGTCGACGAGGCCTTTCTCGTACATGTAGGTGACACTGACCGTCTCGTCGGACTCCAGCTCCCGCTCGTCGGTGAGAGTGATCGCCAGTCCCTTGTTGAGAAACGCCATCTGCTGGAAGCGCGCGCGCAGCGTCTCGTAGTCGAAGACCACGGTCTCGAAGGTCTCCGGGCTCGGCCAGAAGGTCTGGGTCGTGCCGGTTTCCTCCGTCGTCTCACCCTTGGTCAGGGGACCGGTGGGCACGCCGTTCTCAAAACTCATGCGCCAGACATGTCCCTGGCGACGCACTTCGGTGTCCACCTCGCGGGACAGCGCGTTGACCACAGAGATTCCGACACCGTGCAGACCGCCCGAGACCGTGTATCCGCCGCCGCCGAACTTTCCGCCCGCGTGGAGGATCGTCATGACGACCTCGACAGTCGACTTGTTCTCCTGCTTGTTGAGATCGACCGGGATGCCGCGGCCGTTGTCGACGACCCGGATACCACCGTTCTTCAACATGGTGATGAGGATGGTGTCGCAGTACCCGGCGAGTGCCTCATCGACGGAGTTGTCGACAACCTCGTATACGAGGTGGTGCAGACCGCGGGGTCCGGTGGAGCCGATGTACATGCCGGGACGTTTGCGCACCGCCTCGAGTCCCTCGAGCACCTGGATCTGATCTGCTCCGTAGCTGTCTTCAGATTCGGAATTCGAGCGGTTCGCTGCCATGTGAAATTAGGCTCCTGCCAGGTAGATCGATTGTTCGTTCGCGGCTCGGGTTCCCAGAAGGGAGCTGCCATGACGACTGTGTAATTCTACCAAACCCTCGGGGCGCATAGGCGCGAATCGGCGATCTGGGGACTTAGATGTGCCGGGGCGACCTGTTTTGCCCTGTCAGCCGTAAGTATCGCGCGGACCACGCCCTGGGATTGATCTGGGGCCGCGTTTCCACGAGGGGGCCCCCGGCCCTTCGAAACGCACCGAGTCGATGCCCGCGTCCGGATACCTCGCCACGATGCGACTCATGATCTGCACCCGCATGAGTCGAAGCTGGGTCGCCCAGGCCGTCGAGTCGCATTTCACCGTGAGCACGCCATCCTCGATCGAGACCGGGGCCGAGTGCTCTGCGGTGTCGGCTCCGGCGATCTCCAGCCAGGATGCCAACAATTCCGATCGCGCCAGCGGCGAACTCCACCCCAGTTTCGACGTCAACGAGTCCATCACGGCTCCGATCCCCTCCGGATCCCGCCCCCCTCCGAACGGAATCGTCGACCCGGGCTCCTTCTTCGCCCTCTTGCGCGCATCGGCCGATCTGCTCGAGCCGTCACCGAACACACGACGAAACCGCAGGTATACCGACACCGGTTCGGATTCCTCGGGAGCATCCGCCATGTCTTTCACGGCGCATCTGCCCCGACAATGGTGCCTCGCGAAATATGCACGGTGTTGCCGGTGAGCTCTTCCGGAACGTCCTCGAACACCGCGGCTGTGATCAGCACCTGCTCGAAATCGCGCACGGCGGCCGCCAGGCGGGCGCGACGGGAGGCATCCAGCTCGGCGAAGACATCGTCGAGCATGAGAACGGGATCGCCCGTCGACGACTCGCGCCTGAGCAGAATGGCGGACGCCAGCTTCAAGGCGAGAGCGAAAGACCAGGATTCCCCATGGCTGGCATACCCGCGGGCGGGAAGCGAGTTGAGTTCGAGCACCAGGTCGTCGCGGTGCGGGCCGACCAGGGTGATCCCCCTCTCCAGTTCGCTGCGGCGCCGGTGCGTGAGTGTGTTGCGGAACGCGAAAGCGGCATCGGCCGCCGTGACGATGCCACGACTCAATCCGCCCGGTTCGACATCCTCTTCTCCCACGCCCTGGGGGGCCGAGCCGACCGCGAAGATGCTGAGCTGATTGGCCAACCCGGCGTGGTGGTCCTCGCCGGCCACTGACGTGTAAGCGTACGCGACCTCGGGCGACAACTCCGCGACGAGAGTCGTTCGAGCCTCGATCAGCTGCGATCCGAGTGCGACCAGGCGCTCATCCCAGATATCGAGAGTGGAAAGCTTGTCGCCACGCACTCCCGATGCCCTGGCCGACTTGAGGAGGGTGTTGCGCTGTCGCACCACGCGGTCGTAGTCGGCAATCACAGCCGAGATCCTGGGCGACCGCAGCACGAGCAGTTCATCGAGGAATCTCCGCCGCCCACCCGGATCCCCCCGGATCAGCGCCAGGTCCTCCGGGGCGAACAACACGCTGGAGAAATAGCGGGGCAACTCCCGCGTCTTGATCACCGAACGGTTGATCTGCGCGCGGTTGGGCGCCGACCTGTTGAGTTGCACCTCCGCGAGGATCTGGCGCTCACCGTTTTCGAGCCGGGCGCGGATGATCGCGGAGTCGGTCCCCTGCCGAATCATGGCGTGATCCATCGAGACCCGATGGGAGCCGAGAGTGCTGAGATACGCGAGGGACTCGACCAGGTTGGTCTTCCCCTGCCCGTTGCTGCCGACGAACAGGTTCGCTCCGGCGGCGAGGGCTACCTCCGCAGAAATGTAATTGCGAAAATCGGTGAGGCTGAGGTGGGTGACGATCACAGCATCAGTCGACGGCTTTGACCGAATGCCCACCGAACTGGTTGCGCAGCGCGGCAACGGCCTTCATCGCCGGAGAACCCTCCGGCTGGCGTGACACGAACCGGGCGAAGATCGACGCACTGATCGTGGGAACCGGAACGGCATTGGCGAGTGCTTCCTCGATGGTCCAGCGACCCTCTCCGGAATCTTCGACATAGCCTTCGATATTCGTGAACTCTGGGTCTTCCTCCAGGGCGCGCACGAGCAGTTCCAGAAGCCAGGAGCGCACCACTGTTCCGCGCTGCCACGCCTTGAACGTGCCGGTGACGTCCTTGATGATGTCATCTCGCTTGTCGAGCAGCTCATAGCCCTCGGCATAGGCCTGCATCAGCGCGTATTCGATGCCGTTGTGCACCATCTTCGCGTAGTGTCCGGCCCCGATCTCGCCCACGTGGACGAATCCCTCTTCGCGTGGGCCTTCCGGGCGCAGGGCGTCGAAGATCGGCATCAACAGGTCGATGTTCTTCTTGTGACCGCCGACCATCAGGCCGTAGCCATTCGCCAGTCCCCACACGCCGCCGGAGACACCGGCATCCACGTATTCGATGCCCTGTGCCGACACCTGCTCGGCGTGCTTGATGTCTTCGGTGAACCGTGAATTGCCACCATCGATGATGATGTCGCCGGATTCGAGCACTCCAGCCAGGTCGGTGACCACCGAGTCGGTGATGGCTCCAGCCGGGACCATCACCCAGACGATGCGGGGCGAGGGAAGAGCTTTCACCAGATCGGCGAGACTCGCGACATCCGTCACGTCGGGGTTGCGGTCGTAGCCGGTGACCTCGATGTCGTGTGCGCGCAGCCGTTCGCGCATGTTGTTACCCATTTTGCCGAGACCGACGAGGCCGATGTGCATGTCAGAACTTCCTTCTGGGATGTCGCGGGGTGAAGTTACCTGAGCAACAGGTTGGGCTGCAGGAGGTACTTGTAATTATCCGCTCCGGGCTGGTCCTTGGACGACTGGCTCGTGATCAGCACCGGACCGGGCTTGTTGGGATTGTCGGTCTTGGTGAACGAGATCCGCACGAATTCCGAGTGAACAGCTCCCAGACCGTCGAGCAGGAACGCCGGCTTGAGGGAGACGACGGTGTCACCACCACTCAGGTGCGCATCGATGGACTCGGAGGCCTGAGCCTGTTCCGATCCGATGGCCTCCAGGGTCACTCCGTCGAGCGTGAAGGTGAAGCGAAGCGCGGCCTCTCGTTCGAGCACGAGGGAGACGCGTCGCACGGCCTCGATGAGTTCGGCCGTGTTGATCACCGCGTAGTTGTCCACAGTCTCGGGGAACAGCCGCTTTACCGGCGGAAAATTGCCCTTGATCAGCAGGGACGTCACGGTCTTGCGGTCAGCCCGGAATGCGATGAGTTCGCGATCGTCGGTGTTTGTGATCGCGACAGAGATCGTGCCGCTGTGGCCGAAGGTCTTGCCGATCTCCTGAAGGGTGCGCGCCGGCACGAGCGCCGTGAGCGTTTCAGTCGAGCCGGTGTCGCCGGAGTCCCAGTCGATGGCGCGTACGGCGACGCGGTACCGGTCGGTCGCCACCATGGTGAGGCTGTTCTCCGATACCTCCAGCTGCACCCCGGTGATCACGGGAGTCACATCGTCGCGGGATGCCGCGACCGCGA
Organism: Frigoribacterium sp. UYMn621; assembly: GCF_040549525.1. Taxonomy (NCBI): domain Bacteria; kingdom Bacillati; phylum Actinomycetota; class Actinomycetes; order Micrococcales; family Microbacteriaceae; genus Frigoribacterium; species Frigoribacterium sp. UYMn621. The sequence goes on along the minus strand of NZ_JBEPTM010000001.1, from coordinate 42,645 downwards.
CCTGGGCGACGGCGGTGGCGAAGGCGTCTGCCGGCAAGAGCCCAGATTGTGCGGATACCTGCGGCAGTGTGGGGTATTCCTCCACCGGCATGCTGAGAAGGGTGAATTTCGCCGGCCCGCAGGTGACCGAGATGCGACCTTCCTCGGTGGAGAACTGCACTGGAGCATTGGGAAGGCGGCTGGCGATGTCGGCGAGAAGACGGCCGGAGACCAGAATCTTGCCCTGTTCCTCGACCTCTGCGGCGATCTCGGTCTGGGCCGACACCTCGTAGTCGAACGATGAGAGAGTGAGGCCGGTCTCTGTGGTCTCGATGAGAACGCCGCTGAGGATCGGCAGAGTTGTTCGCTGGGGCAGGAGTTTCACCGCAAAGGAGACGGCTTCACTGAAGACGTCGCGATTGACCTGGAACTTCATGGGCACCCCTTGCTATCGAACCTGCTATCGAATTGGCGCTCTCGGAGCGAGCGGTGATCCGGGAGGTTAATACTGGCACAGCCGGTTTCTTGCGTCCGACCCAAGGGTTATCTTCTCCAAAATAATTGTCATTAAGGATTAACACTCTTAACCGCTGTGCGATCTGTGAATAACTCCGTGGATGGCTGTCGGGAGCGGGGAACTACACCGGTGTGAGTTGTGGGGAATGTGTGGCATTCGACCGCAAATCGACGATCTTGCCGAGCGGCCGGTCGAGGGACTTTCCACAGGGCGGGTTTTGATTGCACAGCGTTTATCGGCGTTTTCCACAGTTATCCACAGGTTATCCACACTGAGAGACTGGAACGTCTACCCTGCCGCCTAGATCGAGTTATAGCGGTGGTTCTGCTTGATGCGACTGGTGAGCTCGGTGACCTGGTTGTAGATCGAGCGACGCTCTTTCATGAGTTCGGTGATCTTCTTATTGGCATACATCACGGTGGTGTGGTCGCGGTTGCCGAAGAGTTGGCCGATCTTGGGGAGAGACAGATTGGTCATCTCCCGGCAGAGGTACATCGCGATCTGTCGAGCGGTCGCCACTGCCTGGGACCGGGACGATCCATAGAGATCGTCGACCGTGAGTTTGAAGTACTCCGCCGTGTGGTTGATGATGTCGACCGGCGCGATGACGTTGTCGTCGTCGAGGGTGATCAGGTCTTTCAACACGGTCTGAACGAGCGCGAGGTCGACCGGCGTGCGGTTGAGGCTGGCGAACGCGGTGACCCTGATGAGGGTTCCCTCGAGCTCACGGATGTTGGACGAGACCTTCGTGGCCATGTACTCGAGGATCTCCGCGCTCACCTGTAGCTTCTCGCTCTGTGCCTTCTTGCGGAGAATGGCGATGCGCGTCTCGAGGTCGGGTGCCTGCACATCCGTGATCAGTCCCCATTCGAATCGGGACCGCATGCGGTCCTCGAATCCGGTGAGCGCCTTCGGAGGCAGGTCGCTGGTGATGACAACCTGCTTGTTGTGGTCGTGGAGAGTGTTGAAGGTGTGGAAGAAGGCTTCCTGTGTCTCCACTGCCCGCTGCAGGAACTGGATGTCATCGATGAGCAGGATGTCGATCTCGCGGTAGCGCGACTGGAACACGGAGGCCCGGTTGTTGGCGATCGAGTTGATGAAGTCGTTGGTGAACTCCTCCGAACTCACATAGCGCACACGGATACCGGGATACAGGCTCTCTGCATAGTGGCCGATCGCATGGAGGAGGTGGGTCTTGCCCAGGCCGGAGTCGCCGTAGATGAAGAGCGGGTTGTATGCCTTCGCCGGCGCCTCTGCCACCGCGACTGCAGCAGCGTGGGCGAATCGATTGGAGCCTCCGATGACGAAATTGTCGAAGTTGTACTTCGGATTGAGCCGTGAATCAGCCCGGCGCGTGCCGGAGGAGATCCCCTCGGTGGGGGGCGTCGGCGCCAGGGGCTGTTCGATGTAGGGCTGCTGCTGCTGTTCGAGCGCATCAGGGGAGGGATGGCTGAGGGCATCGTGGGCGATCTCTGGGTTGACGACGATCGCGAAGTTACTGACCGACTCTTCGCCATCCAGCCCATTGAGCGCGTCGAGGAGCGGAAGGCGGATGCGCTGCTCGAGCATTCCCCGGGTCAGATCGTTGGGTACTTCGAGATAGAGCGTCGCCGCCATCACACCCTTGGGCTCGACCAGGCTGAGGAAGCCCTGGAGCTGGGGCGTGATCCTGTCGTCGGAGCGCAGGGTGGTGAGTACGGATTTCCAGATCTCCTGGGTCGAATCCGTGATGTCACTCATTGTTTCCTCGCTGTAATCGGGCGTAGTTATGCACAGGGTTATCCACCGGGTGTGCAGTCCCACCACCTTAGTTCCGGTCGCATGTCGCTGCCACGCCGACTTTATGGGAGTGTGGATAATGCGCGGGATCGCTCCAGAGTTTGACCGCAGCCCATTAAGACCGTATTTTTAATCAGTTGACTTCAGCCTGATGGCTAAACTTCACTCCCCCGGCTTCCTGGCTCCCACCGAGCTGGCCGTGCGGAGTTCTAACACGCGAGAGATCTAAATCATGAGCAAGAGAACCTTCCAGCCGAACAACCGGCGCCGCGCCAAGGTGCACGGATTCCGCCTCAGAATGCGCACCCGTGCCGGACGCGCCATCCTGGGCGCGCGTCGTCGCAAGGGACGCACCGAACTCTCCGCGTAGTCGAGCCCCCGTGTTGGCCAAAGCCAACCGGCTCGTCCGGGCTGACGATTATCGGCGCCTCGTGCGCCGAGGTCGGCGTGTGGCGACCCGTCATGCTGTGGTCTACATCATGCGGGGCAATGACTCTCGACCGCCCCGCTTCGGCTTCATCGTGCCCAAGAACGTGGGAGTTGCGGTGAACCGCAACCTCGTGAGACGGCGTCTCAAGGCACTGAGCTTCACCGCTCTCCCTCGACTCGCACCGGGCACCGAGATCGTGATTCGTGCATTGCCAGGCTCAGCGCAGGCTGGCTGGGATATCCTGCGTTCTGAGATCTCGCAGGTCGTGAGCGGAGGAGTGACACGAGCGTGAATTCCGTCGTGACATTCGTGCTCCTGCTCCCCCGCAATCTGAGCGTGCTGATCCTGCGGGTCTACCGGGCTGTGATCTCACCCCTGTATGGCGATGTGTGCCGGTATTACCCCTCGTGCTCTTCCTATGCTCTTCAGGCCATCCAGCAGTACGGCGTGGTTCGCGGTAGTTGGTTGGGGATTCGGCGGATTGCACGATGTCACCCCTGGGCAGCCGGCGGCGTAGACGACGTGCCCCAGCGGGTGGAACAGAAATACGCGGTGACCCGCTTTGGTTTTGTTGTATCGATGGCCACGGAAAGGTGACCTAAACACATGGACATCATCGGCACGATTCTCTGGCCCATCAAATGGGTCGTAGAACTCATTCTCGTGGGCTTCCATGAGTTCTGGACCTTCCTCGGTCTCGACCCAAATGCGGGTCTGACCTGGGTTTTGTCTATCGTTGGCCTGGTTCTCGTGATTCGGGCCGCGCTCATCCCGATCTTCGTGCGACAGATCAAAAGCCAGCGACGAATGCTCGAAGTGGCACCGCAGCTCAAGAAGATCCAGGACAAGTACAAGGGCAAGAAGGATCAGTTCTCCCGCGAGGCGATGTCGCGCGAGACCATGGAGCTCTACAAGAAGACGGGCACCAACCCGCTGAGTTCCTGCCTTCCGCTGCTTCTGCAGATGCCGATCTTCTTCAGCCTGTTCTCGGTGCTCCACAATGCCCAGACCGGCGTGGTCGGAGTCGGCCTGCTGAACAAGACGCTGTCGAAGTCGTTCGGCTCGTCCTCACTCTTCGACATCGCTCCCCTGCACCTCGCGATCAGCACCGCGAACGGAAACGTCGCTGTGATCGTGATCGCCATCATCATGATCGTGCTGATGACGGGTTCGCAGTTCATCACCCAGCTGCAGATCATGTCGAAGAACCAGTCGGCCGAGATGAAGGCCAGCCCGATGTTCAAGCAGCAGCGCATCCTGCTGTACCTGCTCCCCCTGGTCTTCGCCTTCTCGGGCTACACCTTCCCGCTCGGAGTCATGTTCTACTGGCTCGTCTCGAACTTCTGGACGATGGGCCAGCAGTTCTTGGTCATCCGCAACATGCCGACACCCGGTAGCGAGGCCGCCCTCCAGCGCGAGTCGCGCATGGCGAAGAAGGCGCAGCGCCGTGGATTCTCGATCATCGAGGACCAGCCGCTCGCCGTAGACGACATCAAGCTCAATACCCAACGGGTACAGCCGGTGAACAAGAACCGTTCGAAGAAGACCGGCAACAAGAAGTAGCCGCACGCCTGCCCTCCCAGCCGTTCCAGAAAGAGACCTCCTCCATGTCAGAGACCATCCCCCAGCTCGCCGACGAGACGTCAGCTTCCGCGGAGACCACCGCTGCCGACGTCACTCAGGAAGAGACCCCTTCGGCCGAGAGTGCGACTCCGGACTCCGCCGCGCCAGAATCAGCCCGTTCTGTCACCCAGTTGGAGGAAGAGGGTGAGATCGCCGCGGACTACATCGAGGAACTGCTCGATATCACCGACCTCGACGGCGACATCGACATCGATGCCCGCGATGGCCGTGCCTATCTCTCGGTGAACTCCAGCCAGGACAGCAACCTGCGCCTCCTCTCGAAGCCCGAGACCGTCAACGCGCTGCAGGAGCTCACCAGGATCGCCGTGCAGGCGAAGACCGGTGTCTTCTCCCGGCTGATTCTCGATGTGGGCGGATCGCGCCAGACGCGCGAAGCCGAGCTCTCCCAGCTGGTGGAGCGCGCCGCCGACCGGATCGAAGGCGGCGCTCAGTCCGCGGCGCTTCCGCCGATGTCGTCCTACGAACGCAAGCTCGTGCACGACCTGGTCGCTGCCCGCGGCTTCGTTTCGCAGTCTGAGGGTGAAGGATCAGATCGCCACACCGTCATCACCCGCGCGTAGTTTCACGTGAAACATTCGGTCGTCGGGGCCTCCGATGAGTGATGCGGGTGCTGATGCCGCGCGGGATGCCGCTGAACGGGCTCATGGAACCCGAGATGGAGCATCCGGGGATCATGCACCTCGAGATGAGGCCGCGCCGGGTAGCACGGTTTCGGAGAGCACGGCTTCGGAGAACACGGGGCCAGAGTCCCCAGCTTCACCCGTCGCGCTGGAGGCTGAACCGGCTGCGGCGGAGGCCGTGTTCGGGTCGCGCATAGACCGTGCACGCCAGTTCACTGCGGACCTCGCGGCCCGGGGTGAGGAACTCGGTCTGATCGGCCCACTGGAGATCCCTCGACTGTGGACCCGGCACATCCTGAACAGCGCTGTTCTCGCCCCGCTGATCAGGCCGGGGCGTGTGGGGGATATCGGGAGCGGCGCGGGGCTCCCCGGCCTTGTGCTGGCCATTGCGCGACCGGATGCGCAATTCATCCTGATCGAGCCCATGGAGCGGCGGGTCGACTGGCTTCGTCGCGAGGCCGAGGCTCTGCAGCTCGACAATGTGGAGGTCGTTCGCGCCCGGGCGGAAGAGGCCAAGCTCTCCCCCTGGTTGGATCAGGCCACCGCGCGCGCGGTCAGTGCGCTGTCGAAGCTGATCCCGTTGACCGTCCCGCTTGTGAGATCCGGTGGACAGCTGCTCTTCCTCAAGGGTGCGAGCGTTGAGGCCGAGGTCGACGCGGCGGCCAAAGTCATCAGGCGCACCAGATTGACGGATGTCGAGGTGCTCACGTTGGGCGAGGGCGCCGAAGCCACACGCGTCTTTCGGGCTACAGTTGATTGACCGTTCGGGGCGGTCGGTGACGCCGTGCGGCCTCGAATGTGCTCGGGGCAGCGGGCGCCTGAGCGGAGACCTCTTCCGCTTGCTGGTTCCCGGGGTCGAATCTCGCTCGTCCCACTGAGGTTCCCATCACGATTTCGAGCATGACGAACGACCAGATCGAGAAGGTTTCACGTGAAACATCCGAATGACGAGGGAATCCGGGTCGACTACGCCGCTGAGATCTACGCGGCGATGCTGGGGGATACCTCGGATACCGAGCACGCGGTTCAGTCGCGGGAGGAGGCCGGTGCACGCGAAGAGGCCGGTACACGCGAGGAGGCCGGGCCCCGCGAAGAGGCCGGCCCCCGCGAGGATGTGGCGAGTGCCGACGCTGAGACAGCTTCACCCGAGGACGAACAGTCTCCGATCGCGGCGGCACCGAAGGCCTTTTCCCTAGGAGACACGCCGCTGGCGCGCGAGCTCTCCGAAATCACCCGCCGCCGTCAGGCGCTGGCAGCCGAGGTTCTGCCCTTGCCGCCCAAGACGCGCGTGCTCACGGTGGCGAACCAGAAGGGCGGGGTCGGTAAGACGACAACGACGGTGAATCTCGCTGCTGCGCTCGCCCGGAGCGGTGCACGCGTGCTCGTCATCGATCTCGATCCACAGGGAAATGCTTCCACGGCCCTCGGCATCGAGCACCGCTCGGAAACCGTGAGCGTCTACGAGGTGATCATCAATGATGAGCCCGTGGCCAACGTGGTGCAGAAGAGTCCCGACTTCGACACGCTCTTCTGTGTGCCAGCCACCATCCATCTCGCCGGTGCGGAGATCGAACTCGTGTCCATGGTGGCGCGGGAACAGCGCCTGCGTACCGCCGTCGAGAAGTTCCTGGAGGAGAGCGACCAGCCGTTCCACTATGTCTTCATCGATTGCCCGCCATCACTCGGGTTGCTCACGATCAACGCTTTCGTGGCGGCACAGGAGGTGCTGATCCCCATCCAGTGCGAGTATTACGCTCTCGAGGGGCTCAGCCAGTTGCTGACGAACATCAAGCTGATCGAGCGGCACCTCAATCCGGTGCTCACCGTCTCGACGATCCTCCTCACCATGTTCGATGCGCGCACCAACCTCGCGAACCAGGTTGCCCAGGACGTTCGCGATCATTTCCCGGACCAGGTGCTCGCGACGCTCATCCCACGGTCGGTGCGCATCTCCGAGGCACCCAGCTATGGTCAGACCGTGATCAGTTATGACGCCAATTCGCCCGGCTCCCTGTCGTATCTCGAGGCAGCCGCAGAAATCGCCCGAAGAGGAGCCCCCCAGTAATGGCCGCACCAAAGAGAACCGGACTGGGGCGAGGCATCGGCGCGCTCATCCCGAGCGACCTGGGCAGTCCCGCCCGTCCCGTCGACGTCTTCTTTCCCACTTCCCCCGCCGAGGCCGCGAGCATGCCCGCGGACGAACTCGTGAGCGTTCCGGGCGCTCGCCTGGCAAACCTCTCACCGAACGACATCGTTCCGAACGCGTCGCAGCCGCGGACGACCTTTGTGCAGGAGGACCTGGACGAATTGGTCGCCTCCATTCGTGAGGTCGGGGTGCTGCAGCCCATCGTGGTCCGCCCCATCGTGGACGCCGCGCCCGGTCAGCCGCAGTACGAGCTCGTCATGGGCGAGCGGCGGTTGAGGGCCAGCAAGCTGCTGGGGCTCGACAGCATCCCGGCGGTCGTCAAGAACACCGCGGATGATGCGATGCTGCGTGACGCGTTGCTGGAGAACCTGCACCGCGCGAACCTCAATCCCCTGGAAGAGGCCTCGGCTTACCAACAGCTCTTGGCGGACTTCGGAATCACGCAAGACGAGCTCGCGACCCGGATCGGTCGCTCACGTCCCCAGATCACCAACACCATCCGCCTCCTTCGACTGCCGACGGCGGTGCAGAATCGAGTGGCCGCCGGCGTGCTGAGCGCTGGTCATGCCCGCGCCATCCTCTCCGCGGGGGACGAGGCGACGATGGAGCGCCTCGCGGACAAGATCGTCAACGAGGACCTCTCGGTGCGGGCTGCCGAAGCCGCGGCAGGCCAGCTCACCACCAAGCCCACCCGCACCAAGCCGAGCGCGGGTCGGCGCCAGGGTCACCTCGACGAGATCGCGGAACGCCTGGGCGATCGACTCAACACGCGGGTGAAAGTGACTCTCGGATCGAGCAAGGGCACCATCGTCATCGACTTCGCGACGGTGGCCGATCTCAACCGTATTCTCGCCGAACTCAACGAGCCCGGTTTCGGGTAAAAAGCTGATCAGAAGGTGTTTAGGCTAAAGGCCGGCGTCTGAGATGGCGGCCTCCGCGAGGGCCGAATAGACCCAGCCGATGTCGTGGCCGGCCGCTTCGAGCGCGAGCGGAAGCAGGGATGTCTCGGTGAGGCCCGGCAGCACGTTCGCCTCGAGGAACCAGGGGATGCCCGCGGCGTCGACGATCAGGTCGATGCGGGAAATGTGGCGGAGGCCCAGTGTGCGGTGCGCAAGCAGGGCCGTCGCCGCGGCGGCCTCCGAGATCCCCTCTGCCAATCTCGCGGGGGTGTAGAAGCGGGTCTCCCCGGCGTTGTACTTCGCTTCGAAGCTGTAGACGCCGGAGAGTGGCTGGATCTCGACAGCCGGAAGCGCCACCGGACCATCGCCGGTGTCGATGATGCTGATCGCGATCTCGGTGCCGACCACTCGATGCTCGACGATCGCGACATCACAGTAGGTGTAGGCATCCACCATCGCGCGCGGGAGGTCGTCCCGATTGTCGACGAGGGTGACTCCCTGCGCGGATCCGCCCTGTGCCGGCTTCACGACGAGGGGAACGGGAAGGCCATCCGAGAGGCTATCGAGCACACTGGCGGCACCCAGCTCACGGAAGGCATCTCGGGAGAGGGCGATCGAGCGTGGCGTCCGCACTCCGGCTCGCGACACGAGCACCTTCGCGGTGGGCTTGTCCCAGGCGAGACGCGCTGAGTCGGAGGTGGAACCGACGTAGGGGATGCCCATGAAGTCCAGCAGCCCACGCAGGGCGCCATCCTCGCCGCTTGCACCATGCAGGGCGGGCCAGACGACATCCGGGCGCGTCTCTGCGAGGAACGCGAGGAGCGAGGCATCCGGATCGCGAAGGGTCACGTGGATGCCGTGCTCCTGCAGCCGGTCGGCGACCTGGCGACCGCTGCGCAGAGACACATCCCGTTCGTGCGAGATTCCTCCGGCGAGAACGACGACGGATCGGGGAGTGACGGTGGCCATCAGCTATCCGATGTTCGAGGGTGGGCTTGCGATGCCCTTTTTCACGGGGATCGTCGCGAGCGGTGAGGTCTGCGCGAAGGTGTTGAGCAGGTCGAGTTCGCCGTTGATCACGACAGAGAGGCGGCGGATGCCCTCCCGGATGAATTCGGGGGTGGGATAGCAGAACGAGAGGCGGATGTTGTTGCGGCCATTGCCGTCGGCATAGAAGGCGGTGCCGGGCGTGTAGGCGACGAGTTCCTTGACCGCGCGCGGCAGCATCGCCTTCGAATCCATGTGGTCAGGAAGTGTCACCCACACGTAGAACCCCCCGTTGGGCACCGTCCACGACAGCTGGGGCAGGTATTCCGCGAGGGCGGCGAGCATCGCATCCCGGCGTTCGCGGTAGATCCCGCGGAAGGTGTTGATCTGCCCCTTCCAGTCGGCCGAGTCGAGGTATTCGGAGATCATGAGCTGACTGAACGAGCTCGGTGACAGCACCGCGGCCTCGTTGGCGAGGATGAGCTTCTCGCGGATGGCGTGGGGGGCGAGGGCCCAGCCCACCCGGAAGCCCGGCGCGAGCGTCTTGGAGAAGGTTCCGAGGTAGACGACGCCATCCTCATCGACGGAACGCATGGCGTGAGGAGGCGGGGAATCGAAATACAACAACCCATAAGGGTTGTCTTCGAGCACGAGGATCTCGTTATCGCGGCAGATCTCCAGAATTTCGAGTCGGCGTTGCCAGGTGAGAGTGACTCCCGCCGGGTTGCTGAACGAGGGGATCGTATAGAGGAACTTGATCGTCTTGCCGGCGGCCTTCAGGCGGCTGATCGCCTGGCGGAGCGCTTCGGGAATGAGGCCGTGCTCATCCATCGGAACATGGTGGATGTCGGCCTGGAACGAGTTGAAGACCACCATGGCGGTGACGTAACTCGGACCCTCCGCCAGCACGACATCGCCGGGATTGATGAACAGCTTGGTGACGAGTTCGAGCGCGTGCTGGGACCCGGTCGTGACCACGACGTCGTCGACGCTCGCCCGGATGCCCTCGAGAGCCATGACCTCGAGGATCTGCTCCCGAAGGGCCGGGATGCCCTGCCCGGAGCCGTACTGCAGGGCCTGCAGGCCCTGGCTGGACATCATCCGCTCGAAGGCGCCGGCGACGAGTTCGGGCGGCAGCCCGGTAACGAAGGGCATGCCCCCGGCGAGAGAGACGACCTCCGGACGGGATGCCACGGCGAACAGCGCCCGCACCTCTGAGGCGCTGAGGCCGGCGGTTCGATCGGCGTAGCGGTCGTACCAGGGGTCGAAGTTCGTGCCGTCGTTTGTTCCGTCGTGAGTCATGTGGTTCCGCGTCGATCGGTGGGGTGAAGATCCAACAATAGTGCGGAGATATGAAAAGGCCCGTCCACCCTGCGGTGAACGGGCCGGTAACCAGCTAGGTGGTTACCTCAGAGGACTGCTACTTGAGCCACTGTGCTACTTGAGCCACTCCGCAAAGTCGGCCTCGAGCGCGGGCTTCGGCTTTGCGCCGATGACGCTCTTGACGACCTCGCCACCCTTGAAGAGCTTCATGGCCGGGATCGAGGTGATCTGGTACTTCGCGGCGATCTCCATGTTGTCGTCGACGTTCACCTTGACGAGCTCGATCTTGTCGGAGTGCTCGGCGGCGATCTGGTCGAGAATCGGGCTGACCGCGCGACACGGGCCGCACCATTCGGCCCAGAAGTCCACGAGCACGAGCTTGTCGGAGTCGAGAACGTCGGCCTGGAAGCTGGCGTCGGTCACATCTTTGGCGGTTGACATTGATTTCTCTCTTTCGATGGAGGGTGGCCGTCAGGCCGATACTGTTGCGGGCTCGGCGTCAGCGGTCGCTTTCGCCAGCAGGTCTTTTGGGAGGGACGCCAAGTAATGCTCGGCGTCCAGGGCGGCGACGGTTCCGGAACCGGCGGCCGTGACGGCCTGTCGGTAGGTGGGGTCCAGCACGTCCCCCGCGGCGAACACCCCGGGGAGATTGGTGCGCGAGCTGCGACCCTCGACCGCGATCGTGCCGTCGGCGTTGAAGTCGAGCATTCCATGCACGAGGTGGGTGCGCGGGTCGGCGCCGATCGCGATGAACAATCCGCTCAGGTCGAGAGTCGTCTCCGTGCCATCCACAGTGTTGCGGAGGCCGACACCGGTCACCGCACCGTCGCCGTAGATGTGCTCGACGGTCTGGTTCAAGAGGAACTCGATCTTGGGGTTCTCGAACGAGCGGTCCTGCATCGTCTTGGAGGCCCGAAGCGAATCGCTGCGGTGAATCACGTAGACCTTGTCGGCGAACTTCGTGAGGAAGTTGGCTTCCTCCATCGCGGAGTCCCCGCCGCCCACGACGGCGATGGTCTTCTTGCGGAAGAAGAACCCGTCACACGTTGCACACCACGAGACGCCGTGGCCACTGAGACGTTCTTCGTCGTCGAGGCCGAGCTTGCGGTAGGCGGAACCCGTTGCGAAGATCACCGAGAGCGCCTCGTGCACGTCGCCGTTGCCGAGCGTCACGGTCTTCACGTCACCGCTCAGGTCGAGGGATGTCACGTCGTCGAGCACGATCTCTGTGCCGAATCGCTCCGCTTGCGCCTGGAACGCGGCCATGAGATCCGGTCCCATGATGCCCTCGGGGAAGCCCGGGAAGTTCTCCACCTCTGTGGTCTTCATGAGCTCGCCGCCGGCCTCGACCGAGCTCGCAATGAGCAGTGGCCGAAGGTTGGCACGGGCGGCATAGATCGCAGCGGTGTAGCCGGCAGGACCGGAGCCGATGATGATGGTCTGGCGCAACGAAAACAACTCCTTGGATCGCGTGGACTCGGTCTGTGCCCGTCCCACTGCGGTGTACAACACATCCTATTCGCACGATATTCCGCGAACCCGGGCCGTGGGCGACCGCCTAGCGTGCGCGTCGGAAGCGGGCCGTGAGGGTGCCGGTGACGGCGGAGAGTTCGGGGTTGCGCAGCACGGTGAGCAGGCCGAGGTAGACGACTGCCATGACCCCTCCGGTGACCACGATGGCGAGGATCGCGGAGAGCCGCGACTCGAGCGCGAAGCCGCCGCCGGTGAATCCCCCGAGTAGGGCGAGCACCCCCACACCGACGAGCCCGGCGGCGAGTGAGAGCACGAGGTACTGCACGTAGCGACGGAGCACGAGCCGGCCATCCATCCCGCCGATCCGTTTGCGCACCACGGCGATCGCGACGACGGCCTGAGCGCTACCGGCTATGGAGGTTACGGCGGCGAGCCCGGTGCCGATGAAAGCGGGCGGCAGCAGCAGGCAGAGCAGGGCACCGACGATGAAGAGCCCGGATTGGATGCATTGCAACAGGAAGGGCGTGCGCGTGTCGCCGAGCGCGTAGAACACCCGCTGGATCACGAACAGCATGCTGAACAGGATGAGGCCGGGCAGAAAGGCGAGGATCACGGCGCTCATGGCCTGCATGTTCGCGAATTTCTCCTCGTAGACGCGCGCAAAAGGCATCGACACCACCGACAGCGCGACTGCCGAGAAGACGATGAGTAGGCCGATGCTGCGGAGGGATGACGACAGATCCGATCTCACGGCGGGCAGGTCCCCGTTAGTGGCGTGCCCGCTCATCCGGGTGAAGTAGGCGGTCGCGATCGACACCGCGACCACCGAGTGCGGCAGCATGAAGATCAGCCACGAGTTGGCGAGGGCCGCAACGCCCGCGGTGGTCGACTGCGTCGCCACTCTCGACTGGAACACCCCGGCGATCTGAGTGATCAGCACCATGCCGAACAGCCAGCCGGCGGCCCGGCCGGTGGCTCCGAGGCCCACTCCCCGCCAGCGAAAGTCCGGCACGAACCGGAGACCGGCCCGCCTCCAGAAGAGGAACAGGACGAGCGCCTGGGCCGCGACCCCCAGGGTGGTCGTGCCGCCGAGGAGGATGATGCGACCGGGGGTCCACACGTCGACGCTGGAGTTGTCTGCCGCGGTGCCGAACGACAGCATGAAGACGACGATCCCGGCGATCGCGACGACGTTGTTGAGCACCGGGGCCCAGGTGAAGGGGCCGAAGATGCGGCGGGCGTTCAAAACTTCGCTGAGCAGGCTGTACAGGGCGTAGAAGAAGATCTGCGGGAGGCACCAGTAGGCGAGCACGGTGGCGAGGGTGATCGCCTGGGCGCTGAAGCCCGCCTGCCCGGCCGGAGCCTGTGAGGCGTAGAGCCTCACGAGCGCGGGCGCCGCGAGAGTCGCCGCGATGGTGACGATCGCGAAAACAACGATCCCGAGAGTGACCACCCGGTTGATGAACTGCTGGCCGCCGTCCTTATGGAGTCCTGCCTTGACGATCTGGGGGACGAGCACCGCACTGAGGACGCCACCGGCAACGAGTGCGTAGATGTTGTTGGGAAGCTGGTTCGCGAGGCCGAAAGCATTGCCGCTTGCACTCGCGACCTGCCCGATGGCGGCAGCAAGCACCGCACCCCTGGCGAAGCCGAGAACCCGGGAGACTATCGTGCCGGCGGCGAGGATGGCGCTCGCACGCCCCATACCACCGGATGTCGCTGCGCTCGTGCCTGCGGTCGTCATGGGGCGGTCGGGGTCTCGTCGGCCGGATCAGGGTCGGCCGGATCAGGGCTGGCCGGATCAGGGTCGACCGGATCAGCGCTGGCCGGAACATCCGTGGCCCGCTTCGCCTTTCGCCGCTTGGCGATGGTGCGGTAGATGCCGAATCCGAACACGCCGATGACCAACGCGGCCACGACGGCAGTGAAGGCGGTCTCCCACTGGGCCTGCACGTCGACGTTGATGGCGGTGGGAGCGGTGATCTGCACGTTGGTGGCGCTCGACAGGGAGACGATGAGCGTGACGGGTCCGTTGGCGTTCGAGGTGACCGGAACTGTGGTCTTCGCCTGCGACTGCGCCTCGATGACGAGTTCGACGCGGTCGTTGTCGATGGTGATGATGTTCGAGGGGGACCGCACCGTCACGTAGACGGTGACCGGCCAGGGGAGATCATTCGTCACGGTTATCGGCAGCGGGCTGTTTCGCGAGGTGAAGACCGTTGCGCTGCTTCGCGCGACCGTGACCGACTTCGTGACGAAGCGATCCGACTTGGCGAGGTACTTCTTCGTCTCCGCCGCCCAGGCAGCATCGCCGGTCCACGAGTTCGAGAGCAGTGCGAGCAGGCTGAGTCTGCGCTCGCCGGTGATCTGGGTGGGGTCGTTGAGCACCGAGGCGAAGCTCCCCGCTTCGGCCTCTGCGGCGAGCAGCTTGGTCACCGTGGCGATCCGGTCGGCGGACTCCGGTCTCGGCACGAGCGTTGCGGTGGCCGGCAGCACGGCGGAACCGCTCGCGAACGAGGAATTCACCTCCGAGAGCGACACGGATGAGGCCCACGGGAGCGCCGCCAGTGCCGTCAGAGTCTGCGCGAGACGCATATCCGCCCCGGGGCGCGAGCGGTCGAAAGTCGCGAGGAGCGTGCGCGCTGCGGCGGGCCGTTCCAGCGAGATGACGGCTATCGCGCTCGACAGGTTCGACATCGCCTGTGACCAGAGCGCAGGGCTCGGCGCCTCGGCGGCCGCATCGAGATAGGCCGAGAGGCCGTCATCCGTGACGAGAGTCTGGTGCTTGCCGACGAGCGCCGCGGAGCTCGGCGTGTAGTCGACAGTGCCGTAACCGACATTGCCGGAACCGAGGATCGTCGTGGTGAATCCTCCCGTTTCGAAGCCGTCGAGGTCCGCTTCGATGACACTTCCACTCGCCGGCCAGGCCACTGCCGGAAGGCTGTAATCGAAGGCCTGTAATGACGCCAGGTCGGGCAGCACAGCGGCCGATTCCCCGGGGGCAGGTGCGGTCGGAGCCGGGTTCGGAGTGGTGGTCGCCGTTGCCGTCGGTGTGGCACTGGGGAGGCCGGGGAACTGTCTCGCGTCGACCGGGAAGCTCGTCGGAACGAGAAGGCGAGTCGCCTTCGCCTGGCTGGCCGCGGCCAGATCGGAGTCGGCATAGCTCAGCGGGAAGGTGTCGTTCGTCGCCGATTCGAGGCGTTGGAGCCAGGCTTTCGCGGACGGTGGTGTGGAGTTGCCGAGGATGCGGATGGACGCGAGGATGCGCGGGTCGATTCCGATAGCGATGCCGGGCTGGTCGAAGACCGCATCGAGCTGTCGGGTGAGGAGTCCACCGTCTGAGGTGTATCCCGCCAGCAGGTCGGAAGGGATGAGGCCATCTGCGCTCTGCGGCACCGTGAGGGGCAGCACCAGGCCGAGCCGGGTCGGCGTCACGCCCGTACCCGGGTTCCAGACGATGCTGCTGCGGGCCTGTCCGACCTCCGAACCTCCTCCCGAGATCCGGACGGCCAGGGTGCGCGATCCCCAGACCGAGGCTTGGGAGCCGAAATCGATGGATGCGGCCGGCACGGTGAATTGCATGGGCACGGTGCGTCCGGCCGGCACTTCGGGTGTGGGGGCGGAGAGCACCTCGGTACCGAGGGAATCGTCGGCAGAGGTGGATGCGGGCGCGAGCCAGCTCGACAGCTCGGCGCGCGAACGCACCGCCGATCGATTGAGCACGATGCTGGCTGTGCCGGCCGGGATGGCTTTCGCGGTGGGGTTGGCGACAGTTCCGCTGATCACGAGGTCCTGTCCGGGGGCGAGAGCGCCGTTCGCCCCCGGCGCGAAGGTGAGCACGGGCTTCACATCCTCGGCCGCCTGCACTGCCGACGGTCTCGCGGCGACCGCGGCACCGGGTGCGCCGACGGGCGCGATGACGGCGCCGATGGCGAGAGCCACCGCGAACAGGGATGTGAAGAGTCTCATAGCGAAGGAGGGCGGCTGGGCGAGTGCCCCGGCCGTCCTCCAGTGATTCTAGGGTCTCGACTCTTGGTTGGGCCTGAGGTGGGACCGCGGTGCTCGGGCACGGTCGCCGGTAGTCTGGGGGGCATGGAGAGCGTCGCTTCGGCAATTCAGCGACTGTCGGACCTCGCGTCCACTCCTCATATCTCGCGGCTTTCGGCGGCGTTCGCCGCTGCCGGATTCGAGCTCGCCCTCGTCGGCGGACCGGTGCGCGACGCGTTCCTCGACCGCGCACTCACCGACCTCGACTTCACCACGGATGCGCGCCCCGATGACATCCTCGCGATCGTGAAGCCGATCTCGGATGCCCACTGGGACATCGGGCGGGCCTTCGGCACCATCGGAGCCCGTATCGACGGACACACGGTGGAGATCACGACCTACCGGTCCGATGCCTACGACGGGGAGACGCGCAAACCGACGGTCGAGTTCGGCGACTCCCTCGAGGCCGACCTCGTGCGGCGCGACTTCACGGTCAACGCGATGGCGCTGCGGCTGCCCGAGCGAGTACTCGTGGATCCCTCCGGCGGCCTCGAAGACCTCGTCGCGAAGCGTCTGACCACTCCGGGCGCCCCCGAGGATTCCTTCGGTGACGATCCGCTGCGGATGATGCGGGCCGCACGGTTCACCTCACAGCTCGGCTTCACCGTGGCGGAGCCGACCGCGCGCGCTCTCCACGCCCTTGCGGACCGCATCTCGATGATCTCGGTGGAACGGGTGAGCGACGAACTCGGCAAGCTGCTGCGCTCGCACAATCCCCGGCCGGGTCTCCAGCTGCTGGTCGATTCCGGCATCGCGGCCCTCGTGTTGCCGGAACTGCCTGCGCTCAAGCTGCAGATCGACGAGCACTTCCACCACAAGGACGTCTACGAGCACAGTCTCACCGTGCTCGACCAGGCGATCGAGCTCGAGGAGTCGCGGCATCCGGGAACCGAGCCCGACCTCGTTCTCCGTCTCGCGGCGCTGCTGCACGACATCGGAAAGCCGGCGACCAAACGCACGGAGGGCGGCGGAGTTGTCACCTTCCACCACCACGACGTCGTCGGGGCCAAGCTCGCCAAAAAACGCCTCAGAGAGCTGCGCTACGACAACGACACGATCACCGCGGTCGCCAGGCTCATCGAGCTGCACCTGCGATTCTTCGGCTATACCGAGGGAGCCTGGAGCGACTCGGCGGTGCGGCGGTATGTGCGGGACGCCGGTCCGCTGCTCGAGCGGCTCCACATCCTGACCCGCGCCGACGTCACGACCCGCAATCGGCGCAAGTCCGACCACCTCTCTTTCGCCTACGACGATCTCGAACAGCGGATCGCGGTGCTCGGGGAGGAAGAGGAGCTTGCGGCCATGCGCCCCGACCTCGACGGCGAGCAGATCATGGAGATCCTCGGGCTCACCCCAGGCCGCGAGGTCGGTGAGGCGTACCGCTTCCTGCTCGAACTGCGCCTCGAAGAGGGCAGCCTGGGAGCGGATGCCGCCACCGAGCGCCTGCGAGCGTGGTTCGCTGCCCGCCCCTGAGCCCGCCGGCCTGCCGCATCTCCCGCCGGTCGAGTAGGGCGCCCAGCGCCCGTGTCGAGACCAGCCCCGGTCTCGTGACGGGGCTGGTCTCGTGACGGGCCTGGTCTCGGGAGGGGCCCACAGCGGATGCCGCCGGCAACACGCCGTCGAATCACACCGCCGCGCCGACCCTCTCGCAGGATCTCCGCTCTCAGACAGGGTCGTGACGCTGCTGGCCGAGCAGGGAGCCCAACGCCAGGGTCGAGACCCTCCTCGTTGTCAGGCTGGGCGAAAACTCAGGCGTGGTCGCGGATGAACTGCTCGAGGAGTTCGCGCGCCACCGGGTCGGCATACTGCTTCGCCGGGCTCTTCATGAAGTAGGCGGATGCTGCCTCGACGGGACCGCCCAGCCCGGCATCCAGCGCGATCTTCGCGGCGCGGATGGCGTCGATCACGACCCCGGCGGAGTTGGGCGAGTCCCACACCTCCAGCTTGTATTCGAGCGAGGTGGGGGCATTGCCGAAGCCGTGGCCCTCGAGTCGGACGAAGGCGAGCTTGCGGTCGTCGAGCCACGGGATGTGGTCGCTCGGGCCGATGTGCACGTCGCGGGAGTTGAGCTGCGCCTCGATGTTGCTGGTGACCGACTGGGTCTTCGAGATCTTCTTCGACTCGAGCCGCCGACGTTCGAGCATGTTCTTGAAGTCCATGTTGCCGCCGACGTTGAGCTGGTAGGTGCGGTCGAGCACGAGGCCCCGCTCCTCGAACAGCCGGGCGAGCACGCGGTGCGTGATCGTTGCGCCGAGCTGGCTCTTGATGTCGTCACCGACGATCGGGACGCCGGCGTCCACGAACTTCTGGGCCCACACCGGGTCGCTGGCGATGAAGACCGGCAGTGCGTTGACAAAGGCGACACCGGCATCCAGAGCGGCCTGGGCGTAGAACTTCGCGCCCTCCTCCGATCCGACCGGCAGGTAGCAGACCAACACCTCTGCACCGGAATCGCGCAGCGCCTGTGCGACATCGACCGGGGTTGCGGAGGACTCCTCGACCAGCTCGCGGTAGTACTCCCCGAGACCATCGAGGGTCGGTCCGCGCTGCACGAGCACGCCGGTGGTCGCCACCTCGGCGAAGCGGAGGGTGTTGTTCTGGCTCGCCCACATCGCGTCCGCGAGGTCGAGGCCCACCTTCGCGGCATCCACGTCGAAAGCGGCGACGAAGGAGATGTCGCCGATCGCGTACCCGCCGAAACGCGTGTGCATCAGGCCAGGGACGACCTGCGTCTCATCCGCGTCTGCATAGAACGTGACGCCCTGGATGAGCGAGTTGGCGCAGTTTCCGACACCGGCGATGGCAACTTTCAGGGACATGCGTGTAGAGCTCCTTGATAGATAGTGGTTCGACTGACTACACTAGGCAGGTTGTCTGCGAGCAATTCGCATTCGGACAACGATGCCAAAACCCTCCTGCCACAGATCGTCTGTGGCCGTTCTAGTCCAAAGGAGGTGGGTTAGTTATGCATCAGTACGAACTAATGGTAATTCTCGATCCAGAGATCGATGAGCGCACCGTGGCTCCGAGCCTCGATAAGTTCCTCAACGTCATCCGCAATGATGGTGGTTCGATCGACAAGGTCGACGTCTGGGGACGTCGTCGCCTGGCGTACGAGATCAACAAGAAGACCGAAGGCATCTATGCCGTCGTCGCCCTCACCGCGAACCCCGACGCCACCGTCGAGCTCGACCGCCAGCTGAAGCTCAGCGAAGCGGTCATGCGCACCAAGGTGCTCCGCGCCGAGGAAGCAATCGCTCAGGTCGCCGAGGCAGCGAAGCTCTCCGCAGAGAAGGCCGCCCGCAAGGCAGCTGCCCCCGCGAAGGCTGGAGCCGCCGCTGGTACAGCGACGAAGGCGGCGGATGTCGCATCCGCTCCCGCGACGAGCGCAACGCCTGCCGCTCCGGCTGCAGCCGAGGCTCCGGCAGTCGAGTCCGCGAGCGCGGAGTAGCACATGGCCGGCGAAACCGTAATCACCGTGGTGGGCAACCTCACGAGCGACCCGGAGCTGCGCTACACGCAGAACGGGTTGGCGGTTGCCAACTTCACCATCGCATCCACCCCGCGCACCCTTGATCGGGGCAGCAACGAGTGGAAGGACGGCGAAGCACTCTTCCTTCGGGCGAGCGTCTGGCGCGAGTATGCCGAGCAGGTGGCCGGATCCCTCACCAAGGGTTCCCGCGTCATCGCGATCGGTCGACTCAAGCAGCGCTCCTACGAGACCAAAGAGGGCGAGAAGCGCACCAGCATCGAGCTGGAGATCGACGAGATCGGTCCGAGCCTCCGTTATGCGACCGCACAGGTCACCCGCACCTCCCGTGAGGGCGGCGGCGGCAATGGCGGTGCACCTCGGGTCAGCCAGGGCGCCAACGAGCCGTGGGCGGCATCCGCTCCCGCCTCGGCGTCATCGGCGAGTGCTGCAGGCGGAGACGTCTGGAACACCCCGGGCAGCTACAACGACGAGACCCCCTTCTAGGTCTCACCATTCACGGTCTCGACAGCGTCGCTGAAGCGATCTGCTCGACCAACACTTACTGAAAGCAGGAAACCATGGCTGGAAAGAGCAGCGGCGATCGCCGCAAGCCCCTCCGCACACTCAAGGGCGGCAAGAACGCCGCCCCGGCGAAGTCCATTCGCGTCGGTGTCATCGACTACAAGGACATCGCAACCCTTCGCAAGTTCATCTCGGAGCGTGGAAAGATCCGCGCCCGTCGTATCACCGGTGTCTCCGTGCAGGAACAGCGCCTCATCGCCCGTGCGGTCAAGAACGCACGCGAGATGGCACTGCTCCCCTACGCCGGCTCAGGCCGTTAGGAGCAACGGACATGTCTAAATTGATTCTCACGCACGAGGTCACCGGCCTCGGTGCTCCCGGAGACGTCGTCGACGTCAAGACCGGCTACGGCCGCAACTTCCTCATCCCCCAGGGCTTCGCTGTCGCGTGGACCCGCGGTGGCGAGAAGCAGGTCGAATCGATCAAGGCCGCCCGCGTCGCACGCGAGCACGCCACGATCGAAGAGGCGCAGGACCTCAAGGCGAAGCTCGAGGCAACCACCGTCAAGCTGACCGTCAAGGCCGGCGAAGGTGGACGCCTGTTCGGGTCCGTGAAGACGACGGATGTCGCAGAGGCCGTCGCCGCAGCCGGACTCGGTGCCGTCGACAAGCGCAAGATCGAGATCTCGTCTCCGATCAAGGCCACCGGCCAGCACGAGGCAACCGTGCGTCTTCGCGATGACCTCGTCGCCACGATCACCCTCACGGTAGTCGCCGCGAAGTAACAGAATTGCCGCTCCTCACAGAGGGGGTAGCAGGAGGCTTTCGCCTCCCGCTACCCCCTCTTTGCGTGTCAATTCACTGACGTATTCGCCGTGCCGACCAGTGCTTTGTACACAACCTCTCCGCTGCGGGCTCCAACCCTCAACCCGCACTCTAGACATGTTTCTACACATCAGTAGAACTCATGGAAATCCCTGATCAGCGCCCTAATTTTGATCAAAAACCCATAGTTATACACAGATAAGTGCACAGGTTGTTCACACGACTCGCGGCGTTTCGCGCAATCTACTAACACTTTTATCCACAGGCTGGACTTGCATCGTCTGATGCGAGCTTGCTGAGCATGCGAGGCATCCCTAGTGTGTAGCAGTGCCGCCCGCGAGATCGGGTCGCCTGCGACTGCCTGGGGTGGATGTCGGGAGCTTTCGGTAGAACGGGAAGCGGCACAACTGCATCATCAACACGCACGAAGAGAGAGTGGGCGAGCCATGTCGATAGCCCACCTGGGGCTGGCACCGAGCCAGGGTGACGGATCCGTCCGCGACTCCGGACAGCGCGAATCCGCGCAGCGCGCTTCCGAGCGCATGCCGCCCTACGACCTCCTTGCCGAACAGAGCGCCATCGGCGGCATGCTGTTGAGCAAGGATGCGGTGGCCGACGTCATCGAGTCGGTTCGAGCGGTCGATTTCTACATCCCCAAGCACGAGATCATCTTCGACGCCATCCTCTCGCTCTACGCGCACGGTGAACCGACCGATGTGATCGCCGTCACCGATGAGCTCACCAAGACCGGTGAGTTGATCCGGGCCGGCGGGGCGGAGTACCTCCACACGCTCACCGGAATCGTGCCGACCGCCGCGAACGCGGGGTTCTACTCCACGATCGTCGCCGAGAAGGCGGTGCTGCGCCGCCTGGTGGAGGCGGGCACCCGCATCGTCCAGATGGGCTATGCCAGCGAAGGAGAGGTCGTCGACCTCGTCAACAACGCGCAGGCGGAGATCTACGGCGTCATGGGCGGCGTCGAGGCCGAGGACTTCGTGCCGCTCACCGTCGCCGTGACCACGGCCATCGACGAGATCGAGGCCGCCCGCGGTCGCGACGGCTCAATGACGGGGGTGCCCACCGGGTTCGCCGAACTCGACGAGCTCACGAACGGCCTGCACGGCGGGCAACTGATCATCGTCGCTGCCCGCCCCGCCCTCGGAAAGTCGACTCTCGCTCTCGACTTCGCGCGCGCGGCCTCGATCAAGCACGACATGCCGTCGATCTTCTTCTCTCTCGAAATGGGGCGCTCCGAGATCGCGATGCGATTGCTGTCGGCGGAGGCCGCCGTGCCTCTTCAGAGCATGCGCAAGGGAACGCTGCACACCGAGGACTGGACCAAGATCGCCTCGACCCGCGGGCAGATCAACGACGCCCCGCTCTACATCGATGACAGCCCCAACATGACCCTGGTCGAGATCCGGGCGAAGTGCCGCCGGCTCAAGCAGAAGGTCGGCCTCAAGATGGTGATCATCGACTACCTGCAGCTCATGACATCGGGTAAGAAAGTCGAGTCCCGCCAGCAGGAGGTGAGCGAGTTCTCCCGCGCGCTCAAGCTGCTCGCGAAGGAGCTGCAGGTTCCGGTGATCGCGCTGTCGCAGCTCAACCGTGGCCCGGAACAGCGTTCCGACAAGATGCCAGCCCTCTCCGACCTTCGGGAATCCGGTTCGCTCGAGCAGGATGCCGACATGGTGATCCTCCTCCACCGCGACAGCGCCTACGAGAAGGAGAGCACCCGACCGGGCGAGGCCGACCTCATCGTGGCCAAGCACCGCAACGGTCCGACCAAGACGATCACGGTGGCGTTCCAGGGACACTTCTCGCGCTTCCAGGACATGGCCCCGGCCTAGGGTCGACCCCGGGGTTGCTCACGGGCAGCGAAGCGTAAACTGTGCTCGGTCGTCCACCGGGCGGCTGTCGCCGCGGGCGACCGGGCAGGCAAGAGAGGGTTGGTCGTGGCACTCACCCCCTCGTCAAGCTCTCGCCCGGCACAGCCGGGTGCGGATGCCGCTCAGCGGGCCGCCTACTGGCCGATGCCGATCGCCCGTGCGGTGCCCGCCGCTGCTCTCGCCATCGTGATCACCTTCTCGGCCGACCATTCGGCGCAATTCGGACTCACCGCCTTCGGCGTCTACGGCATCGTCGCCGGGCTCGTGCTGGGCGTCGTGGCCTGGGTACGCCTCGCCGACGCGGGTGTGCGCCCCTACTTCCTCACGCAGGCCGCGGTCACCCTCATCGCGGGAATCGTCGCCCTGTCGGTGCGAGCCGGTCACACGGGTGCCAGCGAGGTGCGATTCCTCTTCCTCCTGCTCACGATCTTCGCCGCCGTGACCGGGTTCCTCGAGCTGTACAGCGGGATGCGCAGCAGGCGGCGTTTCGTGGCATCCGGCGACTGGATCGCCGTGGGCGCCCTCACGGTGCTCGCCGCCCTCGCCTTCCTGCTGATCCCCCCGGACTACCGGCAGAACTACAGCGGACCCGACCATGTCAAGCGCGTGCTCGATGCATCAGTCGTCGCGGTCGGAGCGCTCGGGGCCTGGGCGGCCATCACCACCGTGTTCCTGGTCATCGCCGGACTCTCCGCCAAATGGGGAACCCAGGCCGTCGCACCCGTGCAGGGCGTGGAATCCTCCGCACCGGACCCAGCCGAATCCGTGCACCAAGCAGAGAGCGAGAACCGAGCGTGACCGCTCAGAACAGCAACCGCCCGAGCCGACGCGATCGCCTCCGGCCATTCGAGTACGTCGTCATGGCTGCCGTCGTGGCCGCATTCATCGCCTTCGTGGTCGTGTTCAGCACCCGCGAAGTGACGCTGGCCCTCGTGTTCGGGGGCATCACCTTCATCGTTTCACTCGTCGTGATCGCGATGCTGGCTCTCGCGGTGAAGCCCGACGACGCCGAGAAGGTCGACCTCACCGAGCAGGACCACCAGTCAGACAGCGGCCACTAGGCTCACCCGAGTCCAGAGGCGGTGCCGGTTACGCCTTCGCGGCGTAGTCGACCAGGGCGCTGGCGAGTCCGGCGTACCCGGCCGGAGTCAGAGCCACCAGCCGTGCTTTCGCCTCGTCGCCGATATCCAGAGCCTGCACGAAGGCCACGAGTTCGGCCTGGCCGACGCGCCGACCGCGCGTGAGCTCCTTCAGCATCGCGTAGGGGTCGGCGATCGAGCTTCTGCCGGCAGTGACTTCCGCGCGGATCACGGTCTGGATGGCCTCTCCGAGCACCTCCCAGTTGCCATCGAGGTCTTCGGCGAGCCGGGCGGTGTTGACGGCGATTTCGCCGAGCCCGCGTTGGATGTTGTCGAGAGCCAGCACGGAGTGTCCGAGGGCGACCCCGATATTGCGCTGGGTGGTGGAGTCGGTGAGGTCGCGCTGCAGCCGCGAAGTGACGAGAGTGGCGGCGAGGGAGTCGAGCAGTGCGCTCGACAGCTCGAGGTTGGCCTCGGCATTCTCGAAGCGGATCGGGTTGATCTTGTGCGGCATCGTGGACGACCCGGTCGCGCCGGCCTGGGGTATCTGGGTGAAGTAGCCCATCGAGATGTAGGTCCAGATATCGGTGCAGAGATTGTGCAGCACGCGGTTGGCGTGGCTGATGCGCTGGTAGAGCTCCGCCTGCCAGTCGTGCGGCTCGATCTGGGTGGTGAGCGGATTCCAGTCCAGCCCGAGCGAGGTCACGAACTCGCGCGAGATGGCCGGCCAGTCCTGGCTCGGGTCGGCCGCGACATGGGCGGCGAAGGTGCCGGTGGCGCCGCTGAACTTGCCGAGGTATTCCACAGCTTCGATCTGGGCCAGGATGCGACGCAGCCGGCCCACGAACACGGCGAACTCCTTGCCGACGGTCGTCGGCGTCGCGGGCTGGCCGTGAGTGTGCGCCAGCATCGCATCCGCCCGGTGGTCGACTGACCTCGAGTACAGCGCGTCGATCACGCCGGTGATCTTCGGCAGCCAGACCTCGGTGACAGCAGCGCGGATGGTGAGCGCGTAGGAGAGGTTGTTGATGTCTTCGCTCGTGCACGCGAAGTGTGTCAGCTCCGCGACATCCGTGAGCCCGAGGTCGATGAGGCGCTTGCGCACGTAGTACTCGACGGCCTTGACGTCATGCCGGGTCGTGGCTTCGAGAGTGGCGAGTTCGTCGATATCGGGCTGGCCGAAGTCGGCGACGAGAGCGCGGAGGGAGCGCGCCTGCTCGGCGTCCAGCCGGTGGGATCCGAACATCTCATGGTCGGTGAGATAGAGCAGCCACTCGACCTCCACCTGCACGCGCGCCCGGTTGAGCCCGGCCTCGGAGAGGTGTTCGCCGAGACCGGTGACGGCGGCGCGATAGCGGCCATCGAGGGGGCTGAGTGGTTGTTCGGGAAGCGGAGTCATGAGGGTACCCGTCGTATTCCTGGTTCGATTTGGCGGAACAGGGCCGCGCTGGCTTTTTCGATCATGCCGAGCACGCCGTCGAACATGGCGGCATCGGAGTAATAGGGGTCGGGCACATCCACCTGCGCGGCCTGTTCGCTGTCGAAGCTCAACAGCATCTGCACCTTGCCACGGTCCTGCTCGGTGTTCGCCCAGGCGCGGAGGATGCGCTCCTGGCTGCGGTCGAAGACCACGACGAGGTCGAGGTTGTCGAACCATTCCGGGTCGAACTGCTTCGCTCGGTGACGGGAGCCGTCGTAACCATGGGCGCTGAGCGCCGACGTCGTGCGGGAATCCGAGGGTTCGCCCACGTGCCAGTCACCGGTGCCGGCAGAGATCACCGTGATCGCACCCTCGTACCCGGCCCTCTTCACGAGCTCTCGAAAGACCGTCTCGGCCATGGGAGAGCGGCAGATGTTGCCGGTGCAGACGAAACAGATGCGGAAGAGCGCCGACTCGTCGAGGGTGCGGTCGAAACTCATGCGCCCATTCTCCCGCACATCGCGGTTGCCGGCCACGTGGATGCTCCTCCACAGCCGTTGGCGTCCACGGAGAGTGCGCCGATGCCACTCCCCCGCCGTCAGGCACCTCCCCCGCGGCCGACGATAGGCGCAGCAGACCGCAGACACAGTGAAGGAGTGCGGATGACCATCGGCGGGGTGAGCGGAAACGGTGTGGATGTCGCGCTGCACCGGCAGCTTGTGGCGCTCGATCGGGTAGCGGGTCGCATCGCCCATGCCCGGGCGGTGATGCCGTCCGCGGCGGGTGAGGGGGTGTGGAGCGGCGACGCGCGCCGCATGTATGTGCGCGGCCTTCAGCACTTGTCTGCCCTGGTGCAGTCGGCCGAATCCCAGCTGGATGACGCCATCCGCAACACCCGGCGAGCCATAGCGACGCTCGATGACGGTTCTCATGGCCGGTGACCTCGTCATCGGCGGCGGGGGATCCGTCGCGGTTGCCACCTCAGAGCTGTTCGAGGATGCGCGAAGACTCGCTGAGCTGCGGGCGCTGCTCACGGAGTGCCACCGGCAACTCGTGGTGATCGACCGAGTGGTCGGGGTCGCCCAGCTCAACGACCTCGCAGCCCCGTCGAGTGCGCTCGCCGCGGAACGGGCGATGGATGACGCGTCAGCCGCACTCGCCCGCGCGGCCCCCGCGGCCGAAGGCCTCCACCTCGCACTCATCGCGTCCGCCGACGCCTATGGCATCGGTGAAGATCTCGCCGAACGGCTCGCACAGGATCTCGCCGGTCGATTCGGCGCGATGCTCGGCCTGTTTCTGCCGGCGATCGCCCTCGAACTGTTGCCCGAGATCCTCGGTATCGGAGCGGGCGTGGCCTTGGGCATCGCACTGCTGCCGCCCGAGAAACGCGCGGCACTGTTCCGGGTGTTGCCGCAGTGGCTGCAGGGCAAGAGCGTGCTGCTCACCGACCCGAGGGTGGTGCAACTCGTGCGCCTCACGGTGATGAGCGCTGATGACTTCGGCGGAGGCCTCCTGAAGCTCCCCCCGGAGCTCGTGCACGCCATCGGCGACGAGGGCCTCGGGCTGGTGGGGCTGGCCACGTCATCCACCGTCGTTGTCGGCATCGCGGGAACCCGGGGCGCGCTCTCGGAGACGGCGGTCTCCGTGACCCGGGCGGGCGCCACCATGCCGGCGACCCGGGCCGAGAGTTACAGCGACCGGGCCGCCCGGGTGCCGCAGGGCGCCGCTCAGGTGCGTGTCGACAGGTACTCGCA
Organism: Frigoribacterium sp. UYMn621; assembly: GCF_040549525.1. Classification (NCBI taxonomy): domain Bacteria; kingdom Bacillati; phylum Actinomycetota; class Actinomycetes; order Micrococcales; family Microbacteriaceae; genus Frigoribacterium; species Frigoribacterium sp. UYMn621. The sequence goes on along the minus strand of NZ_JBEPTM010000001.1, from coordinate 15,841 downwards.
GCCGGGTGAACCCGACAGGTTCGAGGTCTACATCGGGGGCACCCGGGACTTTTCGCTCGAGCCCGGATCCGAGCCCTGGGACATGACGAGCAACATGAATGCGGTCGCGGGTCGGGAGGCGGGGTCGTACAAGGCGGTGACCGAGGCGATGGCCGACGCGGGAGTCACCTCGGCATCCCCCGTGCTCTTCACCGGGTATTCGCAGGGCGGGCTGATCGCGGCGGAGCTCGCGGCATCCGGCGATTACGACACCCGCGGCCTGTACACACTGGGTGCTCCGGCAGCGCAGGTGGAGGTGCCATCCAGCATCCCCTGGGTGGCTCTCGAGCACAGCGACGACATCGTACCGGCGGTCGGCGGGAGTTGGGCGTCCGCCGATCCGGTGCTGGTGCGTCGGCAGCTCTTCGCCGATAAACCGGTGTCGACGGAGGTGCTGTTCCCGGCGCACCAGCTCTCCGGCTATCGCGAGACGGCAGCCCTCGTCGATGCCTCGCACGAGACCCGGGTGGTCTCCGCGCTCGCCGGCTTTGATCGGTTCGGCGACGGCACCACGCGGGTCGACTCCACCCTGTACCGCGGGGTGCGTGAGGCCTCTAGCGCCGATCCCGCCCGACGATCGGGCGGATGAGGATGCCGATGAGCCAGCTGAGCAGAGCGAGCACCAGGGCGCCGAGCACCCCCCACCAGAAACCGTCGACCACGAGGCCGAAGCCGAGGAGACCGGAGATCCAGCTCACCAACAGTAGAAGGAGGCCGTTGACCACCAGGGCGAGGAGCCCGAGCGTGAGGATGTAGAGCGGGAAGGCGACGATTCGGATCAGGTTGCCGATCACCCCGTTGACGATGCCGAAGATGAAGGCGACGAGAAGATAGGTGAGCACCACCGCGAGGGTGTCCTGCGGCGGAAACGCCACGACCGTCACGCCGGCCACGATGAGGGTCGTCAGCCAGAGGGCGACAGCGTTGACCACAAGGCGCACAAAGAATCTCATGCGTCCACTATGCAGCCCTGCCCGTGAGCCACGCAATCGATCGGTGCCAGAGCGCCAGCCCCCGGATGTTCCCGCCGGGCTGCCCGTAGGCTTGAGCCGTGACCACCCCGCCCCCCACTTCCGTTCGTCTGCGTCCGGAGATTGTCGCGCTCGCGGCCTACGCCCAGGGCAAGCCCGCGGACACCGACGCCTTCAAGCTGTCATCCAACGAGAACCCTTTCGACCCCATCCCCGAGGTCGTTGCCGCGATCGCGGCGAGTTCCGGGGTCAACCGCTACCCGGATGCCTCGGGCGTGGAACTGCGGGCTCGGCTTGCGGCACGCTTCGGTGTGCGCACCGAAGAGGTGCATCTCGGCGCCGGCTCGGTGTCGATCCTCGCCCAGCTCATCTCGGCAGCCGCGGGACCGGGTGATGAGGTCGTCTACTCCTGGCGCTCATTCGAGGCCTACCCCGGACTCGTCGCGGTGGCCGGGGCGACCAGCGTGCCCGTGCCGAACACCGCGGACCACCGCCACGACCTCCCCGCGATGCTCGCGGCGATCAGCGACCGAACCCGGGTCGTGATCGTCTGCAGCCCGAACAACCCCACCGGGGCGATGGTGACCTCCGCCGAGTTCGCCGGATTCATGGCGGCGGTGCCGACTGACGTCCTGGTGATCCTCGATGAGGCCTACGTGGAATTCGTCACCGACGAGTCCGCCGTGGACGGCAGCACGCTCAGCGGAAAATACTCCAACCTCGTCGTCGCGCGCACCTTCTCCAAGGCCTACGGCCTGGCCGGACTGCGGATCGGCTACGCGGTGGGTCCCGAGTACATTCTCGACGCCGCGCGAACGACATCCATCCCCCTGTCCGTCACCGAGGCCGCCCAACGCGCGGCTCTCGTGTCGCTCGACCACGAGAAGACTCTCCTCGAGCGGGTCCATCGCCTCGCCGTGCTGCGAGATGAGGTGTGGCGGGCGCTGCTCGACCAGGGTTGGGAGGTGCCGCGTCCGCACGGCAACTTCGTCTGGCTGCCGACCGGGGCACAGACCGCCGCTGCGGCCCAGATCTTCTCGGCCGCGGGAATCGTGGTGCGACCGCTCGGTGCCGATGGCGTCCGGGTCTCGATCGGCGAATCTCAGTCTGTGGATAAACTCCTAAAGGCCGCGGCCGAGGTTGTGCGCACCCTACCAATGCGACAGTCCGAGCCCGCGTTAGATTAGAACGTCGCGGAACGAGCCCGCCCGAGGGCGTGCCGAAACCCCGACCACCCTGCACCCCGAACGACAACAGGACTGTGAGGCCACCGTGGCAGGATCCGAACACATGGTGCAGCTTCTCTCAACCGATGGCACCCTCCAGACGGATGACGCGGCGGCGGAGTATCTTCCGTACATCGATGCGCTCTCGGATGACGAACTGCGCCAGTTCTACCGCGACATGGTCATCACGCGACGTTTCGACCTCGAAGCCACCAACCTCCAGCGCCAGGGTCAACTCGCGCTCTGGCCGCCGAGCCACGGGCAGGAAGCCGCTCAGGTGGGCTCGGCCCGCGCCGCCAGGTCTCAGGATCACCTCTTCCCCTCGTACCGGGAACACTCGATCGGCATGATCAGGGGCGTCGACGTCGTCGACATCGTGCGCCTGATGCGCGGTGTGACCAACGGGGGCTGGGATCCCGCCGCCTGCGGCAACTTTCACCTCTATACCCTCGTGCTCGGATCGCAGGCCCTGCACGCCACGGGCTACGCGATGGGCATCACCCTCGACGGGGAGACCGGCACGGGCGATCCAGAGACCGATCGCGCGGTGATGGTCTATTTCGGAGACGGCGCGACCAGCCAGGGGGATGTGAGCGAGGCGCTCGTCTTCGCGGCGAGCTTCAACGCCCCGGAGGTCTTCTTCCTGCAGAACAACCAGTGGGCCATCTCGGTGCCGGTGCGGGTGCAGTCCCGCACGCCGCTCTACCAGCGCGCGGGTGGCTTCGGCATGCCCGGCATCCAGGTCGACGGCAACGACGTGCTCGCGAGCTATGCCGTCACGCGAAAGAACCTCGACGAAGCCCGTGCCGGCCAGGGTCCCCGCCTCATCGAGGCCCTCACCTATCGCATCGGCGCGCACACCACGAGCGACGATCCCACGAAGTACCGCATGGATGCCGAGACCGCGTCCTGGGTGGCGAAAGATCCGATCGTCCGGTATGCCAGCTATCTCAGGGGTCGCGGAGAGGGCGAGGACTTCTTCGCCGCCGCCGCGTCCGAGGCAGAGGACTTCTCGGCCGATCTTCGCCGTCGTACCCTCGAGCTCACGGTGCCGTCGACCGATCTCATCTTCGATCACGTCTACTCGGAGCAGCATCCGCTCATGGATGCCCAGAAGCAGTGGCTCGCCGACTACGAGGCGAGCCTGGGGGGCAGCACCCGATGACCGAGGAACTCCCTCTCGCCAAAGCGATCAATGCCGGACTGCGCAAAGCCCTCGCCGACGACCCCAAGGTGCTGCTCATGGGTGAGGACATCGGCCCTCTCGGCGGCGTCTTCCGCGTCACCGAGGGCCTGCAGGCCGAGTTCGGGGAGCGTCGCGTGTTCGACACGCCGCTGGCCGAATCCGGCATCATCGGAACGGCGATCGGGCTGGCGATGCGCGGCTACCGCCCGGTCTGCGAGATCCAGTTCGACGGTTTCATCTTCCCGGGCTTCGACCAGATCACCTCCCAGCTGGCCAAGATGACGAGCCGCCACGAGGGCCTCATCACCATGCCCGTGGTCATCCGCGTTCCCTATGGCGGGCACATCGGTGCGGTGGAACACCACCAGGAGAGCCCAGAGGCGTACTTCGCCCACACTCCGGGCCTGCGCGTCGTCAGTCCGAGCACCCCGAATGACGCGTACTGGATGATCCAGGAGGCGATCGCGTCCAACGATCCCGTGCTGTTCTTCGAGCCAAAGAGCCGCTACTGGCACAAGGGTCCGGTCGACTTCGAAGCGAGCGCATCCCCGCTGCACTCGAGTCGGGTGGTTCGCACCGGAACCGAGGTGACCCTCGTCGGACATGGCGCGATGGTCAACGTGCTGATGCAGGCGGCAGAACTCGCGCAGCAGGAAGGCACGAGCGTCGAGGTCATCGACCTGCGCTCGCTGTCGCCGATCGACTACGCGCCGATTCTCCGCTCCGTGCAGAAGACCGGTCGACTGGTCGTGGCATCCGAAGCGCCCGGATCGGTGAACATCTCCGCCGAGATCGCCGCGACCATCACCGAGAAGGCGTTCTACTCCCTCGAGGCCCCCGTGCTGCGGGTCTCGAGCTTCGATGCGCCCTTCCCGCCCGCAAAGCTCGAGACCGTCTACCTTCCGGATGCCGACCGCATCCTCGAGGCCGTCGACCGCGCACTGGCCTACTAGCTAAAGGAACGCCGTGACCAGCTCAGAATTCACCCTCCCGGATGTCGGAGAAGGCCTCACCGAGGCGGAGATCGTCTCCTGGAAGGTCAAGCCCGGCGACGAGGTGGCGGTGAACCAGGTACTCGTGGAGATCGAGACCGCGAAGTCCCTCGTCGAGCTGCCCTCGCCCTTCGCCGGAACGGTCACCGCGATCCTCGTGACCGAGGGGACGACAGTGGATGTCGGAACTCCGATCATCTCCGTGTCCTCTGGCGCAACTCCGGCAGTCGTCGACGTACCGGTTACCGAGGGCGCCGACACCGTCGCCGACACCGCCGGCAGCATCTCCAGTGAATCGGGCGATGGCGGCGGCGCGGTGCTTGTCGGCTACGGCATCAAGGGCCACGTCGCCTCCCGCCGCACGCGCCCGGCGGCTGCCGGCGCCGGCGATGGCTCCACGCGCACGGCTTCCGGTATCGCGGCATCCGCCCCCGAGGCGGCTTCCCGCCCGAGCTCGGTGCCCGCGGCATCCGCCTCCGCGATCATCGCCAAGCCGCCGATCCGCAAGCTGGCCAAGGACCTCGCGGTGAGCCTCTCGGACGTGACCCCCACCGGCCTCGCCGGCGAGATCACCCGGGAGGATGTCGTGCGCCAGGCCTCGCAGGGCACCCTGTTCCGAAACATCGAGACGCCGGCCTGGGGAAGCGACCGCGAGGAGCGCATCCCGGTGAAGGGGGTGCGCAAGGCGATAGCGGCGGCCATGGTGTCCAGTGCGTTCACCGCTCCGCACGTGAGCCTCTTCGTCGACGTCGACGCCACTCGCACCATGGAGTTCGTCAAGAGGCTCAAGAACTCGACCGACTTCGCGGGGGTGAAGGTGTCGCCACTGTTGATCATGGCGAAGGCGATGATCTGGGCCGTTCGTCGAAACCCCACGGTCAACGCGCAGTGGACGGACACCGAGATCATCGTGAAGCACTACGTGAACTTCGGCATCGCCGCCGCGACTCCCCGCGGGCTCATCGTTCCGAACATCAAAGAGGCACAGGAGCTCTCCCTGCGTGAGCTCGCCTCCGCGATCGAACAGCTCACCATCACCGCCCGCGACGGCAAGACCAGCCCGGCCGACCAGGCGGGTGGCACCATCACGGTCACGAACATCGGTGTCTTCGGCATGGACTCCGGCACGCCGATCCTCAATCCCGGCGAGGTCGCGATCCTCGCCATGGGCACGATCAAGCAGAAGCCCTGGGTGGTCGACGGCGAGGTGCGGCCGCGCTTCGTCACGACCCTCGGCGCGAGCTTCGACCATCGCATCGTGGACGGGGATGTCGCGAGTCGCTTCCTCGCCGATGTCGCGAGCGTCATCGAGGAGCCCGCACTGCTTCTGGACTGAGAGGGTCCGACGGTCTTCCGTCACGAGCATCCCCCGAGCATCCCCTGAGCGAGTGCGGCTACCCGGTGCCCTGTTCGGCATCCTGTTCCGCGCCCAGCTCGGTCAGCGCCGCCCGGTTCGCGAGGAAGCCAGCAACGACGGTGGATCCGAGCAGGATCACGGTGGCGCCGATCGAGAGTAGTTGCGCGGCGTCGGCGGACCGGACGACGAGCGCGGAGAGTGCGACGACCACCGTGGCGGCGCCGCCGATGAGCTCCGCGGGCACGGCCGCCCGGTGACCGGCGCGCCAGGTCGAGTCGTTGATCATGACGCTGCGGAGGCGGATCCCCGCCAGCGAATTGACGGGGATCAGCCCGCGTGCGCAGCCGATCGTGATGCCGACGATGATCAGCGCGAGGGCCGCGACGGTGATGGATGCGATGAACATTCGTCAATTCTATGAGGGGGGAATCCCGGGTCACAGCTGTTCGCGGTCACTGCCTCCGCCGGGTGTACTATTGATAACGAATCTCATTACCGTTAACCCTCTCCCTTAGAAAACCATCACCGTGCGCGCAAAAATCGTCCCCATCCTCTCCCTCGGCCTGGCGCTGAGCCTCGCGCTGGCCGGATGCTCGCCGTCGTCGCCGCAGAAGGACGACGGTCTCATCCATGTCGTCGCGTCCACCGATGTCTACGGTGACATTGCGAAACAGATCGGCGGGGATCTCGTGTCGGTGACGTCGATCATCTCCAGTCCCTCCCAAGATCCGCATTCCTACGAGGCCGACGCACAGGTGCAGCTGTCGCTGTCGAAGGCCGACGTGGTGATCCAGAACGGCGGCGGCTATGACGACTTCGTCGACACCCTGCTGAAGGGTGCGAACAACCCCAGGGTGGCGCTGCTCAACGCCGCGACTGTCTCCGGTTACGACCAGACGCCAGCGACCGGGGAATTCAACGAGCACCTCTGGTACGACTTCCCCACCGTGACGAAGGTGGCCGCGAAGATCGAGTCGACCTATGCGAGACTCGATCCGAAGCACGCCGCGACCTTCGCCGCGAACGGGGCGACCTTCGCCAGCGCGGTGAGCACGCTCGAGTCGAGTGAGGCGTCGATCAAGGCCTTTGCCGCGGGAGAGGGTGCGGCGATCACGGAGCCCGTGCCGCTCTATCTGCTCGATGCGATGGGCCTGGTGAACAAGACGCCGCAGAAGTTCAGTGCCGCGATCGAAGGAGGAACGGATGTCTCACCGCTCGTGCTCACCGAGACCCTCGCGCTCTTCAGCGGCCATGCCGTGAAACTGCTCGCCTACAACGCCCAGACCAGTGGACCGCAGACCGAGCAGGTCATCGCCGCGGCGAAGAAGGCGGGAGTCGCCGTCGTGCCCGTGCGCGAGACGCTTCCCGCCGGCAAGGACTATCTCGAGTGGATGACCGACACCGTCGCGGCGATCTCCGCCGCTCTCAAGTGAGGCGCCCGCGATGACGACGCCCGTTCTCAGCCTCCGCCAGGCGACCCTCTCCTTCGGATCCCGCACCCTCTGGAACAATCTCAATCTCGAGGTGCAGCCGGGAGAGTTCCTCGCGGTTCTCGGGCCCAACGGCACCGGAAAGACGAGCCTGCTGAAGACGATCCTCGGCCAACAGCAGCTCAGCTCCGGCACCATCGAATTCCTCGGAGGGCCCGTGGCGCAGGGCAGCAGACGCATCGGGTACATCCCGCAGCAGAAGCTGCTGGACGAGGGGACGCCCCTCCGGGCCCGCGATCTGGTGGCGTTCGGGGTGAATGGAAATCGCTGGGGACTCCCCATCAACTCGCGGGCCGTTCGACGGCAGGTGGACGGCATCCTCGAATCGGTGGGCGCGACGGACTACGCCGACGTGCCGGTCGCGACGCTCTCGGGCGGGGAACAGCAGCGGATCCGGGTCGGCCAGTCGATCGCCGGCAACCCGAGCCTCTTGCTCTGCGACGAGCCGCTGATCTCCCTCGACCTGCACAACCAACGCCAGGTCAGCGAGCTCATCGATGCGCAGCGGAAGGCCCTCAACACCGCGGTGGTGTTCGTGACGCATGATGTGAACCCGATCCTCGAAATGGTCGACCGGGTGCTCTATCTCGCCGGCGGCCGGTTCCGGGTGGGAACCCCGGACGAGGTGCTGCGCAGCGAGGTGCTGTCCTATATGTACGACACCCCGGTCGAAGTCATCCGCAGTCGCGGCCGCATCGTCGTGCTCGGTGCGCCGGAGGGCTACGGGGTGCACGATCATCTGGAGCATCACGTCGGGGTGGCGACATGAACCCCGACCTCTGGCACCAGATCTTCGGTTTCGACAACTACGGCGAGCTCCTGGCCCTGGTGAGGAACTCGATCATCGCCGGCGCCCTCCTCGGTGTCGTCGGCGGTCTCATCGGCCCCTTCGTGATGATGAGGGACCTCGCCTTCGCGGTGCACGGCATCAGCGAGCTGAGCTTCGCCGGGGCATCCGCGGCCCTGCTCTTCGGGGTGAACGTGGTGGCTGGATCGATCGGCGGCTCCTTGCTCGCCGCGCTGCTCATCGGCGTGCTTGGCGCCAAGGCCCGCGAACGCAACTCGATCATCGCGGTGCTGATGCCATTCGGCCTCGGCCTCGGCATCCTGTTCCTCGCCCTCTACCCGGGGCGAAGCGCCAACAAGTTCGGGCTCCTCACCGGTCAGATCGTCTCGGTGGACAACCCTCAGTTGCTCATGCTCGTGATCATCTCCGTCGTCGTGATCGCCGCGCTCTTCGTGATCTGGCGTCCGCTCAGCTTCGCGAGCGTCGATGCGGATGTCGCCCGCGCGAAGGGACTGCCGGTCACCGGGCTCTCGATCGCGTTCATGGTCCTGCTCGGTCTCGCAACGGCGGTGTCGATCCAGATCGTCGGCGCGCTCCTCGTGCTGTCTCTGCTCGTGACACCTGCCGCCGCCGCGATGAAGGTGACCTCGTCCCCCCTCCTCACTCCCCTGCTCAGCGTCGCCTTCGCCGTCACCTCGGTCGTCGGCGGCATCCTGCTCGCGCTCGGAGGCGGCCTGCCGATCAGTCCCTACGTCACGACGATCTCCTTTCTCATCTACATCGTCTGCCGCGTGATCGGTGCGCGCCGCGCCCGCCGCGGAGGCAGTGGTCGGCTCACCCCCGCGGCGACACCCGTGACAGCATCGGCGGTGGGGCGATGACCGCGCCGGCCCGCAAGAGGAACACCTGGCAGCGGGAGGCGGTGCGCTCCGCCCTCGGGGCGGACGACGGATTCGTCAGCGCCCAGGGCCTCCACTCCACGTTGCGCGAATCGGGCTCGCCGATCGGGCTCGCGACCGTCTACCGGGCGCTCGCCGAGCTCGCGACGGAGGGCGAGGCGGACTCCCTGCAATCCCCCGAGGGTGAGAGCCTCTATCGAGCGTGCACGCCGGGCCAGCACCACCATCACCTCATCTGCCGCAACTGTGGCCTCACCGTGGAGATCGAAGCGGATGCCGTGGAGCGCTGGGCGCAGTCGGTGGCCTCCGAGCACGGCTTCACCCAGCCCCACCACGTCGTCGATGTCTTCGGCCTCTGCGCTGCATGCTCACGGGCCCGCTGAACAGGTCGTCGCAGCGGAGTTCGTCGCACCGGCGAGCCCCCGGCTAGGCTCGGTGGGCACGTCACCAAAACTTCTTGGGGGAACCTCATGTCCACGCTGTCTCGCACCGCGCTCACCACTGTCCTGGCCGGCGTCGCGCTCGCCGTCGCGCTCACCGGCTGCAGCTTGGGCTCGCCAGCCCCGAGCGCGTCTTCGACCGCGGCATCCACCCAGTCGAAGGCGGCCGCCTGTAAGTCTCTCGAGACCTCGGTGAGCGCGTCGACCACCGAGTTGGCGTCGAGCTTCGGCGCGATCGCCACCAATCCCGACAAGGCGATCACCGGGCTCCAGTCCGTGGCAGACGCCTTCGACAGCGGGCTGAAGAAGGTCTCCAACGCCGAGGTGAAGAAGGCCGGAACGGCAGCGGATGACTCGATCAAGGAGATGATCGTGCAGGTGAAGGCCGTGATCGGCAAGACCTCCGCCGACACCACCAAGCTCAAGGCCGCCGTCACCGACGTGCAGGCCCAGTTCACCGCGATCGGCAAGATCTGCTCCTGAGCCGGTCTCGCCTTGCGAAGAGTGGGCGGCATCCGTAATATGGGACGTTGCTACGCGCATTCTGCGCTGTGGCCTGTACACAATCCCCCCGCGATCGTTTGGTGGGCTGTGTGTGCCGACAAGAAATCTTGGGTAGGGACACCTCGTCCCTACGGTAATCGGAGGAAAACCATGGCCGCAGTGTGCCAGGTGACTGGAGCCGTTCCCGGCTTCGGACACAACATTTCGCACTCGCACCGCCGGACGAAGCGTCGCTTCGACCCGAACGTGCAGAAGAAGACGTACTACGTTCCGTCGCTCAAGCGCAGCGTCACGCTGACGCTCAGCGCCAAGGGCATCAAGGTCATTGATGCTCGTGGCATCGAATCAGTGGTCAAGGACATCCTGGGCCGTGGGGTGAAGATCTAATGGCAAAGCAGCAGGACGTCCGTCCGATCATCAAGCTCCGTTCCACCGCCGGCACCGGTTACACCTACGTGACCAAGAAGAACCGCCGCAACGACCCCGACCGCCTCGTGCTGAAGAAGTACGACCCGGTAGTCCGCAAGCACGTCGAATTCCGCGAGGAGCGCTAACCATGGCGAAGAAGAGCAAGATCGCTGCCAACGAGCAGCGCAAGATCGTGGTCGCGCGCTATGCGACCAAGCGACTCGAGCTGAAGAAGGCTCTCGTCGACCCCGCATCCTCCGATGCCGAGCGCGAAGCCGCTCGGCTCGGACTGCAGAAGCTTCCGCGCGACGCCTCTCCGGTGCGCGTTCGCGGTCGTGACGCCATCGATGGTCGTCCGCGTGGTTTCCTCAGCCAGTTCGGGGTCTCCCGCGTGCGTTTCCGCGATATGGCTCACCGGGGCGAATTGCCCGGTATTACCAAGTCAAGCTGGTAAATTACAGGCGGTTGCGGGGTCACACGCCCCAATGCCTCAGTTCCATCCAAGCAAAAGAACTGTTCTCGCGAGCAGCAATCTATGTTCTGAGAAGCACAACGTCCGAGGAGGACTTCAATGGCTGACAAGTCACTAAACCGTACCGAGCTCGTCGCGGCAGTTGCCGCTGAGTCTGGCCAGAGCCAGGCTGCAGTGAACGGCGTCCTCGACGCTCTGTTCTCCACTCTCGCCACTTCGGTCGGCGAAGGCACCAAGGTCACGATCCCGGGCTGGCTCGCGGTCGAGCGCACCCACCGTGCCGCTCGCGCCGGACGCAACCCGTCCACGGGTGAGGCCATCCAGATCAAGGCGGGCTACGGCGTGAAGGTCAGCGCCGGAAGCAAGCTCAAGGCCGCTGCAAAGTAGTCTTCGCTTCTCCTCTCGAAGGGGATGCCGACCTCAGGGTCGGCATCCCCTTCGGTCGTTAAGAACGGCCCCCACCAGCGGGGCGGAGGCCCAGTTTGCTCGCCTAGGCTGGACCTCGTGCCTCGGATCGTGAGAATCGCCGGTCCAGCGCTGCTCCTGGTCGTTGCCTTCGCATCCCTGCTCGCCGCGCTGGCGTTCGGTCATGCCGCCGACGCGCCCCGGCTGATCGATCCCGGAGCCCTCGTGCGCTACGGCCTGCCGATCGCGACCATGCTGTTCAACCTGGGTGTCGCCGTCACGCTCGGCTCGCTCGTGCTGCTGTGTTTCGCCATGAGCGCGGACCGGCCCGAGTTCGCCGCCACGCTCGATATCGCCGCCGGAGCCGCCGGATTCTGGGCCATCGCGTCCGCTGTCACCGGCTTCCTCACCTTCATGAGCTTCTACACGAAGCCGATCAGCCTCGACGCGAACTTCGGCGGGGTGCTCGGCGACTTCCTCACCAACAAGGAGATCGGCCAGGCCTGGCTCGCGAGCACTCTCGTGGCCGCCGTGGTCACGGTGCTGTGCTTCGCCGTGCGCAACCGCACCATGCTCGTCTTCGTCACCGCCTTCACGGCGGTCGGCCTGGTTCCCCAGGCCCTGCAGGGGCATTCGGCGGATGCCGCCGGCCATGATGCGGCCGTCACCTCCCTCGGTCTCCACGTCGTCTTCGCGGCGATCTGGCTCGGTGGGCTCGTGACCATCGTGTTCATCCGCAAGACCCTCGATGGTGGGCGGATCGGGCCGATCATCTCCCGCTATTCGACGCTCGCCATCATCTGCTTCGTCGTGGTCGCAGCCTCGGGCTATGTGAATGCGGCCCTGCGCGTCGGCACGATCACCCAACTGCTCACGCCCTACGGCATCCTCGTGCTCGTCAAGATCTTCGCGCTGCTCGCCCTCGGACTCTTCGGGCTCGGACAGCGGAGGTTCCTCGTGGCGAAGATGCAGTCCTCGGTCAACAGCGGCGACCGGTTCTTCTGGTGGCTCATCGCCGCGGAGCTCGGATTCATGGGACTGGCCTCCGGGGTCGCGGCCGCTCTGGCGAAGACAGCGACCCCCGTGTCGCAGGATGCCACCCTCACGAGCCCGGCCTGGATCCTGACCCAGGCGCTACTGCCGCCCGAGCTCACCTTCTCGCGCTACTTCACCACCTGGAACTTCGACATCCTCTGGGTGCTGCTCATCGCCTTCCTGGCGTTCTTCTACATCGCGGGCGTGGTGAGGCTGCACCGCCGTGGCGACAAATGGCCGGTGCATCGGCTCGTCGTCTGGCTCGCCGGGCTCGCCCTGCTGTTCTGGGTGACCAACGGGGGAATCAACGTCTACGAGAAGTATCTGTTCAGCGTGCACATGCTCGGGCACATGCTGCTCGGCATGATGATCCCGGTGCTTCTCGTGCCCGCCGCTCCCATCACGCTCGCCCTCCGCGCGATCGCCAAGCGTTCGGATGGCAGCCGCGGTGCGCGCGAGTGGATCATGCTGTTCGTGCACTCGCGGGCATCCGCGGTGCTGTCCAATCCGATAGTGGCGGCCGCGCTGTTCGTGGTCTCGCTCTGGGTGTTCTACTACACACCGCTGTTCAGTTGGGCCACGACCGACCACATCGGACACACCTGGATGATCGTGCACTTCCTGATCACCGGGTACCTCTTCGTGCAGGCACTGATCGGCGTCGATCCGCTTCCCTATCGCGCTCCCTACCCGATGCGTCTGCTCGTGCTGCTCGGCACGATGGCCTTCCACGCGTTCTTCGGGCTCTCGCTCATCACGGGCACCGGACTGCTGCTCGCCAACTGGTACGGGGCCATGGGTCGGGCCTGGGGCGTGAGCGCGATCGCGGACCAGCAGACCGGCGGTGGCATCGCCTGGAGCGTGGGGGAGATTCCGACGATCATCCTCGCCATCACGGTGGCGATCATGTGGTCGAAGAGCGACGCGAAGGATGCGAAGCGTCTCGATCGCAAGGCGGAGCGTGACGGTGACGCCGAACTGATGGAGTACAACCGGATGCTCGCCGACCGGGCCGGCCGTCGTTAGTGAGGCGCCCCGCCTCGACCGCGGGGCGCTCCGGCCGCCTCAGTACTGGGCGGTGATCACCGGGCTGCCATCGCCGGCGAAGGTGATGACGTAGCGCACGGTGAACGGCACGTCGTCGTCGAAGGTCGAGAGGCTGCCGTCGAAGATCGACTTCACCTTCACCATGAGGTGGGCGAGCCCCCCGGTCTCGGGTATCTGCCAACTCCCCGAGTTCGCCCCGGGCACGATCGTGACGATCGGGTAGCTCACGATCGACCAGGTGGGAGCATCCTGCAGCCGGTCGGTGATCTGAGTGCCCATCGGGCAGCCTGTGGGCAACAGCACCTTCTGCGTCGTGCACGCGGCGAGGAACTTGTCGAGTTGCTTCTGTACCTCTCGAACGAACACCGGATTGGCCTGGATGTCGACAGTCGCGTCCGTGACGCTCGCCGGTTGATCGACGAGGGGTGTCACCCTCGCCGCCTCGAGATAGGTCGAGTCGTGGGTCAAGACCACTCGACTCGGAGTGAGCACACGGTAGGCATGAGCGACGTCGGGCGTGACGGGGGGCAGCGCCACGCCGTTGGCCCGCACGCCACTGCCGTGCTTCACGGTGATGCTCAGCAGGCTCTGCGGAGATTGGACGAAGCGCCACGCCGAGAAGACTCCGAGGCGCTGGCCGCTGTGCTCAACGACGAAGGATGAGGTGCTCTCGATCCCCCCGATCGTGTAACCGTATAAGACGGTGTGGCGCCCGCCGCCGTCATCCGTGTCCCTCACCAGGTGGATGTCGGTGAGGGAGGCGAGCGCGGCGGGGGCGAGGAGCTCGTCGGTTCCCGTCGGGCTGACGTCGACCCCGGGCATCCGGCGCGCGCCGTCCACATCGTGCCGGGCGACGGCGGAGAGGTAGGAGGAGACGAATCCCGAGGCGCTGTAGAGGGTGAGGTTGAGGGTCGTGACCGTGCCGAGGAATGCCAGCAGGAGCACCCCCACCAGCATGAGCCAGCGGGCGAGAATTCGGGGCGGCATCTCCACATCCTAGGTGGCGCTTCCGTGCCCGGCTTCTCAACAGGAGGGCGCCGCGCGCCGATCGACAGGCGCCGGCGGCGGTAGATTGGAGTGCTGTCCGGATGCCGGGAGGGAGGAGCGTCGTGGCCGAATTCGCACTCTCCGCCGAGCAGGCAGCCGTCTTCGAACTCATCGAGAACACCCGCGAGAACATCTTCGTCACCGGTCGCGCCGGCACCGGCAAGTCCACGCTGCTCAACCATCTCTCGTGGAACACCGCGAAGCAGGTGGTGATCGCGGCGCCGACCGGTGTGGCGGCGCTCAACGTGGGCGGGCAGACCATCCACTCGCTCTTCCGCCTTCCGATCGGGGTGATCGCCGACCATGCGATCGATCAGGTGCCCGAGCTGCGCAAGCTGCTCAACACCATCGACACCCTGGTGATCGACGAGGTGTCCATGGTCAACGCCGACCTGGTGGATGCCATCGATCGCAGCCTGCGGCAGGCGCGCCAGAAGCCGTTCACCGCGTTCGGGGGCGTGCAGGTGGTGCTGTTCGGTGACCCCTATCAGCTCGCCCCGGTGCCAGGCGATGCCGATGAGCGCGCCTACTTCACCGACCAGTACCGCTCGATGTGGTTCTTCGACGCGAAGGTCTGGCAGGAGACCGAGCTGCGCATCTTCGAGCTGACGACCATCCATCGCCAGCATGAGGCCGAGTTCAAGTTCATGCTCAATGCGGTGCGCCACGGCATGGTCACCGCAGAGATCGCGGGGCGCCTCAACGACACGGGCGCCCGGCCCGCGCCGACGGATGGCACGATCACCCTCGCCACCCGCAACGACACCGTCAACCGCATCAATGCTGCGGCCCTCGCCCGGCTCCCCGGGGCCGTCAAGACGGCGAAGGCCGATGTCTCGGGAGAGTTCGGCGGGCGGTCATTCCCTGCCGACGAGTCCCTGCAGCTCAAGGTGGGTGCGCGAGTGATGTTCCTGCGCAACGATTCCGCCGGTGAGGGCGGCCAGCGCTGGGTGAACGGCACGGTGGGCACCGTCACCAAGATCTCGTCGACCGTCTTCGTGGAGGTCGATGGCGAGGTGCACGAGGTGCAGCCCGCCATCTGGGAGAAGTTCAAATACACCTATTCGGCGTCGACGAAGACACTGAAGAAAGACATCGTCGCCGAGTTCACCCAGTTTCCACTGCGACTTGCCTGGGCGGTCACCATCCACAAGTCTCAGGGCAAGACCTACGATCGCGCGATCGTGGATCTCGGATCGGGCACCTTCAGCGCCGGTCAGACCTACGTGGCGCTCAGCCGCCTCACCGAGCTCGAGGGCCTCTACCTCTCGCGGCCGCTGCGGCCGAGTGACATCCGCGTGGATCCCGATGTGCAGCGCTTCATGAGTGGTGCCTCGGCACTGCCGGGCATCGAAGCGTAGCGCGCCGGGAGCGGCCCGGCCGCAAAGCGGGCCGTCGCGGGGGGGGGGGGGGGGGGGGGCGGGCCCCCCCCCCCCCCCCCCCCCCCCGCCGCCCCCGCCCCCCCCCCCCCCCCCCCCGCCCCCCCCCCCCCCCCCCCCCCGGGGGGGCGGGGCGGCCGCCCCGGCCCCGCCCCCC